>CAZHQG010000087.1:0-1502 GCA_964534275.1 uncultured Binatia bacterium (SeqCode) | reverse complement strand
TGTAAATTGGATCGAGCTCGGTTTGGAATTCTTCTTCGAGGGCCACCTGGAGTTCGACCAACTGCACCGACTCCATCACCAGTGTGGTGTCGAAGCTGGCGTCGTCGGTAATCTCTTCAAGCGGTAAGCCCGTGATCTCATGCACGAGCTCCCGCGCACGCTGTTTGACGAGGTCCAGTGGTCGTGGCGATTCCGCGCGCATAGAGTTTCATTCTCCTCCCAAAAGATGATCCGTCCTTGACTGTGGGCACCGTGCAACGGCAAACTATCTATCCATGGGATCACATTCACGATCGTGGCGTGCGAGTATGGGGGCAAAGCCGTTTGAACACGCGCTAGTGAACACGGCGCATGTCAAGGTCGCGAACGTCTACGAGCTGCTTCAGTGCCTGCGCCTCCGTGAGGTATGGTACCACAAATCTTTTGGCTACCACGGTCGGGATGTTTTCGACAAGCATGGGGTTCACATCGTCGCTGTCCAGGGCGATCGGTTAGTCGCAGGGGCTCGACTCTTGGGGCCAACCCCTCTTCCGCTTGAACTCTTGGCGGTGAACTCCTTGTCGCTACCGGGTGCCGATGCCCGCGTTATGCAAGCAGGGGCCTTGTGGGTCGACCCGCAATACCGACGTGTGCTTTCGGCCAGTGCGCGTTTATACAGGTTACTTTCTGGGAAGATGCTTGAGCTCGCTCGCCGCTTTGGCACGGCAGGGGTCGTACTGCGGACCAGCGAAGCGAGAATGACCAAGTGGTATCGAGCCATCGGGTTTCAGGAACTTCCGAACGGGAACTATTTCGATCCCTACTGGGGTCGCGTCTTCACTATGTACATGGCGATTTCCAACGATGTGGAAGTCGCGCCTCACTGAGGCGTAGTATGTGGCCACCAGCTTCGTAGCGGACTGCTCTTTAGGCTACCCAGATGAACCTCGCTCCACTTTTTGCGATCGGCGCCGGCATAGCGAGCGCGTTTCTAGCAGTTCTCGTCGCCTCCGAACGGAGCGACAAGCTCGGGCGCTCGTTCGTACTGATGAGCACATTGGTAGCGCTTTGGAATGGCTATGCGGCGCTATTGTACAGCCTGCCGTGCGACCAGAACTCCTGGGCATTGCTCCGCATTCCTGCAGTGGCCGCCAACCTTCTACCCGTGGCAATCCTGCACTTCTTTACCGTCAGTCGCGACAACCGGGGTTGGTTCTGGTGGCTCCTTTTGTCGGTGAACATGGCCATAGCCACGATCTTGGTCCTCGCAAATCCCTTTGGCCTCGTAGTCCAAGGACTGCGTCCCTACGAGTGGGGATGTTATTCGGTCGCGGGGCCACTTTATCACCTTTACACCGCAAACGTGGTTATGTGCTTTGTTGGCACGCTGGCCTTGTGCGTGCGGGACCTCCGCGGGGCCACGGACGCGAGGGAACGACTACTCGCCCGTTTTTGGTTGTTGAGTGCTGCCGTTGCCCTCCCGTTGGGTGTGACCAACTTGCTGCCCGCGTACGGCGTTCCGA
>CAZHQG010000086.1:0-2149 GCA_964534275.1 uncultured Binatia bacterium (SeqCode) | reverse complement strand
TGCCGAGCGACGGTCGCCAAGCGGCGCGCATCGCCGCTGGATTTCTTTGCGGCACTTGCAGCCGAACTTGTTGCGCGAGCCAGCAGTGCTTCGATGCGCGCTGCCCACCGAGTTGGTCCGCCATCCCGTGCATCGGCACCGGTTGCGTGCAGCAACGCCAACGCACGGCTCGGAGCGATGCGTGGCAGCGAGGACCCGACACCTGGAGGGCGGTCGCCCAAGCCGCGGCGGAGATACGGTAACAGTGCGGCTAGATGCTCGGCAGAGAGGTTTCCGGCAAGCGCCGCATGGAATGCGGCCCAACGAGGATACGCGCCCGTGCCGCGGAACGGCACCCCGCCCGGAACCCGAACCTCGACACCCCGCACCTCAGCAAGTGGCAAGAAACGCAGCAGCAGCGGAACGTACGGAACACAGGCAGGCACAGCGATGGTCCAGGGTCGCACGCTGCCCGCGTGCCGCTGGTCCCGCAGCCACTGAATAGCGGCATACACGCTTTCGATGACTGTCATGCGTCGCGGAAGGACGGGGTCAGGCAAACCTCAGTAGTCGGGATCGAAGTTCTCGACGATCGTTGCCCGCACGCGTTCGTTCAACGCATCGCGATCGTCGAGGGTCATGCCTGTCGTTTCGATCGGTGGCGCCAGCACGATTTTCACCTTGCCGCCCGGGCGAATGAGCAAGGCGTTCTTCGGCAGCAGTTTCCAAGTGCCACTGATCGCGAGGGGAATGATCGGCAAACCCGTGCGCAACGCCAGGGTCACCCCGCCTTTCTTGAAGGCGTGGATCTGGCCGTCCGGGCTGCGCGTCCCTTCCGCATAAAACAGCAAGCAAAACGGCTTGCCTCCTTGCGCTTGGGCGGCCACACGTGCGTTGATCCGCGCCACGGCATCTTCGGGCTTCGAGCGGTCGATGACAATGTGGTCGCTCATGCGCAACGCGGTGCCAAAAAACGGGATGCGCAGCAGTTCCTCCTTGGCAACGAAGCGCAACCGCAACGGCAGCGCCGCCAAGGTGGCCCAAATGTCGAAGTTACTCAAATGATTGGAAATGATCACGTACGAGCGGTTGGGATCGACATGCTCGAGGCCCACCACATCGACCCGCACACCGCAAATGAACAAAATGATGCGGCTCCAAATTGGGGCCAGAAAGTCGATGGCCCACGTACGCCGCGTGACGATGGTGGCCACGATCGCCGGAATTGCCAACAGAATGGTCACGGCGGCAACCAGCACGTCAGCCAACACGCCCCAGACGAGTTTCCAAAAGGGCAGCGACCGGATGGCGCTGGGTGCCGCGGCTGTGGTGTGTCCTCCCGTCATGCTCGTGGCCTTTCTCATCGAGGAAACCGCAAGCGACGCGGGGCCATGGAGGCTTCGATGTCCGTCTGGCTTGCGGTGACCCAGGCGACAGGCATGTGCGCAGTATTGTGTGCGCAACCTAAGCGGCCAAAGCGATCGACTAAGATCAGCCCGACTTCTCCGCTCACTCGGCGGCACATTTCCGCAATGCTCGCACTCGCGACCACGGTAGGGGACACGCCTCGCTCCAATTCCAAGACCGCAAACCGGGTAAGGCCAAAGCGTAAAATTGCTTCCCCGTCTCCGGTGGCCGATGCAGCCCCACCACGGTTATCCGCATAGGTGCCGGCCCCAAGCACCGGGGAATCGCCCACACGACCCGAGCGCTTCCCCTTACGCCCGCCCGTGGACGTTGCCGCGGCAACGTTCCCGTCGGTGTCACAAGCCACGGCGCCAACAGTGCCCCCGGGAGCAGCAGAGTTTGTTCGGTCTCCGCTGTCTTCACCGCCAGCACCCTGCGAGGGTGCGACGAGTTCCAGGCCAACGGCTTGCGCCCAACGGTCGGCTGGCTCTCCCACCAGCAATACCTCCAGTCCGGCATCCAGCACTCGTGCAGCAAGCTCGATGGGGTGTCGGACCCGCTGCACTGCGGCGACTCCTCCAGCACGAAGGTTCGCGCCGTCCATCACCGCGGCGTCCATCTCGACCGTGCCCTCTTGGGTCCGCACCGAACCGCGACCCGCGTTGAATTCGGGATTATCCTCCAGCACACGCACGGCAGCCACTACAGCCTCGAGCGCGGCACCCCCGCGCCGGAGCACGTCGCGAGCTGCCTCCACCGCCGC
>CAZHQG010000085.1:0-2247 GCA_964534275.1 uncultured Binatia bacterium (SeqCode) | reverse complement strand
CCGCCGGCTCGCCCGTATCCAATCCCAGTGGCGACACGTCTTTTCGTTCAGAATGCGCAGGCAGCCTAGCGGGTCTCGCTTCGTAGAAACTTGACTCGCTTCTCAGCGCTGCGTATAGCGCCGCAGTCTTGCCGCGGCGTATTGCCGCGCACGGAACCCCTGAACGACAAGGATGAAGAAACCAGTTGAAGCCGTGTTGCATCGTGCTTTGCGCAAGGCCCGCGAAAGAGGCTTGCTGCAAAGCGATCCGACAGAGGTCCCCCTCGAAGTTCCCAAGGATCCGAATCTTGGCGACTTGGCCACGCCCATTGCCCTGATGCTTGCGCGGGCCGAGCGTGCAGCCCCGCGTGCCGTCGCGGAGAAGATCGTTGGCTGCCTCGAGGATCCGGAGGGGATTTTTTCCGCGGTCGAGATCGCTGGCCCAGGGTACATCAACGTTCGGTTGTCCATGCCGTTCTGGGCGCGTTGCTTAGCGGCGGTGGAAAGTCCCGACTTCGGTCCTGCGCCCTTTGGCCGTGGGAAACGCGTGCTCGTGGAATTCGTATCTGCCAATCCAACCGGCCCTCTGACGGTCGGACACGGGCGCAACGCCGTTCTCGGCGACGCCATTGCGCGCTTGTTCGAGGCGACGCAGCACGCGGTCACGCGCGAGTACTACTTCAACAATGCTGGCCGCCAAATGAAGCTGCTGGGCGAGTCGGTGAAGGCGCGGTATCTGGAGCTTCTTGGCGAGCGAGTCCGCTTCCCCGAGGAGGGCTACCAAGGAGATTACATCCGGGAAATCGCCGCCAGCTTGGTGCGCGAACACGGCGACCGGCTCCGCAACGAGGATGCGACCGGTATTTTCAAGGAGGCGGCCGAACGCGCGATTTTCGAGGACATCGAGCGCACGCTCCAACGATTGCAGATTCGGTTCGACTCTTACTTCAACGAAGATTCGTTGTATCGAGATGGCAGTATCGACCGGACCCTGGCCGATTTGCGTGCGCGCGGTTTGGCGTTCGAGCGCGATGGCGCGGTGTGGCTCGCGGGCGAAGCCGTGGGGCTTGGGCAAGACCGGGTTCTCGTCAAGTCGACCGGTGAACCCGCGTACCGTTTGCCCGACATTGCCTACCACCGACACAAGTTTGCCCGCGGGTTCGACTTGTTGGTGAACGTGCTCGGCGCCGACCACATTGCGGAGCACGAGGACGTGCGTGCGGCATTGGCTGCCCTGGGCTACGACGTTTCCCGGCTGCGGGTAATTTTGTACCAGTTCGTCACGTTGACCCGTGGTGGCGAGCAGGTGAAGATGTCGACGCGCCGGGCAGAGTACGTAACCTTGGACGAGTTGATCGACGAAGTCGGTGCCGATGCGGTGCGGTTTTTCTTTCTCACCCGCAAGGCGGACAGCCACTTAGAGTTCGACCTCGACCTGGCGAAAAAGCAATCCACGGACAACCCCGTGTTTTATGTCCAGTACGCGCACGCCCGTGTGGCCAGCTTGATGAAGCAAGCGGCCGCCGCTGGTGTAGCGCTACGGCCGGCAGCGGAGTCGGCATTGGCCAGCTTGGTGGAGCCCGAAGAGGTAGCCGTGACCAAGCGCCTGTCGGCGTTTCCGGACGTAGTGGAAGATGCTGCCCGCTTCTGCGAACCACACCGGGTGGTGTTTTACCTGATCGACCTGGCAGGCGAGTTTCACCGGTTCTACAACCGCCACCGCGTGCTGACGGACGACGCGGAACGTACCGCAGCGCGGCTGTACTTGGCATGGGCGGTGGGAAAAGTCGTACGGCAAGGGCTGGAACTTCTGGGAGTACGAGCGCCGGAAGAGATGTGAGAGCGATGAAGCGCTACGGCCGCTGCCAGCAAGGCTTGACGTATCCGCAAGTTTTTCTGCTGATCGTGCTGTTCCTCGGCGCTTCCGTGCTGATTTTTTTGTTTGGCATGTGGGTAGGGCGAGATGCGGCCGAACGGCGCCTCCTGCAAGAAGAGCGGATCGTGCGCGGCCCGATCGTGTTTGCCACTCCGTCGCCCGAGTCTCCGGACCGAGCAGAGGAAAGCGTCGATCGGGCGTTTTATGAACGGCTGCGCCAAAAGGCCGCAGAGCGCTTGGCACAAGCAGCGCCGCAAGAGACCCCAGCCGCAGGCAATCCACCCCCGCCTTCGCCGACGGTGACGCGGCCGGCTGCGCCCCTGGGTGGATTTGCCTGGTTACCCACCCCGACGCCGATTCTCGCTCGGCCCTCGCCGCGCCCAACGAACACG
>CAZHQG010000084.1:0-3160 GCA_964534275.1 uncultured Binatia bacterium (SeqCode) | reverse complement strand
GGATCCTGTCGTCGTGCGAGCTTTGAGGGTCCACGTCGTCTGTCATCCCGCCCCGTGTCTGGCAGCGGCGATTCCATCGTGGGACCCGATGCAACATGGCATGTTGTAGGGGCGGTTCGCGAACCGCCCCTACAACTGGTGCGCCAGGCGTGGTTAGAACAGGGTAAGCGTGGGGGTGAGGCGCGGTTGCGGGTTGCAGAGGGCTACGGTAGCAACCTGCGCAGGAGAGCGACCGAAGATGAGCGAGCGATTGGAAGGACTGCGGCCTTCGGCGGGATGGCCTGTCGTGCACTTGTTTTACCGGCTCGACCGTGCACGCTGGCGCGACCAGAGCGTGGAAACACGTGCGGGTGCGGAAGAGGAGTTCTCTACTTGGCTCCGGCATACTGCAGGCGAGGCGGAACTTCAGTTGGTGCCCCTTGCTGGAGTGACCAAGTTCGACTTTGGCGTGATGGCGATTCATCCGGACCTCTGGCGCGTGCAACAGCTTGCACAGCAGATTGCTGCGACAGCGCTCGGGGCGTGCTTGCAGCCGGTGGCGGAGTTCCTCTCGCTGACCGAGGCAAGCGAATACATCACCAATGAACTCGATTGGGCCCGTTTGCTGATCGAGGAGCAAAAACTCGATCCGACCTCGCCGGAGTTTGCCACTCGCTTTGCCGCATTACGCAAGCGTACGGCCATTTACGCCGATTCGCGCATCCACCCGAAACTCCCCGACGACTACCCCATCGTGTGCTTTTACCCCATGGCAAAAGCCCGACGCGACCAGGACAACTGGTACCGCTTGAGCTTCGAGGAGCGAAAGAAACTCATGCTTCAGCACGGGGAGTCTGGGCGGCGCTTTGCCGACCGCGTGACCCAACTGATTACCACCTGTACGGGAATCGATGACTGGGAGTGGGGCGTGACGTTGTTCAGCCGCGACCTCAAGGCCATTCGCGACATTGTGTACGAGCTGCGGTACGATGAGGCCAGTGCAGTGTACGGGGTGTTCGGCTCGTTTTACGTCGGGATCCGATTTGCCCCGGATCAACTTGCTCACGTGCTGCACTTGGGTTGAAAACTTCCGCCCTTCGCGAGGGTGCCAGAACCGTCAGTGGTGCTCGCTCGGGTAGCCAAAATACTCAGCGCTGACGGCCGCAGCCGCAGTTCGGAACGGTTCGGGCACGAAGACATAAAAGCGCCACAACTCCTCGTAGCGGCGCTGCAAAGCAGCAATTTCGCCGCTGCGGTCGTACTGGTCGAGCGGCACCAAACCGTCCAGGGTCACGACCAAGGCCTTGGCCTCTTTCATGACCGTGAGTGCCGGACAATACACGATCACCTCGCTTGCATCGCAGCGTAACTCCCGTGCGATCGCCTCCTCAGCGCGACGCCGTTCTTCCGCCGACTCGTGGTAACGCCGTACCAGCGCAGCACGCTGAGTGCGCGACAATGTTGCTGCCGAGATGACGTATCCGCGTTTGAAAAGCTCGCGGCGCTCCAAGCGTTGGACGAGCCCAACCAACCGTGGGTCGGGATCGTTTGCGGAAGGAATCTTGCGCAGCCGTTCTAGTAGCGGGGCATCTTGCAGTTCCAACAGCTCGGTTTCGCCGAGAGTCCCGTATTGCTGAGCCAACTCCACGGCTTTGGAAATCATCGCGCCCGCGGCAACCTTCGTGTGATGGTAGTACACTCGCTCGGTGAGGAAGTACCGGAGGCGCAGTAACTGCACGGTCTCCGAAAATGCGTCGGGCCGCAACATCCCGTGGCGTGTGAGCGCTAAGGCGAGCTGATTGTCGGCAATGGCAAACGATTGGAACACACGCTCGTCGTAACGCGGTGCAAGGCCGGTGAAATACGCGTCGCGTCGGAGGTAGTCGAGCAGATCCGCATCGATCGTGCTGGAAACGACTTGTGCGGCCCACTCAGGCACCGTGCGGCGCGGCCGCGCACCGAGTATTTCCTCTACCACCTCGGCGATGCCGAGCCGGTGCAGAGATTGGCCCAGCGGACCTTTGAGCAGCAAACTCAATCGTTCCCCCTTGTCGTGCCGGGGAAACAAACGGCGCTCGTCTTCGAACGTGTGGCCGAACGGTACGTGCGTGACGTCGTGGAGCAGTGCGGCAATGCCGACGAAGCTCGCAAGCTCCGAGGTAACGCACTCCGGATGCCGGCGTTGAAGCACCCGGAGGAAGCGCTGCGCCACCGCGCACGTGCCTAGTGAGTGGTCGAACCGCGTGTGCAGTGCGCCCGGATACACCAGGTAGGCCGTGCCGAGTTGCTTGATGCCGCGAAGACGCTGCACCGTGGGAAAGTCCAGTACGCGGGCCTGCAGCGCATCGAGTTCGACATCGCCGTGAACCGCATCCCGGATGAGCATAGGCCCACGCTAGCCCGTAGTTGCCCTGGAGAGCAACACGCGCACACCGTCGGCTAGTCGCGGCTCCAGATTCTTCCCCACCGGGTCGTTTCGATGGGCCCGACCACCTGTGGGTCGTAACGGCGGCACTGTCGCACACGGGATGCGAGCCCGAGCAGTGTGCGCTCTGGGTTTGCGGTGGAGTCGTGCGAGAGAATGGCGTAAACACTCGAGTGTCGTGCGTGGCCGAGACTGGCAAATGCGGTTGGTGTTCTGGCTCGTGGCGGTGTGGGTCATGATGGTGGCTGGCCCGGGTCTGTGCGAGCGTGCGTCTGCGCAGTCGGTCGTGGAGAGCTTCGAGTCGCTGGAGGGCTGGACGACGCAAGCTTCGCCGAATGCGCGAGTGGAAATCGCTTTGGACGAAGGCGTTCGGGGCAAGGCTTTACGGATCGATTTCGACATCGAGCCGGGGGGCAGCTTCGTGATCGTTCGCAAGGCGGTAAACTTGAAGCTGCCAAAAAACTACGCCTTCAAGCTCTGGGTGCGTGGCGAAGGCCCGCCGAACGATTTGCAATTGAAGCTGGTCGACCCTCCCGGGCGCAACGTGTGGTGGTACCGGCAGCGCCCTTGTTATTTCCCGCCGGAGTGGCGGTTGCTGACCATTCGCGATGTGCGAGTCGAGTTTGCTTGGGGAGACGTGCCCACGGGCCAACCACGGGATGTGGGCTGGATTGAATTTGCCGTGGCTGCCGGTAGCGGAGGCAGAGGGTCGTTGTGGCTCGACGAACTCGTGCTCGAGCCGCGCACGGTGCGCCG
>CAZHQG010000083.1:0-3372 GCA_964534275.1 uncultured Binatia bacterium (SeqCode) | reverse complement strand
CGCGCTCGGTCCCGATTACGTCGAGGGGCGCTCGGACATCAACTTCCTGGTGGTGGTGCGGGCCGCGCCCAGCACGGTGCTGCCGCGCCTTCGGCCCCATTGGCCGCGGTGGCGTCGGCAGGGGATGGCGGTTCCGCTGGTGGTCGATCGCCCCTTCCTCGTCCGTGCGGCCGACGTGTTCCCCATGGAAATTGCCGACCTGCAGGTGCAGCACGAAGTGGTCGCGGGAGACGACCTGCTTGCAAGCATTGCCGTGCAACCAGAGTGCCTGCGCCGGCAAGCGGAGTTCGAGTTGCGCAGCAAATGGGTGCGCCTGAGCGCACTGTATCTGCAAGCGGAAGAACTACGGAGCGACGCTGCCGCTGCGCTCCTCGAGGCGGTGAAGTCGTTTTGCATCGTCATGCGCCACCTCTTGCGCTTAGCGGGAAAGCAAGCGCCGCAATCGTACGAACAAGTGGCTCGGGAGTTTGCTGCAACCTTCCGTCTCGAGCTTCCCGCCACGCTCCAGCTCCTCGCCATTCGCCAGCAGCGAGCCTCGTGGCCGCGAGACCGCGATTCGTTGTTTCGCCAGTACCTGCGCGAGGTGGAGCAGGTGGTGGATGTGGCAGACCGGCTCGTGCTTTCCGGAGATTCGGTTGGCTGACGCACGACGGGCGAGGGTTCCGTGGTTTCCGCGGCTGCTCGGCGCCAGCCTGGCCCTCGTGCTGGTGGCCGGCTCCGTGGTTGCGCAACCGGAACCCACCGTGCCCAAACCGCAAGGGTACGTGTTCGATGCTGCGGGGGTGATCGACGCCCACACCCGTGCGCGACTCGAAGCACTGATCGGCGAACTCGACCGCAAAACCGGCGCGCAAATTGCGGTCGTGGTGGTGCGCTCCACTCGCCCGCTGACGGCGTTCGACTACGCCATGAAAATTGCCGAAGCGTGGCGACCTGGAAGTCGCGAAAAAGACAACGGTGTGGTGTTCCTGGTCGCGGTGGACGACCGCGAGATGTTCATCCTCACAGGCTACGGCGTCGAGCACGTTTTGCCCGATGGCAAAGTGGGCGAAATCCGCGATCGCATCATCTTTCCCCGATTCCGACGCGGGGAGCTTGCGCGGGGCATTTGGGAGGGAACTGCAGAAATTGCACGGATTCTCGCGCAAGATGCCGGTGTGCACCTGGCGACGTTGGAGGCAGCACCGGTTCCGGACGTTTCGGGTCCGCCGGCACGCGCCCCGCGAACGGTCGGGGCCGAGCCCACCTGGCTCGATGTGGCCGTTAGCTTGTTCGTGTTGTTCACGCTGTTGCTGATCCTGGTGCAGTTGCAGCCGCGCCGACGTAGGGTGCGCTGGTACGGCGGCTACCGGGGTGGATTCGGAGGGGGTGGCGGGTTCGGCGGTGGAGGATTCGGTGGGTTTGGCGGCGGCGGATTCGGAGGCGGCGGAGCGGGCGGCCGGTGGTGAACGCGGATAAAAAGGGCTAGCGCAGGGTGCGAGGCGAGGAGGAACCATGAAGACACGCGAACGCTGGTTGTTGTTGTGGGTGCTCGTGGTGCTGAGCGGATGTGGGTACAACCGCATGGTGGAGCTGCACGAGCATGTAGACGCAGCGTGGGCACAGGTGGAAAACCAACTGCAGCGCCGCAACGATTTGATTCCTAACTTGGTGGAAGTCACCAAAGGCTACGCCAAACACGAACGCGAAATCTTCGAGAACGTCGCTGCTGCGCGCGGGCGACTCATCGGGGCGACCACGCGCGAAGAAAAAATCCAGGCAGCCACCGAGTTGAACTCGGCACTCGCTCGATTGCTGGCCATCGCCGAGCGCTATCCGGACCTCAAAGCCAACGAGCAGTTCGCGCGGTTGTCCGACGAGCTGGCCGGGACGGAAAATCGCATTGCTACCGAGCGTCGCCGCTACAACGAGGCGGTGCGGGAGTACAACACCTACATCAAAAAGATTCCGCAGCGCTTTTTCGCGGGCTTGTTCGGGTTTCGCGAGGAGAAGTACTTCGAAGCACAAAGCGGTGCCGCAGCAGTGCCGAAAGTCGAGTTTTGAAGGAACAGGGGAGACCAAGCCATGCCGGCTAGCGCGCAAAACATGGGTGTCGGAAGAGTTCCCTCGGTTGCGGAGCGGCCCACGAACGTCACGGGAGTGTGGGGGCTCGTGTTGCTGCTTCTCGGTGTGGGGGCGAGCTGTGGTGGCGGTGGGGACATCGTGGTACCTGCGCCGCCTCCGTGCAACCCGAACACCAAGGTGTGCTACGTGAGTGCGTTCGGCAACGACGCCAATTCCGGCGCCGATCCGAGCGTGCCGCTCGCGACCATTCGGCGGGCGGCGCAAATCGCACTGAGCGATTACACCATCGTGGTCGGACCCGGAACGTACCGCGACGCGGTGACCACGAATCCCACCGGGCAGGCTCCCAAGCGGCTTACGTTCATCGCGCAAGGCCGCGTAGTGCTCGATTTGCGGAACACGGGGGCAGGCCCGGGCTTCTCGCTGGCGAATGTGGATGGCGCAGTGATCGAAGGGTTCGTGGTGGTAGGCGCCTCCGATGCCGGAATCGTGCTCAAGAGCGGGAGCGACGGTGCCATCGTGCGCAACTGCGTGGTGTTTGCCAACAATGGCGACGGGATCCGCGTGCAGGACTCCGCTGGTGTTCTCGTGTTCAACAATCTGATTTACGGAAACACGGGAATCGGAATTCGCATTGGCGGCACGTCGTCCGGTTCGCCCTCGGCCCAAGTGCTGCACAACACCGTGTTCGGCAATGGCGGCCGAGGAATCGAAATCGGAAATTCGAGCAAGGCGTCGCCAGGTGCGTTGGTGGTGAACAACATCGTGCAGCAAAATGGGCAAGCCGCGGCAGGGCTGGAAAACATCAAGGTGACCACCCAGCCATCCAGCCTGAGCGGCTATCGCGGCGATTACAACCTCGTGTTCCCCGCCACGTACGCGCCTTCTGGCGGCCAAGGCATTGGCGGATTGCACGACATCAATCGTGACGCCCTGTTCGTCGATGCGATCACCGGCGATTTCCGTTTGAACCCCGCCAGCCCGGCGATCGATGCGGGCGACCCGCTGGCGGACTTCGTCGACCTGCGTCGCATCTTGCGCGACCGCACCACGACCGGCCTCGCCCGCGATACCGGAAATCTGGACCTGGGCTACCACTTCCCGTTCCCGTAATTCGGCGGCTTGCCCGGGTCAGGCCGTTCCCGTTTGGTTTGTGTGGTTCCACCACCATTGTAGGGGCGACGCGGTGCATCGCCCTGGTACCGTCGCGCACGCCGGCGCCACATCACCGAACACGTCCGCCCGTGTACGCCGCACCCCACGGGCGACCCACCGGGTCGCCCCTACATCGCCTGCCGGTAGCGTGGA
>CAZHQG010000082.1:0-3493 GCA_964534275.1 uncultured Binatia bacterium (SeqCode) | reverse complement strand
ACGGTGCGCCGCGGGGCGCCGCCGAAGCCGCGCGTGGAAGCCTCGACGTCGCTCGAAGGAGCGGGGCCCGAGCACGTGCTCGACACCGACCCTCACACGGCGTGGCACAGCGGAATCTTGCTCGCCAAGCAGTGGTTGCAGATCGATTTTCAGATTCCGCGGGAGTACGGCGCCCTGGTCATCGATTGGGACCCTTTGGACTACGCGGTGGTGTATCGCATCCTCGCTTCGCCGGATGGCCAGCAGTGGTGGCCGTTGTTTGCAAGCGAGCACGGTAACGGCGGGCGCGATTACATTCCGACCGGAGAGGCAGAGTCGCGTTTCGTGCGCATCGAGCTGGAGCAAAGCAGCCGTGGCCAGGGCTACGGAATTCGTTCGATTGCGGTGAAGCCGTACGAACTGGCAGCTTCGCCAAACCATTTCTTTTCTGCACTTGCAGCAGATGCACCGCCCGGCGTGTACCCGCGATACTATGTGCCGGAGCAAGTGTATTGGACGACGGTCGCGCCGCCCGACGGCGGCCGCCAAGCGTTGCTCAGCAGCGACGGTGCGATCGAACCAAAACCGGGCGGGTTTTCGGTCGAGCCGTTCGTCTATCGCGAGGGAGCGCTTGTCGGATGGAAGCAAGTACGCTCGGTTGTGGAATCGCATGCGGCGGACGTGCCGATCCCTCGCGTGACGTGGGAACACGAATGGTTCGCATTGCGAGTCGAACTCTTGGCAGGAGGCTCCGGGCAAGCGAATGCCTTTTTCGCGCGCTTCGAGCTGGAAAACCGACTTCCCGAAACTGCCGAGTTTTCTTTGTTCCTCGCCATTCGGCCCTTTCAAGTGCTTCCTCCATGGCAAAACCTCAACATCGTCGGCGGTGTGAGCTCGATTCGCGAGCTGGCGTTCGACGCCCGGACGGTGTGGATCGACCGCGAGCCTGCGCTGGTGGTCCAAACACCGGGCGCTCGGTTCGGTGCGGCGTATTTCGAAGAAGGGATGGTGACCGAAAACTTGCTCCGCGGTGCCTTGCCCCCGCATGCGCAGGTGTCGGACCCGCTCGGGTACGCCTCTGGCGCGTTGGAGTACAAGTGGTCTTTGGCTGCGGGTGAACGCAAAAGTGCCTTTTTGGCGTTCCCCTGGAGCGGGGAGGACGTACCCGGTCTGGAATTGGCGACGGACGGCGCCCCGGAAGCATACGAGCAGCACGTTCGCCGCGCGGTGGAGCGGTGGCGCAGTACACTCGACCGCGTGCAGTTCGAGCTGCCTGCCGAGGCAAGCGAGTTGGAGGCCACGCTGCGTGCAGCCATGGCGCACATCCTCGAGCACCGCAATGGTCCAGCCCTGCAGCCGGGACCTCGAACATACGCCCGATCCTGGATCCGCGACGGGGTCACGATGGCATCGGCGCTGCTCCAGATGGGCGCGACCGCCGAGGCGCGTGCCTTTGCCCGATGGTTTGCCAGCTATCAGTATCCGGATGGTCGCATTCCGTGCTGCATCGATTATCGCGGCCCCGATCCAGTACCGGAGCACGACAGCAACGGGCAGTTTTTGTTCCTAGTTGCGGAAATTTATCGATTCACTCGCGACATCGGACTGGTCGCCGAGCTTTGGCCGCAGATGCAACGGGCAGTCGAGTGGATCGAGCGCGCGCGCGGGGAACGCATGACCGAGGAATACCGCAAGGGCGACAAGCAGGTGTTTTTTGGGCTGTTGCCCGAGTCGATCAGTCACGAAGGCTACGCGGCTCGTCCGGTCCATTCGTACTGGGATGATTTTTGGGCCTTGCGCGGGCTCGAAGATGCCACGCGGATGGCAGCGGCCTTGGGTGAAAAGGAGCACGCCGCCCGGTGGGCACTGCTGCGCGACGACTTCCGCAGCACGCTGTTGGCTTCGCTGACGAAAGTCGTTGCGCAGCACAACCTGGATTACTTGCCCGGTTCCGTGGAACTCGCCGACTTCGATCCGAACTCCAGTGCTATCGCCTTGTACCCGGTCGACCTTCTTCCGAGCTTGCCGCAAGAGCTCGTGCGGAGCACGTTTGCACGCTATTTGACGATTTTGCGCGCACGGGTGGAAGGTCGCGAACCGTGGGATTCGTACACGCCATACGAACTGCGGAACGTGCCCGCGTTGCTTCGCTTAGGTCAGCGTGAAGAAGCGTGGGAAGTCTTGAACGCGGTGCTTGCCGATCGTCGCCCTGCGGCCTGGCGGCAATGGGCAGAAATCATCTGGCGTGACCCTAGTTGGCCTCGGTTCGTGGGCGACATGCCACACGCTTGGGTGGCCGCCTTGTGGATCGAGGCCGTACGGCACGTGTTTGCGTTCGAACGCGGGGCGGACGCAGCGCTGGTGCTCGGTGCCGGCATCCCGCGCCGCTGGGTGGAGTCCGGCGTGGGTGTCCGCCGCCTACCAACGCACTACGGCGTGCTGCACTTTAGAGCCCACGCGGAAAACGATGGGCTGTGGAAGGTGGCTGTCGACGGGGACTTGCAAATGCCGTTGGGTGGGATCGTCCTGCAACTGCCTTGGCCGCGACCGATTCGCTCGATGCGGGTGAACGGGCTGCCAAGCACTACGTTTTCCGCGAACGAAGCCCGCGTGACGGTCGTCCCGGCCGAGGTGGAGCTGGTGTTCGAGGAGGAGCAGCCGTGACCACTCCGCGCACGCCACGGCTTTGGCCGGGCGGTGCCGTGCTGTCGAATGGCCAGTACTGGGCGATATGGTCTCGCCAGGGTACGGGCACGGCGTTCTGGCAACGTGGAGGCGAGGCGGTGCAGTTGATTGGCTGGCAGCCTGACGCGGTGGAGGACCAGCGTGGCTGGTTGTTGTATTTGCGGGACGAGGCGACGAACGTCTTTTGGTCGGTAACGCCTCTGCCTTCACCCCGCCCGCGAGCGCGCTATCGGTTTCGCCGGGGCGTGGGAGCGGCCGTCATCGAATGCGACGCCCCGGAGGTGGAGTGCCTTGTGGAGGCGTGGGTCGACCCGCTCCTGCCCGTGGAGTTCCGCCGCTTGCGCATCCGCAACCGCTCGCGACAGGCACGAGTTGTCGAAGTGACCAGCTACTTGGAGGTTGCACTGTTTCCCTTCGCGGCACATGCGGCACACCCTGCGTTCTCCAAATTGTTCGTACAAACTGGGTGCTTCCCCCAGCGTGGAGCTGTGTGGGCAAAGCGGCGTCAGCGCGCGGCGAGTGAACGATGGCCCATCTTGTTTCACGCCGCGGTTGGGGGAGGCGAGCTGCAGTGGGAGACGGACCGCGCGAAGTTTCTCGGGCGGGGAAATACCACGGCTGCACCGGCGGCACTCGCTCGAACCGGGCCGTTGAGTGGCACCGTAGGCAACGTGCTCGACCCGGTGCTGGCTTTGCGCAAGCGCCTCGTGCTCACGGGTGGAGCGAGTCGCGAGGTGACCTTCGTGCTGGGCGTTGCGGAGACGGAAGGCGAGATGCACGAGCGGCTGGCGGCGGTTGGGACCGCCTCGGAGCTCGACGCGAGCCGCAG
>CAZHQG010000081.1:0-4219 GCA_964534275.1 uncultured Binatia bacterium (SeqCode) | reverse complement strand
ACCGCAAGCCGCGCTGGCAGCACAGTTGTACGAGCAGGCAGTAGCGCAGCAGTTCGTTCTCGAGTTGCGGACAGCGAACGCCAGCGAAGCGGATCTTTGGCTTGCGACCAACCTCCCGTATTATCCTGCAGGCTCTTTGCGCCCACCGACCGGAGTGCAGCTCGAAGGAGTTGCCACCGTGCGGCAAGGCCAGCGCCGCTTCGGGGCTGTTTTGTATCGTGCAGAGGGGAAGCCAGTGTTGTTGCTTGTTGCTCCGCTAGCCGAGCAGTCGGCTACCGAGGCTGTCGGAGGAGCAAGGACTGTGCGGTTCCATACGTACGAGACGGGCGGACGAAAGCTCGTCGCGTGGAGCCATGGCTCTCTCTCGTATGTTTTGGTCAGTCAGGGCACGCACGATGGCGCGCGCGCCTGCGCGAGTTGCCACGCTGGCGTGGAGAGCGACCGCCTCCGCGACTTTCCCTTTGCCAGCGTGCTGTGAGGGAGGGAGTATGCGTCTTTGGGCCAGGATGCGGACACCGTTGGTCTCCATGATGGGGGCCTTCGCCTTGTACTTGCCAAAGGGGGTGCTCGAACCACTCATTCCGCCAGAGAATCCCCTCACTGCGGAAAAAGTCGCCTTGGGCAAACGCCTGTATTTCGACAAGCGGTTGTCGGCCGACGGTACCGTGTCTTGCGCCTCGTGTCACGATCCGCTGCGCGGATTTGCCGATGGCAAGGCGGTCGCCACGGGCATCCGCAATCAAGCAGGGGCACGGAATTCGCCTACGGTGCTGTACGCAGGGTTTAGCGAAGTTCAGTTTTGGGATGGTCGCGCTCCCTCGCTGGAGGAGCAAGCGAAGCAGCCCTTGATCAACCCGGTGGAAATGGGCCAGCCCTCGCACGACGCCGTCGTGAAGGCAGTCGCCAGCATTGCCGATTACCCGCCACTGTTCGCAAAGGCCTTCGGAACCCCAGAGGTGACGATCGACCGCATCGTGCAGGCAATTGCCTCGTTCGAGCGCACGT
The DNA here is from genome assembly GCA_964534275.1 of uncultured Binatia bacterium (SeqCode). Lineage (GTDB taxonomy): Bacteria > Desulfobacterota > Binatia > HRBIN30 > HRBIN30 > HRBIN30. The sequence continues at coordinate 3,214 of CAZHQG010000081.1, read as the reverse complement.
TGGCTCCGTTCAGTTCCCCATTCGATCGGTTCTTGGCCGGCGACAAAAGTGCCATCAGCGATGCGGCAAAACGGGGCTTTCAACTGTTTCAAGGCAAGGCCCGCTGCGTCACCTGCCACGAGTTCAATGCCTCCTTCCCATTCTTCACGGACAACAAGTTCCACAACATCGGTGTGGCGATGAAGGGCAATTTCGAACAGCTTGCTCGCGAGGCGCAGGCGCTTCAGACACGTCGCGACCGGGAAGCCGAGACCAGCCTTGCCCATAAGCCGGGGGTGGAGGCGCTGGGGCGCTGGATCGTGACTCGAGAAGCGAAGGACATTGGTGCCTTCAAAACCCCGGGGCTGAGGAACGTAGCTCTGACCGCGCCGTACATGCACGACGGCAGTTTGCAAACCCTCGAAGAGGTCATGGACTTCTACAATCGCGGCGGCGAGCCGAACCCGAATTTGGACGGAGGCATGCGCCCGCTCGATCTCACCCGAGAGGAAATTGCGGACATCATTGAGTTCATGAAGTCGCTGACCGACGAAAACGGAGGGAACAATTTCGACTGGGAAGAACTGAAAGAATTGTCGCGCAAAACCCGAGCGGCGGAACTGGTGGCCGCGCCTGTTCCGTGAGGGAACCAGCGGCAAAAGGAGGATTTGGATGGCGCGCTACAAGTTGCCAATGGAACGCAAGAAGGAAGAGTACTTGGCAGAGCGAGAACGCTTTTTCGCCGAACTACCACGGCTCAGCCGGCGCGATTTTTTCAAGACGGCAGCCAAGGCAGCGGCGGTCGCCACGGCCTTCTGGAAGGGCTACCCGCCCCACTCCTTTCAGCTCGTTCGCGTGGCCGAGGCCAAAGAAACGCAGCCAAAGTTCACGTTCGCGTACATTTCGGACACGCACATTCTGGACAAAGGTCTGAACCATCGCTTCGTGCGGGCATGCCAAAAAGCAGTGGACGACGTGAATGCGTTGGACCCACAGCCAGACTTCGTACTGTTCGGTGGGGATTTGGCACAACTCGGCAAGGCCGAAGAACTTTCCATCGGTGCCCAGTTGCTCAAGCAGCTCAAGGCTCCCGTGCGCATGATGGTGGGCGAGCACGATTGGTACTTGGACATGGGCGAAAAATGGCGGGAAATGTTCGGTGAACCGACGTACTCGTTCGACCATAAAGGCGTGCATTTCATCGTGCTGAACTCGGTCATCGTCGAGGATTACTGGACCGAGCCGAAAATGACACCGATGGAGCGCATGTTGGCCATGGCGCAGCTCGACAACCCTAACGGTCGCCCCTTTATGGTCGGCGAGGAACAGCGCGATTGGCTTCGCCAGGACCTAGCAAAAGTGGATAAGAAGACTCCGATCGTCGTCTTCTCCCACTCGCCGCTGTACAAGTACTACCGTCCGTGGAACTTCTGGACCGAGGACGCGGAAGAGGTGCAGAAACTCCTGTTCCCCTTCGAATCGGTGACCGTGATCCACGCTCACACCCACCAGGTGCTCACCAACCGCATCCGCAACATTACGTTCCATGGGGTGTTGTCCACCGCGTGGCCTTGGCCTTACGCTCCGCAAGGAATTCCGGAACTGACCGTGCAAATGGTGCGCGCAGACCCGTTCAACCAATTCGACGGGTGTGGTTGGGGCACGGTGCCCGTGCGTGGCGATGGCCAGGTAGACAAGCACTACGTCCTGTGGGACCGCAATCCAATGACGGTTACGTACGACCACGTGCGGCGCGGCAAACAGGGCATGGCCGAATTGGCGAAACCGTTCGAGGGAAGCCTCTCATGGCCCTCGTACTGAGAACTCGTTCTTCTTGCGGCGACGGGAGACAGAAGATGAACCGAATTGGAACGTTGCTGATGGCGGTAGCGGCAAGTGTGGCAGCGATTGCTTGGGGGACGTACGCGGGCGCTCGGGAGCCGGTGCGACACCAGGTGCCAGCAGCCCCCGACGGGAAAAGCAAAGTGGTTGGCTTATGCGACGGTGCGACGAGCGTGGTCGTTCCCGGAGTGGCAGCGGGGGAAAGCATGGCTCCGGAGAAGGCCCGCGAAGTTGCTGGCGAGCTGATGCGAAGGTACGAAGAAAAACAGCAGCTCGCTCACGGAGGCGCAGAGCACACCCAGCGCGAGATGCGCGTGTGGGAGGCCGAGCTGAAGCGCAGGATCGACGAGGGTTACAAGCTCTTCCATTCGCCGGAACTGGGAACCAACGGCATCTCCTGTGACATGTGCCACCCAGACGCGAGCAACACGCATCCGGAAACCTACCCGAAGTTCCAGACACAATTAAAACGCATCGCTCTCCTGCGCGACATGATCAACTGGTGCATCGAAAACCCCATGGAGGGTCCCAAACTTCCCGAAGACGACGAACGCATGAAGGCATTGGAAGCGTATATTATCTCCACGCGTAAAGGCGTGCCGCTGGCTCCAGGGAAACACTGAGCACAGAGCATCGATTTCCCGGATGCTTCCGCTGCGTGATTTCCGCTGGCTCGTGATGCTGGCGCTCGTTGCCACCGCGGGCATCAACACGGTGGTCGGACGAACGCTTGCAGAAGAAGGGGCTGACCATCCGCGGTGGCTTGCGGGGACCTTGCTGCGCTACGAGCAGGAGCTTGCCCTCACGCCCGATCAGCGTGCACGCTTGCAGCTCGTCGAACAACGCGCAGAGGCTGCGTGGCAGGAATGGAGCCGCCGCCTTGCTGCATTGGGAACGGAACACTCCTTGGCAGCGCGCGAGGACTGGACCGCACTGGCTCATGAACGAGGCCGCTTGCGCGTGCTGGCCGACCGCGATGCACTGGTCGTGCTCCGACCCGAGCAACGCGCGCGCTGGCAAAGGTTGCAATCTGCGATCCAGAGCAGCCATTAGGGTTGCCGCCAACAAGTCGTACCGGGCCGACCGCGCCAGAACCGCTCGTCAAATCGGGTGCGCACGTCGCCGCTCGGGCCCCAGTGCGCTTGGCGTTGCCGACAGCCCCAGGGTAGCCGACTGAATCGGCAGGCGTCGCCAGTGGACCGGCGATCGAACATAGTTTGCTCGGGGTCGGGCCAGACCTCCTGCCGTGTAGGCGGACGATGTCGTGGTTTTCGTCGGCTAACGCACCACGCGGTTTTCCTCGGGCCACGGCGCTGCCGTGCGCCTGAAAATAATCGCACGCACAAGGCCGCTCACTTCCACGTTCCACGGACATCGCGGGGCGTTGTAGGGG
>CAZHQG010000080.1:0-4461 GCA_964534275.1 uncultured Binatia bacterium (SeqCode) | reverse complement strand
GTCGATCCACGACGCAACCGACCCTCACCCGGCGCTGCGCGCCGGCCTCTCCCTGCCAGGGAGAGGCGTCTCTTTGTTGCTTCGTTGGGAACAGCCGGCAGCTTTCTGTCCGCTCGCTCCACCGACCTGCACCCTGGCGCCGGGCAATGTAGGGGCGACCCGGTGGGTCGCCCGTTGGGGTGCCGTGCACGTACGGTCGCCGCGTTGGTACACGATGGGGCCGTCGTGCACGATCGCACCAGGGCGACGCACCGCTTCGCCCCTAGATGCCGTGCGTACAGGCGCGTGCGTTGTATGAGCGAACATCATGGGCGCCCAGTCGCACGGGTTGTAGGGGTGGTTCGCGAACCGCCGCTACAACACGCGGCGGTGCGTAGGGCATCCCATGTCGTTACCCTGGTCCGTGGTTCCGTTGCGTCGCCCCTACGAGTGTGCGCCGGCGACGTCTAGGCTCGATCGTATCATGACCTGGAAAGGTTTGTTGCCGGTTGTATCGTTGTGCTTGTTTGCTGGCTGCACTGCGGACACATCAGGAACGACACCGAGGAGGGAAACGATGAATCCAGAAACACGGCCGCGATACTCGCGTTCGCTGTACGATGTCACGCCGCTCGACCGTGCCGAAGTGGAGCGCCTCGCTGCAAAGCTCGACCCGGAGGCGTTCCGGGTCACGCAACGTGCAGGCACCGAGCCGCCATTTTGCGGAAGGTTCGTCGACCATCACGAAACCGGCATCTACACATGCGTGGTTTGCGGCCTGCCTCTTTACCGCAGCGCAGACAAATTCCACTCCGGAACCGGCTGGCCCTCGTTTTTCCGCGAATTCGATCGCGACCACGTTGCCCGGCAGTTGGATTTGTCGCACGGCATGGTGCGCACGGAAATCCGCTGCGCACGCTGCGGGGCGCACCTGGGGCACGTGTTCCCCGACGGACCACCCCCGACCGGCGAGCGGCACTGCTTGAATTCCGCCGCGCTCAAGTTCGTGCCGGACGGACAGCCGCTACCGCCGGAGTCGCAACCGGTCCACCCCGAAGTGGCGTACTTCGCGGGCGGCTGCTTTTGGGGAATCGAACATTACTTCCAGCAAGGTCCCGGGGTGATCGATGCGGTGTCGGGCTATATGCAAGGGCACGTGGAGCACCCCACGTACGAGCAAGTGTGCTCCGGCACGACGGGGCACGCGGAAACCGTGAAGGTGGTGTACGACCCCAAGCGCATCACGTACCGCCGCTTGCTCGAGGCATTTTTTGCGATGCACGACCCGACCCAGTGGATGCGGCAAGGCCCCGACGTGGGCGAGCAGTACCGCTCGGGCATTTGGTACGTCAACGAAGAGCAGCGCCGCGAAGCCTTGGCGTACATCCGGGAGCTGGAGGCCAGCGGGCGCTACGCCGGGCGCAAAATCGTCACGCAAGTGGAGCCGGCAAAAACGTTTTGGCCGGCGGAGGAGTATCACCAGGACTTTATCGCCAAAACCGGCCGGCCGTGTCATGTGGCGAATCCGTGGTAGCTCGCTCGCTCCCAATACACGTTTTGTCGGCAGTAAACGTTCTGTCTTGACAAACGTCCGCGCCTGTTCGTATGAAGGGCACGCTCGCAGCAGTGGTCGTGGGTCGTAACGTCGTGCCTGGGCTGCGAGGGGCACGGCAATCAAGCGCAGACAAAGGGAGGGTCTCGAATGAAAAGGTTCGCAACCGTCGTGGCCAGCGCCGTTGCGTTGCTCATCGCTAGCTCGAGCGACGCGGCTATCGACAAGTGCCAAAAGCGCATCCAAGGCGAGGGTGCCAAGCTGCAAAAGTTCGTCTACGGCGCGCTGCAAAAATGCGCCGACGCCATCCGCAAGGAAGTTGCCGCGGGAGCCGTGAAAGGCGGTACCGACTGCAGCTCAGGCAAGGCGTGCCTCGCCAATGCGGCAGCATTTTGCGAGAAACAACTCGCGGGCGTTTACGATGCGGCAAATGCGAAGCCCTTCAAGTCGAAGTTCGATCTGTTCCGGGCGGCGCTGGAAAAATCGAGTGCGGCGAACGAGTGCACGGACGCGGACTTCCGCCTTCTCGAAGGCATGAACCACCAGCTTTCCGGTACGGTACCGCTGGCTACCGCGCCGCCGGCGAGCGGTACGTGCGACTTCAACTCCGATGGCAAGGCCGATACGAACTGCCGGCTCAAGTTCGTGACCGACTGGCTCATGTTTGCCATCGAGGACGCCGCCATCAAGCAGCTCATGGCGCAAACGCCGGACCTGATCGCATTACTGAAAGAGGCCATCGATGCCCCCTCGGCGAACCCGGCGAAGCCGGCCACGGACTGCACCAATTCTATGGCCCCCGGCTACCGCCCCAACCTGTGCCGCTTCGGGGTGCAATGTTACACCGCGGTGTGCAACCTTGCCAATACCAGCAACGCCACATTGGACGTACCAGCTCTAAGTCCGATCCCAATGAACATCGGGCTCGTGGGCAGTGTCGCGACCCAGGTGTGCCGCCCGGGGCCGAACGTGACCACACAGCAAGGTTTGGGGAACGAATTTGGCGTGAACCCGAACACGTTGTATCTCATCAACTCCTCTGCGCGTACCATTCGGGCAAGCACGATTCCGTCGCCTTTGAACCTCTTTATTTCCGCCGTGTGCGTGGATGTGCTTTCGTCGGAGGGATGGTGCGACTGTAGCGGTCAAAACGTCGATGTCGACGCGACCGTGTGCCAGGACCGCATTGGTGGCTGCGACGCGAGCGCGAATCCGAATTGCTTGCCTGGCTCCGCTACGACCGACGAGTGCCTGGCTTCCAGCACCACGTTCGTGCCCGACGCCACGTTCCCTGCGAGCAACTCCCACTCGTCCCAGCCGACGATCACCCCGGGCGGCTCGAGTGTTGCTGGAGACTGTGTGGACTTCGTGACCATGCAGTTCAAGTTGCTTCAGAGCGGGCAGCTTGGGCCTGACGGGATCCCCTGCACCGATGACGACACCGTTGGCCCCCTGGCGTCGTTCACTGGTCCACTGACCACGGGTGCCGTGACCGTGCAACTCAAGGATCTAATCCAATCAGCGGGCCAGTGCATAAACGATAGTGGCACGCCGCCTTGTTTGACGAATGCCGACTGCACCAACCCACCATGCGACACGTCGGCACTAACGATCCAAGACGCAAGCGCGACCGTGACTGGCGCCAAACCGACGAACGCCTGTGCCAAGTACACTGGCGGCAACTTGAACGGTTTGAAGTTTGTCACGGGTCTGGCGCTGGCAGACCTTGCGATCGGGCCGCCGCTCAACACCTCTCTCGACGGCACCCTCACGGTGGAGCTGGTTTGCCAGTAAGCCACGCGCTGCTTGGGTGAAGCGAGCTTTCGAGGCGCCAGGGAGCGGATCTCCCTGGCGCCTCGTTTATCGAGCCGGTACACATCTCGAGCCGGAGGTGACATGGGCGTACGTTGGGTCGTGGTATTCCTGACCTTGGCTGCGGGTTTGCAGCCGACGGCGGCCATTGCCAGCGTGTGGAACGGACTCGAGTTCGGCACCCCGCTGGCTGAGTTCCAAAAGCAGTACCCGCAGGCGGAAAGCACGGTGGCTGGCGATGCTGCCGAAGCGCTCCCGTACCTCAATTATCGCTTGGGCCAACGTGCCGTGGGTACGCTATCGCCTTGCGACTTGGAGTTTTCCTTCACCGGCAAGGAGCGCGTGCTCTATCGCCTCGAAGCCCGCTGTCAGAACGATCCTGCCGATGTCCTCCGGTATCTCACGGGAACTTACGGCCACCCGGACCAAGTCAGCGCCACCATTCTGGTATGGCGCCGGGGCCCAACCGAGGTCACGTTCCAGCCGAAGGCCGGTGTGTTTACCGTTGCCGATGCCGAGCGCTCGCGCAGCGTCGCTGCTGCCCTGATGCGCATGCTCCAGCGCGTGCCTCTCGGAGACACGACACCCGCTGCCACGCCCCCACAGCAGCCGTAACTTGCTGCCACCGAACCGGAACTGTACCGATGCAGCCCATGCAAAAGTTCCGTTGCACCATCGTGGCCGCAGCGCTGTTGGCAGGCGCCCTCGTAGGATGTGGAGCGAACCGTCTAGGCAAGAAGCTGCCGCCCCCGCCGCACATGGGCCCGCTAACCGTATCGGCCACGGCGGAGCCCGACCGCGGTGATGCGCCGCTCACGGTGGAATTCGCTGCCGAAGTGTACGAAGGCGACGAGGCCCGCGACGCCACGTTCGAGTGGGACTTTGCCGACGGCAGCAAGCGAGCAAAAGGGGCTCAGGTAAAGCACACGTTCCGCACCCCCGGGCGCTACGTGGTGCGTGTGCGCGTGACCGATGCGTACGGCCGCCGCGGCGAAGACGAAGTGATCATCGACGCGGAGTAGTTCCTGCGGCCAGGTAGGGTTTGCTCGGTGGAGTGAGCGGACAGAACGCTGCCGGCTGTTTCCAACGAAGCAACAAAGAGACGCCTCTCCCTGGCA
>CAZHQG010000079.1:0-4917 GCA_964534275.1 uncultured Binatia bacterium (SeqCode) | reverse complement strand
CCACGGGTCCCCCCCTGCGCGAACGACCCGTGGGCGCGCCGCCGACCCTGCTACACGTGCTCGTTGTGGACGACCAACCGGACGTACGCCTGTGTACTGCCTCGGCCTTGCGTTGTCCCTCATTGCGGATCTCCATGGCAGGCAGCGGGGCAGAGGCCCTGACATATGTCGGAGAAGACCCTCCGCACGTGATTGTTCTCGATATGATCATGCCCGAAATGAACGGCACTCAAGTACTGCAGCTCTTACGCGCATCGATCCGTACGGCCTTCATTCCTGTGGTTGCGGTTACCGTGCTCGACCCCGACGATCCTCGGATCCAGACAGCACTCGGACCAGGAGACTCCTGCCTGCAAAAGCCCGTAAGTCGCCAAACACTTCTGCGTTGCGTGCAGCAGGTTGTTCGCCGCCATTATGGAATCGCGCTGGATTCAACCACGGACGGGGCCGCAAGCACTCCACGGCAGAACCTTTTCATGGAATCGGAGAGGAACCGCAGATGACGATCGTCACGACGAATCCAACGAGACAAACCCTCTTTAACGAGCAACATGCCCTGGCTTCCGCTGGAGGCGACGCGGAAGTGTTGCGGGAAATCGCCTCCCTATTTCTTGCTGACCTTCCCCGCCGTCTCGACGAATTGCGCGAAGCCGTACAACTCGCAGCGTTCGAACGGGTGGCCTACGTAGCGCACTCCCTGCGCGGGTCCGCCGCTGTGTTTGGGAGCGACGCAGCCGTCGAAGCGACCCTGCGACTGGAACTTCTCGCACAACACCGCAAGGCCGAAGCCCTTCCCGCAGCAGCAACCGAGGTAGAATTCCTGCTGCGAAAACTCGCGGAGACTGTCGCCCGCGAAGTGGTGCATCTCGAAGGCTAGCTGCCAAGGGAAGGTCCGGGGCCTTCGCTCTGTCCGTCTGCGCAAGGACCGAGACAACTCGCAAAACGCCCCGGCCCTCGTTGCTGTGCAATGCAGTTTGTGTGACCTCGGGGGCCGCAAAAGCGCCTGCTCGGCGCGCCGACCAAGTGCCGGGAACCCGCCCGGCGGTTCGTGGTTACCGCCCAGAAATCCCGCTGACCGCACGCGCTCGATCCCGCCACGTGGGCCGTGCACGCCCTAACCGTGGGTCACGCACCGCCCTGTCTACGGGCTGCCGTCGTTGGCAGCGTGCCAGTGGTTAAACGCGTGAACCGTACAACCGCGTAGCAAGGGCGGCGCAGTGCGCCGCCCCTATACGGGCTACGCCGGTTGGGCCACGCCGCTTCCGTGGTACCCATGGGTCGGCGGGATCCGCCCCTTCAGACGGCAGTCACAGAAGAAGCCGCGCGCCCGCAACCACAACCCCAACCGCGACGGCCGCTGGAGCAATGATCGCCGCAGCTGCCACCACACTCCATCCTGCAAAGGCAAGCCAGTCGTATGGCCGGCCTACAGGTAGAGGAGCGTCCAAGCGCAACGCTCGGCGCATAACCGTGACCGGGGTGTCGAGGAGTTCCTCACTGAACGTTCTGTCGTACAGGTTGCCGCTGTACCGCCCGCGAATGAAGGCTCGAAAGACCCGACGAGGGCACAGCACCAAACCAAGCGCCATCGCCTGCAAGTCGAGCAACCAGGCCGCATGGTAGCGACCGCACCCCGACGCCACTTCCCATGCACCAATCTCGGCCTCGCCACACCACGTGGTTTCATACCCGGTGAGCACGTGATGCAAATCGTGCAGTCGGACGGCGCGTACTCGGGCTTTCGTATTCGGGAAGTACAGCGAAAGTCGGCCAGCCTGCAGCCGTACCCAGCGTCGTTGGTAACCACCGTCCGGTGGCAACCCGTTCTCGACAAAGTACTGCGCCCTAGCTTCTCTCAAGCTTGCCACGCGTGGGGCGTAACAACCCCGCGACCATCGGGAAAGGAAGACTGGGAACCCCGGGCAAGCGCATGACCGGCACAGTGAGGGGCTCCTCCAAAGCTGGGCTCCTGATTACGGTTCGTCGCGGCAGAGGGACCATTGGATCCGATGTCGTTTCCCGTCACGATGCAAAGGAAGCCGCAGCGTTCCTCCGTTCACTGGCACGCGCTCGCCATCCACGTACGCAATGCCTGTGCGGCGTTCGGACGTCGAACTTTGCTCCACCTCCAACTCGTAGAGATCGTCAGTGCCGGGAACGCGCCACTGCAAGCGGAACCCTGACCAATCGGGGGGAGGCGCCGGCGTAACCACCATGGTGCGGCCCTGCTCCAGTTTCAGGCCCAAAAACTCTTCCACCACGAGACGATAGAGCCAACCTGCTGAACCAGTGTACCAGGTCCAGCCGCCACGCCCACGATGCGGGTCGGTGCCATACACGTCCGCCGCGACGACGTATGGCTCCACGAGGTAGCGGCTGACCCCCATCGCATCGCGAGCATGGTTGGAGGGCAGCAGGTATCCCAACAATTCGGCAGCTTCGTCGCGAAAACCCGCGCGCAAAAACGCTTGCACCATCCAAATCGCTGCGTGGGTGTATTGCCCGCCGTTCTCGCGAATCCCCGGCACGTAACCTTTGATATAGCCAGGGTCGTGCGGCATGCGATCGAACGGGGGCGCCAGCAATCGGATCAAGCGCGCTTCTCGATCCACCAGCCGCTCGCGCACGGCCGCCAACGCCCGCCGAGATCGCTCCGGATTCGCCACGCCTGAGATCACTGCCCAAGCTTGCACCAGACCATCGATCTGACATTCCATGTTCTGCACCGAACCCAGAGGCGTGCCATCGTCAAAATACGCTCGCCGGTACCAGGCACCGTCCCAACCCTGTTCCTCCAGCGCTTGCACCAACTCTTGTCGGTAGCGCCGATACTTCTCTGCGCGCGCCTCGTCACCTCGGCGCCGGCAGACGGGAAGAACACGAGCGAGCAACTCGGCCAAGAAAAAGCCGAGCCACACGCTTTCGCCTTTCCCCTCCCGCCCAACGCGATTCATTCCGTCGTTCCAGTCTCCCGTTCCCATCAGCGGCAGCCCGTGGGCCCCGCGCGTCAGCGAACGGTCGATTGCCCGGCAGCAATGCTCGTACAGGCTCCCTTGTTCCGCAGTACGCTCCACCGCAAGGTACGCTTCGTCTTCCCCGGGTTCGAGCAGTCTTGCACGGACAAACGGGCGCTGCTCGTCCCAAACAGACTCGTCGCCGGTGAACTCCGCGTACCATGCACTCACGAGTGGCAGCCAAAGCAAGTCGTCGGAAAATCGGGTGCGGGTTCCTCGTTCCCACGGCGGGTGCCACCAGTGGAGCACATCGCCTTCGGGAAATTGGTGGGCTGCATGCAACAAGATTTGCGCGCGCGTGTCTTCCGGCCGGCTCCAGAGCAGCGCGCACGCATCCTGCAATTGGTCGCGAAAGCCAAAAGCGCCGCCCGACTGGTACAATGCCGAGCGCCCCCACAACCGACAGCTCGTTGCCTGGTACAACAGCCAGCCATTCACCAGCACATCCAGCTCGGGCCACGGCGTGTGCACTTGCAAGCGTCCGAGTCGCTCGTGCCAAAAGTTCCGCATTGCAGCGAAGCTTTTCTCCGTGCTTCCAGGCTCACGGTACCGGGCAATCCACAGTTCGGCCTCGCTCGACGACGCAGCCTCGCCGAACAGAACCGTACCGTCCCATATCCCGCCCGGCTCGAGCAGAATCTCTCCGGCAAGGATCGCAGCCGGATCGAGCCCCGACCCTAACGGGCCTCCGCGAATCCCCTTTTGTTGCAAGGCGCGCGGACGCTCCAACCGGCCACCGGCACCGAGGAACCAGCCACGGTCGCCACTCGCGCTCCATCGTTGCGGAAGCCGTTCGCCTCCAAACGCGAGGAACGATGCACGCGATCCGAAGCCCTCGATCGCCGGATTTCGCGCCCACAACACACCGGCATTCGGATCGAACCGGGTTTCTACGAACCGCCCGTTCGACCATGGTTGGTCGCCCAACACCAAGCGACCATACGCCCACACACCGAGGCGCCGCCTCCGCCCACTGCGATTCGCCAGTCGTATCCAGGTTACCCGCATGCCCACGTCGGGCGGCACGAACACCGTCACCGTTTGCTCCAGATCGTGAACCGTGCTCTGCCACCGTGTGAATCCGAACCCGTGCGTGACCTCGCATTGCGATGGCCCACACGGCGCTGGCGTCAATGACCAGTACTCCATCGTGGACTCGTCGCGCAGGTAGACGCACTCGCTGATCGGGTCGGCAACCGGGTCGTTGGACCACGGTGTAAGGCGAAACTCTCGGCTGTTTTGGCTCCAGGTAAAGCCACCCCCGCGCTCGGTCAGGAGGCAGCCAAATCCGGGGTTGGCCACAACGTTCGACCACGGCATTGGCGGCAGCCGCTCCGCGGAGACCGGGATCACGTACTCTGCTCCACCTTCACGAAAACCGCCCCATCCGTTCCAGAGCGTGAGGCCGGAGTACTCGGAGGTTGCGCCGCCCGCATCCTTTACGCCAAGCGCCACTGGCATCTCCGCTGATCCCCTCGGAAGCCGTTGCTCCACCGGCCAGAAGCCATCGGCCACTGCATCGAGAAGGTTTCGGAGTTCCTCGAACTCCTCTCCAGCACACACGGAAAATCCGGGGCACGGATTCACGAGTCCCTTCGTCGCTTGTGGCGCACACACGACCGTGTGAATCGGCAAGCCTAGGACTCGCCAATAACGGGTCACACGTTGCCAATGCTCGCCCTGCGACCCTTCGCCGACGGCGAACAACAGCTCGTCTCTCCCCACGCCGAACCGCTCTCGGATCCGTGGAAGCGCTGCCTGGTCTACCTCGGTTGCCGCACGCCGGAGTTGCGGGCTGCGGTACAACAGCGCCACTGCCAAATCCTCGGCTCGTACAGCAGCGGCGCTGGTCAGTCCGGCGCGGCGCAACTCGCCGCGACGCCAGCGGGCCGCCGCACTGCGG
>CAZHQG010000078.1:0-5089 GCA_964534275.1 uncultured Binatia bacterium (SeqCode) | reverse complement strand
GCAACTGCGATGTGCAAACCGTCACTCCGTCGCGCCAAGCGACGTCGACTCCTCTCCCTCGCCCTGGCTAGGGCGAGGGAGAGGATGAAAGGTGAGGGAGTGGGTCGAACGTCGATGCACGACGACAGGATCGACCCTCACCCGGCGCTGCGCGCCGGCCTCTCCCTGCCAGGGAGAGGCGTTTCTTTGTTGCTTCGTTGGAAACAGCCGGCAGCTTTCTGTCCGCTCACTCAACCGCGCAAGCCCTACCGGCGGGCAATGTAGGGGCGACCCGGTGGGTCGCCCTTGGTGCGCTGCACGCGGAGCAGCGGCGTCGCGTTCTGTGGGACCGTCGTGCACGATCGCACCAGGGCGACGCACCGCGTCGCCCCTACATTGTCCTCACGATGTTGTTTTCTCTCTGCAGAGGGGACGCGGTCAGCTCGCTTCGTGCAGCAGACTGCGCTAGACGGCGCGGCATGAGCGACCAACACACTCCACCCAAGGCGGACATCCACGCGTACCGCAAACGGTTCCCCACGTTCGAGCGCCTGCCTTCCGAAGGCGTTCCTCGGGACAAGGTGCTTGCGCAGCTTCGCGAAATGAAAGAACTCGAGGAAGCACGCTGGAAAGCTGGATACGCATCCGGCGCGGTGTACCATGGCGCCGACGAACACGTGGAATTTTTGAACCAAGCGTACGCGCTGCACTCGCAGTCGAACCCGCTGCACGTGGATCTGTGGCCGAGCGCGATCAAGTTCGAGTCGGAAATCGTGTCTATGGTGGCGCACATGCTCGGCGCTGGCTCGCCGGGAAGCGAACCGGGCAGCCCCGGGGAAATCGTCGGCACGGTTACGTCGGGAGGCACGGAAAGCATTCTGCTGGCAATGAAAACGTACCGTGACTATGCCCGCGACAAGAAAGGGATCACGAGCCCGGAAATGGTCGTGCCTGTCACGGCTCACGCGGCGTTCGACAAGGCGGCACAGTACTTCGGCATCAAGATTCATCACGTCCCGATCGGACCAGACTGGCGCGCCGACGTGAAAGCCATGGAAGCGGCGATCAACGAAAACACGATCGTCATGGTGGGCTCTGCGCCGCCGTTTCCGCACGGGATCGTGGACCCGATTGCCGAACTCTCGGAAATTGCGCGAGAGCGCGGCATCGGGTTTCATACCGACGCCTGCCTAGGAGGCTTTGTTTTACCCTGGGCGGAGAAACTTGGGTACCCGGTGCCGCCATTCGACTTCCGTCTTCCAGGAGTGACGTCCATTTCTGTGGACACGCACAAGTTCGGCTATGCAGCCAAGGGCACGTCGGTCGTGCTTTACCGCGGCAAAGAACTGCGCCGCTACCAGTACTTCACCGCCACCGATTGGCCGGGTGGATTGTACTGCTCGCCCACGTTTGCCGGCAGCCGACCAGGAGGGTTGAGCGCCGCTTGCTGGGCAGCTCTCGTGGCGTTCGGCGAACGTGGATACCTGGAGGCAACTCGGCGCATCCTGGAAACTGCCGAGAAGATCAAACGCGGCATCGCCGAAATTCCGGAGTTGTACGTGTTGGGGGATCCGCTGTTCGTCATCGCGTTCGCGGCGCGCGAGATCGACATTTACAAGGTACTCGATGCCATGACCGACCGCGGCTGGAGCTTGAACGGCTTGCAGCGCCCGGCAAGCCTGCACATCTGCGTCACCTTGCGCCACACACAACCAGGAGTGGCGGAACGGTTCCTCGAGGACCTGCGTGCTTCCGTTGAGTTTGTCAAACAACATCCCGATGTCTCTGGCGGGCAAGCGCCGATTTACGGAATGGCAAACACCCTCCCCGAACGCAGCTTCCTCGCAGAGGCAATGAAGGAGTACATGGACGGATGGTACAAGTTGCGGTAGGGCCCGCGCCGGGAACGCAACTCCGCCGGGCCGGACTCCAGCCCTGCTGCTGGGTGAACCCCCGTTTCTGCGGAAGGAGAACCGCAGTTCGGAGTTAAGGGCTAAAGCTCATGGCAGCTTTGCCTCCAGAGCAACTGATCGAATTTCTCCAGTTTGCCCACACCCTCGCGGACGCGGCAGGCGCGGCCATCTTGCCGTTTTTTCGCGCTGCCCCGAGCGAATACAACAAGTCCTCCGGTGGAGGGTTCGACCCGGTCACCGAAGCGGACCACGCTGCGGAAACGGCGATGCGGCAGTTGATTCGCCAGCACTACCCGGACCACAGCATCTTCGGGGAAGAGGAAGGTCTCGACCAGCGCGAATCGAAATTTACCTGGGTACTCGACCCGATTGATGGGACGCGCGCATTTTTGACCGGCATCCCGTTGTGGGGCACGCTGATCGCGCTGAACGATGGCACTGGCCCTGTTTTGGGACTCATGGATCAACCCTTCACGGGCGAACGGTTCGTAGCGAGCGCCCTCGGAGCCTCGCTCCAACATCGCGGGCAAGCGTTCCCGTTGCGCACTCGGCCCTGTAAAACTCTGGCTGACGCCCGCTTACAGTGCACCCACCCTGGCATGTTCCACGGAGCGGAGCGCGCCGCGTTCGACGAGCTGCAAGCACGTGTCCAGCTCACACGCTTCAGCGGCGATTGTTACGCCTACTGCATGCTCGCGTTGGGATGCATCGACCTCGTGGTGGAATCCGGACTGCAACCGTACGACGTGCAAGCGTTGATTCCCATTGTTACCTACGCAGGGGGGATCATGACGAACTGGCGCGGCGGCGATTGCAGCAAGGGTGGGCAAGTCATCGCCGCAGGCGATCGCCGCGTGTACGAAGCTGCCCTCGCCATCCTGGCGTCCGCGGCTGCTCCCGAGCCGTGAGCACGGCTCGGGCATCAGCGCACCCGGTTGCGCAGTTCTTTTCCCGCGAGCCAGTATGCGAGATTTTCTAAAAACAGTCGGCTCACGCGATCGCGATTGCCGCGCGCCCCAGCCGCATCGTGGGGCGAGAGCAGTACGTTCGGAAGCTCCCACAGCGGCGAGGCAGCAGGGAGGGGCTCTTCGGTAAACACGTCCAGATAAGCGCCCGCAATGCGCCGTTGGCGCAACGCCTCGACGAGCGCTTCCTCGTCCACCACTGCTCCACGGCTCACGTTGACGAGATGCGCGTGTGGCGGCAGCCGGTGCAATCGTGCGGCGTCGATCAGCTTGGTCGTTTGCGGCGTGAGCGGGCACGTGAGCACCAACCAGTCGGCACGGGGCAGCACCGAGTCGATCTCTTCGAGGGAAACGACTTCGTCGGCGTGCGCCGACGGTGTCGGTTTGGACCTGACCGCCACCACACGCAGGCCGAATGCTTTCGCCAAGCGGGCGACCTCGCTGCCAATCGCGCCAAGGCCGACAATCACCATGGTTTGCCCGACCAAATCGGCGCGCTGTTCGCCGAGCCGCTGCCACAGCCGGGCGCGCTGCGCAGCCATCCATTGGGGCAGGCCGCGCGAGAACGCCAACACCGCTGCCAGTACCGACTGCGCAACCGGCGCTGCATTGGCACCGGCAGATGTCGTGAGCGTGACTCCTCTTTCGAGCAAGGCCGAAAACGCCGGATGATCCACCCCTGCGTTGGGCACGTGGAACCATTTTAGATTCGGCGCGCGTAATACAATCCCGAAAAAGCGGCGCGTAAACTGTGGATCGACTTCCCAGTACCCGTTGAACGTCGCCACGGTAATGGCAGCAAGGCGCGCTTCGTCCAATCGCTCCTCGCCTTCGGGAGGCCCGATCCACTCCACTTGGCAATCGTACCCAGCGCACGTCGCCTCCACGTCCTTACCGTATGCCGACCAGAATTCCGTGTTGGCGAACAACCCAATTCGCTTCCCGTTTGGCATGCACTCCTCACACATGGGCGCGGCGAATGCGCTGACTGCTCCACACCAGCACCACCATTCCAGCCATGATCGCAGCGTTGAGCAAGTGCGGTCCGTGCCGGTCGAAGCTGTACAGCGCAGTGCCGAGCATGGGGCCGACGACGTTCCCGATCACGGAAACGCCGCCCAGCAGTCCGGCCACCGAGCCTTGTTCATCCGGGCTCACCGCAAGCGAGGCTGCGGCCGCTGCCCCCGGGCGAACCAAGCCCATCCCTAGCCCTAAGCAAGCCAGAGCAAGCAAGTAGATGCTCCATGTATGCCCGAACACGAACAGCAAAAAGGCCGCGAACATCAGCACCACGCCCGCGCGCATCATCGCCCGCGGCGCTGGCCGATATCGTTGTACGATCACGAGCTGCGAAAACAGCCCGGCCACGGCAAGCACCACAAAACCGATGCCGGAGTACTGCACGGTGGCGTGCGCATCGAGATGAAGGGTGTCTTGAAGAAAAAAGGCAAGGGTAATGATCGTAGTCGCACGTACTGCCTGCAGCGCAGTCACCACAGCCAAAAACGGGAGCACGCGCCGATCGCCCACACGCAACCGAGGCGGCCGAGCGGGTCGCCCTTCGGCTACCCGCTCGCTTTCCGGCAAGAAGGTCCAAATGGTCCACGCACTCACCACTGCCATGCCGGAAGCAACGTAAAGCGGCGTGACGATGCCGAACGAGGCCAACGCAGCTCCAAGGCCTGGACCCACAGTTTCCCCCAAACCCATTGCCGCGCTCACCAGGGCGACCCCTGCTGTCCGTTCACTGCGCGAGGTGCGATCGGCAATGTACGCTTGCGAGGCGGGGCCGGTACCCGAGCCCACGAGGGCGAAGATGCAACGAGCCGCAATCATGAGCGGGTACACAACCGTGGCCGGCAGCCAACGCTCGATGCCGATGCGAATGACCGACGCCAGCGCCGCCATCGACGCAGCGTAGCCCAGCAACCCAATAAGGATGATTTTGCGCCGCCCCGACACGTCGCTCCGCCGCCCCCACCACGGGCTGACGAACACCCACAGAAATGCGGACGTGGCAAAGATCGTGGAGACCTGAAACGGCGTGATCCCAATTTCTCGTGCGGCCGGCGGCAAGATCGAAAACAGCATCGACTGCCCCACGCCCACGCTCAAAAGGCAGACAAACAAAAGGGCAAAAGCGCGCCGGTTGGTCGCGGTCATTGGTCTACCACCCCGCGCACCGGCTCGGAACAAAGCGCCGGCACCATGGCCGGGCAGGCCAACGGTGCC
>CAZHQG010000077.1:0-5427 GCA_964534275.1 uncultured Binatia bacterium (SeqCode) | reverse complement strand
TGCCGTGCCCTGGGTGCCGCTGCAGCCGCACGCCGCGCCTCGGCGGCCCGCGTCGGCAAACCGTTGCTGCAATGGCCGCACGGATCGGCTCCTTGCGGCTCCGCGCCGGGGCGAATAAAAGCCCGCATTCGTTCGCTCCGTGTGGCATCTCGGCCATCGCCGAGGTGAAGCAATGCGGCGCCGGAAACGTCTGTCAGCGTGTTTTTGCCGGCAACCCGGTTACGAAAATCAGGGAAACGACAACAAAGGAGGATCCCGGCAGGATGGAAGCAGGAACGAGCCTTTTGCACGAGCGAGTGCGGCAGGAAGCCGCGCAGCTCTTGCGTGTGCGCGAAGAGGTCGGGCGGGTGATCGTGGGCCAGCGCTATCTGATCGACCGGCTCCTCATTGGCTTGCTTGCCAACGGCCATGTGCTGTTGGAAGGTGTGCCGGGGCTGGCGAAAACATTGTCGGTCAAAACGCTCGCGCGCACCATCGACGCCAGCTTCCAGCGGATCCAGTTCACCCCCGACCTGTTGCCGGCCGACCTCATCGGCACGCTGGTCTACCAGCCCCAGAACGGGACCTTCGTGACGAAGAAAGGCCCCATTTTTGCGCACCTCGTGCTGGCCGACGAGATCAATCGCGCACCCGCCAAGGTGCAAAGCGCCTTGCTCGAAGCCATGCAGGAACGGCAGGTGACCATCGGGGAGGAAACGCACACGTTGCCCGACCCGTTCTTGGTACTTGCGACCCAAAACCCCATCGAGCAGGAAGGAACGTATCCGTTACCAGAAGCGCAAGTCGACCGCTTCATGCTCAAGCTCAGCGTTCCCTACCCCAGCAGAGCGGAAGAACGGCAAATTCTCGATCGCATGGCTTCCACCCTGCCGCCACCCGAGCCGACCCCGGTGCTCACCACCGCAGACATCGTGCGGCTGCGGCAGGTCGTGGACCAGGTGTACATCGACGACAAAATCAAGGACTACATTGTCGACTTGGTGTTTGCCACGCGCGACCCGCAAAGTTACCGGCTCGACTTGCAGCGCTGGATCCAGTACGGCGCATCGCCACGGGCCACGCTGTACTTGACGCTCGCCGCCAAAGCGCACGCGCTGCTGCAAGGGCGCGGGTATGTCACGCCGCAAGACGTGAAGTCGATCGCGCCGGACGTTTTGCGCCACCGTGTGATCGTGTCGTACGAGGCGGAAGCCGAAGACATCACCTCGGACATCGTGGTGCAGCGGGTGCTCGACGGCGTGCCCGTGCCGTAACGCGCCACTGTCCGTGGCGCCACCGTTTTCTTCTCGAGCCCTTGGACTCCGCGTTGTCGGCCATGCTCACGACCGAGCAGCTCAAAACAATTCGCAAGATTCAAATCCACACCGGCCATCTCGTCAGCGATTTTTTTGCCGGTGCCTACCACAGTGTGTTCAAAGGGCGGGGGATCGAGTTTGCGGAAGTCCGGCCGTACGTGAGCGGAGACGACGTGCGCACGATCGACTGGAACGTGACCGCACGCACCGGCTCGTTGCACGTGCGCCGCTACGTAGAGGAGCGGGAGCTTACGGTCATGCTGGTCGTCGATGCCAGCCGTTCGACCCGTTTTGGCACCGTGCGGCAACTGAAGAGCGAACTGGCTGCGGAGCTGGCAGCGTTGCTCGCGTTTGCGGCAATCCGCAACAACGACAAGGTCGGTCTCGTGTTGTTTACCGATCGCGTGGAACACTCGTTGCCGCCCAAAAAGGGCACGCGGCATGTGCTGCGGGTGGTGCGCGACGTGCTCTCCCACTTGCCTCGAGGCAGCGCGACCAACATCGCCGCGGCCATGGAGCATCTCGTTCATGTGCACAAGCGGCGGTCGGTCGTGTTCGTGTTATCCGACTTTCTCGACCCCAACGGATTTGCGGCTTTGGAGCTTGCGCGCCAACGGCACGACATCATTGCCATCGTGCTGGACGATCCGCGCGACTTCGAGCTTCCCGCTGTGGGGCTGTTGCGCCTTGCCGACCCGGAAAGCGGGCGCCAGGTGTTGGTCGACACGTCCCACCCCGCAGTGCGCCGTACGTTTGCCGAACGCGCGCGTGCATTCGCAGAGGAACGACTTCGGCGGCTGCGCGCGTGCGATATCGACACCGTGGTCGTTCGGACCGACAGACCGTATGCGCCCGAACTGGTGCGGTTTTTTCGCACTCGGGAGAAGCGCCGATGAACCCGAGGCTGCGTTTGGTCCTGGCTGGAGGTTCGCTGCTCTTCGTGGTCGTGTTCACCGCGCTCGGGGGTGCGCGTGGGCAACAAGAGGAACGCTCGCCCTCCGCACCCACGATCACGGCCAGCCCGCAAACGGCAACGAGCGAGTCGGGTGTCGTGGTCCGTGCGCACGCCGAACCAACCGAGGCCACCATTGGCGATCGCATTCGGTACACAATCGAAGTCGAGGCCCCCGCTGGGGTCGAGCTCACCATGCCCGTGCTGGCAGAACGGATCGGCGCCTTCGAAATCATCGATTTCGGATCGCTGCCACCGCCCACCGGAGGTACGCGTGCACGGGTGGGTGCGTGGTACACCCTCACCACGTTCGCGACGGGTCGCTACGTGTTGCCCGCGCCGACGGTACAGTACCGGCGCGGGGAGGAACGCGGCGAGGCAACCGGCAACGAGGTCACGATCGAAGTGCGAAGCTTGCTGCCGAAAGGCGAGACGACCGCCGACATCCACGACATCAAGCCACTGGCGTCGCCACCGTTCGACCCGCGTCCGCTGTACTTGGGCGCGCTTTCCCTTGCGACCTTGCTCGCGATTGCCGTGGGGCTGTGGTTCGTGCTCAACCGCCCCAGGCAGCCGTATGTCGTTCCTCCGCCACCACCCGAAGAAGTAGCCTTGCGGGCGCTCGATCGGCTGCGTGCGCAGCGCGCGGGACACGACGATTGGTGGCAACCGTACTACGTGGAACTCAGTGCGATCGTGCGCGCTTACATCGAAGCGCGCTTTGGCATCCATGCGCCAGAGATGACGACCGAGGAGTTTCTCGCCGCCGCGGGGAACGACACGCGCCTCACGCCCACGCACCGCAATTTGCTTGCCGAGTTCTTGCAGCAAGCCGATCTCGTCAAGTTCGCCCGTGCCTTGCCAAGTCTTGACGACGCCGAAGCCGCCTATCGCAGCGCCCGCCGCTTCGTCGAAGAAACGCGGCTCGTTGCTGGCGCCGGGCTCGGGGGTAGCCATGCGGCTTGAGCATCCCTGGTTTCTCCTCGGGCTTTTGCTTCTGCCGCTCCTTATGTGGTGGTGGCGGCCGAGGACTTCCCCGAGCGTGCCGCTGCCGTTCTTTCAACTGCTACCGGACAACCCGAAAGGGCGCGCCCGCTGGCAGTGGCTCGCCACCGCACTGCGCGCCGGTTGCGTGGCCCTGCTCGTCGTTGCCGCGAGCCGACCGCAATACGGCACGGAAGAAGGAGAAATTCGCAGCGAAGGAATCGACATCGTGCTGGCAGTCGACATTTCTGGCAGCATGCTCGCGGAGGATTTCACCAAGCCCAATGGCGACCGGACGAACCGCCTCGAAGCGGTGAAAGCCGTGGTGCGGGAGTTCGTGGCTCGGCGTGTGCACGACCGCATCGGCCTCGTGTTGTTCGCTGCACGGCCGTACACGCAGTGCCCGCTCACGCTCGACCACGGCTGGCTTTTGCAAAACCTGGAGCGGGCCGAAGTTGGCATGATCGAAGACGGAACCGCGATCGGTTCGGCGCTGGCAACGGCAGCAGCGCGTTTGGAAGCGTCGGACGCCAAGAGCAAGGTGATCGTGCTGCTCACCGACGGCCAAAACAACGCCGGCAAGGTATCGCCGAAAACTGCAGCCGAGGCGATCGCCAAGTTGGGGATTCGCGTGTACACGGTGGGTGCTGGCACGCGAGGGCTTGCCCCCTACCCTGCACGCGACGTGTTCGGCAACCGTGTGTATCGGCCTGTGCCCGTGGATATCGACGAGGCCAGCTTGCGGGAAATCGCCCAGCTCACCGGCGGACAGTACTTCCGCGCTACGGATACCGAAAGCTTGCGCAAGGTGTACGCACAAATCGACCGCCTGGAACGCACCGAATTCGAGGCGCCGCGGTACTTTGCCTACGAGGAAGCCTATCCGTGGCTGCTCCTGTTGGCGCTGGGGCTTTACGGCGGCGAATGCGTGTTGCGCCGCACGTGGTTACGGGTGTTGCCATGATCGTGTGGTACAAGCCGATGCTCTTGAGTTTGCTTCTTCTGGTTCCGGCCCTCGTGGCCTTCCTCTGGTTCGCGGAGCGGTGGCATCGCGCCGCGCAAGCCGCGTATGCAGACCTGCCCCTGTGGCAAAAGTTCGCGCCCGAGATGGCAGGGCGCTCTTCGCGCTGGTGGTGGGCGATTCCTGCCACCGTCGTAACCCTGCTGGTGCTCGCGGCAGCCGGGCCACAGTGGGGCTTTCGCTGGCAGGAAGTTCGCGGCCAGGGCATCGACCTCGTGATCGCGCTGGATACTTCGCGCAGCATGTTAGCCACCGACGTCAAGCCGAACCGTCTCGAGCGCGCCAAGCTGGAAATCCAAGATCTCGTGAAAAAGCTACGCGGGGATCGCGTCGCCCTCGTGGCCTTTGCCGGCACCGCGTTCACGCAGTGCCCGCTGACGTTGGACTACAGCGCATTTCTCGAGAGCCTTCGTGCTGTCGAGGTTGGCATCGTGCCTCGTGGAGGAACGTCGCTCGCCGCCGCCTTGCGCACGGGGCTCTCCGCCTTCGAGGGGCGCGAGGGCAAGCACAAGGCCCTCGTGCTCATTACCGACGGCGAGGACCACGAAGGCGGTGTAGACGAGGCGGTTGCTCTCGCTGCCGAAGCTGGCGTGCGTGTGTATACGGTGGGCGTGGGTTCTCCCGAAGGCGAACTGGTGCCGGCAGGCGATCGCGACGGGAGTGGCTACCTCAAAGATCGGCGGGGGCAAGTGGTCAAGTCGCGCCTCGACGAGCAAACGCTCAAGAACATTGCCGACAAGACCCAAGCCGTGTACGTGCGTGGCAGTGCCACGCAGCTCGGCTTGGAAACCCTGTACAACGACTACCTCTCCAAGCTCGACAAGCGCGAACGCAAGAGCACCCTGGAGAAGAAGCTCGAGCATCGGTTCCTGTGGTTGCTGGTTCCGGCCCTCCTGCTGGTCGTAGCCGAGCCGCGCTGGCGCGCACGCCGGAACTCCCCGCGTGGCAACGGAGGCCGTGCATGACCTTCTCGCAGTGGCTCGTTAGCGGCACGCTGCTGTTTTTACCGAGCTGGTGGCTCTCGTTCCGAGAGGAGCCCAACCGGGCGGCAGCTCGCCTGCTTTCCGAAGGCAAGGCAGACGCCGCCGTTCAAGAGTTAGGGCAAGCCTTGGCCGACGACCCCGACTCGCGCCTGCTCGCGTACAACCTGGGCAATGCGCACTACCGAGCGCAAC
>CAZHQG010000076.1:0-5567 GCA_964534275.1 uncultured Binatia bacterium (SeqCode) | reverse complement strand
TGCCAGGGAGAGGCGTCTCTTTGTTGCTTCGTTGGAAACAGCCGGCAGCGTTCTGCCCGCTCGCTCAACCGAGCAAACCCCTCTCTGCCCCTTCGGGGGCGGAGAGGGCGAGGGTGAGGTGGGGGCTGAACCATCGCACTGCGACGCACCGCGTCGCCCCTACAGCTGATGGAAACGCGCCTGCTCCACATGATCCTCTACGGTCCCCGGCGGGCGATGTAGGGGCGACCCGGTGGGTCGCCCATGGGGTGCGGTGTACGCAGGCAGACGTGTTCGGTGATGTGGGGCCGGCGTGCAGGACGGTACCAGGGCGACGCACCGCGTCGCCCCTACAAAAACCGGGTGAAGGGTTGCCCGACAAACATGGCGGCGCCGCGCCAGTACGGACGCGGGTTGCGGCCCCTCGCGTTGGGTGAACCTTTGTCAGCGGCGCAGGGCGAAGGCCACGGCGGCGATTTGCAGCAAGATCACCAGCGCGGCCAGGATCCCAGCGCTCAGGCGGAAGCTACCGAGCTCGTCGATAAAGCCATCCAACTTGTCGCCTAGTTGGGCGATGTCCCCCTTGAGGCCGCTGCTCTCCACGTACAGGCCGCGAACTTCCTCGCGAAGCTCGCGCACCTGCTCGAGCAGGCTGTGTTGCGTTTCCCGGGCCTGGCGCAGGTCGCCTTCCAGTTCCGTGCTTTTCTGCTGCAACCTGGCGATGGCTTCTCGGGCTTCGCTTAACGCCGCCGACAAAGCCCGCTCGCGTTCCGCCGACTGTTCCAATGCTGCCCGCACGGCGGCGAGCTCCTCGGTCACTTTGGCGGTTTCCGGCCGGGGAGCAGGTGCCGCCGCCACCCGCGCCTGCGCTAGGCTCGCGGCGTGAACGACTGCGAGGGTAACCCCCGCTGCCAGCGCTTTGCCGACGGCTCTGCGTGGAACCACTCCCGAGCGCCGTGGCCACCAATGTCGTTGTTGGGCTTTCATAGCCGCCAAGCAAAAGCCAACGGCGCTGTGCGCGTCAATGATACATCTCCGCGAGCTCCAGCACTTCCAGCTCGCGCATCGACTCGAACAACAGCCCCTTGATCTCCTTGACGGTAGACAGCCGCAACGCTTCTTCCGCCATGGCTTGAGCCCGTTCAAAGGGCACGGCGCGGATGAGCCGCTTCACGATCGGGATAAAGAAAGAACTCATACTCAGATCCTCCACGCCCAGGCCCATCAGGAGCACCGCGCACAGCGGCTCCGCAGCCATTTCGCCGCACAAGGAAACAGGCCGGCGGGCAACTTTCGCTGCATGCACGACGTTGGCAATTGCTTGCAGCACTGCCGGGTGTAGGGGCTCGTACAACGTGGCGACTTTGCGGTTGTTGCGGTCCACCGCCAGCAAGTATTGGATCAAGTCGTTGGTGCCGATGCTCACGAAGTCCACTTCGTGTACGAGGTACGGAGCAAGGTACACGGCTGAAGGGACTTCGATCATCACGCCCACAGGCATTTGCGGGTCGAACCCGAGGCCTTTTTCCGCCACCTCGTCGCGCGCTTCGGCAAGGAGCTCCTTCGCGCGTCGGATTTCTTCCACGCTGGAGATCATCGGAAACATCAAGCGCACGGGGCCCAAAGCGCTCGCTCGCAAGATGGCGCGTAGTTGTTCCTTGAACAGTTCGGGCATTTCCAGCGAGATGCGAATCGATCGCCAGCCGAGGAACGGGTTGTCTTCGCGGGGAACGTGCAGGTAGCGGGGGTATTTGTCAGCTCCCAAGTCGAGCGTGCGGATCGTCACCGGCTTGCCGCCCATCCCCTCCACCACCCGGCGATAAATCTCGAACTGTTCTTCCTCGTCGAGGAAATCGCGGTGCGACATGAAGGCCACTTCCGTGCGGTACAATCCCACTCCTTCGGCTCCATGCGAGCGCAACCAGTACAAGTCCCCGAGCAGACCGATATTGGCCCAGAGGCGTACCCGGTACCCGTCGGGCGTTTCTGCCGGCAAGTCGCGGAGCGACTCCAAGTCGCGATTGGATGCTTTGTACTCTTCGAGCAAGCGTTCGTATTCCCCGACCACTTCCGGTCGCGGATTGACGAACACCAGCCCGGCGTTGCCGTCGACGATCACCACGTCTCCTTCGCGGATGACCTCCCCTGCGCGGTCGACACCCACAACCGTGGGCAGTTCGAGACTCCGTGCCATGATCGCCGCGTGCGACGTGACCCCGCCTGCGGCCAGCACGAGGCCACAGAGGCCATCTTGCTCCATGACGGTGAGATCCGACAAGGCAATTTCGTTCGCCACCAACACGACGCCTTTGGCTAGCCGGGGCTGGGGCGCTTCGCGGCCGAGCAAGTGGCGGAGCACGCGCCGGCCGATGTCCTGCACATCAGCGGCGCGTTCGCGGAAGTAATGGTCGTCCAACTCCGAGAAGTGCCGTACGAGACCTTCGACCGCTTCCTGCACGCCAGCCTCGGCACTCAGCCCGTCGCGGATTGCGGCCTCCACGCGCGCAGAAAACGCAGAGTCCTCAAGCATCATTTTCTGGGCATCGAAGATGGAGCTGTCGATCTCTGGAACGCTCTCGGCAACGTGTTCACGGATCCGCTCGAGTTCCGCGATGGAACGATGGAGAGCTGCTTGAAACCGCTGCAACTCACGTTTGAGCGAATGCTGCCGCTCTCGTGGGAAGTTTGTCGCGGTCAAAATCGACTCGAGCACGTACGCGCGCCCGATGGCGTACCCTGGTGCTGCGGGTTGTCCGACGAGGCGCAGCGGTGCTCCCGGCGTGCGCAACACGGTCGCCCCGACGCTGGTCCGTTGCTCGAAATCCTGCAGGCGGGAGATCACCGCGTCCATGCGCTGCTCGATATCGCGGCGTTCCGCCTCCTTCTCCTCGAGCGTCCGCTCGAGGCGGATGCGCGATAGGATTCCCGCTACCGCCACGGCCACCGCTTTGAGCAGGCGTACCTCTTTGAGAGTAAAGCGCCGTCGGCGCGAGGTTTGTACAACCAGCACACCGACCGGCTCTCCGCGTTCGAGAACCGGCACGCCGAGGAAGGAGTGGTACCGTTCTTCTCCGGTCTCCGGAAAGTACTTGTACCGAGGGTGACCAAGCGCATCGATGGCCATGACCGGCTGCAGCTTTTCGACGGCGATGCCAGTGAGCCCTTCGTGCACTCCCATGGCCACTTTGCCCACCGACGCCGGATCTAGTCCGGCGGTCGCCCATAACCGGAGGGTCTCGTTCTCTCGCTCGAACACATAAATCGAGCACACCTCCATGCCCAAGCGCGAAGAGATCGTCTCCACCACGCCCTGCGCTGCCGCTCGAAGGTCCGGAGTGTTCGTGACCAGCGCAACGATTTCTTCGAGCAAACCGAGGCCAATCCCGCGGGGACGGGGCGCGAAATTCGCTCTTCGGTTTGGCTGCGCTGCGCGGGCCATGATGCGAGCCCTCTATAACCCACCTCGTGCTGGTCGGCTAGCAGAGCGACGCACGGACCGCGTGCGGTCTGCGCGCCCGGCGCCACCGATGCTCCAACGCGCAAGGGCAACGCAGTGCGTCGCCCCTGCTGTGCCAGAATCAAGCGACCCGAAGGTCTGGCGCGTGCGGTCAAAAATCTTCGTCGGGCTCAGGTGGCGGTGCTGAGCCGGTTTCGGCGGGTGGATTTCTCTGACTGCGTTGTCTCGCCCTGGGCGTGGAGGTGGGCGAACTCAGTGGAAGTGGCGCGGCAGTGGACCAGGCAACACACTGTTCCGCACCGGGCGCCACGGTGCAGCACAAGCGGCCATCGCGAATCGTGCACGTCGTGACTGTGCCCGCTGAGGGCTTGGGTTCCTCTGTGCCAAGTTGCGGCCCTTGGCGCGCCTGTAATGCGGCCAGGGCCATTCGTGCCTCCGGTGCGTCGGGCCGCAAACGCACAGCTTGCTGCAGGAGGCGCTCCGCGCGCGACCAGTCTTTGCGCGCCACGGCCAAGTCGGCCTCGCGCACGAGTTCTCCGTAGTCAGCCTCCGCGCGTGTATCGCCTCGCCCGACTGCGGTTGTTGCCGCACGCCCTCCAGCCGACACGACGGAGCCTCCTTGGAACCGGTGCCAAAGCAACGCGACCAAAGCGACGGCAGCGATGAACGCCAACCCCACCCCGACGGTGGCCAGCAGTCGACGACCGGGCTCTTGGGCAGCGACATGCTCCACCAGGTGGCGCGTTTCTTCCAAACGCCGCTCCAGCGCTCCCATGCGCCGTTCGTGTTGATCTTTGAGGTCGCTCCACTGATGTTCGATGGCTGCAGCTACGCTTCGCAGCTCCGTGCGCAAGCGAGCGACACTTTCGGGCTCGCCTTCGGCGGCAGCGCTCGAGGAGGTGGTGCGTTCGGGTGTGCCCTCGGAGGCCGGTGTTTCGCCGGCGGGGCGGAACGCGTTGCGCTCGACCAGCAGGCGCAGCAGTTCCATATGCATGCGCACGATTTCCACGAGCGGAGCCACGGCTCCGGCGGTAGCCGTACTGGCAGGCGACGCACCCACAGTCGACACGGTTTCGGGGGGCGTCGCAGCCCATGGTTGCGCTTCGCCTCTCGGGCGAAGAAGCTCCTCGCGAAGAGCGCGCACTTCTTCGCTGAGGGTTTGCAAGCTGGCTGCCTGTGTGGCGTCGAGCACCTGCAACCGTTCCACTGCTTCGCGCGCAGCGGCAGCAGTGGCACGCAAGGACTCAGACCAGTCGTTTGCCGGGCCGGTCGTACGGCCGCCGTCGACTTTCTGCAGCGCATCGCTCACCGCGGCGACTGCCTCGCGCAAGCGCGCCAACTCCGCTTGCAGAATGTTGGCCAGCAGCCGTTCCATTCTCTGGGCACTCGCCTCCAAGCGCTCGCGCAGTTGGCGCTGCTCCTCGCCCATCTGCTCCAGGCGCGCACGGAGGACCTCGAGGGTGCGTTGCACGGCAAGATCTTCCTCGCGGCTGCTCATTCCCGGTACCTACCGCACGGTTCCTGGGCCGTTCCGACGGAACAATTCCGCGAGCGGGCGCGGCTCGAGCGTCCTCAGTCCGACGTGCTTCCTGTTTCTGCTAGCGAACATGGTTTGCTCCCAACGAGCAAATTCCATGCACGAAAGCCAGCGAAAAGTCCAAACGTGAAGCGCGCGTGCCTTCATGAGCCGAGCGGCGGAGAAACGGCGCGGTGCACGAAAACGTACAACGCGAGTTTCACCGCCAACATCCGCAGCCATCGCCGAGGACAACGCCGCAAAAGACCCTGGCGGTTTTATCCGGCTGAAGAACAACGCCAGTACCTGCGGGCCCCGGCCACATTGGTACGGTAGGGGCACGGCGGTACCGTGCCCCGGCGGATCGGGTTGCCGCGAATGCGGATGCCGGCGAGACGCCCGCGGTCCCACCCGATTCCACCACGGGATCCGATGCAACATGGCAATCGTGGGGGCGGTTCGCGAACCGCCCCTACAACTCGTGCGCCGGGAGTTCGCGATGAGTGCTGGCGCAATTCACCTGGCCGTACGGCGGGGCATGTAGGGGCGACGCGGTGCGTCGCCCGTGGTGCCATCGTGCACCACGGCCCACGTAACGCCACGTGCCTGCGCCGG
>CAZHQG010000075.1:0-5621 GCA_964534275.1 uncultured Binatia bacterium (SeqCode) | reverse complement strand
CCGCCGGGCGACCCACCGGGTCGCCCCTACATTGCGTGCCGGTAGGGTCCGTGTCGTGTGCGTGGCGCGGGGTCCGCAGGGGACGTCCGTGCGTACCACGCGACTCCAGCCACGAAATGGCTGCATTTTGGCGACAAAACTTGTCACTGGCGTCGTGGAGGTCACAGTGGCAAAGGTGCGGGCGCGGCAAGAGGAACACATCGCGCCTCGCGCGGTTGGCGCGAAAACCGTTGCATAAGGTTTTTCTTCGCGGTACGAGCTTTGCTCAACACGCAGCGCAACTATGCGGGTAAGAAGACGGAATGGCGGATTCACGTTGATCGAGCTTCTCACGGTGGTGGCGATCCTGGGGGTGCTGGCGGCGATCGCGATTCCCCAGTTCGTCTTATACCGGCAACACGCGTTCGATGGTCTGGCTCAGGGGGACTTGCGGAACGCCATTACCGCGGAGGAGGCGTACTTTAGTGCGAACGGCACGTACGTGAGTTGCACTTCGGCGAGCGATTGCCAAAGCAAGCTGCACGGATACACGAAATCGGATTCAGGGGTACAGTTGGCCATCAACGCGACCACGACAACGTACGTCGGCACCGCGCGTCACGTGCAAGGTGCAGGTGGGGTGTGGAAGTTCGACAGCGAGGGGGGACGCTTTATTTACGAAGAGTGATCGCCGGCGACGCGAACTACGGGCCGCACGCTGTCGGTGGGCAGGTGCTTTCCCAGCGCCCAGGGTAGCCGAGCTACGCTGGAACTCCGGAGCCTCGCTGGAGGTGGGCAAGAACCGTGGCCGAATCGGTCACGGTGGAAATCAAAGGCAGGATGTTCTCCACGGAAAAGCGGTGCCACTCTTCCGGGTAGCTCGCGCAGCAGTCCTCCATCACGACCACGTCGAAGCCTCGGTTCACGGAGCCGCGAACCAACCCCTCCACAGCAAGGTTTGTCGACACCCCGCCAACGATCAGGAGCGAGCGCCGCAGCAAGCGCAGCACCGGATACAGTTGCGTGCCGTACGACCCGTCGATGCCGACGCAGCGCTCGAGAACGAAGTCGGCCGGCGTGGGTGCGAGCTGCTCGTGCACTTGCGCTCCCCAGGTGCCCTCCACCAGCATGGGGGTTCGCCCCGTGCGGCGATGCAGCAGCGTGTTTGGCCGGGGCATCCCCGGCTTGTTGGCAACATTGATGTAGAACACCGGCACGCTTGCGGCGCGCGCTGCGAGCAGCACGGCACGAAGTTTCGGTAGCACTTGCCGTCGCGCCACGGCTTCGGCAAGCACGCCGCCGACGCCGCGCTTGCCGATGTTCGACTCGTGCACGATGTCGTTTTGCATCTCGACGATGCACAAGGCGGCGCGGTGCACGTCGAGGGTCCAGTCGGGCGGCACCGTCCGGCTCATGCAAACACTCCTGCAGCGGCGAGTGCCCGAAACTCGGCGTCGGTCATGCCGAGAAGCTCGCGGCAGACGTACTCGGTGTGTTCGCCGAGACGAGGGGCAGGGCGGTCGAGCGCCTCGCGGTAGTGCGCAAAGCGGATGGCGTTGGTCTCGCACAAATGAGGGCCAATGACCGGGTGATCCACACTGCGGTAGTGATTGCGATACGCGAGTTGTGGATCCTCGAGCAACTCGGCGAAATTCCAAACCACAGCAGCATCGAGCCCAGCACGCACCAGTGTATCGGCCAGCGCTCGCGCAGATTGGGTACGGGTCCACTCCTCGATGCGTCGCTCCAGTTCGTCCACGTAGCGGAGCCGCCCCGCCAAGGTGGAAAATCGCGGGTCGCGCGACCACTCGGGATTCCCCATCGCGTCGCAAAGCCGCTGCCAGTCGGAATCCGAGTGAATGGCTAGCGCAAGCCAGCGATCGTCGTCGTCTCCCTCCGGAGCGCAACGAAACACGCCGTGGGGCGCCGCAAAGCGGCTGCGGTTTCCGCAGCGCTCGAGCACCGTACCCGTCGCCGTGTACGTGAGGATGTTTTCGCTCAGGCAAACGATGCCCGCCTCGACCTGCGAGAGATCGATGTACTGGCCTCGACCCGTTCTTTCTCGGTGAATGAGCGCCGACGCCACCAGCAAGGCCACGAACCGCGGCGACAAGGAATCCGTGATGGTGCCGTAAGGCCCGAGAGGTTCGCGGTCGGGCCATCCCGTGAGGTAGTTGAAACCCGCAAGGGCGGAACCCTGGCCGCCGAAGCCGGGATAGTTGCGCTCCGGGCCGGTTTGTCCGTTGAGACACGTGCTCACCATCACAAGCGCGGGCTTCCGCGCTGCCAGGCGGGAGTAATCGAGCCCCCACTTGGCCATGGTCCCAGGCGCGAAATTCTCCGCCAGTACGTCGCACCAATCCACGAGCCGTAGGGCAACCTCCCGTGCTGGCGCTTGGCTCAAGTCCAAGGCGATGCCGAGCTTGTTCACGTTGACCATGGCAAACATGTGGCTGCCGTCGAGGCCGGCCGGGTCGCCTGGCGTGTAGCGCAGAAGGCGAATGAAGTCGGGACGCACGCGCGACTCCACCCGGACCACCGTGGCGCCGTGGTCGGCGAAGTACCGGGTGGCTAACGGCCCGGCAGCTCCGCCGCCGAACTCGAGAATCTTGAGCCCGCGAAACAGTGCGGGCGGACTCGGCCAAGCTGCGCGCGCTTCCACGCGCGACGCACGCGTTCGCGGGCTGCGAGACAGCGTGCCCAGCACGACATCGTTGTGTTCGCCAAGGCGGGGAGCCGGCCCGCGCACGCGGGCGGGTCCGAGGCTGGTTTGGGCGAACGCTCCTGGATATCGGAGCACGAGGCCACGGCCCGGGTCGTCGATGTCCACGAAGAATTCGCGCGCGGCCAACTGACCCGACCGGGCGATTTCTCTCGCGCTGTACGCAGGCGCAAGCAGCAAATTACGCTCGCACGCAACCCGGAACAGTTGTTCCATCGTTTGCGTGCGAAAGAACGCTGCCAGGGCCGCCTCGATTTGGTCGACCTCTTCTTGGGTGATCGTATTGTGGTTGTACTGGCGCCAGTCGCGCTCGAGCGCAGGTGCGGAAAATCCGCACTCGCGCATGTAATCCACGAGCGCTTGGATCCCTGGGTTCCGAGCAGGGCCGCCGCGCAGCGCAAAGGAAATCCAGCCGTCCTTGCACGGCCACAGTTCCCGGAAAAACGCTTTGGCCCCGCGAAAGCCGCCGCCGACGCGCTTGCCCTTGAACCCGGTAAAGGGAAACTGCATGGGCGTGGTCATGTTGGGCACGGTGAGACACTCTTGCAGCGACACGTCCACGGTTTCCGCCACGCCGGTTTGCTGGCGGCCCCAGAGGGCGAACGCTGCGGCCGTGGCCAACTCGATGCCGCCATGAAAGTGGGAAACCGGCAGCACGCAACGGACCGGTGCACGGTCGGGGTTGCCGGTGGGGTAGAGGTTTCCGCCCAGCGCCAACACGGTCAGGTCGGAGCCTCGCCGCTGGGCGTACGGACCGCCGAGGCCGAACGGACTTAACCGACAAAGCACGAGCTGTGGGTTCGCCGTGCGCAGGGCGGTTTCGTCGATACCGTGGGCCAGGGGACCGACCACCGCGTCGGGGCCGGCGCACTCCAACAGAGCGTCGGCGGTGGCGACCAAGTCGAGAAAGGTTGCGCGTCCCGGAGGCGCATTCAAATCCAGCGTGACGCCGAGTTTGCTGGTATTCATGGCCAGCCACGGTACGGAGCGTTCCGGGTCTTCTGCTCCCCCGACGAACGGACCGCGCCGGCGTACGGGATCACCTGCCGGCGGTTCGATCTTGATGACTTCGGCACCGAGCTCGGCGAGCAGCTTGCCCGCAAGGTGCCCCGGCTCGTCGGTGCAATCGAGGATGCGAAAGCCTTCGAGGTTTCGGTTCGCTTCGTGCTCCACGCTCCAGCCCTTACCAACTTGGAGCGAACGCATTCAAGCCGAGGGTGCGTAGTGCGGCCGAGCGCTGCGTGATAAGAGGCGGTGCGATGTTCGCGGCGCGTACGCTTGGAGAACTGTTGGAACAGGCAGCGCAGGCCGAGCCCGAGGCGCTAGCGTTTCGCTACGGCGACGAGGTGCTGACCTACCGCGACTGGTGGGAATGGTCCGAGCGGCTTGCGGGCGCGTACTGGGCGGCGGGGTTGCGTCCGGGCGACGTGGTGGCGTTGCTGCTTCCGCCGGCGCCATTTTACCTCGTGGCCTACTTGGCAGCCGCGCGGCTCGGGCTGGTGACAGCAGGGATCAACACTCGCTACCGCCGGCGCGAAATCGTGGCCATCTTGCAGCGAAGCGGCGCAGCGATGCTCGTGGCGGTGCGTCGCGGGCAAGACGGGGTGGATTTTGCCGCGATGCTCGAGGCCGAGCAGGCAAACCTCGGGAAGCTGCGGCATGTGGTGTGGGTCGAGCCCGAGGAGCTGGCACACACCCGAGCGCTCGCTGCTCGCATTGCGACGGGTGGGAGTGCGGCTCCGGACGTCGATGTTTCCTCCTCGGCGCCCGTGGCGATCGTCTTCACCAGCGGGACCACAGGCATTCCCAAGGGCGCGTGTTACCAGCACCGCAACTTGCTCGCGGTGGCGGAAATCGAGTCGCGCCGGTATGCGCAAGGGGTCCCCGTGGTGAGGAAGCACCTGGCTGCGGGCGTGTCGTTCGCTCACTTGGGTACGATGGTCCGCATCGGGGTGCAAATTGCGCATCGTGCGCTTTCCATCGTGCACGACCGCTTCGATCCTGAACGCGTGCTGGCGACCGTGGCGCAGGAACGGCTTCCCCACCTGGGAGCCTTCCCCACACAAATGATCGCGCTGCTCGACCATCCCATGCGGCGGCAATACGACCTCAGCAGCGTGCAGAGCGTTCTCCTTGGCGGGGCGCCCGTGGCTCCGGAACTCATCTTGCGCGTGCAGAAGGAACTCGGGGCCGTGGTGAGCGTGCGCTACTCGTCGACCGAAGTAGGGATTGCCACGGCCTCGCTTCCCAGCGATCCGCCGGAGCGTTTGTGTTCCACGGTGGGCAAGCCCACTGCTGGGGTCGAGCTACGGATCGTGGACGAGAACAACACCCCTTTGCCTCCGGGTTCTGTCGGAGAGGTCGTGGTGCGATCTCCAGCGACGATGGTCGGCTACTGGAACGACCCCGAGGCCACCGCGCGCACCATCGACGCCGAAGGTTGGGTGCACACCGGCGACTTGGGCTTTCTCGACGATCAAGGGTACCTCCACCTCCGCGGCCGCAAGAGCGAAATGTACATCCGCGGCGGGTTCAACGTGTACCCGATGGAAGTGGAAAGCGTGCTTCTGCAGCATCCCAAAGTGGCGCGCGCGGCCGTGTTAGGTGTGCCCGACGCTCGCTTCGGAGAAATCGGTTGGGCGTTTGTCGTTCCGCACGACCCGGCCGACCCGCCGACGCTCGAGGAACTGCGGGGCTTCGTTGGGCGCGAACTCGCGAGCTTCAAGCGTCCGGACGGCCTCACGGTCCTTGCCGACATGCCGCTCACCGCCATGTTCAAGCCCGACAAGCGCGCCCTGCGGGAGATCTGGGAAACCACCACGCAACGCACATAGTGGTCGGCGCCTCGCCGGCTGTTTCCAGCGCAGCAACAAAGAGACGCCTCTCCCTGGCAGGGAGAGGCCGGCGCGCAGCGCCGGGT
>CAZHQG010000074.1:0-5858 GCA_964534275.1 uncultured Binatia bacterium (SeqCode) | reverse complement strand
CGGCCAGCGGGGTCGTTCGCCGCCAGGATCGTGCGTCGAGCGTGTCTTGGCACCCTCGCGGTCGGAACCGGTCATGCGCTCGCGGCACCGCGCCCCAGCGCTACGCGCTCGGTGGCAAGTGCCTCATCGAGAACCGATTCTGGCGGAAGGTAGAGCCACACGGCACCGTCACGAACACTCACTGGGAACGTCGCCACTGCCAGGGGTTCCCCAGAAAGGCAGCGGCCGGTCGAAAGGGCAAACAGCTTTTTGTGCAGAGGGCAAGCAATCGTCGGCACCCCGCCGTGGTCGCCCAACAGGCCGCGCGAGAGCACCAAAGCCCGCTTGTGCGGGCAAACATTTTGCGTGGCATACCACTCACCGCGGCTCGCAAAGCGATACACGGCAATCTGGGTGTTCCCGTACAAGATGACGGCAGCTCCGTCGGGAGGAAAGTCCTCCACGCGCCCCACGCGCACCCACCGCCGGTTTCCGTTGGCAAGTTCTTCCGCGAGGGTGTGGCCGGTCGAAAGCCTCAGCTCGTCCGGCGGCGGCAACGACGCGTTCGCCGGCCAATCGACGGGCCGCTTCTGGCCGCGTTCTTCGACCAAGCCGATGTCCGCCTGGCGTTCCTGAGCATTCACGAACTGGCGGAACCACTTGCGCCGTTCTGGATTGCGCACCACCTCGGTCCACTCGCATTGGTAGGTCTCGACCAACCGTTGCATCTGGCGCTCCAGGTCTGCGGCGATTCCGAGGCGGTCGTGAACGACCACATCGCGCAGGTGCTCGATGCCGCCTTCGAGCTTCTCCAGCCAAACGCTGGTTCGGGTCAGCGGATCCGCGGTGTGGATGTAGTACATGAGAAAGCGGTCGACGTATCGGATCGCAGTTTCCTCGTCGAGGTCCGACGCGAGCAAATCGGCGTGCCGTGGTTTTGCGCCCCCGTTCCCGCACACGTACAGATTCCAGCCCTTTTCGGTAGCGATCAGCCCAAAATCTTTGCTCTGCGCCTCGGCGCACTCGCGGATGCAACCAGAAACTGCAGCCTTGATCTTGTGCGGCGCTCGAATGCCCCGGTAACGCAGTTCCACGCGTATGGCGAAGCCCACCGAGTCGCGCACACCAAAGCGACACCACGTGGAGCCCACGCAACTCTTCACCGTGCGCATTGCCTTGCCGTACGCGTGGCCGGATTCGAATCCAGCCGCCACGAGTTCCTCCCAAATGTCCGGCAACTGTGGCAACTCGGCACCGAACAAATCGATGCGCTGGCCCCCGGTAATCTTCGTGTACAGCCCGTACTTTTTCGCCACCTGGCCCAGCACGATGAGCTTTTCAGGAGTGATTTCTCCGCCAGGGACACGGGGCACGACCGAGTAAAGCCCACCGCGTTGTAGGTTGGCGAGAAACCGGTCGTTGGTATCCTGGATCGTGGCGTGGTCGAGAATCGGTTCGTTCCACAAGCTCGCAAGGATCGAGGCCACGGCTGGCTTGCACACTTCGCACCCGTAGCCGCGGCCGTGGCTCCGCAAGAGTTCGTCGAAGGTCCGGTAGCCTTTCACCTTCACGATGTGCAGCAGCTCTTGGCGGGTGTAGGCAAAATGCTCGCACAGAGGCGGGCGTCGCAACTTCCCTGCCGCAGCAAGTTCGCTCGCCAAAAGATCTTGTACCAGCGGCGTGCAGCCACCACAGCCAGTGCCCGCGCGGGTCGAGGCTTTCACGTCCTCGATCCGCAGCAACTGTTTCTCGCGAATCGCTGCACAAATCTGTCCCTTGGTTACGTTGTGGCAAGCGCATACGGTTGCCGAGTCCGCAAGTGCCGTAGCGGTCACGCTCTTTCCATCGGCTCGCGGCCGCGCCCCCTGCGCCAAACTTCCAGGAGGAGCAGGCAATGGCCCCCCGGAGCGCACAAGCGCGCGGAGCGTGCTGTAGTCCTCGGCGTCCCCAACCAAGATCCCACCAAGGAGTCGCTTGCCTTCAGCGTTGAAGAACAGCCGCCGGTACACACCGGCAAAGGGGTCCTCGAACACCACGCTGCGTGCCGCTCCTTGCCTGGGATCGATCGAGCCGAAACTGGCAACGTCGACGCCCAACAGTTTGAGCTTTGCTGACAGGTCGCTGCCTTCGAATGTCCGCTTCTCCCCGCAAAGATTTGCTGCCAGGACCTCAGCCATTTCGTACCCAGGTGCCACCAGGCCGTAAATCGTCCCCCGATGTACAGCGACTTCGCCAATGGCGAAAATTCGCGGATCCGAGGTGCGCAATTCGTCGTCTACCACTACGCCACCAGCGGGACCGACAGTCAGACCCGCTTCGCGGGCGAGTTCGTCTCGCGGCCGAATCCCACAAGAAAGCAGCACCATATCGGCAGGCAAACGCGATCCGTCGGCAAACTCCACTGCTTCGACACATTGCTTTCCCACGATCGCCCGCGTGGCTTTGTTTACGTGCACGCGCACGCCCAAGGCTTCGATCTTTTCCTGCAGCAGGCGCCCCCCGGCCTCATCTAACTGCCGCGGCATCAAGCGCGGAGCAAACTCGACCACGTGCGTTTCCAGGCCTAAATCGTACACCGCTTTTGCCGCCTCCAAACCCAGAAGGCCACCGCCAATCACCACGGCGGAGCGACATCGTTCCGCGTAGGCAAGAATGCGCTCGAGATCATCGATCGTCCGGTACAAAAACACTCCGGTGAGCTCGGTTCCTGCGACCGGAGGCACGAACGGGAAGGAACCCGTGGCGAGCACCAGGACCGTCCACGACACTCGGCGTCCGCGGCTGGTCTCCACCTCTTGGCGCGTGCGATCGATGCGAACGACGCGTTCTCCAATGAAAAGCTCGATGCCCCACTCCTGGTACACCTCCGGTTTTGCCAGGCCGAGGCGAGTAGCGTCTCGATGCGCAAAGAACTGCGTCAGTCCCACTCGATCGTATGCTGCTCGTGGTTCTTCCCCAAACACCACCACACGCCACTGTCTCTTTGGGTCGCGCTGCCGAAGCGCCTCGCAAAACCGGTGGCCCACCATCCCATGGCCGACTACGACGATCGTACGCTGAGTGCTCATGGCTCTTCCCAGTGCACGGCTGGCCGGACCCGCACCGCGCACGCCTTGTAAGAAGGCTGCCGCGAGTACGGATCGAACGCTGCCTGCGTGAGCAGGTTCGTTTCCCGGTAATGCATGGGCATGAACACTTGGCCGGGTTCGACCGTGGGCGTGACACACGCATGCACCCGGACCTTGCTCCGGCGCGATTCGACAAACACGAGGTGTCCGGAGCGCACGCCAAAGCGCGCCGCGTCGCTCGGATGGATCTCGACGTACGCTTGTGCCGGGTACAACCGCTGAAGCACCTTTGCCTTGCCGGTACGGGTTTGCGTGTGCCATTGAGCCGCCGTTCCCCTCCCCGTGAGCAACAGCAGGGGATAGTCGGCGTCGGGAGGTTCCGGCATCGGGCGGGGCCACTCGAACACAAACCGCGCCTTTCCATCCGGGTGAAAAAACCGGCCGTCGGCAAAGAGGCGGCGGTGCACTGGCGGACGTGTACCAGCACAACGTTCCGGCCACGGCCACTGGATCCCCCCGGCCTTTTCGATGGCTTCGTAACTCGCGATTCCGGTAAAGTCGCACGGCTGTCCGCGGGAGAGCTCCCGCAAAATCGCGAACACGTCCCCTGGCGTTCGCCAGCGGCGAAACATCGGGCCCACACCCCATGCCTCGGCGACGCGTTGGAAGATGGCAAAGTCCGACAGTGCCTCTCCGGGAGGGCGGCGCACTGGACGGATCACGCCAAAGCGGCGCTCCGAATTGATGAAGGTGCCCCATTTTTCGCCCCACGCAGCCGCAGGAAGCAAAAGGTGCGCGCAGCGCGCGGTTTCGGTGGTGTCGTACATGTCCTGGACAACTAGAAACTCCAAACCACGGGCCAGTTCCTCGAAGTCTCGCCTTCCGATCCAAGAATGCAGCGGATTCGTTCCCACCACCCATAAGGCCCGAATCCGTCCCGCGGCGATGGCCTCGACGATTTCCGGATAGGCGTAGCCCGTCGTGCTCGGAATCCGCTCTACGTCGATCCCCAGGATTTCCGCTACCTCCTGCCGGTGCCTCGAGTTTGCAAACTCCCGGCCACCCAACAGGCAGCTGGTGTTGGCAAACAGCCGAGAACCCATCGCGTTGCACTGCCCGGTAACGGAGTTCGCCCCGGTCCCCGGTCGGCCAATGTTGCCGGTGAGCAACGCAAGGGCGATCAGTGCTTGGGCTGTGCGGGTGCCCTCGTAACTTTGATTGACACCCATGGTCCACCAGAACGACACGCGCCTGCTCGTGCCTACAAGCCGGGCCAGTTCGATCAGCGTACCAACGCCGACACCCGTTTCTTGTGCCACGCGCTCTGGCGGGAACGCAGCAACCGCAGCAGCGAACTCTTCCAGTCCCACCGTGTGCGCCGCAGCAAAGGAGCGATCGTACCATCCTTCGCGCAACAACAGGTGCGCGAGCCCGTAAAACAGCACGAGGTCGGATTTCGGTCGCAACCGTACGTGTAAGTTCGCCGCCAAAGCGGTTTCCGTCGTGCGGGGATCGATCACCACCAGCGCCTTCAGCCGCTGGTTGCGCAACACCCTTTGCCAGAGAATCGGGTGGGCGATGGCGAGATTCGCACCCACCAATACGATGACCTCGCTTTCTTCTAAGTCCGCGTACGTGTAGGGCGGAGCGTCGAACCCAAAGCACTCCTTGTACGCCACCACCGCGCTCGCCATGCACTGGCGCGTATTGCCGTCGCCGTGCAGCAGCCCCATGCCAA
Organism: uncultured Binatia bacterium (SeqCode); assembly: GCA_964534275.1. Taxonomy (GTDB): domain Bacteria; phylum Desulfobacterota; class Binatia; order HRBIN30; family HRBIN30; genus HRBIN30. Next base: position 1,073 of record CAZHQG010000074.1, on the reverse strand, counting down.
ACTTGGCGAGCGCTCCAAGAAAGGCCAATTCCTCGGTGGGGAGTTGGCCCGTACCCAGGAAGGCGACAGCGTGAGGGCCATAGCGCTGCTGCACTTGCCGAATCCGCCTGACAAACAGCTCGATGGCATCGTCCCACGACAACCGCCGCACGCGGCCCTGCTCGTCGCGCATCCAAGGATGCGTTGCGCGGTCCGGCGCATCGAGGACCGCAAGAGCTTGCCAGCCCTTGGGGCACGCCTTGCCCATGTTGACCGGGTACGCGCGCGTGGGAGAAAGGTTGACCGCTTTCCCTCCGCGCATGTGGGCGTCCAATGCGCAGCCTGTGGAACAGTAACCACATACGAGCGTTGCGACAGCTTCAGGCCGCAACCGGGCAGGCACCTGACCCAGTCCGTATCCACCGTCCACCCGAGCCAGCTCCTCAGCAAGGCGGCGTGGCCTCAACCACCGACGCAAGCCCATGGGGATCATCTCTTGGACCCTCCTCGCCCCGGGGCCACACCGGAGCGGAAGAACAGCGTGCGTTCGACTAGCTCCCCTGCAAGCAACAACGCTGTAGCCGCCGCCGTACCCGCTGCGGGCAGCGGTGCCCCGGCCCGCTGGGGCAACAGCAGCAACACGGGCAGCACCACGCCTCCGAGCCAACCAAGCAGGAAGCGTAGGACCGTCCACTGGTACAGCGCATCGAGCAACAAGAGCGCTGCTTGTCCGATAGGGTCCCCGGGGCCCCGTTTCCGCGCAAGGAAGATTGCACCTTCGGCCACCAATTTCCCTGCCGTGCCAGCGATCAACACAACTGCCAAAATCCGGAACCAGCGAACCGTCTCGGCACTGGCTGGACCGTGCGTGGTGATGGCCATGCACAGCAGCGTCGCGGCGCTTCCCAGCACCACCGCCGACAGTACAAAGCGCACCGCGACCCGCCGTGCATTCCAAAGTGGCCTCGCAGTGCGATGGTAGAGCATCACCGAGGACCACAATCCCACTGCACCCGCCGCCGGCGTGCCCAGATCCCATGCCTCGCGCATGGCGGGGCTCAGGGCAGGAAGGAGGCCAAGTTCCTGCGCCGCGG
>CAZHQG010000073.1:0-7192 GCA_964534275.1 uncultured Binatia bacterium (SeqCode) | reverse complement strand
CGCGGCGTGCACCCGGGCGTGTGTAACGGTCCGCTCACCGCCGGTTCGGTCGGCGAGGACAGCGGCCCCGGCGCCGCCGTGCTCGCTCCTGTGTTTGGTTTGCGGGGCTTGCCGGTCGAGCTCTCGTTCGAGAGTGCTTTGCCTTGCGGGGACGAGCCGGTGTCGGCAGGGTTCAGCCAGTCGTTTGCCTTTACCACCGGCACCGCACGGGCAGTCGTGCACAACGTTTCGAACGAGTTTGGACTGTGCAGCGACAACTCGAGCTGCCAAGTGGACAGCGATTGCGATAGGGCCGACGGCCCCGGCAAGGGAGTGTGCGGGCACTTTCTCTCGCACGAGGTACGGGGAGAGAATTTGTCTTGCCAAGATTGGCGCAACCCCGACGGCCCTGGCTGTTTCGTTTTGGCTGCCCCGGTATTGCACGGCTTCCAGGGAGGGGACCTAGTAACCGAATTCAAATTCTGCGGCCGGTAGGCCAGCAGCTCCTTGTTTCGAGCACTCGGGTAGCGCTGGGGGCAAAAAATAGGTCCCAGCGCTGCCGCGCTCCTGGAAGGCGTTTTCTGGGTAGCGCTGGCTAGGGAATCGGTGTATGCATGCTGCCCGCGCATGGCGGTGGTTCGGGCGTTCGTGGAAAAGCTTGTGGTGGCTGCGCTGGTAGCAGTGGTTTTGCTCTCTCCGTTCGTAGCGGCGCGGCCTGCGTCGGGGCAAATTTCGTTGCAGCCTGGCGACGCAAACTGCGACGGGCGTTTGGACAGCGCCGACCTCGAAGCTCTTGTGCTGGGTTTGTTTTCGGCGCGTCTGTCGTGCATTGCGGCCGACGGGAACGACGATGGCCGCATCACAGTGGCTGATTTGGTGGCCTCCATCAGGGCCATGATGGAGCCCCCTACACCTGCACCTAGCGAAACGGCCACGCTCCCGCCGTCGCCCACTCCAAGTGCGACGGCTACGGAAACGGCACCGACTGTTGCCGTGCCATCGGCCACGCCGACCGAGACGGCTTCCCCGACTGCTTCCGCATCGCCCTCCTCGCCGCCTTCGCGGAGCCCGTCCGCAACAGTGAGCAGCACGCCGACGGTGCCTCTGACCCCCAGCCCTACCGTCTCGGCGGACGCCCGATCCCCTTCGGTCACTCCTACATGGACCCCGTCGGAAGCACCGAGCGCATCGCCAACCCCCTTCACACCAGCAACATTGACTCAGAGCCCAACGTTTGCGGGGACCGCGACGCCTACGCCGTCCCCCACGCGCACCGCTTCGGTCACACGAACGCCGACAAGCACGGCAACCAGCTCGGCAACGGTCACCCCGTCGCGCACGCCGAGCCCGTCGCGCACGCGAACACCATCGGCAACAGAAACACCGACGGTTGCGCCTTCAGCGACAAGTTCCGCAACTGCGACGCGCACCGCTTCCAACACGCGCTCCCCGACACCCACGCCGACGCCCAGCCCTTCGGCGACCGGTAGCTTCACAGCGTCTCCGACACGCACACGCACGAGTACACGCTCACCGACGGCCACGGGAACGCCGTCGTTTACGCCGACGGATACGGCAACCCGTACGGTCACGCGCACTCCCACTCAGACCCGCACGCCTACGAATACCCCCACGATCACCCAAACGGGTACGGCTACACGCACGCCGACGGTGACCCGCACACCCACACCAACGCTGCCCCCGCTCGCTGGTCCGGTGATTACCTACTTTGGGATTACGACCGCCGACAATCACGTCGTGCCTCCAACGGGGACCGATGAAAACGGCGTACCCATATTCGAACGCCCCTTTGGGGCCGGCTTTTTCCTCGTAGTGGAGGCAAAACCGGGCACGAGCAACAGCCCGCCGGACACGCGGAACTTTTACAATCCATCGGATCCGAGTTCGCGGCCGGACGTGCAAATCTTGTCCTCGCGTCCGCTCGGCAATGGTAGTGCCGAGGTGTGCGATAAAGGCCCCCCTCCATTCCCGCTCGGTGGGGTGCCGGGCTTTCCGGCTTTGAATTTGGATGACCCGTCCCAGGCAGTGACCGATGCGCTGAACGATTTTTCCTGTCGTTTGGCGAACAACACGATCGACCCATGCACACTCGACGCGCGCGAGCGCCCGGCATTCGTGGCCCCGGATTCCACGACCCAAGTGTGCAGCGAGGGCGTCATTGGAACCGAACTACGCTTTCCTTCGGGTAGCACGACGTTGATCGTGCGTTGGCGCGATCGCAACGGGAACCTCGGGCGCCCGGCGAAAATCGTGATCCGTGTTCCGTGACGCGCATGGCTCGTCCCACGGAACTCGGGTTGGCTTCGATGCGGCCATTGTGTAAACGCGAGCGAGGCTCGCCATGCGTATTGCGGTCGTAGGTGCTGGCAGTTTTGGAACGGCGCTCGCCAAGGTCCTGGCCGAGAACGGCCATGAAGTGGTGTTGTGGTGCCATCGGGCGGAGCGAGCCCGCGAAATTGCCGAGCGGCGTGAAAACAGCCTGTACTTGCCGGGCATTGTCTTGCCGGAACCACTCACCGCGACTGCCGATTTGTCCGAGGCAGTGCAGCGCGCGGACATGCTCGTCGTGGCGGTACCCTCGCACGTGGTGCGCGAGGTGATGGTGCGTGCACGCGCATGCCTCGGCGATGTTCCCTGGGTCGTGAGCGCCGCGAAAGGGGTCGAAGAGGATTCCCTCCTGCGCATGTCGGAGGTGCTTGCCGAAGTCCTGGGTCCAGATCACGTGGATCGAATTGCCGTGCTCTCCGGCCCGAGTTTCGCCAAAGAAGTTGCGGCCGGCATGCCCACGGCGGTCACCGCCGCGAGTTGCAACCCGTCAGCCGCAGAAGCCGTGCAAAAGGCGTTTCAAGCCAGCACGTTCCGTGTGTACACCCACGACGACGTCGTGGGCGTGGAGATTGGCGGGGCCGCAAAGAACGTGATTGCGATTGCCGCGGGAGTGAGCGACGGACTCGGCCTCGGCCACAGCAGCCGTGCTGCGCTCATCACTCGTGGCGTCGCGGAGATTTCTCGACTGGTCGTGCGCCTTGGCGGCGACGCGCGCACGGTGTCGGGGCTCTCCGGCGTGGGCGACTTGGTGCTGACGTGCACCGGCGACCTGAGCCGCAATCGCACCCTCGGATTGCGCCTTGGGCGCGGGGAAAAATTGGCCGATATCTTGGGCAGCATGCACATGGTGGCCGAGGGGTTTCGCAACAGCATCAGTATTTCGCAGTTGGCCCGCAAAGTGGGCGTGGAGATGCCAATTACCGAACAAGTGCGCCTGCTCTTGCACGAGGAGAAGCCGCCGCTGCAAGTTTTAGGAGATCTGCTTCGGCGGCAAGCGAAACCGGAATTTTGGAGCTGAACCGGAGGGACAACATGGGGAAAGGCATTTGTCGAGTGGAGGGCTGCAACGGTGCCGTGCAAGGAAAGCGCTATTGCGCGCGGCATTATCGGCTGTGGCGGAAAGGGCGCATGCCCAAGCCCCGTTACAAAACCTGCCACGCCGAGGGATGCCACAAGCGGCTGGAACGCCGCGGCCTGTGCGCGGAACATTTCGCTAAGGAGTACGGCAAAAAAACTGGCGAACAAGCACCTGGATCCTGAATCGAAGTTCTGTTCGTATTCGCCGAGCGCGGAGGCGCTGAATCGCACGTGCGGCACACTACCGGTTGCGGGCACAGTGGCGACCCGCAGGCTTGCAACTTCGCGGGGTCCATGTGCTTCTTTTGCCCGCCCCGCTCGCACCACCAGGCCAAACGCCTGAGCGGTCGTGGTACTCCGTCCCCGGACAGAATTGCGGCCCGCACCGTCGGTGTGCCACGCAGGCCGGAGCTCCGTCGCCGCACGGCCATCTCTGGCATCGTTGGTTCTTGGGACGCTGCGACGTTGTTCCAGGACCGACCAAGGAGTTGGAAACCGCGTCCCCGCGTCCGGCATCGTAGTGCGATGCAGGGCATGCGTTTGCCTCGTAGCCTACGCCTCGGTCGAGGCGGGGAGATCCCGATCCGCCCCAACGGGGGCGGACGGTAGGGGCGACGCGGCGCGTCGCCCTTGGTTCAGAATAGTCCGGCGCCGGTCGTTCCATTCGGGCGCGCTGACGGCTGGACCATGCGAGGGCGCAGCGCCGCTGTGCCCCGCCCGCCGCCGCTCGTACGTCACGGCATGCAAGAATCCGGTGGCTCGCGTGGAGGGAGTCTCAAGACGGACCGGCTCGTCTCTGGCGAGTAGCCGGGCCCTCGTCGCGCTCATGGCGCGTAACCACGAGCCAAGTCGGTTGCATCGCGTGTGTGGCGTGCGGTTCGCGAGCACGAACCCGGTAGGGAGCGGACGCTGCGTCCAGAGTGACAGTGCGGCCCTTCGAGGTGATCGCGAGTTCACCCGCGACCACGTGCAGAGTTTGGCTGTACGGGTGGGTATGCTCCGGCTCTCTGTGCCCGGCCGGCTTGAAGACGAGGAGCGCCTGCTGGCTCAGTCGATACACGGTGTGACCACGTGGTTGGAGGCGCCGTTTTCGTGGAAGTCGAGCGACGTTTCGAGGCACGCGAAAGTTTGTGGCGTACCGTCCCGTGGGAAACAAGAGAGTGCGTTCCCGAATGGTGAGCGGAATGCGCGTAGAAAACGCAAGCAAGCTCGAACGTGAAGCACGGCGTGGCCTGGTCGCTTCGGCTGCCGGAAGGTTTTACGCATCAGGGTGGCGCAAGAGTAGATAACTATTCGCGCCCCCGTAGCCGTAACTGCTGAGGAGCACGTGTTCGAGCGTAGCCGCGCGCGGCGTGTGGGGGACGTAATCCAGATCGCAGTCGTCCGCTGGCTGTTCGAGAAAATGTGTGGGCGGAATTTGTTGGTGGTGGAACGCGAGGCATGCTGCCACGGTTTGAAACGCTCCCGAGGCTCCGAACGGGTGCCCCAGCACGGCCTTGATGGAGCTAATCGGCAACCTTGCGGCCCACTCGCCAAACGCAGCTTTGGCCACTCGGGTTTCCTTGCTGTCGAACGCCGGAGACGCGTTCGCGTGGGCGCACAGCCAGTGCACATGACGAGGCTCGAGCCCGCAGCGTTGCAACAGGGTCCGGATGGTGTGGCCGCCGGTTTCTCCGGTGGGGTCGGTGTGAAACAAGCCGCGGGCGTCGCAGGAACTGGCGCCCCCGAGGACTTCGGCATAAATGCGCGCTCCCCGCGCTAGCGCCTGTTCGCGGGGCTCCAAGATCACCACGCACGCGCCTTCGCTTAGCACCATGCCGCTGTGCGCACGATCGAACGGACGCGAAGCACGCGCAGGGTCGGAGGAATCGCGTGCCAGCTCCATCGTGCGGCCCATGCTGGCGAACACCGTGAGCGCCAACGGAGCTTCGGCGCCCCCGGCAACGACCACGTCCGCTTCGCCATTTGCGACCAATTGCTGCCCGAGAGCAATGGCTTGGGTACTCGCTGTGCAGCCGGTGGTAATCGTGAGTTGAAAGCCACGCGCGTTTGCCAGGGAAGCCAGTTCCGCTGCCGTGGCAAACGGAAGAGAACCATTGGCAAGGAAGGGATTCACACGCCGCGCGCCACGCTCGAACAGGATCGCAAATTGCTGCTCCGTGGTACGCAGGCCCCCAATTGCCGTTCCTAGTAACAAGGCGACACGGCCCGGGTCGCTCCAAGCGTGCGCGTCCAAATTGGCCGAGCGCATCGCGAGGGTAACGGCTGCAAGCCCGAGTTGACTCGCTTGACTTGTGGTGCGCACCAGGCGCGGATCGACCAGTTCGGCATACTGCGCTGGCGGCACAAGCCCACCCACTTGGCAGTTGAACACCGCTGGGTCGGCCCATTCCAGTCGCTGAATGCCCGAGCGCCCCTCGATCAGCGCGCCCCAAAACTCTTCGAGGCTGCACCCGCACGGGCTCACGAAGCCCATGCCCGTAATGACAACGCGCCGTGCCACGGTTCCCCTGAGAGCCTCACAGTCGCAAGTATCCCGCGACCAGATCTTTCATCAGTTCGGACACCCCTCCGCCTATGGTGAACATGCGCACGTCCCGGTAGGCACGGGTGAGCCAGTGGTCTTCCAAGTAACCCTCCGCGCCGTGGAGTTGTGCGCACTGTTCGATGATTCGTTGCACCGTTTCCATCACCTGGAACTTGATCATGCAAATTTCCTTGGTTTCGACTTGCCCATCGCGGAACGATTCGGCCACAGAGTACGCGAATCGTCGATTGCTTTCGATTTGCGCAGCCATCTCCGCAATGCGGTGCCGGACGGTTTGGAGCTCGGCGAGGGGGCGATCGTAAATCATGCGTGCGCGTACGCGGGCGATGGTTTCGTCCAACGCAAGGCTTGCTAGCGAAAGAGCGCTGATCGAGGTGATCAGTCGCTCTCGTTGCAACCCGTTCATGAGGTACAAGAGGCCCAGGTGTGGTTTTCCAATGGTCATCCACTTGGGCACCCGGCAGTCGCGAAAGCGCAGCCAGCCCGTAGGAGAAGACTTCATCCCCATCGTGCGCAGCGTTGTCGCTTCGAAGCCAGGAGTCTCCGTGGGAACCAGTACGAGCGCGAAGCCCGTTGGTCCCTTGGCTGTCGGGGTGCGCACCAAGGTCAAGACGTAATCAGCAATCGGGCCGTTGGTCGTAAATTTCTTCTCGCCGTTGATCACCCAAAAGTCGCCATCGTCGGTCGCAGTGCAGCGAACCGATCGCGTCAGGTCCGTTCCTCCGGTCGGCTCCGTGGCAGCCAGTGCTGCTACGCGCTCTCCGCGCACGAAGGGAAGGAGAAACTGTTGCTTGTGCTCCGGCGAGCCGTATTGCAGCAAGAAGGGAATCACAAAATAAGCTTGTGCGGCAAAGCTGAGCGGGAGGCCCATCATGCGTGAACGGGGGAGCTCCTCGACCAGGACCACATCGTAGGAAAAATCTAGCCCCTGGCCGCCATACTCCTTCGGTACGGAAAGGCCGAACCAACCGTAACTCCCGAGCTGCAAGAAGAGCTTTCGGTCGACACCGCCGGGCTGCTCCAGTTGGTTTGCCCGAGGCGCCAGCTCGCTTTCCACGATGGCGCGTGCCCGACGCCGAAACTCCTGGTGCTCGGGACGAAAGAGGGCCATCAAGGGACCTCCTCGCCGCGTGCACGGCGGTAGATGTACTCGGCAATGTCCCCGAAGCGATTGAGTTCGATCATGTAAATTGGATCGAGCTCGGTTTGGAATTCTTCTTCGAGGGCCACCTGGAGTTC
>CAZHQG010000072.1:0-7382 GCA_964534275.1 uncultured Binatia bacterium (SeqCode) | reverse complement strand
TGGGCCGGAGGGGGCTGGCACGGGCTCAGTGCGCGTAACGGGCTGGCCCCTGGAACGGGGCCACGGAGGCAGGCTCTCCGGAATGCCGGGGTGCCAGAGTCCTACGGTCTCCTGTCGGTGTGGAGGCCTGCGTCGGCGTGGCCGCACCACAGCGGCTCACGGTGGTGCACCGTCGTCAGGCGACACGCTGTGAGGCGGATGAACGTTGGCACCCGTTGCACGTCTGCGGTCTCAGCCTTGCCTTGGAAACGGGGTCAACGTGGCGGCCGAGCCGTACATCACATCGGGCGTGCAAGGAGGATGAGGTCACAGGGCGTGGGCACCAGGCGAGAGGAAAGCCGGTCGAGCCTGTAAGTCGTCCTCCGGGGTGAGGTCGACCGCCGGACCCTCCTCGCTTGCATCCTCGGTGGCGGTGTCTTCCACTCCGTGCAGCGGAGGGTCGCCAACGACCTCCTCGAACTGTTCCGGGAAGGGATCGATCACGGTGCCTTCTGCCTCCACTTCGACTACCGTCACGCCCGGTTGGTCCTCCTGCACTGCGGGAAGCACGTCCATTGCTGCTGGGTCGATGACCGTGTCCACCTGCTCTCGTGCAGCATACCAGCTTGCCGGAGGTCCGAAGGTATGCCCGAGCACGAGCACCGCGAGCAGTGCCGTTACCGCTACACCCGTGCCTACTACACCTGCGTTGGGAATCCACAGAACCCTGCCCAAGGATATATGCCGCGCAGCGAACACACGGTCGAGCCGTTCGCTTGTCGCGGCAGCGATCACCAGCAGCGCCGCTGCAAGTGGCAACACCAGCACCCGCGCTGGAGGGGTCGGGTCAGTGACGGTCACGAATTCGACAAGAGGAATCTCGATAAATAGATGGGCAACGTACACGAGCAAACTTTTACGCCCGAGCAAGGTGAGCCAGCTCAGGATCTTTCGCAAACGTCCGGCAAAGTGCCACGCTGCCGCCGACCACGTGAACACGAAGACGGAAGCCACCACATACCAGGCAAGCTCGAACAAGTTCAAAGGAACCTTCACGAAGCTCCACGGGGGCAGGAAGGTCGGGGAAAGCATGTCGATGTCAGCACCGTTGCGCGCAACGAACAGGCCAGCAAACAGGAGCGATACAACCGCGACCCACGCGTGGGAATAATTGCCGCGACCAAGCCGCTCGAACCGCTCCGAGAACACGTAACCGACCGTGAATAGCGGCTGCCACGCGGCAAACGGGAATGGCCACGGGGAGTGATACGAGGCGTACGGACCTAGCCACGCGACGGTGTACACCAAAGCGCTGGCCGCAAGTGGAGCCATCGCACCCCAGCGCCGGCGCAGGAACTCGATTGCCGGCGTTAGCATCAGCAGTTGACCGTACAGAATCAGCAATCCGCCAGTGACCCCAGGGTGCTCGAGGAACAAGAGAGCGGAAACCGACGGAGTGGCAGGGTCGACTCCGGGAGGAACAAGTCGGTGACCTTCGATCAAAGCAAAGGCAATTGCGGCGAGCCGATCCACACAAACAAGAAGCAAGGCTCTCCGCACGAGTGCTGCGAGCGTGCGACGCGTGGTTTCTCGGCCGGTAAACAACCGCGCTCCGTACACACGGGCGACGGCGATGCCCGCAATCAGGACGAATGCTCCGGCAGCAAAGCGAGTGTACTGGCCGATCCACGCTGCCCACTCATCGGGCATTCCGATCGGATATAAGGCGAGGTGCACCAAGGCCATATCCGTCAGGGCGATGCCTCGCCAAAGATCGAGCACTACATCACGCTGCCGAGGAGAGTGGCTAAAGGACATGCGAGCGTGTCTTATCTTAATCCTGAAATGGACAACCGCTAGGCTGCCGTAGACGACCGGGATTTGCCAAGGCTGCCATCTGCGAGTGGCTGGTCAGAACCGTCGTCCGCTGCCAACAACGTAGCTGGTCGCAGCGAGTATGGATCACCGGAAGATTCGATGCTGCCCGTTTGCCGGGTCGAAGGGAAGTCACGGACTGGTGTCCCCGTTCTCCTTCAGTCAGGGACCGCAGGCCTTGCCGGCTCTTCGCCTGCGGAGCGGAAAGAATGACGACGGAGTGTCATCACCGCCCATGCACAGGTCGTCTTCGGATTGTAACCCGTGCCTCATGCCGCGAGAGAGATGCGGTTGGGTTTTTCCCAACGACCTGCACATTCCCCTCAACTGCCCGCCGGGCAGCCAAACAATGCGGCGTTCACGGCTTGGAGCAACTCGTCGATCGTCACTTGTTCGTCTCCGTTGGTATCCATCGCTGGGCAAACCTGGGAGGACGCAAGGTCCAGGGCGATGTTCACGCCGGTCACGATCTCGTCGACGGTCACCTCACCGTCCCCATTGCAATCTCCGGGACACGCTGCTGGCGTCGGTGGCACTGGCGTTTCGGTTGGAGCTGGGGTCGCGGTCGAAGTGGGAGTCGGAGTAGAAGACGGTGTTGGCGAAGGCCGCAACTCGGTGGGCGACACTGTTGGGCTCGGCGTAGGTGTGTCTGCAGCGGCGACAACGGACACGCGAAAGGTTGTCGCCGCTGCAAGATCGCCTTGATTCGTACCGTTCAAGTTCACGCTGTTACCGGCGCCAAACAACGTGTACTCGCCGGGCATGGCAGGCGCCCGCCACTGGAACTCGAAGAGCGCTTCTCCGTTCGCATCGTTTTGTTTCGGTGCCGTGTGCGTAAGCTCTTGGCCGATCAGTTGGGTGCCTTGGTCAGGGATCGACACGAGCATGCCGCCGGACGCAGCCACGTTGAGTCCAGCCGCGCGTTGGCTTGGGCTGTTGGAGCGCACGACAAACCGGAAAGTGGCAATGGCCATTGGCGCCACCTCGGTAGGACCCTCGAGCTGAACCACCGGGGCGACACCTCCTCCATGACAATACGGCTGATTGCAGATCCGGCCCATCATTCCCGAAACGCCCGTAATCCCTCCGGAAAGCGCTAGGGCATGGTTCCCACTCAGTAGGCAGAACGCGAACAATAGAAGCAGGTGGTGGCGCCATTCTGCGTAGCCCATGCGGACGTCCTCCTTGGTGGGCGGATGGTGCAAGCACGCACCCGATGAGTCAAGTGCCACAATCGTTTGCCGGTCGTGAGCGACCTGGAAGTTGGTTGAGCGCCTGGAACCGTTGGGCTACGTTGGCGGCCGTGTCGGAAAAGCACCCCAGGTCGCAGCGCACGACGCGAGCGGTAGCTGTGGGCAGCACCGTGATCGGTGGCGGTGCGCCCGTGGTGGTGCAAAGCATGTGCGCCACGAAAACCCGTGACATCGATGCCACCGTGGCACAGGTCCATCAGCTTTGTGCGGCTGGGGCGGGCATCGTGCGCATCGCTGTGGACAACGAACTGGAAGTCGAGGCGCTGGCGGAGATCCGCCGGCAGTGTCCGCAGGCCGTACTCTCCGTGGACCTCCAAGAAAACTATCGGCTTGCCGCCCGCGTGGCCCCGTTGGTCGACAAGATCCGTTACAACCCAGGGCACTTGCATCACTTGGAGCGGCAAAAGAGCGTGCGTGAAAAGGTGGCCTGGTTGGTTGCGGTCGCCCGCGACCATAACTGCGCCTTGCGCATCGGTGTCAACTGCGGCTCCGTAGCCCCGGAATTTTTGGAACGCTATCCGGCTGACGGCCTCGAGGCGTTGGTGCAGTCGGCGGTCTATCACTGCGACCTGATGGAAGAACTCGGGTTCGAGCGCTTTGTCGTCTCGCTCAAGGACTCCGATCCCCGCAACGTCATTGCCGCCAACGAGCGCTTTGCTGCATTGCGCCCGGAGGTGCCGTTGCACCTTGGAGTGACCGAAGCTGGAATGCCTCCTGAGGGGATCATCAAAACGCGCATTGCGTTCGAGCAATTGCTGGCCAAGGGGATCGGCGAAACGATCCGGGTGTCGCTGACGTTACCCAACTCTCGCAAGCACGAAGAAGTGCTGGCAGGAAAGCAAATCCTCGAGGATGTGGCCAACGGCCGGTTCCTGTCGGTGCCCGAATTTGGCGACGGGTTGAACATCATTTCGTGCCCGAGCTGTTCCCGTGTCGAAAACGAACGCTTCGTGGAGTTGGCAGAGCAAGTGCGCGAACTGACGCGCTATGCCGCAAGGCACAAGATCACCATTGCCGTCATGGGTTGCCGGGTAAACGGCCCCGGGGAAACCGACGATGCGGATCTCGGCCTTTGGTGCGGGCCCACCGTCGTCAATCTGAAACGCCGGTCGGAAAAACTCGGCAGCTTTTCGTACGCGGAAGTGCTCGAGCGGCTCAAGATCGAGTTGGATCGGCTGATCGCAGAGCGTGCTGCGGCCGAATCTTCCGCGTCGGTGTGAGGTGGACAAGTCGGCAGAATCGATTGCGAGGTGCACGGTCGTGGCAGAACCCGGTGGCGGAAAGATCATGCTCGGCTTTCTCGTGCGGCGGTGTGCCAACGCGATTGGGCACGATCCGAGCGCCGACGAATTTGCTGCGTGGGCGAACTCGTTTCGGGAGCAGCCGTGGGACCGCCCCACGTACTTGTTCGGCCGCCCGATTAGCGTGGCGGAGGCTGAAGTGATTCTGCGCAATCCGGGACGGATGGTGCGCACGCGACTGACTCCGCCCGAGCCAGCCGAGAGCTGCCAGGCGAGAGAGTGCTCCGAGTCGGGAGGGCGAGTGGTCGTACTCCGACCTCTCCGCGCGGTTCCGAACGCGCAGCAAAAGTAGCAAGCCCGTGCGCGCACGCGATCTCGAGGCACTGGAGTTCCCCCGCGTTCTCGAAGAGCTTGCAGCCTTTGCGCGCTCACCTGCGGGCAAACAGGCTTGTCGGCAGTTGCAACCAGCGCGCGACCCGGAAGCTGCCAAAGCCGCTCTCCGTGCCACTGCTGAGCTTGCCGCTCTGACGGCAGAGCATGGCGATTTGCCCCTGGGCGAATTCCCCGACGTGCGCGCGAGCTTGCTCGCTGCGGCGCGCCCTGGCTGGGTTCTCGATGGTGCGAGTTTGCTGGCGATTCGCCAGGTTCTGGATGCCGCGGAAGAAGCCCGGCGGTTCCTGCGGCAACACGCGCGCCCCTACCCTGCCTTGCGGCCGTGGCTCGATCGCATGGCCCCGCTGGTGGAGCTCCGCGCCACACTCCATCGAGCGTTGGATGACACGGGCGGCATCACGGACGACGCGAGCGAAGAGCTGGCCCGCGTGCGAGCAGAGATTCGCCACTTGCGTGCACGCCTCGAACGGCGGTTGCAAGCGCTGCTTCACGAACCCCACATGCAGGAATTTCTGGCCGACCACTTCGTGACCATTCGCCACAACCGGTACGTCCTGCCCATCCGCTCCACCCATGCGGCTCGGTTCGAAGGCGTCGTGCAAGACCGCTCGGCATCCGGCGAAACGACGTTCATCGAGCCGTTGTTCGCGGTGGAAGTGAACAATCGGCTCATGGTTGCTGCCAAAGAAGAAGAACGGCTGGTCCGCCGGATTCTCGCGGACCTCACCGATCTCGTGCACAGCGCTTGCGTGGAACTCGAGGCAACGTTCGAGGCACTCACGGAGCTCGACCGCTTGGCGGCCTTGGTGCGGTACGGGCGCTCGTACGCCGGCACCGTGCCCGAGCTTGGGTGCGACAGCGTCGACTTGCGCTCGGCGCGCCATCCGTTGCTCCTTGCGCAACAGCGTGCGGTGGTGCCCGTCGACTTGTACCTCCCGAGCGGAAAAAACGTGCTGGTCATCACCGGACCCAACACCGGCGGAAAAACGGTTGCCTTGAAAACCTTGGGCTTGTTGGCCCTGATGGCGCAAAGCGGATTCCTTCTGCCCGTCGCGGAGGGTGGCCGGCTCCCGCACTTCCGTGCGATCTTTGCCGACATCGGCGACGAACAAAGCTTGGCTCGCAACTTGTCGACGTTTTCTGCCCACGTCGTCAACTTGGTGGAGATTCTCAACGACCACACCACGCCTCGGCTGGTCTTGCTCGACGAGCCCGGCGTGGGTACCGACCCTGAAGAAGGTGCGGCACTCGCGATCGGCCTGCTGCGCACGTTGTCGACCCCGGGCACCGTGCTGGCAGTCACTTCCCACTACGCGCCGGTGAAACTCTTCGCGCTTTCCGAGGAGCGTTGCTTAGCTGCGGCGGTCGATTTCGACCTCGCTCGCCTCGAGCCGCGCTATCGACTCGTGTACCACAGCGTCGGGGAAAGTCTGGCCTTGCCCATTGCGGCGCGGCTCGGGATGCCGGAGAGCGTGCTGGCAGCAGCCAGCGAAGCCCGCTCCCAGCAAAGCCGTGCGCTCGCCGAAGCACTGGCAAGATTGGAAGAAACTCGGCGCGCCTACGAACAAAAGCTCTTGCAGGCCAAAGAGGCAGAAGAGCGCGCATTGCACATCCAGCGAGAGGCCGAACGGCTGCTTGCGGAGTTGCAAGAAAAAAAGCGGCAGCGCTGGTCGGCCGAGCTGCAAGAAGCCGCGCGATTTTTGCGCGACCTTCGCCAGCGAGGAGAAGAAGTGCTGGCCCGGCTGGAGCGAGGCGAGGCCGACCGTCGCGCGCTCCGCCGCGTTTTGGACGAGGAGCACCGCGCCCTCGAGGCGGCTGCACGCGGCTTGCACGAACCTCCTTTGGAGGAGCAGGCGCTGGAACTCGGCCAGTGGGTGGAAGTGGTGGGCCAAGGGGTGCGCGGGAAGCTTGCCAAAATCTCCGGCACGCGCGCATGGATCGAGCGAGGAAGCATGCGCTTCGAAGTTCCGCTGGAGCGGCTCCGGCCCGCAGCTCCCGTACCGCCACCTCCGACACGATCCGCAACGGAGTTGCCGCCGTCGAGCGGCAGAGAGAGCGACGAATTTCGCGAAATTAGCTTGCTCGGACTGCGCGCGCGGGACGCGATCGAGAGGTTGGAGCAATTCCTCGACCGTGCGATGCGAGCGGGAGCCACGCGGGTGCGGGTGATCCACGGAATCGGCAGCGGCGCCCTCAAACGCGCCGTGAACGAGTACTTGCAGGGATCGCCGTACTGCGTGTCGTTTCACGAGGCAGGGCCACAGGAAGGTGGCGCCGGCGTGACCGTAGTAGAGTTGGAGGCCGCTGCGGCGTCGAGTTGAAGGGGGTTCCCTCGTAGGGGCACACCGGTGCCCTGCCCCGAAATCGTCGCATGCATGTGGGCGCGCATCGCCACGTTTGCACCACGGTGGGTGCGGATGCGGGCAAAACGCGCGCGCCCCCGGGCCATGGCACCACGTGT
Source organism: uncultured Binatia bacterium (SeqCode) (assembly GCA_964534275.1). Classification (GTDB taxonomy): domain Bacteria; phylum Desulfobacterota; class Binatia; order HRBIN30; family HRBIN30; genus HRBIN30. The sequence goes on along the minus strand of CAZHQG010000072.1, from coordinate 180 downwards.
TCGACCGCAGCGTCCCGGTAGGGGCGGTTCGCGAACCGCCCCTGGTCCTGCCGGCAGGGTGCGTGTCGCGCTCGCAGGGCGTCGGCGTGCACGCTCGTCCCCACCACACGCGCGTTTCCGTGTGGTGTAGGGGCGACGCGGTGCGTCGCCCTGGTGCCATCGTGCACGATGGTCCCACGG
>CAZHQG010000071.1:0-7906 GCA_964534275.1 uncultured Binatia bacterium (SeqCode) | reverse complement strand
TTCGAGCTGACCGGGCACGGGGTCAGGCGACGGCTGCCGGCCCGTGCGAGCGCGTCGCCTGCCCCTGATTAAAAGGCGCCTTGGGCAAGGCGTCGGACAACTTCGGGCAGACTCTCCTTGATTTCGTTGCGGCAGTGGACAAAGGCATCGGTGTCTCGGCCATACGGGTCATCGATATCGCCTTCCCGGCCAGCAAAACCTTTCCAGGTGAACGCCGGCTTGCCGTGGGATTCCGGAAAGGTCTCCCGCAACATGGCCAACTGCGCTTGGGTCATCGCCAGAATCAAATGCGCTCGCTCTACGAGCTGTCGGTGGCGCTTGAGGTCCGTGGATACAGCCTCTTCCGGCAACTCGATGCCTTCCTCTCGCAACACCAAACGCGCGTCGAGGGAAACCAATGCGCCGTCCCGCGCGTAGGCCGCAATGCCACCGGAGCGTACTTCCCAGCGAGTATCCAATCCCGAGCGAGCCAACTCTCGCCGGAGCAAGTGCTCGGCAATCACGCTGCGGCAGGTGTTTGCATGGCAGATGAGCAGGACGAGCTGGCGTGGATTCATTAGGTTATCGACAACGCGGGCAGGCAATCTTCCACGATTGCCTGCCCGCGTACTGTTTCAAGGGTTTCGTTGGAGCGAGCGCGAACTAGCCTTGCAGCACCGAGGCCAGAATGCGGCCCATATCCTCTTTTGCCGTCAATCCCTTGGCTAACTCTGCTTTGAGGGCCTGTCCTAGCTCTGCGGCGTCCCACACCGCCCGTTTGGACACCTGCCCCACCGTGTGCCAGCCCTTCATGAGCCACACCGTCCCGGCACCCACGCGGAACACCTCGCCGTGAACATCTGCAGCATCATCGCTTGCCAACCAAGCAACCAACGGCGCCACATGCGCAGGCGAGAAGGGATCGAACTCTCCTTCCTTGGGCGCCTGGCTAAAAATCGCTGCCGTCGACGGAGTGGCTTCCACCGTCAGTCGGGTCCGAGCGATGGGTGCAATCGCATTCGCAGTGACCCCATACTTCTGCATTTCTTTGTCCACAATGATTGCCATTGCTGCCAACGCAGCCTTGGCCGATCCGTAATTCGACTGCCCGACGTTGCCCAGCAACCCTGCATCGGAGGAGGTATTGATCAAGCGCCCATTGAGGATGTTGCCTTTTTTGTGCTCTTCCCTCCAATACTCGCAGGCGTGCCGCGCCATGTTGAACGAGCCCTTGAGGTGTACAGCGATGACGGCGTCCCAATCTTCCTCCGACATGTTGAAGATCATCCGGTCGCGCAAGATACCGGCATTGTTCACCACGATGTTGAGCTTACCAAAATGGTCGAGGGCACATTCGATGATGCGCTTTGCGCCTTTGAAGTCGGTGACGCTTTCCCCATTGGCCACGGCCTCGCCGCCCATTGCTTTGATTTCCGACACTACCTGCTGGGCCGGAGTATCCGTCGGCTGACCACTGCCATCGAAGTGTGCGCCGAGGTCGTTTACCACGATCTTTGCGCCGAGCTTGGCCATCAACAACGCTTCCTCGCGGCCAATTCCGCGGCCCGATCCTGTTATGATCGCAACCTTTCCTTCTAACAAACGTGCCATCGTTCCCTCCTTTATCGTATGTTCCGGTAGTTCTTTGCCTCACGCGGTACGGTTTGCCCGGCCCCGTGCCACAGGGTGACCTCCAATGGGAGCTTGCCCGGCAAAACCAAAATTCCGGTCGATCGTGAAACGCACCTATCACTCCCCAAAACGATTCTTGTGTCAAGCACGCCTCTTGTACTGCTACTGCCCCGTGGGAAATTCCCTTTGACTGCAAGGAAGGACCCGGGTAAGAGCAAACACACTAGGGTTGCAGCATGAAGCAATTCATCTGGGGAATTATTTGCGGCTTGGTTTTTTGGTACGCCTACGAACGCATCGACCCACCAGCCATCTTTGCGTACTTGACCGAGGCCACCGAATCGGCAGCTCGGGCAACCTCTGGCTACGCAGGCGGCAGGCGCTGACGGCTCACCTAGATCGGAGGCTTGCTCTGGCTGTCCCTCGAACGGCGGCGCATGCGACCGTGCCAGAGTGGTCGAGGCTAGGCGCTTTTCCAGTGAGGCACCATTTTTCGATGGCAGGGGTCGGGCGCGCCTGCAAAGCCGCACGCATTGCACTTGCTAGCGCTGCGCCAAGACTAAAAGAGCCCGACCGCATTCCGAGCGCAACGCGCGTTTTAGTCGGCTCCGTGCTTCTTCAGGTGTCAGTTTCCCGGCTCGCTGCATTTGCCGTAACGCGCGGGCCACGCAGCGGCCGTATTCGCGGAACGAAGACCACGCCTCACCTTCTCGCGGCCCGGCACAAGGGCAACGCTGTTCGAGAGAACAACCATCGGGGCCAACTTCGGCATTCGGAGCTGTGTCGGCGCAGCGGTCGCAAGCGTCACCCACGCCGTCCGCATCGCCATCCTCCTGGCTTGCATTCGCAACGTCCGGGCAATTGTCAGAGGCGTTCGCAACACCGTCAGCATCACGGTCGCTCGACTGCTGCTCGACCGCCCGTGCGACGATGACGAGAATGTGCGACGTACCTTCGACAGGCCCCGAGGAAAGCACGATCGAAAAACTACTTGGCGACACCTCGGGCGTGCCTTCGGCCGCGCCACCCATGCGCTGGCGGCGCCCACTGGTGAAGCGCACCTTTCTCCCGTTGATCGTGGCCTCGAGCACCATCGCCTGGCGCATCAATCCAAAGCGCTGCCAAAACCCGTGGCCCGTAATGGTAAAGCGCCGGCTTCTGAGTTCCAACGAAGAAATCGCCACGACTCCTGGAGCATCGGCCCCGATCATGGACGAAACCTCGAACGTTCCTCTCAGCGGCTCGCTTTGGCTTTGCGGTGGCGAACACGTGAAGCAGGCGAGGGTCACGCTGCTACCCGGGAGGAGTTCGTAGCGCAGAGCCGAGCTGACAGACGGCACGGAGGACACCAGAAGTGCCGCGAGACTCCCGACCACCGGACGCTGCCACCGCACGAGCAACCAGCACACCAGGCCGTTCATGGCTCCGCTCCTCGCGACACCATCCTCACTCGCCTTCGCGTTGAAACGTTGGGGCGAAGCTCAGAACGGGATGTCGTCCTCTTCCGGTGGAGTAACCGGCGGTTCCCCCGGAGGAACGATTGGCGCAGCCTCGGCTCCTGCGCGAGCCGGACCACCACCCAAGAAGCGAACGGTTTGTGCGATCACCTCGGTCACCTGGCGTTTCACGCCCTCTTTGTCGTCGTACGAGCGGGTTTGCAGCCGCCCTTCCACGTACACCTGGCGGCCTTTGGCCAAGTACTGGCCACAGGCTTCGGCCTGCTTGCCCCACACCACCACGTTGTGCCACTCGGTACGCTCTTGAAGTGCGCCTGTTTGGTCGCGCCACTTTTCCGTGGTTGCCACCGAGAACCGTGCCACTGCTTGGCCGTTTGCGGTAAACCGCACCTCCGGATCCCGACCCAAGTTTCCAATCAAGATGACTTTGTTCACCACGATCGTTTGACCTTTTACCAGGAAAGACGTCAAGTTGTCAATCGCGGTACGGGCCGCCGCGTACGGTCATCTCGCCGATCTTCGGCACGAATGCATAAACCTGGCGAGCCGCCCCGAAACGGCAGGGACGGCTCGCCAGGTTTGCAGCCACGCCTTCGTGGCGCTCAACCACCCGACCTCATACTCGTTCCGCTGCAGGCTGCACGCCCCACACTGGCTGCCCAGAGCCGCGGCGCGGTCCACCCCCACCACCGCTCAACCCGCTTCCGACGTTGGCGAGCTGGAAGTCTGGGTACGCCGTTATGCCATGTTCGCCCAAATCCAGCCCCTCGAGTTCCTCCTGTTCACTCACCCGCAGGCCCATCACCAGTTTGATCGCAGCCCACGCGAGCAAGGAAACGCCAAAAGTGTACGCGCCTACGGCCACGACACCCACAAACTGCGCCCACAGTTGGCCCAACCCACCGCCGAAGAAGAGGCCGTTGGCCGGACCCGTTACCGGCGCGGCGGACGAGTCCGCAAACAAGCCAACGGCAAGTGTGCCGAACACGCCGCACACCAAGTGAACCGACAACGCTCCCACTGGATCATCGATTCCCCACCGATCGAAGGCGAGCACGGCCACCACCACGAGCACGCCAGAGATCGCTCCAATCACCAGGGAACTCCCGACACTCACCCACGCGCATGGGGCGGTGATGGCAACCAATCCTGCTAGGCAGCCATTCAAGATCATCGAGAGATCTGGTTTCCCGAGCAAAACGATGGCCGTGAGCAAAGCGGTCAACGATGCGGCTGCGGCAGCGGTGTTGGTGGTGACGGCAATGTGGGCGATGGCCTTCGCATCGAGCGCCATCGTGCTGCCAGGGTTGAAACCGAACCAGCCCAGCCACAGCACGAACACACCAATCGTCGCCGACGTCATGTTGTGACCTGGAATCGGATGGACTCGACCGTCGCGACCGTATTTCCCCAAGCGCGGCCCGAGCAAAAGCACTCCTGCCAGTGCCGCCCAACCGCCCACAGAATGCACTACCGTGGAGCCCGCAAAATCCCACATGCCCAAATTTGCGAGCCAACCGCCGCCCCAGATCCAGTGGCCGGTAACGGGATACAGCAAACCGACCATCACAAACGAAAACACCACGAACGAGAGGAACTTGATGCGCTCAGCAACCGCTCCAGACACAATCGTGGCTGCTGTGCCGGCAAACACCAACTGGAAAAAGAACTTGGCCAGCAAGGGTACAGTGGCCCAGGAGATCGCCTGGTAGGCACCACTGTAAGCATCCCCCGTGGCTGGACTGTTGTCAGGACCGCTGAGGAAGAACAAGCCCTCGGTGCCCACGAACCCGTTGCCGTTGCCGAACATCAAGCCCCAGCCGATCACCAGGAAGGCAATGGACGATACGCCGAACACGATGAAGTTCTTGGCCAAAATGTTCACGGCATTTTTCGCCCGGCAAAGGCCGCTCTCCACCATCGCAAAGCCGAGGTTCATGAAAAACACGAGCATGGCCGTTACCAACGTCCACATCGTATCCATCATGACTTTCGGGCTGGAGAACAAATCTGCTTCCTCGCCCAGGGCGCGAGTGGCCAGGGCAAGAGCGGCGGGCGCCGCCAACATCGCCACTCGGTACCGTGTGTTGTTCACTGTTCCTTTCATGATCTCCTCCTGCTTCGAGCATCCGTTCCAAGCGTCAAATGGCGTCCGCGCCGCGTTCTCCGGTACGAATGCGGATCACTTCTTCCACGGGAAGCACGAAAATCTTGCCGTCGCCGATCCTTCCGGTGCGAGCGGTTTCCTCGATCAGTCGCAGGCAAGCAGCTGCCTTTTCGTCGCTCACCAAGATTTCGATTTTGATCTTCGGGAGAAAGTCCACCACATACTCCGCGCCCCGGTACAACTCCGTGTGGCCCTTTTGCCGCCCGAAGCCCTTCACCTCGCTGACGGTCATGCCCTGCACTCCTTCGCGTGCCAGAGCTTCTTTCACCTCGTCGAGTTTGAATGGCTTGATGATTGCCTCGATCTTTTTCATGTCGAACGCCTCCCGTTGCGCGAGGTCAGAACGAGTAAATGAGCTGGGTGAGAATTTGGTCCTGCCCGCGGTTGAGATTTCCGTCGTGATCGAAAATTTTCGCACTGGCGTTGTCGTGGCGATATTCGGCGCGCCACAGAAGACCCTCGCTCAAGCGGTAGGTAACGGTAGGCGTGACCGCCCAGGCGGTCACACCGTTGGGCACGCTCGCCAGGGCGAACCGGGAGCCGTCGGTGTCGTCGAAGACCTCGCCTCGTAACGCGAGCTGCAGCTCATCCGTGAGCTGCGCGATAACGTACCCTGCGCCGCCATACCACTCCGCAGTCTCGTCCGGATTCGAGAGCTTGGCATTCTCTTCGCTTCCGTAAGTGAACTCCCCCACCAACGTCAGTTGCTCGTGCGGTTTGATCGTAGCCACCAAGGTCGTGAGTCCGCGCCGCGAATGGCCGTTGTTGCTTTGCTCCGGGCCGTAGACCCCGGCAATGTAGAAGTTCACCAGATCCGCTGGCGTGATGCTCACTCCGCCGTGCACGCTTTTGCCATCGTTGTTGTCGACGACGTTGTCCCACCCGTTCACGATCCCCAAGTCCACGACGAGAACGTCATTCAGTTTCGTCGTGGTCATGAGCCCTGTGTGTGTGAACGGGATGCCGAACCCGAAGTTGAACGAGCGCGTGACGTTGTAGTTGTGGTTGTCCCAACTCTCGATCACTTCGGCGCCGTGTTTCGTGACGAACTTTCCGGCCATAACGGTCATGTCTACTTCCAAGGGCAGCTTGTACGTCAAATAGGCCTCTCGGAGTTCGAAAGAGTTCGTGCGCTCCGTCGTGCTGCTATTGCTCCAGTTCGTCACTCCGCCAACAACTTCGGCGACTTTGCCGAAGTCCAAGTTGGCAACAAAACCTACGCGTTCGTCTTCTTGCTTGCGGGCGAAGTACAAGTTGGCCTGGTCGAGTTGAAAAGAGTTTGCATCTGGATGGAACACGGCCAAGCCATTGGTACGCGAATCCGGGCTGTTGAAGTTGTAGTTGTAGCTACCTGCAACAAAGCCATGGATGTCCACCCCCAACGCAGAGCGAACGCGCTCGCGCATACCCTTGACCTCGCCCTCGAGCTGACTCACCCGCTGCCCGAGGGAACGATCGCCGCTGGCTTGATCGCGGGCTTGTAGGCGTTGTTCGAGTGCGCGCACGCGCTTTTCTAAATCTGTCTCTTTCCCGTCGGCGAGCGCCGAGCCTGCCAATGCAACACCCACAAACGCCACCGCAGGGGCAACCAAGAACCGTTCTACCAAAACCCGGAACGTCCACATTGCTGAAACCTCCTCTCCATTCGTGTCCGCACCCAAAGGCGCGTTGCCGACCCTTCCAGCAACGGCAATGCCATGTCGGCGAGACCGAAGACTGGGAAGTCTACGGCGATCTGCCTGCGGAGGTTGCCCAAGGGAGGGCAAGCTGCTGCTAACGCAACAGGCAAATGCCTCATTCCTAGGCTTTCCGACCCGGCGCTTTCCCTGCCACCGAGCCGGTAGCTCGTTGTTCCGCTCCCGCGCGTTCCCGTTTTCGCCAGGCAAAGCGGCCACGTCGCCCGGTCGCGGAAGGACTTTGCTCACCAATCCTGTTCGATGAACTCCCCTTCCCAGCCTCCTCGGTTTCCGTGTAAGGGACCAGCGAGGAATTTGTTTGCCTTGGCTGACTGAGAAGGAAGCGAGTTTGTGTTTCGCGATCGAGAAGAGGCAGGGTTGCTCTTGGCGCGGGAGCTTAAAAAACGGCGCTGGAGCGACCCAGTGGTGCTGGCCATCCCACGGGGAGGCTTGGTGATCGGTGCGGTGCTCGCGAGGGAATTGCCTGCGGAACTCGACGTGGTTCTGGCGCGGAAACTTCCTGCGCCGGGTCAGCCTGAGTTGGCGCTTGGAGCTGTAAGCGAGGATGGCGAGGCGATTTTGAATCCGAGCCTCGTGCATCTCGTAGCGGCGGAGCGGGATTACATCGCTCGCGAGGTCGAGCGCCAATGGGCGGAAATTCGCCGTCGTCAAGCTCTCTACCGAAAAGTGCGCCCGCCGGCTCGCCTGTCGGGCCGTTCCGTCATTGTCACGGACGACGGCATTGCCACTGGCTCCACGATGCTCGCAGCCCTGCACGCAGTGCGGGCGCAACAACCCACAGAAGTCGTGGTCGCGGTACCGGTTGCCTCGCCCGACCGCTTGCCGGAGATTCGCCGCCATTGTGACGCGCTCATCTGCTTATTGGCACCCGAGGAGTTTTGGGCCGTGGGCCAATTCTACGAGGAGTTCCCTCAGCTCTCGGACGCCGAGGCGACGGCGCTACTTGCCGAAGCCTGGCGGGCATTCCAGGAGCG
>CAZHQG010000070.1:0-8259 GCA_964534275.1 uncultured Binatia bacterium (SeqCode) | reverse complement strand
ACCCACCGTAGGGCACACCGTGACCGACCCGCACACGGCCCGAGCACATGGACCTTGCTCGACAACAGCGCTTGGGCCAGCTTTGCGCCTCCTCCGGACCGGGGTGATCACGGCCGCAGTGGCAACAAGCGTCGGTAGCGCTCGCGGGCTAGCTCCCACACCCGGCCAACCTCCTGACCGCCAAGCAGCACGTGCGCCGCACCGTAAATGAGCACACCCCCGGCCACACAAACAACCAACCAACTAGCCCGCCACCACAAAGGTTCGCTCGCCGTCCAAACCACGTGGCTTTGTAGCCACCACACCACGGGAATCATTGCCCCAGTGGCCAGCAAGTCACGAACGAAACTCGGCAAGAGTTCCGTGATGCCCAGAGGACCCAGCTTGCGCCGCAACACGAGCACGAGCAAAGTCAGGTTGAGCGTTGCTGCCAACGAAGTGGATAGCGCCAGTCCAGCGTGACGGAAATCCGCAACCTGTAGGGAAGAGGTCAGGAAAGAGAGTACGTGCAAGATCCTCGACTCCCCTTGCTCGATCGGGCCCATCAAGCTCAAGCTAAAGCCCACGTTGGCAACGAACGCCGCGGCCGCAGTCCACACCGGTGTCCGGGTGTCTTGCAGGGCGTAGAATGCTGGCACCACCACGCGCAAAACCGCTACGGGCCACAAGCCCAATGCAAATGCCGTGAGCGCATACGCGGTCTGGCGGGTTTCTTCCACCGAAAACGCTCCCCGCTGAAAAAGCACGGCCACGATGGGAAAGGCAAGCAGCGCCAAGCCCGCAGTCGCCGGAGCCACGATCAAGCTCGTGAAGCGAATGGCAAAGCGCAAGCTCGAACGCATCGCGTCCCATTCGTGGCGCGCGGCTTGGGCGGAAAAGCTCGGCAGTGCCGCCGTGCCCAAGGCAACAGCGAAGAGTCCCAACGGAAATTCAAAAACGCGGTCGGCATACCACAGATACGACACACTGCCGGGAGGCAAAGCCGAAGCCAGGATGGTATCCACCAACAAGTTGATTTGATACACAGCGGCGCCAAACACGGTGGGCAGAAGTAGCCTTGCCGAGCGGCTCACAGCCTCGTGCCTGGGCTCCCACGCCGGCACCAAGACAATGCCCACTCGGCCGAGGGAAACCACCTGCAAACCAATTTGCACCAGGCCACCGATCAGCACTCCATAAGCCAGGGCTTGCACCGGCGGACTCACCCAAGGGCTTGCGGCCGCTCCCAGAATCATGGCCAAGTTCAAAAAAATCGGCGACATCGCTGGCGCCGCAAAGTGCCGAAGCGAGTTCAAAATCCCGGAGCACAAGGCAACAAGGCTCACGAGCGCGATGTAGGGAAACGTCCACCGAGTCAACTGCACTGTAAGGGCGAACTTGTCCGGGTCGGTCGCAAAACCAGGCGCAAACAAGCGGGTGAGCGGTTCTGCCAGCAAGATGCCGAGCAACGCGATGCTGCCCACGACCAGGGCGAGCAGTGTGGCCAGCACGCGGGCAGCGTGAACCGCCTCGCTGTGGCCGCGGTTGGTCCAGTACTCGGTGAAAATGGGGATGAACGCCGTGCTCATCGCCCCTTCGGCAACAAAGCGGCGCAAGAGGTTGGGGATGCGAAAGGCGACAAAGAACGCGTCCGCTGCGAGTCCGGTGCCAAAAAAATACCCCACCGCGGCATCGCGGACTAAGCCAGCGATCCGACTGAGGAACGTGCACGCGGCGACCAATCCTGCAGCGCGCGCAATCGCGCGGTTTTCACTCATGATCCTTCTCGATCCCCAACGCCCGGTTGACGGCCCTTCGCGAAACCGCTAGCCAAGCCCGACCTACGAGCAGGAGGAACATTCGTGGCCCTACGTCACAAATCAGCGATCAAGCGGCACCGACAGTCTCTCAAGCGATATGCGCGCAACAAGGCGATTCGTACTCGCGTTCGCCACGTCTTGCGCGAGCTACGGGAGACGATCGCCAAGGGGGAACGGGCCGCTGCCGAGGAACAGCTGCGCCTGGCCATGAAGACGCTCACCAAGGCAGTGAGCAAGGGCGTACTGCATCGCAACAATGCTTCGCGGCGGATTTCGCGGTTGAGCCAGCAAGTGGCTCGGTTGCAATCGTCTGCCGCTGCCTGAAGCGGGCGAGCCGTCAAAAGTCCTCCACGATTCCGTTGTACGCGTCGCGAGCGAGTTCCTGCGCCAGACGCTGCAGGAGTAGGCGCTTCTCCCCCTCCGCGAGTTGGATGTTGATCGCTTGTGCGTCGGCAGCGCTGAGCGGGCTCCACTGCGGATCGCGCAAGTTCTTGGCGTCCAGAGGTTGGAGCTGGAACGCCGCAGAACTGGTCACCACCACGCTTGGGCTCGTAGCGTATTCTCCGGTCACCCTCATGCCATCCGCCCGCCACAAAATGGTTCCATCCGCGCTCCGCGTAAGCTTGAGGTCGACGATCACGACCAGTTCGTACTGCACCGCCTGATCGCGCGCGTTGAATGCCACAGGCCGCAGCGAAACGCTGCGCACCGTTCCGCTGATCACGGCGTCCCCACGGGTGGGATCGGGCTCCCACACCAGTTGTCTGCGCGTGATCACTTCGCGCTCGAGCGCGAACGCGAGCAGCTTCTCCCAGCCGTGCTCGCTGGAAAGGTTCTCGATGTGGCCAACGGACACGCTGCGTACATCTGCGGGCAGGTGCATCTGAGTGCCGGCTAGATGGTAGCCGCATCCGAGTGCGCACCAGAGCAGCGCCGACACGCCAAGGCCACGCCACCTCATGCGACGACGAAACTCACCAACCGGCCAGGAACGACCAACTGCTTCCGGATGGTTTTGCCTCCCACGTGGGCTTGCACTGCGGGCAGTGCCAAGGCCAAACGCAACACTTCCTCTTCCGGTGCGCCGCGGGGCACGGTAAGCCGCCCGCGCACTTTGCCGTTCACTTGCACGGCAAGCTCTACAGTCTCCTCCACGAGTGCAGCCGGGTCGTATCGAGGCCACTGGGCGCGGAAAATACTGTCGGTGTGCCCGAGCGCCTCCCAGAGCTCTTCGGCCAAGTGGGGGGCGAACGGCGCGAGCATCAACACCAGCGACTCCAGCACCCAGCGGTCGGCAGGACCGTGGCGGCGGATATCGTTGAGCAAGCTCATCAGGGCCGCAATCGCCGTGTTGTATCGCAGCTCCTCCAGGTCTTGCTGCACCTTGGCGATGGTCCGGTGCACACTCCGCCGCAACTCGGGCCCGCTTTCGGCCTGGGGATCGAACTGCCGTACAGCTCGCCACACTCCTTCGAAAAAGCGCTGCACGCCAGCGATGCCCTCGTCGCGGAAGTCTCCTCCCTCGGTGTAGGGACCGAGGAACATCATGTACGTGCGGAACACGTCGGCGCCGTAGCGTTCGATGTACTGGTCGGGGTTCACCACGTTGCCGCGCGACTTCGACATTTTCGCGCCGTCTTTGGTAATCAAGCCGTGGGCGCGGAATTTTTTGAACGGCTCCTCGAATGGCAAGAGCCCCATGTCGTGCAGCGCCATGGTGATGAAGCGGGTGTACATCAGGTGCAGCACGGCGTGTTCGTTCCCGCCAATGTACATATCCACCGGCAGCCACTTGCGCGTGAGGTCTGGATCGAACGGCACGTCGTCGCGATGGGTCGACGGATACCGCAGGAAGTACCACGCGGAGTCGAGGAAGGTGTCGGAAACGTCGGTTTCTCGCCGCGCCCGCCGATGGCACTGCGGGCACGGAACTTCATAGAATTCTTTCACTCGGGCCAACGGGGCGATGCCCGACTCGTCTGGCCGGAAGTTTTCTACGTATGGCAGCAACACGGGCAGGTCTTGTTCCGGCACGGGCACGATGCCGCAAGAGTCGCAATAAATGATGGGAATGGGTGGTCCCCAGTAGCGCTGGCGCGAAATGCACCAGTCGTGCAAGCGATACTCCACGCGTGCCTCGCCCACTCCGCGCTCGGCCAGCCACTGGGTGATGGCGCGCTTCGCGGCTTCGGAATCGAGGCCCGTAAACGGGCCGCTATTCACCAGCCGGCCAGGGCCCTCGTAGGCTGCGTCGGGTTCCGCAGGAGTATCCCCCAGGGGTTCGATCACCGTTACGATGGGCAGTGCGAACGCGCGGGCGAATTCGTAATCCCGCTGGTCGTGTGCCGGCACCGCCATGATGGCACCGGTGCCGTACTCGGCCAGGACGTAATCCGCGATCCAAATGGGGATTCGCTGCTCCGTTGCCGGGTTGATCGCGTAGGCACCCGTGAACACGCCCGTTTTATCGCGCACAGAACGGCGGCGCACCAAATCCATTTTCACGGTACGTTCCACGTACGCGTCGACCGCCGCCCGCTGCTCGGGCGTCGTAATTTCGCTCACCAGAGGATGCTCTGGTGCCAGAACCATGTACGTCGCCCCGAACACCGTGTCCGGGCGCGTGGTGAACACACGAATCTTGCGTGCGGGATCATGGGCGAGCGGAAAGTCGATCGCAGCCCCTTCGGAACGGCCAATCCAGTTGCGTTGCGCGGTTTTGGTCGTTTCCGACCAATCGATCCAATCGAGGTTTTTGAGCAACCGTTCGGCATAGCGCGTGATTTTGAAGAACCATTGTTCGGTAAAGCGTTGCTCTACGGCAACGTCCGGATGGCGTTCGCAATAGCCATCGATGACCTGCTCGTTGGCCAACACTGTGTGGCACGCCGGGCACCAGTTGACCGGCGCCTTTTTTCGCTCGGCGAGGCCAAAGTGGTAGAGCTTGAGGAAGATCCACTGCGTCCAGCGGTAGTACTTCGGATCCGTGGTGTCGACGACGTGGTCCCAGTCGAGCATCAAGCCAAGTCGTCTGAGTTGCCGCCGGAAGTTGGCGATGGTGCGGGGAATGAGCTCGGCCGGGTGGGCACCAATCTTCAGCGCATAGTTTTCCGAATGAATGCCGAACGCATCGAAGCCAATGGGTTCGAACACATCGTACCCTTGCAGGCGACGGAAGCGACCGTGAATGTCCGCCCCGGGGAACGCGAACGCGTGGCCGACATGCAGGCCTTCTGCCGAAGGGTACGGGAACATCATCAGGTTGTAGTAAGGGCGCTGAGCCGTAGCCAAATCCACGCGGTTCGTGCCCCGCTCTTCCCACAAGCGCTGCCATTTGGCTTCCACCACTGCTGGGTTGTAACGCTCATCCATGGTCGTCCCTCGACTCCAGGCTCGGACGCTCCTTCCTGCCGAGGCGCTCGGCAATGCGATCGAGTACGCCGTTGAGGAATTCGGCCGAACGCTCGCTCGAGTAGCGCTTGCCAATTTCGATGGCCTCGTCAATCACCACCGCCGCGGGAAGCGGCTCCGGCGACAACATTTCGTACGTTGCGACCCGCAAGATGCAGAGGTCGACCGGCGCCATTCGCTCCAGGCGCCAGTGTTCCGCAGCGCTGGCAATCAACTCGTCGATTTGCGCCTCGTGCTGCCGGACCCCTTGCACCAGCTCGGCAGCAAACTGGCGTGCTTCGAGCGAGGCGCCAGAATCTTCCCATAGGTGGGCGATCAGCTCCGGGCTGTACTCCCCGGTAATCTCCATTTGATACAAGGCTTGGACCGCCAACTCGCGCCCTTTTCTCCGTGCACCCATGGTTTTGCCCTTCAGCCCAACAAGCGGTGGAGCTGTGCGCACTCGATGGCAACGCGGGCTGCCTCGTAGCCCTTGTTCCCGGGGTCGTCCCCCGACCGTGCAAGCGCTTGCTCCATCGTTTCCGTAGTCAAGATCCCGACGGCAATCGGAACATGCCGCGCGAGCTGGACTTGCTGGAGCGCGGAAAAAATAGCTCGCGCTAAGTAATCATGGTGTTGGGTTTCCCCGCGTACGATCGCTCCAAGGCACACCAAAGCGTCGTAGCGGCCACGACCGGCCAACAAGTCCACGGCAAACGGCACCTCGAACGCGCCGGGCACGCGCACAACCTCGATATCGCGATCGTCCACTCCCGCTTCCGCAAGGCCACGCAACGCGCCCCGAAGCAAGCGATCGGTCACGAGTTCGTTGAATCGTGACGCGACGATGCCAATGCGCAGCCCCGCTCCTCGGATTTCGCCCCGATATTCCACCGGCATGGTTCATTCCTGGTGGGGCACGTCGAGGTTGGAAAGCAAGTGCCCGAGCTTTTGCCGCTTCGTGCGCAAGTACTGCAAATTTCCGCGGTGAGGGGGAACCTCTAAGGGCACGCGTTCCACCACCTCGATTCCGTAATGCGCGAGCCCTTCGATCTTGCGCGGATTGTTCGTAAGCAATCGTACCCGGCGCACACCTAGATCGCGCAAGATTTGCGCAGTCATTCCGTAGTCGCGCCCATCATCCGCGAAGCCCAGCTCTCGGTTGGCCTCCACGGTGTCCCGGCCGCGGTCTTGCAAGGCGTACGCCCGGACCTTGTTCGCCAAACCAATTCCCCTTCCCTCTTGCTGCATGTAAACCAGCACGCCCTTCCCTGCCCGGTCGATGCACTCCAAGGCGGCACGTAACTGGTCGCCACAGTCGCAACGTTGCGAGCCAAAGACATCGCCCGTCAAGCACTCCGAGTGCACCCGCACGGCAACGGCCTCGTCGGGTTTCCAGCGCCCTTTCACCAGGGCGATGTGCTCGTGCCGATCGACGTCGTTGCGGTACACCACCATGCGAAACTTGGCTCCAAAAGCGGTCACCATGGGCACGTCAACGACGCGATGCACCAACGAGTCGTAACGCAAGCGGTGGGCAATGACGTCGTCCACCGTGACCACGGGCAACTCGAACAACGAGGCCAGAGCCTCGACGTCCGGTTCCGTTGCCACGTTCCCTGCATCGTCCAGAATCGTGCACGTCACCGCGGCGGGCTTACAGCCGGCTAACCGTACCAGGTCCAAGCACGCCTCCGGCAGGCCCCGGTGTGCCAGAACACCCCCGGAGTGCGCCGCCACTGGGAACATGTGGCCGGGCATGACGATGTCGTCCGGGCCCGCATCGTCCGCTACTGCGACGCGAATGGTCGTGGCGCGATCGGCCGCAGAAATTCCGGTGGTCACGCCCCGCGCAGCTTCGAATGATGCTCCGTAACGCTTGCGCGCAGCTGTGCCTGGCTGGCCCAGCAACGGAATTCCCAAGCGCTGCAAGTGTTGCGGCGGAAGAACAAGCTCCACCAAGCCACGTGCATGCGTCGCGAGGAAATTCACTGCCGCCGGAGTCACCCGCTCGGCTGCAAGGCACACGACGGCTTCGCCTTCACCCCCTTCGGTGACGACAACCATTTGCCCTCGTGGCAATGCAGCCAAAGCAGCTTCCAGTGCCGATGCGGTCATGTGTCGGGCCACTGTGTAGCAACGAGCACATCCCCTGCAAATCGACGCACTGTGAGAGGCGGAAGCGCAAGGGCATCGGCCATCTCGTGCACGCCGAGCGGACCGACCAGCGGCACGCCGTCTGCCCCGATGAACTTCGGAGCCAAAAACAGGAGCAAACGGTCGACGCCGCGCCCGCGCAGGGCTTCGGTGGCCACCTGCGGACCGCCTTCCACCAACACCGAGAGCAGCTCGCGGCGGCCGAGCTCCGCGAGAACTCGATCCCACGGAATTTCCGGGCCCGCTCCGATGATCCGTACTTCCACGCCGCGTTGTTCGAGGGCGTGCACGGCTGCGCGCGGCGCGTGCTCCGTGGTCAGCACCAAAGTAGGGGCGCGTTGCACGTCGTAAATGCGAGCCTCTGGTGGGGTACGCAAGCGGCCGTCCAGCACGATCCGCAAAGGCTGCCGCCGGGCGCGAGGCAACCGGCAAGTGAGCTCGGGGTCGTCGCGAATGACGGTATTGGCGCCAACCAAAACGGCGTCGTGTTGCGCGCGCAAGCGATGCACGTACGCTCGGCTCTTCTCGTTCGTGATCCAACGCGAGGCACCCGTTGCGGTGGCCACTCGCCCATCGAGCGATGCAGCGAGCTTGAGCGTCACCCACGGACGGCCCGTGAGCACGAACTTGCGAAACGGGGCAATCAGTGCGGCACAAGCCTCAAGCTCCACTCCGCCAAGGACTTCGAGCCCTGCAGCCCGCAGCTTTTCCGCACCACCGCCGGCTACCCGCGGATTTGGGTCTTCCACGCCATACACGACACGGCGAATCCCCGCCTGGAGGATGGCTTCTGTGCATGGTGGAGTGCGGCCGTGGTGGGTGCAAGGTTCTAGCGTCACGTACAACGTGGCTCCCCGCGCTCGTGGTCCGGCCGCCTGCAACGCTTCCACTTCGGCGTGCGGTAGGCCGGCCT
>CAZHQG010000069.1:0-8394 GCA_964534275.1 uncultured Binatia bacterium (SeqCode) | reverse complement strand
CGGGCGGGCACCTGGGATGACGCGGGGCCGTCGTGCACGATCGCACCAGGGCGACGCACCGCGGTGTATGTCTTGACTTTCATGCTGCGCTTCGCTGACGTTGCCCGGTTGCCATGGATGCCGACCCAGCTTCTTCGCTGCCGTTGCAGGTTGCGGGCAGCGGCAAACTGACCGTCACGCGCCAAGAACTCCTGCAGACCATCTGGACCCTCGCCTGGCCGGTCATTGTCACCTTGTTGCTCGAGTCGCTGGTAGGGTTGGTGGACACCCTGATGGTCGGCCGGCTCGGCGCCAATGCGGTGGCCGCGGTCGGTGTGGGCGCACAAATTCTGAACAGCGTCAGCATTGCCATGACTGCCGTGGGTACCGGCACGCTCGCCCTCGTGGCGCGGTCGGTCGGTGCCGGCAACCGCGACCTCGCGGAACGCGTGGTGGCTCAGTCGCTCATCGCGGCATTCGTGCTCTCGGTCATTTGCATCCTGCCGGTGATCGTATTTGCGCATCCGATTGTCGGCTGGTTCGGCGTGCAACCCGAGGTGCGAGAACTGGGTGCCTGGTTCACGCGTTTGGTGATGCTCTCGATCCCTCAGTCGGCTGCGTTGTTTGTCATCGGTTCGGCCCTCCGCGCAGCGGGCGACACGCGCACACCGCTGTGGATTGGCGCCCTCGTGAACGTGATCAACGTCATCGGCAACTACGTGCTCATCTTCGGTGTGTTTGGCTTCCCGGCGCTCGGCGTGCGGGGATCTGCCCTCGCCACGGTGGTTGCGTTCACGGTAGGCATGGTGTTCGGTCTCGCACTACTCACCCGCGGGCGGTTGGCGCTGCGCCTGGAGCCCGAGCATTTCCGGATCGACCTGGGGCTCATCCGCCGCGTGCTCCACATCGGCTACCCCGCAGCGTTCGAGCAGCTCCTCATGCAGATCGGCTTTTTTGTCTACCTCGTGTTCGCTGCGCGTTATGGAACCAGCGCTGTCGCTGCGTACTTCATCGGGGTGCGCATTCTCGCGCTTTCGTTCCTTCCAGGGTACGGCTTCGCTGCCGCAGCCGCTGCCTTGGTGGGGCAAAACCTCGGCGCCAAGCAACCGCAACTCGCTCGGCGTTCCGGTTGGGAATCGAACTGGCTTGCCGTGTACCTCATGTCGGCCTGCGGGGTCGCCATCATTGCCGCAGCCGAACCGATTGCTGCAGCGTTCGTCGACGACCCGGTGGTGATCCGCGACACCGTCCTGTTCATTTGGGCGCTCGGAATTTCCCAGCCCTTCATGGCGATCGATTTTACGCTCGGCGGCGCGCTTCGCGGCGCCGGGGATACGCGGTTTCCCCTCGTCGCCGTGTTCATCGGATTTTACGGCTGCCGGCTCGGCTGTGCGTACCTCGTTGCCCACGTCTTCCACTGGGATCTGCAATGGCTTTGGTTCTCCCTCGTGGGGGATTACGTCGCACGCGCAATCCTGAAGAGCTGGCGTTTTCAAAGCAATCGCTGGCAAACCGTCGCTGTATGACACGGGCTGCAGTTCTCTGTGCGCACGATGGCCACCGCACCAAGGCCATTATGGTTCGCCGCCAGCGGGCGTTTTCGTTGACAATTCCAAAAGCAGTGGCTAAACGCGCGGCTCGCAATTTTTTGCGTCGCGCTTGAATTCTCCACGCGAAAACTCGTCAACGGGGCGTCGCTGATGATCGAAGTACGAAACCTGACCAAGCGCTACGGCGAACTCACAGCCATTTCCAACATCAGCTTCACTGCGGAGAAGGGGCAAATCCTCGGCTTTCTCGGTCCCAACGGCGCGGGGAAGACGACGACGATGCGCATCATCACCGGCTACATGCCCGCAACTTCGGGTACGGTGAAGATCGCTGGCTACGACATCTTCGAAGACTCGTACGAATGTCGGCGCCGCATCGGCTACCTTCCCGAGTCGCCCCCGCTGTACAACGACATGACCGTGCTGGCGTACTTGCGGTTTGTCGGCCGCATCCGCGGGATCGCCAAGGCGGACTTGCAAGACGCGGTCGACCGGGTGTTGCGTTCGTGCGGCCTGCAGGACGTACCCCACCGCGTGATCGGGCACCTCTCGAAAGGATACCGGCAGCGTGTGGGCCTCGCGCAAGCAATGATTCACAGCCCGGCTGTGTTGGTGTTGGACGAGCCGACCATTGGCCTCGACCCACGACAAATCATCGACATCCGCACTCTGATCAAAGAACTCGCGGCGGATCGCACCGTGATTCTTTCCACCCACATCTTGCCGGAAGTGTCGCAGCTTTGTGACAAGGTCGTGATCATCAACCAGGGGCGCATCGTAGTGGAGGACTTGCTGGAAAATCTCACCCGCAACACCACGCTGGAGCAGGTGTTCCTGCACTACATCAGCCAGGACACCGCTGTTCCTGGCGCCGCGGCGGAGGGGCAGGCATGAGAAACGCACTCACCATTGCGGCCAAGGAGCTTCGGTCTGCGTTCGTGTCGCCCATCGCCTACGTCGTGCTCACCGGCTTCATGCTGCTCGGCGGGTGGTTCTTCTTCAACCTGCTCAATCGCTTCAACTTCCTCGTGCAAATTTACATGAGCTTCCGCAACCCGGAAATCCAAATGCGGCTGAACCTGAACGAACTTGTGGTTGCGCCGCTACTCGGGAACTTGTCCGTCGTCCTCATCATTTTGGTGCCGGTCATCACCATGCGGAGCTTTGCGGAGGAAAAGCGCGCCGGCACGTACGAGCTGCTGCTGACCTCGCCACTTTCGATTGCCGAAATCGTCGCCGGAAAGTTCCTCGGGGTCGTGGCTTTCTTGATCATCATGCTGAGCCTTACCGCAGTGTATCCCGCAATCCTGCTCATTTATGGCAACCCCGAACCCGGGCCGATCGCTGCTGGCTACCTTGGGCTCTTCTTGCTTGCCATTTCCTTCGCCACGGTTGGTTTGCTCACCTCGTCGTTTACCGACAACCAAATCGTGGCAGCGGTGAGTTGCTTGATCATTCTCCTCCTCCTGTACGTCATCTCCTGGCCAGCGGAGACGGCCGGACCGACCTTGGCAGCGGTTCTGAAGTACCTCTCCCTGACAGAGCACTTCTCCGAAATGGTCAAAGGCGTCATCGAAACGAAGGACCTGATCTACTTCGGCAGCGTCATCGTTCTGGCGCTTTACCTTACGCACCGGTCGGTAGAATCGGTTCGCTGGAGGTAAACCGTGCGGCGCAATCAATCGCTTCTCGGGCTCCTCGGGCTCGTGTTCCTTTTGTTTGCCGTCCTTGCCGGCGCCTTCACGGGTGGGCGCACCGCCATCGATGTGGTGTACATCGCGGCCAACGGCATCGTGGGCTTGTTTTGCCTCATTGCCTACCTCAGCGCCGGCCTCGAGCAGCTACGGAACGTCGTCACGGAACGGTCGACACGTTACGGGGCGAACGTCGTCGTAGGCTCGCTTGCGTTTCTCGGCGTGCTGGTGGTGCTGAACTACTTGGGCGCCCGGCACAGCAAGCGCTTCGACCTGACCGAGCAAAAGGTGTACAGCTTGTCGGACCAGTCGATCAACGTCGTGAAAAACCTGGAAAACGAACTCAAGATGCTTGCCTTCGTCGAGGGCGGCATCAACCCGGAGCTGCGCGACCTGTTGAGCAACTACGCGCGCTACTCCTCCAAGGTTTCGTTCGAACTCATCGATCCCGACAAGCAACCTGAACTGGCGGAGAAGTACCAAATCCGCACGTACAACACGGTGCGCGTGGAGTACGGCAACGAAAGCACACTGGTTACACAGCCGAACGAGGAAAACATCACCAACGCGATCATCAAAGTCACGAGGAAAACCCGGAAGGTCGTGTGCGTGATCGAAGGCCACGGCGAGCCGGACCTCGACGACCTGCAGAACGCCAAGGGCTTAGCAAGTTTCCGCAACGCCCTGACCAACGAAAACTACGAGGTCAAAAAAGTTCTCCTCGCATCGGAACCGAAAGTGCCAGACGATTGCTCGGTGGTCGTCGTTGCTGGCCCGCAGCGGCCGTTCCTCGATCATGAGTTGCAAGCGCTCGAGACCTACCTGGAAAACGGCGGGCGCTTGTTGGCCATGATTCCACCGCGCACGGGCGACCAATTCACGACCTTCCTGGCCAAGTGGGGCGTGAAGCTGGGCAACGACGTGGTCGTGGACCAAGTGGTGCGTCTGTTCCAGGGACCCGCGCTCGGGCTCACTCCGTTGGCCAACACGTACGGCTTCCACGAGATTACCCGGGACTTCAAGCAACGGACGATTTTCCCGCTCACGCGCTCCGTGAAATCCGACGCTGCGGGCAAATCCGGGATCACCGCCGTGGAACTCGTCAAAACCAGCCCGTCGAGCTGGGCCGAAACCGATCTCGAAGGCGTGTTCCAACGCGGCGAGGCATCGCTCGACGCGAATGCCGACTTGAAAGGCCCTGTGCCGGTCGCCGTTGCCGTCGACGCGAACCTCAAGCAAATGGGCCGAGACAAGGACGGAAACGCGCGGCTCGTGGTGTTTGGAAGCATCGAGTTCGCGTCGAACCGCGAACTCGACGGCACCTTTTACAACCGCGACTTGCTGATGAACGCTGTCGGGTGGCTCGTGGGCGAAAGCGATTTGGTGTCCATCCGCCCACGCGGTCTTCGCGCCTCCCGCATCCAATTTACCCCCGAGCAAAGTTTGATGACCTTCTACATCACGGTGTTGTTGATCCCGCAGCTCTTGCTCATCGTGGGCATCGTGGTGTGGTGGCGCCGCGAGTAGCGGCCAGAGGCGACTCGAGGCGGGAAGGATATGCGGTTTCGCACGACTCTGATCCTTCTGCTCGTTCTTGCTGGGCTCGGCGCTTACCTGTACTGGGTCGAGCGCCCGCGGGAGCAAAAAGAAGCCGAAGCAAAAAAGCTCTTTTCGCTGAAGCCCGACGACATCGTCGAGGTGCACTTGCGCTTCCAAGACCGTGAAATCCTCCTGCGGAAAAGCGGCGAAACGTGGCGGCTCGTGCAACCAATCGACGCTCCTGCGGACGAGATCACGGTCAAGAACCTCCTCAACACCATCGCCGAATGCGAGGTCAAACGCGAACTCGAGGACGCGGCCGATCTCAAGCAGTTTGGTTTGGATCCTCCGTTCGTCACCCTCGAGGTGAAGTTGAAGGACCGCACCCTTCCCGCGGTAGCCGTGGGCAAAAACACCCCCGTCGGGTTTTCCGCGTACCTGCAGCGCCTCGACGACAAGAAGGTACGCCTCACCACTTCGGCGTTTCGCGCCGGGCTGGACAAGCAAGTCAAAGATGTCCGCGACAAGGCCATTCTCAATTTTACCGACGACGATGTGCAGCGCTTTTCCGTCGTGCGCGCGGACGGCACGATCACTCTGGCGCGGAAAGACGGCCAGTGGACCATCGAACAACCTGGCCCCTACCCGGCCGACACACCCACGGTGCGGTCGTTCTTGTCCACGCTGCGTACCATGCGCGCAATCGATTTCCCCAACGACCAGCCGACCGACTTGACCCCGTACGGCCTGGACAATCCGCGCCTGCGTGTGGTGCTGTTTCTCGGCAAGGATCAAGCGGAGAAACACGTTCTCATCGGGAAGGAAAACCCGGAAAAGAGCACCGAGATTTATGTGCAAACCAGTGGGCTTCCGACGATTTACACCGTCAGCGATTGGGTCTGGCGCGATTTGAATAAGTCCGTTGGCGACTTCCGCGACAAAACCGTGCTGGCCTACGAGCAGGAGCAAGTGCAGGCCGTGGAGGTCACCCGCGAAGACGGCCAGCAGTATCGCCTAGTGAGGCAGGACAAAGACCAGTGGGCGCCCCAAGGAGTCGAGGGCAAGCCGGCGGGCACGACGATTCGCCAGTGGCTGCAGGACGTGCACGATTTGCGCGGCTTCGAAGTGGCCGCGGACAACGCTCACGACCTGAAGCCGTACGGGCTCGACAAACCGCTGCTGACCATTCGCCTCTTCGGCTCGGAGAACCAGGAACTTGGAGATCTCCGCATTGGAGTGGCCACGACGGAGCAAGGCACCAAAGAGTACTACGCGATGGGCTCCAAGGCAGCCACCGTGTTCAAGGTTCGCGACTACCTCGTCACCCGACTGAACAAATCTGCCCAGGACTTCATCGAGAAGCCTACACCCACACCCGGTGGCGCGACTCCAACGCCCGAGGAGGACGAAGAAGACTCGGGCGACACGTTGGACGAGGAAACCTTAGACTAACGCAATTTCCTCCAAGGCGTGTAGCAACGCGTCGATCTCGGCGTCCGTCCCCACAGTGATTCGCAGCGCGTCGTACAGCTCCGGCGTGTCGAAATACCGAACGAGGATCCGGCGCTCCTTCAACGCGCGGTACACCCCTTCGAGTCGCACACCCCGTTTCCGAGCTAGGACGAAATTCGCCTGACTTTCCGGCACCTCGAAACCGAGCTTTCGCAATCCTTCGGACAACCGGGCGCGGGTGCGACAAATGCGCTCGACGTTCGCACGCATCCACGCTGTGTCTTCCAACGCAGCCCGTGCGCCCGCCAAGCTCGCTCGGTTGACGTTGTACGAGTCCTTGATTTTGCCGATCTCCGCAATCGTTTCTGTCGTCCCGAAGGCAAGCCCGATGCGTAGCCCCGCGAGAGAAAACGACTTCGAGAGCGTGCGCAACACCAACACGTTGGGCAGGTGCGGCACGAGTTTCATGGCGCTCTCCGCTGCGAAATCGACGTACGCCTCGTCCACCACCACCAACGTGCGCGGCTTTTCTCGAGCCAGCGCTGCGATCGTGTCGACGGGCACCGCAGTGCCCGAGGGAGAGTTCGGGTGGCAAAGAAAGAGGAGCTTGGCGTCGACGGACCAAAGGCCTTTCGGCAGCGCAAAGGAATCGGGATAAGACACGCGGTAGGCTCGTCCTGCTTGGATTTCCACGAGCGTGTCGTACAAGCTGTACGTCGGATACGGATAAGCAACGACATCGTCGGGATCGACACACGCGCGCACGACGAGCGACAAGAGCTCGTCGGACCCGTTCCCCACCAGCACGTTGTCGGGGGAGAGTCCGTAACAGCGCGCGGCAGCCGCGCGCACTTCTCGGGCAGTCGGATCCGGGTACAACCGCAATTGCTCGGTGGCCGCGGCGTGGATCGCCGCAAGGACTTTTGGCGACGGCGGGTAGGGATTTTCGTTGGTGTTCAACTTGATGAACCCAGCTTCTTGCGGCTGCTCGCCCGGCGTGTAGCCATGCATGGCGCGCACGGCGGCGCGAATCCAGGGAAGCTCCATAGGACCTGGTTGCTAGCAAATCCGCGCCGGGCCACAAACTCGCCGCCGGCTATCATTCCAGCCTCGGCATCCCTAAACACGGATTGTCATGGACATCGAAGCGCTGTTGGGGTTGCAACAAGCCTACCACGATCTTTCGCGCGCATTCGAAGCTGCGCGTACGTTCACGGCCCTGCGCCCGTGGGCGGAGGGAGAATTGTTCGCGCAGTTGCAGACCCTCGGCGCAGAGTTGCGCCGCGCCACACGCGGCGCCGCGACCAGCAGCGAAATCGAATCTCTCGCTCGCGCCCTCCAAGAGGCCACGGCGCTCGCTGAAGAAAGAGTCTCCGCGGTACGTACAAGCGCGGACTACCGCAGTGCATTGTCCGCCTACGAGCAAGAACGCTGGGCAGACCTCGAGCAGCTTCTGCCCAAGGTGTTTGCCGACTTGTCGCCTGCGCCGCGACCCGCGCGGGTCTTCGTTCCCTTCGAACCCAGCCGCCCTCGTCGGCGGCCGGGCCAACCGCCGTTTTTGTCCGCTGCCGAGTCTGCCGAGGTTCTCGCCAGTCTTGTCACCAGCGGCATGCCACCCGATGCGGAAAATGGGCCATGGTGGAGCCGGGACTTCCCGCACCTCGTCGCCACCGACGACCCCGAGGCACTCGCAAGTTCCATTTGGATCGTGTTCGATGCGCCGCGCATCGAAGCTGCCGTGCTTGCCGACCGCAGCACGCCGCAAGCTTGGCGTGTGTACACCAAGTGCTTGCGCGGCGCTGTTGGCGTCGGGATCGCGGCGAGCGTCGAGGACGAATGGTGGGAGGCACACGACGTGCCCTTTTCGGAGTATCGCGAGGCGCTCCGCTCGGCCCTGGCAGCGCGCGGCATTTCCGTGGGTACGCCGTAACCCACCCGTTGTTCAGCCGGGTCCACGTCGCCTGTCATCCCGCCCCCCGCCTGGCGGCCGCGATCCCACCACGGGATCCGATGCAACATGGCATGTTGTCGGGGCGGTTCGCGAACCACCCCTACAACGGGTGCGCCGGGTGTGCTGCGATGGTCGCTGTGCGACGCACACGGCTGCACGCGGTGCATGTAGGGGCGACGCGGTGCGTCGCCGTTGGGTTCGGTATGCCACGTCGGTAGGTGTTCGAACT
>CAZHQG010000068.1:0-8752 GCA_964534275.1 uncultured Binatia bacterium (SeqCode) | reverse complement strand
CGACCCGGTGGGTCGCCCATAAGGTGCGGCGCACGCAGCGCAGCGGCGTCGCGTTCCGTGGGACCATTGTGCACGCTGGCGTCAGGGCGACGCACCGCGTCGCCCCTACAATCCGTGCGTGTAGCCGTGTGCGTTGGGCCAACGAACATCGCGGCGCGATGTCCGTGCTGCAAACGTGGTGAGGCCCACCACGTGGATGCGATCGCCTTCAGGGGCATGGTGGCTCCGTGCCCCACCGCTAGACAAAACGCAGGGCGCTCTGGCAAACAAACGAGAAACTTCTCCAAGAAGGAGGCAGCCACCGATGGAGCAAATTCGCTTCGACGACATCGAGACCCTCAAAACCAAGATCAGCGATACGTTTGGGCCGTGGGGCCCCGAGGTGGAAGTGACTCAGGACATGATCAACCGTTTTGCCGATCTCACGGGCGATCATCAGTGGATCCACGTCGATGTGGAACGCTGCAAACGAGAAAGCCCGTTCAAGCAGCCCATCGCCCACGGCTTTCTCACGCTGAGTTTGATTCCGCGACTGCGGCCGCAAGGGACGTTCCAAATCGTGGGTTATGGGAACGCCACGAACTACGGCGCCGACAAGCTACGGTTTACTGCGCCAGTGCCGGCTGGTGCAAAAATTCACGCTCGCAGCCGCATCGTCGGCGTCGAAGCAAAGCCCGCGGGTACACAAGTGACCACCGAAATCCACGTCCATGTGGTTGGCCAAGAGCGCCCGGCGCTGATTTACGTCATGCACGTTCTTTACCATCCACCGGTCGCCAAACAGTAAAGCGGCGCTGCCCCGTGCAGTTCCTTACCGTGGCGCTGCGCGCCCAGCAGCGTGCATTCGCTCGAGGCCCGAACCTGCTGCTGTTCTTGGCAGCGGTTCTGGCCGGCGCGGGATGCAACGCACCGCCCGCGCCCCGGAGCAGCCAACCCGTGGAGGAACGAACGGCTCGTGCGGGGGTCCAACCTGGGCTGTTCGAGCCATGGTACCGCTACGAGCCAAGCGAACATCGCGAAGGGGATTGGCAAACCGCCTATGTCGACGCGACGCTGCGGCACCAGGTGTTCCAAGTGCCTCCGGGAGGCGTTCCGCGGGCGGTTGCTCGCGGCCTTTTGCTCGACGACGACAAAGTGCTGCTGTCCGCAGGACGCAGGCTATGGGCGCAAGAACTGGAGTTCGTTCCTGGATTCGCGGGCAAGATTTGTTTCCTGCACTCGTTTTTTTGCTTTCGCGAGTTGTTCCGCACTCGCTTTGCTGTCGACGGACAGCCAGTCGCCCTTTTCGATGACGAATTCCAGATCGTGCGCTCCCCCAGCCACACGGCGGTGCAGTACTTTGTCGGGCCCGTGGTGATCGAAGAGCGGAAGTTCATCACGGTAGACGACCACGCTGTGGCAGCGTACACGGTTCAGGCTCGCGACCACCAACAACATCGCGTTCTCTTCGAAGTGGATGTGCCGTACTTGGCTGTGCCAGAAAAGAAGCGCGCACCGCGTTTCCCGTTGCTCGCCGCCGGCGAGTTCCAGCAACTACCGCTGTACGTGTACGCAGACCTGCCCGGTTTCACCGCCGACGGACAAGCGCAAACGCACGCCAAGCGGGAGATTCCCGTGCCCGCCGAGGGAACGAGCACGCCAGTGGTGGTGGCTGTGCGCTTCGAAGAGCGCGAGCACGAACGCCTTCCATCGCTTCCTGCCGATATCTTCGAGCGGCACCGCGAACAGGACCAGCGTTGGTATCTCGAAAACGTGCCCTACTTCGACTGCAGCGACCTGGGCTTCAAGCGCATGTGGTACTACCGTTGGTGGCTCGTGCGCTTCAACATGACGGAAGCCGATACGCCAGATTTGTCGGGCTACCGCTTTTACGAGGGCAAGCTCGGCTTCGACAATGCCATTACCTTTGCCGTCCCGGTGCAAATCAAGGAGCTCACCTACTTGCGCAACCCGGCGTTCGGGCGCAGCCAGATCCGCAATGCTTATCGCAACCTCGCTCCCAATGGCGCGTTGATCGATCCACCGGGCAGTCCGTACTGGGGGGAAACGTATTCTCATTGGGCGGCTGCGGCAGTGGAGGAATTCCACCGCGTGCACCCGTTCACCGTGGCCGAGCTCCGCCAGCTTTTACCTGAGATGGCCCGAGATGTCCGGGCTTGGGTCACGAGCTTCGACGCCGACGGCGATGGCTTGCCGCAAAGTGGGCGTCCGCGGATTACCGGCTACGACCTCGACATTCTCTCTTACTGGTTTTTCAACGGCCTCCGCCTCCACCCCCACGCAAACCCGCCCGAATTGGAGCGGGTCGACTTTGCCAGCTTCGTGTTTGCGAATGCCCAAGCAGTCGCGGCGCTGGCCCGCGAGGCGGGCGACCCTGCTTTGGAACGGGAATTCACCGGTGTGGCAGAAAACATTCGGAACGCTGCCCTGGCGGCATTTTGGGACGAGCACGACCAATTCTTCTACCCTCGGCGCGCCGACAACAACGCGCGGATCCCCATTCGCGAACTCCACGGGTTGTTTCCCTTCCTTGTGGGTTTGGCGCCAAACGAGCCGCGCTACACGGTAGCACTGCGCTACCTCGTGGACCCGAACGAATTCTGGGGCCGGTTCCCGCCAGTGATCACGAGCCAGCACCACTACCGGCAATGGAATTGGGAGATGGACGGCCTCACTCGAAACATCGCGCCCCATCCCATCAGCATGGGAGGGAGATTGGTGCTTCGGGCGCTCCGCAGTTATCAAAACCACCCCCTCACCAGAGAACACTTCATGGAACTCATGGAGCGGTATAACCAACTCGTCTACCCCGGAGTGAACCCGTACGATCCGTACTGGCGGCCCAACGTTCACGAATACTACTCCCAGTGGGAACCCTACCGGATGTCGGCACGGCCCAAACCATCCGACATCTCGCACGACTTCCATTCCATGTTTCTCTCGCTTGTCGTCGAAGGAGCCGTTGGCCTCGTTCCACGAGCTGACGAATGGCTGGAACTCGACCCGCTAGCGAGCAAGTGGGAGCGGTTTCTCCTCGACCGCTTGCGCTACCGCGGGCACGAGCTCACCATCGTTTGGGATCGGCCGGACGGCCAGCGCGCCTACCCACAGTTCGACGAGGGCTTTACCGTACTCGTCGATGGCGAACAGGCTTTCCATCGCAGCACCCTCGGCCACGTGCTCTACCACTTGCGTACGCGCGAGCTTCGCGAGGCGGAGCCATGACCACGCCCGCCCCTTCCCCACCGCCCTTGCATGGAGAACACACGGCAGCCACTCGCCGTCATCAAGCAACGCCGCAGAGTACGACGCGTCCCACGGTTCTCTTCCTCCGTGGCCCGTTCGGACGCGTCATGCTGGCGAACTTTGCCTTCTTCCTCAACTTCGCCTCCTTTTTCCTGCTCCCGTTGTTCGTGAAGGAACTCGGAGGCTCGGAAGCCACCGTTGGTTGGGTGATGGGGACGGGCGGCCTTGCCACGCTGCTCACCCTCCCAGCGGTGGCCCTGTGGATCGACCGGGTGCACCGGCGCCTAGTGTTTCAAACCGGGGCGGTCATCATGACTCTCGCTGCACTGGGCTACCTCTTCGTCCACCGGATCGGCCCGGAAATCGTTTGCTTGCGCCTTGCCCAGGGGGTGGCGTTTGCGGCTTCGTTTACCGCGGCAACGACCCTGGCTGCGAGCTTGGCGCCAGCAGCCATGCGTGCGCGCGCGCTCGGCTGGTTCGGTGTGTCTACTTTGCTCACCCACGCCCTCGCACCGGCACTCGGCGAGGAAATCATCCACCGGAACGGCTTCCCAGCCTTGTTCGTAACCGCAGCGCTTTGCTCTGCAGCGAGCGCTTGGTGGATCTCCGGAGTGGGCGAGCATCCAGTTTCGGGGTCGACGCGCACCGCTCGGGCGACACTTCCACGAGCGCACTACGTGTTGGCAGTGGTCATGGTGCTCTTCGGGATGGGATTCGGCTGCGTCACCACGTACGCAGCCAGCTTTATCAAAACCCAGCAGCTTGGACGGGTAGGAGGATTTTTTGCCGCGTACACAGCCAGCGCGATCGGGGTACGGATTTTCGGAGGGAGCGTTTCCGACCGCTGGGGCCGACGCGTGGTGATCCTGCCAGCACTGGCGACCCTTGGCTTGGCGATTCTCGCGCTCGCCTTTGTACGACAAGCGCCAGCTTTAATTGCTGCGGGAGCACTGTTCGGACTAGCTCAGGGTTTGGCGTATCCGACCCTGCACGCGTTTCTGGTGGACACGTCCCCCGCCGCCGCGCTGGGCAAGGCCCAAGCCTTGTTCAACGGCTCGTTCAACCTGGGCGTGATGGCGAGCGCCTTTTTGTTCGGGGTCATCGCCGATGCGTGGGGCCAACGTTGGATGTTTGCCTGCGCAGCGTGTACCCCGTGGCTGGCCGCTTTGCTGTTTGGGGTCGGTGCTCGGAACCAAGGTCCTGCGGTACGCGCATCATGAGCGGACGCAAGCGCATTCGTTACCGGGTAGGTACGGCTTCCTGGACCGACCCAACATTGCTCGAGTCGGGGTTTTACCCGCCGTCGGCCAACACCGCAGCCGCCCGCCTCCAATATTACGCAGCCCACTTCGATACCGTCGAGGTGGACTCGACATTTTACGCGCTACCCAGCGAGCGCAACTCCTACCTCTGGGCGCAGCGCACACCGGAAGACTTTCTGTTCCACATCAAAGCATTTGCTGCCTTGACCCAACATCCGGTGGAGCTTCGCCAGCTCCCGCTTGCCGTGCGCGAGCGCTTGGGCAGCGAGGCCAAGCCCACCGAGCCCGGCCAGCGAGTAAAAGTGGACAGCAGCGAAGCGTTGGAGCTGTGCTTTTCCATGTTTGCCGCGGCGCTCAGCCCGTTGGAGCGCGCCGGCAAGTTGGGCTGCCTGCTCTTCCAGTTTCCGCCGTGGTTTACCGCTCGCGAAGAGAACGAACGATACCTCGACTACTGTCGCGCACAGCTTCCCACCTACCGGTTAGCCATCGAGTTCCGACACCGAAGTTGGTTCGGGGAGCGGGCCGAACACACCTTGGCGTTTCTGCACGAACGCGGCCTCGTGCACGTCATTTTGGATCTGCCCGCTGCGCCCAGCCTGCCAGCAACGCCCTTTGCCAGCACCAGCGACATGGCGTACGTGCGGTTGCACGGCCGCAATCGCGAAGCTTGGTTCGGCCGTCACGAGCGCGCAAGCGAACGGTTTCGATACCTTTACAGCAACGAAGAGCTCACGGAGCTCGCGCAAAAAATTCGCCGGCTGCGCGGGGCAACGGAGGTGCAGGTGATCTTCAACAACTGTTATTCGGACTACGGCGTGCGCAACGCCTTGACCATGACAAAGTTGCTGCGGGAGGAACCCTGATGCTGCGCTGGAGATTCGGCAGCGGTGTGGTACTCGGCGTCGTACTCGGTATCCCGCTGGGCGCCATCTTGGTGAGCCTGCTGGCGCCGCCGCCCGACCAAAACGCCCGCCTGGACTTCGAGGTGCGCGAACTCACTCGGAAACTCGAGGCCGCCAACGAAGCACGCGCGCGAGCCGACCGCCAACTCGAGGAGTTTCAGAAGCTGGCCGACCAGATGACCCGCAGCTTTGAAAATCTCGAGCGACGCTTTCGCGAGCTGGAGGCGCAATTGCAGGAAGCCGAGCATCCCTCCTCTCCCGCGACGCCGACCGTGGTCGCCCCGGACCCAAACGGGTAACGCACCTCGGTCCGCACCGCTTCACGCCATTTTGCCATTCTTGCCTCTCGGCGGCTTCTTCTATGCGCCGAAGCCCAGATGGCCCCCTCGCTCGATCTGGACCCACACCCTCTTGTTGACCCATCGTTTTAAAGCGGAGCAGACAGCAGTCGAAACGATTCCCGGAGCGTTCGAAGCGGAGCAAAGCGGACAGGCACGGAATCGCGGCTGCTTGGAACCGCACTCCTGGCTTGCGATTGGTTGGACCACCTGATAACCAGCTCATTCCATGACTGCTCGCGTAATCCATGCACGGTTGTTCCAGCCTCCCACGCGGCGGCGCTTGCATGAGGAAGTGGCGGAGCAACTGCGGGACGCCATTTTCGAGGGCCACTACCGCCCCGGAGACAAGTTGCCGCCGGAACGCGAGCTGGCACAGCAGTTTCGAGTCAACCGCACCTCCATACGGGAGGCCATCAAGTTGTTGGAAAGCACCGGGTTGGTGAAGGTGCGGCAGGGCGACGGAGTCACCGTGCAGCCGCTGGTGGAGGCCTCGTTGGACCTGATTGGTCCGATGATCTTCCGCGGCGGGCGCGTCGACCTAGGACTCTTACGAGAGATGCAAGAGGTGGTGTCGGTGCTGCTGTACGAGATGGCGCGGGTGGCGGTGGATCGGGTAACGCCAGCGCATCTTGACGAACTCAAACGTCTGCGCGCGGTGCTGGCCGATACGGCGCTTGGCCGAGAAGATCGTTTCGAAGCGGCCCGCGCAATCATGGTGCTGATTGCCGACATCACTGGAAACCGTGTGTGGCAAATGGTGGCGCGGCGCTTACGGGCTTTGCTGGCATCGCCACCGTTGCGACAAACCCGGGAACGGCTCGAGCTCGACCCGGGGCGCCTCGTCGGGGTCATCGATGCGTGCGTAGCAGCAATCGAAGCGGGCAAGCCGCGCGAAGCGGTGGCGCGTTTGCGCGAAGCGTTCCGGATGCTCGGAGAGTCCGGCGTGGCCACCCTTGTCGCGGCCAACCAGTAACCATCGCTTCAAGAGGGAATAGGAGGGTTTTGTTCATGAGCGAGTTTCGAATTCAAACACCGACGCAAGAACCCGCGTTAGACTCTGCTTTAAAGGTCATTTACCAGTGGAACTACGATCCCGAGGTCGAAGAGCTTCGCAACCTGTACTACAAGGCGCTCGACGCCCAATGGATCGCAGAGCGAGAGATCGATTGGGATCGGCCCATCGACATCGAAAAGTTCGCGTCTACGCCGATGGGCACGGCAATCGAAATCGACAAGTGTTCTTACTGGAAGTCGTTGCCCGAGGAAACGCGCTGGGAGGCCACGCGGCGGTTGGCAAGCTTTCGTCTGAGCAACTTTCTGCACGGGGAACAAGGAGCGCTGATGGTGGCCGCGCAGTTGGTGAATGCAGTACCCCACACCGACGCGAAGTTTTATGCGGCCACACAAACCATGGATGAAGCTCGTCATGTCGAGGTGTTTGCCAAGTACATCAAGAAGCTCGACGAAGTGCGGCCCATCGCTCCCGCGCTCAAGACCATCCTCGATAGCACGCTCGAGACGGACGACTGGATGAAAAAGCTCGTGGGCATGCAAATCGTGGTCGAGGGGCTGGCGCTCTATAGTTTTCGGGAAATGCGCAACCTTACAGAGGAGCCCCTGCTGAAGGACTTGCTCACGTACGTTGCCCGCGACGAGTCGCGCCACCACGCATACGGGGTGCAATACATTTCCCGCTGTGTGCCCTGCCTGAACGATGCGCAACGGCGCGAACTGGAGGACTTCGCCCTCGAGGCTGCCCGCACTTTGATTGGTTCTCGCACGCAGCAAACGTTCTTTAGCTCCTTGCTTGCCATTTGGTCGGAAGTCGGGATCGATCCGGCGGCGCTGCTGTCCAGCGTCCATCAAGAGCGAGAACAAATCATGCGCGACATTCGCCCGGGAGGCCGCCTGGGGCCTACGCAAGGATTCGTCCTGCCCACCCTTCGCCGGTGCGGTTTGCTGAGCGAACGCGTCGCCCAGCACTTCCACAGTTTGCTGCGTGAAAACTTCAGTGGCCGGGTGGTCGGAGAAGACGTACAGCAGTTCCTGGAGCTGCTGCCCGATATTCCGGAAGACACCGCTGCGTGGGTCCTCGGCCAGTTGGACTAGAAGCAGCGGCGCATTCACTCGCGGCGGGCGCGCGGCACGCTCGTGCCGTTCGCCCGCTGGCTACCCGAAAAGGAGTACGGGGGCGCAAGGCTTGTGTTGCACCAAAGCCCTGGTACGATGGCGCCCATGAAAACCTTTCTCCAAGTCAGCCTCGTCGTGGTCCTCGCTGCCGCGCGGCTCGCAATGGCCGCGTCGGCGCCGGCTGTGGGCAGCAAGGCGCCAGAATTTTCCGCGCAGTCCACCGCTGGACCGTTGTCATTGGCTGATCTCCGCGGCAATTGGGTCGTGCTGTACTTTTACCCGAAGTCCTTCACTCCCGGTTGTACGGCCGAGGCGGGCTCCTTGCGTGACGGCATCGAGGGGCTTCGCAACCTTCGCGCGACCGTCGTGGGTGTCAGCACGGACGACTTAGCAACACAGCGCGAGTTCAAGGAGAAGTTGTCTTTGCCCTTCGAGCTGATTGCCGATCCCGACCAAAAGGTCGTGGAGCTTTACGGCGTGAAAGGTTGGTTGGGAATGGCGAAGCGCAGAACGTTCATCATCGACCCCGAGGGCATCCTGCGAGCGGTGATCGACGACGTCGACACCCGCAAACATGCCGAACAAGTGCAAGACCTGCTGAAGCAACTGCAGCCTGCCCCCACGCCACAAGGATCGAGCTAGCCGGTTCGATCCGGGAACGAGTGGGCCGGTGGCTCGCCCGTGGTGAGTTCTACCATTGCGGCATGTAGGGGCGACGCACCGCGTCGCCCCTACATGCCGTGCGTGCAGCCGCGTGCGTTGCACGAACGAACATCGCACCACGCCGTAACGCGCGCGTGGTTCATCGGAACCCGCACCCTACCGGCGGGCAATGTAGGGGCGACCCGGTGGGTCGCCCGGCGGGGCCGTG
>CAZHQG010000067.1:0-9243 GCA_964534275.1 uncultured Binatia bacterium (SeqCode) | reverse complement strand
CATCCTCTCCCTCGCCCTAGCCAGGGCGAGGGAGAGGAGTCGACGTGGCTTGGTGGGACGGAGTGACGGTTTGCACATCGCAGTTGCATGGGAGAGAAAAGACGCCTCTCCCTGCCAGGGAGAGGCCGGCGCGCAGCGCCGGGTGAGGGTCGGTCCTACAACGCCCTGCAGTCAGCTTGGTGGCAATGGATTCGCCGATGCGGTCCAGCGTTCTCGTTGTAGGGGCGGGTCCGGAACCCGCACCCATCGATTGCCGGGAATCACGATGACCCCGGGTGCGGTGCGGCCGTACCTTACGTTTGTTGTTCGTCCAGCAGGGCGAGGAGGCGGCGGGCAGCGTCGGTAGGGCTTACGCGATGTTCTACGACGGCGCGTTCCAGCTCTGGCAACAGTGCTTGCACGTCGTGACGGGCAAGAAAATGCTCGAGAACGCCCTCGCGCACCATGTCCCAGAACCACTTTTGCTGCTGTGCTTCGCGCTTGCGGCGCAGTTCGCTGCTGGCGCTCAGTTGCGCGTGGTGTTCGCGCACGAGTTCCCACACCGTATCGATGCCTTTGCCGGTGAGCGCACTGACGGTCACCACCGGCGGTTCCCAGGAACCGTGGTGGTGGCGGAACAAGCGCAGTGCGGTGCGGTACTCGGCGGCGGCGCGTTCGGCGGCCACGAGATTGTCTCCATCTGCCTTGGTGATCGCGAGGGCATCGACCAGTTCGAGAATGCCTTTCTTGATTCCCTGCAACTCGTCGCCTGCACCAGCGAGCATAAGAACCAGGAAGAAGTCGACCATGGAGGCAACGGTAAATTCCGATTGTCCCACGCCAACCGTTTCGACGAGCACGACATCGAAGCCGGCGGCCTCGCAAAGCAAGATGGCTTCGCGCGTATGGCGCGCGACGCCCCCTAACGAACCGCCCGAAGGGCTCGGGCGGATGAACGCCTCCTCCGCCACCGAAAGGCGCGCCATCCGGGTTTTATCCCCGAGAATGCTGCCGCCAGAAATGGCACTGGAGGGGTCGACCGCGAGCACCGCCACTCGGTGCCCATGCCGAATCACGTGCAGACCGAACGACTCGATGAACGTGCTTTTCCCGACCCCGGGCACGCCGCTCACCCCGATGCGGTAAGCCTGCCCGGTGGCCGGAAGGATGCGCTCGAGAAGTTTCTGGGCTTGCTCGCGGTGGTCGGGCCGTGTGCTCTCGATCAAGGTGATGGCTTTGGCCAGAGCGCGGCGGTTTC
The DNA here is from genome assembly GCA_964534275.1 of uncultured Binatia bacterium (SeqCode). Taxonomy (GTDB): domain Bacteria; phylum Desulfobacterota; class Binatia; order HRBIN30; family HRBIN30; genus HRBIN30. The sequence goes on along the minus strand of CAZHQG010000067.1, from coordinate 8,006 downwards.
CGGATTGTACGCCCTCGGCCAAAGCTTCTACCGAGGAAAACGGGCGGTTCACGCGCTGGCAACCTTTGGCGCAGGCTCGCTGGCAGCGCGCACCAGTTCGAGCACGCGCCGAGCGGCTTTGAGCACGTGAGTGCCCGGGCCGAAAATTGCCTTCACGCCGGCTTGCTCGAGGAACTTGTAGTCGCGCTGCGGGATAATGCCGCCCACGGTGACAAGAATGTCGCCGGCACCGAGGCGCTCGAGTTCGCGGATCAGTTGCGGCACCAGGGTTTTGTGGCCACCGGCTTGGGTCGACACGCCAATCACGTGCACGTCGTTTTCCACGGCTTGGCGGGCAACTTCTTCCGGGGTTTGGAACAAGCTGCCGATGTCCACATCGAAGCCGAGATCGGCAAAAGCGGTAGCGATCACCTTGGCACCGCGGTCGTGCCCGTCCTGGCCGATCTTGGCGATCAGGATGCGCGGGCGCCGGCCGTGCTCGCGGGCGAAGGCGTCGACCTCGCTGCGGAGCTGTTGCCACTCCGGGTCGTCAGCATATTGCCCGCCGTACACCCCGGAGATGGAGCGCACTTCCGCTTGGTAGCGTCCCCACACCTTTTCCAAGGCTGCCGAGATTTCTCCCACCGTGGCGCGAGCGCGCGCTGCCTCGATCGCAAGGGCCAACAAGTTTCCTTCGCCCGTTTCCGCGCACCGCGTCAGAGCGTCCAAAGCGGCCTGCACCTTGGCCTGATCGCGGGTTGCGCGAATGTGCTTCAAGCGCGCAATTTGTCGCTCTCGCACCGCGGTGTTGTCGATTTCTCGGATGTCGATCTCCGGTTCTTCCGGAAGGCGGTACTTGTTCACGCCCACGATGATGTCTTCGCCGCGGTCGATCCGTGCTTGACGACGAGCAGCGGTTTCTTCGATGCGGAGTTTCGGCATGCCGGCCTCGATGGCCTTGACCATCCCGCCCATCGCCTCGACCTCCTCGATGATGTTCATGGCCTTGCGGGCCAGGGCATGGGTGAGCGACTCCATGAAGTACGAGCCGCCCCAGGGATCGATGACCTTGGGAATTCCGGTTTCCAGTTGCAGGATGAGCTGGGTGTTCCGCGCGATGCGGGCAGAGGTATCGGTCGGCAGCGCGATGGCCTCGTCGAACGAATTGGTGTGCAAGCTTTGGGTGCCGCCGAACACCGCGGCCATGGCCTCGATGGTCGTACGCACGATGTTGTTGAACGGGTCTTGCTCGGTGAGGCTTGCGCCCGAGGTTTGGCAGTGCGTGCGCAGCATGAGCGAGGTGCGCTTTTTCGGCTGGAACAACCGCTTCATCAGCGTGGCCCACAACAGTCGGGCGGCCCGCAGTTTGGCGATTTCCATGTAGAAGTTCATGCCGATGGCAAAGAAGAAGGAAAGCCGGCCAGCAAAGTCGTCGATGTCGAGTCCCTTCGACAAGGCAGCGCGGACGTACTCCAAGCCGTCCGCCAGGGTAAATGCCAGCTCCAAGTCGCAGGTCGCCCCGGCTTCTTGCATGTGGTAGCCGGAAATCGAAATGGAATTGAATTTGGGCATCTCCTTGGCGGTGTACTCGATGATGTCGGCAACGATGCGCATGGAGGGACCAGGCGGATAGATGTAGGTGTTGCGGACCATGAACTCTTTGAGGATGTCGTTTTGGATCGTGCCCGTGAGTTTGGCGCGCGGCACGCCTTGCTCTTCGCCTGCGACAATGAAGCTCGCGAGCACGGGGAGCACCGCCCCGTTCATGGTCATCGACACGGACATCTTGTCCAGCGGCACTCCGTCGAAGAGGATTTTCATGTCCTCGACCGAGTCGATCGCCACGCCCGCCTTGCCTACGTCGCCGACCACGCGGGGATGGTCGCTATCGTACCCGCGGTGCGTGGCCAGGTCGAACGCGACGGACAATCCCATTTGCCCTTGGGCCAAGCACGCACGGTAAAACGCATTGGATTCCTCCGCGGTGGAGAAGCCGGCGTATTGGCGGATGGTCCACGGCTTCTCCGCGTACATCGTGGCTCGGGGACCGCGAATGAACGGGAAATCGCCGGGGATGGTGTCGAGGAACTCCAGGTCTTCGACGTCAGCGCGGGTGTACAGGGGTTTGACGTCGATTCCTTCCGGCGTGTGCCATACGAGCTCGTCGGGGCTGCGCCCTTTGCGTTCTTCTGTGGCGAGTTGCCGCCAGCGTTCCAGGTCGGCTCGATCACCTTGCTTGCTCATAGGTCACTCCTTTTAACAGCTTGCGCGTGTGGAAAAACCGGGGCTCCGCTCCTCGGCTACGCCAGCAGTTGGCGGGCGATGACCTTGAGTTCCAGAATTGGCTTCACGCCTTCGAAGATGGGCAGCACGGTCGCATCCACCACGTAGCGCGAGATGGGAAACTCCTCCGCGTAGCCCCAGCCGCCGTGCAGGAGCTGGCCTTCTTGCGTCACCCAAACGGCCACATCGGAGGCAAACAACTTGGCCATGGCTGGCTCGAGCGACACGGACTCGTCGCGGTCCATCGCCAGAGCCGCCGCGTACGTGAGCTGGCGTGCGGCCATGATGTGGGTGGCCATGCGCCCGAGCTTGTACTGGGTGAGCTGGAACTGGCCGATCGGCTGGCCGAACTGCTTGCGGTCGTTGGCATACTCGGCTGTCCGCTCCAGCGCCGCTTGCGCTAGGCCCGTGGCGCGCCCGCCGGTTTGCAATCGACCTGCGGCAAAACCAGCCATTTGCAAGTAGAAACCCTTGTTCTTCTGTCCCTCTTCGCCCACCAAGTTTTCCGCAGGCACGAAGTAGCGCTCGAAGTTCAAGGTAAACGAGTGCATCCCGCGATAGCCCGGGGTGGAGTCTGCCTTCCCTGTCAGCACCCCGCCCGTCGGCTGACGCATCTCGAAGCTGTGGCCGTAAAACGGATCCTTGGGCACGATGAAGAGCGACAATCCGCGTGCAGCCTTCTTCGGGTCGGGATCGGTACGTGCCAGCAGCGCCAGTACGTTGGCTCGGCCAGCGAACGTGCACCAGGCCTTGGCACCGTCGATCACGTAGCCCTTTTGGCCAGCCACCTCGGCTTCGGTGGCGCGGCACTTGATGGAGGCCACGTCGGAGCCCGTATCCGGCTCGGTGACCGAAACGGCGACCATGATCTCGCCGCGCGCGATGGGCGGGAGCCAGCGTTGCTTTTGCCGCTCGGTTCCGCCTTTCAGCAGCGCCTTGGTGAGTATTTCCGGGCGCGTAATGAGGCTACCGGCGGCTGCCAGCGAGCAGCGCGAGAGTTCCTCGGTGGTAATGATCATGGGGAGGTTTCCCATCCCCCCGCCGCCGTATTGCTCGGGAACCGACATACCGAAAAAGCCAAGCTCGGCCATCTTCCGGATCAAATCGTCGGGAACGAGTTCGTCGTGACGATGAATCCGCTCGGCAAGCGGAAGCACTTCCGCTTCGGCGAACTGGCGCACGGAATCGCGGGTCATGGCGGCAAGTTCGTTCTCCAACCAGGAGTGATTCGCCCCACGCGTTTCGATCACGTGCCGGCCGATTGCCCGCACCCGCGCATCGTCCACTGCCGCGCGGAGCAGGCGTTTGGTTTCCGGGTTGCCGAGGGTTTCGTTCCAGCGCTCCGGGCTCACTCCAAAATCCGTGTAGTGCGCATCCACGGCCGCGGTGAGCTTTTGCGCGACCTCTCCGGCAAAGACCGCGGCCATCTCGGCGTACACGGGGGGCTCGGGGGATTGGCCCCGGGCTGCCTCGGCGTACTGCAGCAGGTCACGCGCCGCTTGGAGCTCGGTGGCGGCGTACGCTAGGCGTTCGCAGTGCACTTGTTCCTCGTCGATGGCTTTGCCGTAATCCGTTCGCTTGCGGGCCACAGCCAGCGCCTCGTCCAGCACGGCTGCCATGGCATCTACGAGACGCTGGGCGTCTTTCGGTTCGATTGGTTGCAGTCGCTCCTGTGCCATCAGCGGGTCCTTTCTATCGATGCAGTTCGGCTTCCTTGCACGAAGCCCTGATGGCCTTGTTACCATCACACCCGCAGCGACTCCAGGGTGCACGAAGGAGCAAGCCTCGCCCCTGCGCGCAGCGTGGCTGCTGCGTGCGGTGCCGAGGCTTGTTCAGTTCCCGGCCACACGAGGAAATGCCGGAAACGAACGCGCTCCGGGCGCAGGCGTTGCGTGGCGGGGCAGCAACACGCCCTTCGTGCGGGGACGAGCGGGCTCCCTATTGGGGACGAACGCGGGTTTCGGGTTCCGCCACTCCGAAGTACAGCTTTGCGGACGGAGCGGCGCCTTTTTGAAGAACGACCTTCACATGGCTGAGGAACCGCTGGCCGCTGGGTGGATGTTCCTCCAGCGATGCGCGTTGCCAGTCGAGCGCCGCTGCCGCGCAACGCTCGTCAGCCAAGCCGTCGGCCACCAGTTGCGCGAACAAGCCGTGCCACCCGGCCGGTTCGCCCGGCAAGAGACTCAGTCCCACACGGGTGGCTGTTCGTTCCCCCACGTCAAAATCCACCTGTACCCGCTGAGGGCCGCGACCGAAGTGGCAGGTTCGCGCGTACCCCTCGAGCACGAGGGCGGCACCGCTGGCGTCAGCAGTGCGGCTCACTGCGCTGAGATATGCCGCCACCGCACGTGCGGGGACCAAGAGCGACATGCGTGGGTCGCCAACCGCGCGGCCGGCGAGTACGCCGACGTGAGCCCACACGCCGCCTGCCGGAAGAAGCTGCAAGCAACGTGCAAGTTGGCGTACCTGGTCGCTCGTGGGCCGCGTGCCCAAACGGGCAAGGATTTGCACGATGGACGTGAAGCCGGGCAACGCCAGTGGGGCTTGTTGCCGGAAGCGCGCGTCCAGTTCCGCAAGCGGCCAGTCTAACGCCACGAACGTGCACGGAACCGTGCTCCACTCTTCGCCAGCCCGATCGAATTCGAGAAAGAGAAAAGGAACGCGGCGGCGAACCGCGGTGCTAAGGTCGCAAACCCACGCGGCGGCAAACTCGATCAACGGACGCCATGCGGGAAATCGTCGTGCGAGCTGTAGCAACCGGGGGTTTCCGGGCGACGGCACCAACGCGTGGGCACCAGCGTGGTCGCGCGCCACACCGATGCCCATAGCCTGCACGTCACCAACCGTTTGCAGTCCACATTCCAGGCCGACGCTTTGAGCGCAAGGTGGCAGTTCGGCGAGAAACGCCAGCAAATAGGCGTATTCTTCCGCCGGGCATAGGACCGCGGGGACCGCGCCACCGGCCGCGAGCATGGAGGCCGGTGACATGCGTGGCACCGCGCACAACTCCGCGCTGCCGGGCGCTAGGCGACCGTGAAGCGCGTATTCGCCACGGGAGAGTCGATGGTGAATTCCCAGCCGTCTCCAAGATCGATTTTTACGTTCGCACGGTACGCACCCGGAGGCAGCGCGAACGGCGTCACCACGATCTTGCCCCCTCGGAATGTAGAACCCGCCTCGGGGTTGCTCTGCACCCGCAGCACGGAAGTGCCGGATGCGTCGGCAAGCACCTCCACAGCGGTGCGGCCAGGCAGAAACCCTTCCCCGTAAACTTCCAGACTTCCCGGAGCCGATGGCTTTGCCTTGCGCAACACAACCGCCTCGATCTGGCACACTGGGTCGGGATAAGCGGCCACCAGGGAATTGGGTGGAGAGAATCCCTTCTTGTATTCGCCCTCCTCGCTGGGGTCCCAGTCCCAACGACTGTACTCGTACAGCCACAAAATGTAGTCGCGCACGTCCGCGGCGTTGCCCCGCAACGTGGGATCGGCGCCGATGAGATCGGTCAACACTTGCAGGGCAATGGGTCCTTTGCGCAGCTGCAGGAAGGCCTCCACTTCCGCTGGGGAGAGCGTAGACAAGTCGGCCGTCGGGTCGCGATTGAACTCCTTGCGATTGGTGAGGCCGCTCGCGTGTGGCTGGGTTGTGAGCTTGCTCACAAGTTCGGCGAGGGGGGATAGAGGCATGAAAGGCTCCTTTCTCGGGAAGCGGAGAGAATGGGCGTCGCCTATCACTCCGCGCTCTTGGAACACAAGCGCGCGGGCAACTTTATTTTTCCTGCACGAGGTCGAGCGCAACTTTGCAGGGTGTTTTGCCCGGGAAGCAAGGGTAGGTCCGGCAACTCCGCGAACGTTGCGCTTTCTCCTTGGAACGTGATACGCCCGGCTAGAGCGCGGGCCCATTGCGCATTCGCCACTGGCGCGGTGCCGCACCACGCTGGAAAGCGAGTGTCCGATGAACCTCAGACGAGCGTTCGAGTGCCGCCCCCGCCGGTGGGCAACGTTGGGCTTCGTTCTTGCGGTGCAGTGGGCGTGTGCGGCTACGTGCGCACAGGCTTTACCGACAGCCACCCGGAGCCCGACGGTTCCGCCATCTTCCGCGGCCTCGCCCGAGGGAGGATCGGTGCCGCTTGCCACGCCCACTTGCAGTTGCCCCGAGCGCTGCCGTTGCTCGGGCAATAGCAGCGGCGGCTCGGAACACTTCGGTACCTTCGATCGAGCGCATTCGGTTTACGGGTCTTCGAGCAGCGCTTCCGACTCGAGCCTCGTGTCGCGGAACCGCCTTCGCTCGTCGCGGAACCTTCACGGCGCGGCAGCGACACCGTTGGCCACGGGGAACACGCCGTCGCCGTTGCTTGCCCCGGCGACACCGCTGCCCGGAGCGGCATGGAATCTCCGCGAAATGCGCGCACTGCAAGCGTGGCAAGCACTCGGTTGGCCGCAAACTCCTCTGGAGAACCACAAGGTGTACGTTGCGCTGATCGACACGGGCATCGACACCGCGCATCCCGACTTGCAGGGGCGCCTCGCGCCTTGGTCGAGGAATTCTGCGTCCTCGCAAGACAACTCCGATGCCGCGCACGGCACAGCCATGGCGGGAATCATCGCGGCGACGGGCGACAACGGCGTCGGAATCGACGGAGTGATGTGGGGTGCGCAACTGATTCCTTGCGCGATCGGTGGCGCGAGCACGGGCAAGGCGGAAGAAGCGGTGCAGTGCTTAGACTGGCTGGCCGGGTTGATCGATCAGGAGCACATTCGCATTGCCGCGGTGAACTTTTCGTTCGGATCGGACTGCTGCGACTGCGCAGCCGAGCGAGCCATTGCCCGGCTGCGCGACCGCGGTGTTCTCGTGGTGGCCTCTTCTGGCAACGGCCGGCAAGACAACGACTCCGAGCAGGACTGTCCATTTTACCCGGCGAGCTATCCGCTGTCGAACATTCTCTCGGTGACCGGCTCCGACAAGTTCGGCAACGTGCTGTACCGCTACGGCAAGCGCCGCGTACACGTGGCGGCTCCTGGCGTGGACATTCCTGTGCTGACCCCAGGCGGAGGCCGGAGCGTCATGCCTGGGGGAAGTTCTCCCGCGGCCGCGCATGTAACCGGACTCGTCGCCTTGCTGGCAGCACAAGACCCCACACGGTCGTGGGCTGCTTTGAGAAACCTCGTTCTCGCTGGCGGCGCGCCGGTTGCGTGTGGCGATCAGCCAACGTGTGCCCTGGTGAGCGGACGACGGGTACGAGCTTGGGGAGAGAACGGCGAGGGGTCCCTGCGGTGCGTCGGAAGAAGGGTCGTTCGCCGGCTTCTTCCCGTAAGAGACGTGGTGAGCCTTTGGCCTGAAGAGACGTTGGTCGTCCGCGTGTTGAGCATCGATTGCGCCTACGCTCTCGCGGTACCGCCCGCTACGGTGCGCCAAACCGCACCGAGCAGCAGCACGGCGGGCGAGCTGGTGTTCCGCGACGATGGGCTGCCACCGGACGAAGTTGCCGCAGATGGCGAGTTTGCGGGAAGCTGGAAGGTGCCCCCACCTGCGCACCGACGGTACGAAGTTGTCGTTGCCGGTGAGGTTTTGCGGGTGGACGTACCTTGAGGGAGCGCGGCTGCGGCCGAAGTGCCTGCGGTCGCTGCACGGGCATGGCGGCAGCAGGCACATTGCGCCACACAAAACCAAGGGCAGCGCAAGGGCGATGCGGTCCCCGAAGGTGCGGGCAAAAAATCGTTCGGCCGCGCCGCGGTGGGCGTCCT
>CAZHQG010000066.1:0-9439 GCA_964534275.1 uncultured Binatia bacterium (SeqCode) | reverse complement strand
GGGCGACCCACCGGGTCGCCCCTACATTGCCTGCCGGTAGGGCGCGGGTTCCGATGAACCACGCGCGTTGCCGCGTGTTGTAGGGGCGGTTGGCGAACCGCCCCTACAACTAGAATCGGTACGTCAAGCCGGCGCTTACGGGGATGTGGTCGGTATTCTCGATATCCCCGACCGTAAACACGTACGATGCTTCCACGGTCACGGCGATGTTGGAGGTCAAATATCCATCCACGCCGAGTCCGGCTTTGGGGCTGAACCCGTTGTCATCCCGCGAGATCCCCAGCACGCGTGAGCGCCCCGCGTCGAGGTGGGTAAAGCCTGGCCCCAGCAACAAATAAGGCTGCACCTGGCCCGTAAGGGGGTACAACTTTGCGTTCAGCCAAAAGCCCCACGCGAGCAAATCGGCGGTTGGACCTCCCCGCACAATCATGGCCCGGTTGTTGAAGTACTGGGTGTTCCCTTCGATCGCGAGGTTGGGGTGAGCTCGGTAACCGACCCGCAGATCGAAGCCTTCCGTCCCATGCACGCTGACGTTCGCAGAACCGGTATCGAAGTTCTCGAACGAGTATGCCGCCATCGCTCCGACGTAAAGGCCGGTGCGGCCAAACTCGTCGCCTTCTTGCGCGTGCACTGCCAAACCGACCGCGAGGCTCGAAGTTACGACGACGCCACACCACAACAGCAAACCACCGAGTCTCTTGTGCATCACCATCGACCTCCCTTCTCGATTTGCTCCCGCTCGGCCAATCCGCGGCCGGCAACGCGCCGACGTACCGCCGAGGCCGGCCGGAGTTCGTGTTGGCGCGTTCCCTTTCACAGACCAACGCCGGTGTCAACAAACAGCACCGGACCGCGGGCGTCGGGACGCGACGTGTTTCGTCGGCACACGGACCGTTACGCGTCGAGGAGGGAGCGGGCTTGTTCAGCAAGCTGTTGGATTTTGCTGGCCTCCGCTTCGAGTGTCGGGACGCCTTTGCGCAAGAGGTCGTGCTCGTGCTCGTAAGCATCGAGCTGCGTTGCCGCACGCACTTCCGCCAGTTGGGCCGTGATGCGCTCCTCGATGCGGCGCAAACGTTCCGCTGTCGCCGACTGTCCAGCCTCCACCGCAGCACGCGCGGCTGCGTGGAGCCATTGGTCGTACTGTTGGGCATCGGCAACAAGAGTTTGCCGCTCGAAACGTTCGAGACCGGGCAAGTACCATTGCTTCCAAATTGCGCGCCGGAGCATGCGCAAGCTTCCGCTGTTGGCGCGCACGTTGCGATCTTCTGGGGTCAGACGGCCCACCTCGGGCACGCGCTTGCCAAGCGGGCTCAACGAGACGTCCGCACCGAACGCGGCTGCTGCGGTGACCAACTGATCGCGTGTGTCTTTCGCGATTGCGGCGATGTCCGTGGCGTACGCCTCCACCGCTGTGGCCACCGCGCGTTCGAGCCGGAGCAAGTGGCCGTTCCGCATCCAACGGCGGCGGGCACGATGCACCTCTTCCAGGAGCTTCGCCCGGCGCGTGGCCGCCCGCCTGCGGCTGTGCTCCGCCAGTTGAGCGATGCCAGCCTCGTACGCCGACTGTCGCTGCCGCGCCTCGGCCAGTTCTTGTTCGCCTGCTTCCTGCACGCGCGCTAAGGCGTTCCGCGCTTCGCGTACGTGCTGGTCGACTTGCTCGAACCGCGCCCGCAGTCCGGGTAAAACCTGTTCCAGCCACGCCACTCCCGCCTTGCTTGCCTCGCGCAGTGCGGCCACGTCGCGCGCAGTCGACGCCACGAACGTTCGCAATGCCGTTACGAACGCTTCGATTCCGCTGTCCGCGCGCGCCTTTCCGTGCGGGGCAGCATCCAGCGCCGCACGCGCGTCGACGAGGTGCAGCTCGTGAGGGATGCGAATATTCTGAGAAAGCTGCTCTGCAAAGCGCTGCCGCTCGGCAGGGCTGAGGTCGGCGCACGCACGGTCGAGGTTCCACACCACGAACAACTTGCTGATCGTACCTTCCAGTCGCTCCACGAGTTCTCGGGTGAAGCGCGTGAACAGCCCAGGGTAGCGCACCACCAGCACCACGGCGTCGAGAGCCTGTAACAGCGTGCCGGTAATGGCGTCGAAGTGCTCGTCGCAACTGCCCATGCCGGGCGTGTCGAGCAAGTCCACCTGGCCACCGAGCGAGAGCAAGTCGAGCGGTGTGGTGACGAGCACCTCCGCAGCTTCGAACGGATGCGCCCGCATGAATTGCTCCAGTGCAGAGATGGACTCGAGTCGATGCTCGTTCACCACCCACGTGGTCTCCGGACCGTACGTGATGTGCACGGGTACCGAGGTCAGCGGATCGAACGCCACCGGCGACAAGGGCTGCCCGGCGATTGCGTTAATGAGGGTCGATTTGCCGGCCTTGACCTCCCCGAACAAAGCAATGCGCACCCGCCGGCGGGAGAATTCCTCCAACAACGTGTCGAGCCTCTCGATGGTTCCGGGCGGCAGGTGGGTCGCCTCTGCGCGCACCAGGTCGCGAGCGAGCTGCAAACTCTCTCGTAACGTGGTTGCGAGAACCCCGCTCGCGCGGGCGAGCAATGTGGGATCGGTGGCCCGTGACGTCTGCATCGTGAGTGCTCCTTCTGACTGTTCCTTACATGCGCTTCGCTGGTGATACCGAACCGGCTCCACCCGGAGAAGCATTGCCCCGGATCCCGGCCCCGTGGGCACGCAAGCGAGGAATCACTTCGCGAGCAAAGAACTCCATGCTTTTCCAGGCCAGTTCTTTCGGCATGTCGCCTGTGCGGCCGCTGTACAGGAAGATCCCCACCCCCAGCTCTTGCTGCACGGCGGCCAGGCGCGCGGCTACGGTGGCGGGGCTCCCCACCAACACGTACCCATGCTCGATCAACTCTCGGTAGGAAAGTTCCCCAGGGAGACGCACCCCTGCAGCGAGAAATTTCCGCAGCGACTCTTCGCTAATGTACCCGGGCGGGAGCAAGTAGTTGGGCGGAATCTTCAAGCCCCGGCGAAAGAGCCACAAGAAGTGGGGTTCCGCTTCGGCTTCGGCTCGCGCGTCGCTTTCCGCAACGTACATCGGAGCGGCAAAGCCAATTTGCTCGGGCGGCGCGGTGTAACCGCAGCGCGCCGCCGCCTCGTGATATTCTTCGATCCAGCGTTTGGTGTTCGTGTAGGAGTTGAACACGCTCACGAACGGGTAGCGGTGCTCGGCTCCCCAGCGAATCGTTTCCGTGCTGCCTTGCGAAGGCAGCCAAATGGGCGGGTGCGGCTGCTGTAGCGGGCGCGGCCACACGTTGACGTAACGAAACCGGTAATGCTTGCCTTCGAAACAAAACGGCCCTGGCTCGCTCCACGCTCGTACGATGAGGTCGTGTGCTTCGTAAAACCGCTCGCGCGAGTACGTCGGATTGACGCCCAGCGAAAAATACTCGCACCCGATGCCACGCACGAAGCCCGAAATCACTCGCCCGCCGGAGAGCACATCCAGCATCGCAACTTCCTCTGCCACCCGCAGTGGATGTTCGTGCAGGGGAAGGGCGTTGCCAAGAATCGCTATTTTGGCTCGTTGAGTCCGGCGCACCAAGGCTGCTGCCATGAGGTTTGGCGAAGGCATGGTGCCGTACGCGTTTTGATGGTGCTCGTTCACGGCGAGCCCGTCGAACCCCAGTGCCTCTGCGTACTCCATTTCGTCGAGGTACTCGTTGTACAGGTGGTGGCCGAGTGCAGGGTCGTAGTGGCGGTTGGACAACGTCACCCACGCGCTCGGCTCGCGCTGGTCGAAGTCGGCAGGCAGATGTGGCCAGGGCATCAAGTGGAAGTAAAAAAACTGCACCATGTTACCTCGACAAAAACGGCACCACGTGCGCGGTAAACACTTCTGGGCGTTCGAGCGGAACGAGATGGCCCGACTCGGGCACGAGGACCAGCTCGGCGTCCGACAGTGCCCGTAGGTAGGCTTCACCGTGCGGCGGCGGCAAGAAACGATCCTCCGCTCCCCACACCACGAGCACCGGGCAGCGCACGCGCCGTAACCGGCGCTCTAGTTTGGGATCGTACAAGTACGGGTTCCAACTGAGGCGGGCTAAAGTCGTCGCTTCGCGATACATGCGCAGCAGGGTGTCTGTTGCCGGCTCGGTGGGCAACAGTTGCACCCAACGATCGGGCGCAAAGAAGAACTGCTGGAGCGTTTCCTCCAGCGGGCGCGCGAATAGATCGAAGCGCTCGACGCCTTCCACCTTGAGACCTGCAGCACCGACCAACACGAGGCGCGAAACCCTTTCTGGGAACCATGCAGCCAGCTCCGCGGCGATCCAGCCGCCAAACGATACGCCGACGACCCGCACCGGTGCCAAGCCGAGCGTGTCGATGAAGTCTGCGTAAAACATGGCCAGGTCGTCCATGCCTTCCAGCCAGTCCGGGCGCGGCGTGCTGCCAAATCCCGGGTGGTCTGGCGCGTAAACCTGAAAGTGGCGCGCAAGCTCGTCGTGGAACGGAAACCAACGCCCGGCCGCGAACTCGGGATGCAAGACCAGGAGCGGCTCGCCGCGCCCGCCGCGCAGCAGGTGCACGTCGAGGTCGCCAATTTGTATCGTCTCGCTGCGGCAGGGCATCGCGCTTATTAAGGACGATCCCCGAACCGCTGCAAGATCTGCGCGGGGCCCCTATCGTGTTAACAAGTGGCCTGCGCTACCACGCGTGATCGTCGAGGAGGAGCGCCGCATGTCGAGTCAGGGTTCGTTCCCAGAGTACAACCCCCGCATCGCGGAAATGATGATCCAGGCCAATGCCGCTGCCACGGGGTTACCGCAGTTTCTCGGCGTACAGTTCTTGGAGTTCCAGCCAGGGTACTTGCTTGCAGAAATGCCCGTGCGTGCGGAACTCATCACCCCCATGGGCAACTTGCACGGCGGCGTGATGGCGGCACTCGTAGACCACGTGCTTGGCTGCGTGTTGTACCCGCTGATGAAGCCAGGGCAGTGGGCGGCCACGACCGAGTTCAAGTTGAACTACCTCGCGCCGGTCAAAGGCGGCTCGCTGCGCGCCGAGTCGCGCGTCGTAGCCATGACCAAGCGCACCGCCGTCGTGCAGGTGGAGGTCAAGAACGGAGACACCTTGGCCGCATTGGCACAAGGCACGTTGCTCATCGTCGATCCCCCGGCAAAAGTTGACAAGCCCGCCTCGGCGCAGGCATAATCCGTCGCGTTCAAGCCCTGGCACGCAGGGCGAGCTTGCCGAAGGCGGTGCGAAGTGCGGCGAAAGAGCGACTGGCAGCGATGGGCGTGGCACCTTGGGGGCATGGGTTTCCTGTTTGCATCAGCATCGGGGCTGGCTCAGGTGAGCGTGACCAAGGAAGCGTATCTCGGTTGGCCGAACACGTACGTGCTACGGAACGAAGCCCTCGAGGTGCGGGTGGTGACCGATGTGGGTCCCCGCATCATCAGTTTGGCGCGCACGGACGGTGAAAACATTTTTCACGTGCGGCAGAACGAGGCCGGTAAGAAGGGCGAAAGCGAATGGATGCTGCGTGGGGGTTGGCGTTTGTGGGTGGCACCTGAGCGGAAAGAAACGACCTACGTGCCGGACAACCAGCCATGCACCGTAAAAGTCACGGGCCGAGACACAGTAGAAGTCACCGGCCCTCCGCAGCCAGAGGCAGGAATTCAAAAAATCGTCGAAGTGCGCATCGTGCCCGGGAAGTTACGCGTGCGCCTCAGGAGCCGCATCCGCAACATTTCCAATGTGCCACGCGAGTATGCGCCTTGGAGCTTGGCCGTGATGCGCCCGGGTGGCCGCGCGCTGATTCCGGTGGACGAGGGACCGGTCGATGCCTTCGATGCGGTGCGGTCGTACATTTTGTGGAGCTATGCGCGTTTCGACGACCCGCGCTACCGGTGGGGATCGCAGTTGATTCAGGTGGACCACAGGCAGGTTCGCCCTGGGCAGCCTTGGCCTGGCAGCCAGCGCCGCCGCGACGAGAGCAAGATCGGCACCGACTCGAAGCAAGGCTGGGCGGCCTACACGTGGCGAGACCTGCTGTTTTTGCAGCGCTTTCCTTTCGTGCCGGGAGCGACCTACCCTGACAGCGGCGCGACCATCGAGGTGTACTCCAACGCCGAGTATGTAGAACTCGAACACCTCGGCCCGCTCGCCCGGATCGAACCAGGCCAGGAAATCGTGCTCCCAGAGGAATGGTGGCTGATTGCCGACGTGCGCATACCGGAAGACGAGGCTGGCGCAATGGCAGCCCTCCAACCTTGGCTCGAGCGCACGAGCCGGGGAACCTCGTCGCCCGCGCTGCGCCGGGGCTGTGTGTTGTTCTTCGTATGCCGTTGGTGCGCTCCCTTTACCCTGGCAGGGCCAGAACAGGGTAAGCCGCGAGGAGTAGGGGGTGCCGGGTCGCCTGGCGATGCTACGGGTGCAAGATGCGGCCAGTCGACGGCTGGCGACGCTCGCGCCGCACGCCGCGTCGGGAAGACGACGTTGCGGTCGCGCTAACGGCGCGGGTTCCGCGCCTTTGGTCTGTCGCGGTACGATACGGTGGCAGGGGCGCTGCGTCCTGATCGGCCATGTTGCAGGGCAAGCGTGCTGCTCGCTCGGTGGTCACGTCTTACGTCCAGTCGATGCAGGGACACACGATTCCGGCTCAAAAGGGCGCTGTGGTCTAGACGAGCGGGGTGGCAAGACGGCGTCGAAAGGCAGGGGTTCGTGGCGACTCGCCTCGCTCGCATCGAAGTAGGGAACAAGCTACACAGCGCCGCATGCATGCAAAAGTCGTAAGTTTCGGTCACTGCCTGCCGCCGCAGGTGGAGCGTGCCGGAGTGATGCGGCCGATTGCCGAAGAGCCCGTGGGGCCATCCACGCTAGCAGCCGAGGCGGCACGCGTGGCATGCGAGCGGGCAGGGCTGACGGCGTCGGACTTCGACTTCATCGTGTTTGCAACGACCACTCCGGACGTCACCTTTCCGGGTTCTGCTTGTTACCTGCAAAGTCAGCTCGAATGCGGCACCGTGCCGGCGCTGGACATCCGGGCGCAGTGTGCCGGTTTCCTCTTTGCCCTGGCGATCGCGGAGAAATTTGTTCGCTCGGGACAATACCGGTGCGTTCTGGTGGCCGGCGGGGAAGTGTTTTCGTCGGGGGTCGACTACGAGTGGCAGCCGGATGTGGCGCGGCTGTTCGGTGACGGCGCTGGAGTGGCGGTGTTGGGTCCGGGTGCAGGGCGCGAACGAATCGAGGCGGTCGTGACCCACTCCGATGGCCGGAGGTACCGCGACTTCTGGTGCGAGTATCCCGCAAGCCGGCAGCATCCGGTGCGGATGACCCGGGAAGACTTTGGCTTGGGAAAGCACCTTCCGCAGATCCATCCTGTGCGTGTGGCCGAGTTTGGCCGAGAACACATTCCTCGAGTGGTGCGCGAGGCTCTCGATCGAGCGGGTCGAACCGCTAGCGAGGTCGACTGCTTCTTTATCAGCCACGTATTGCCTGAGGTTGCGGAAGACGCAGCGCGTGCGTTGGGCCTGCAAGGCGACGTGGTGACGGTTCCCTCGGCTCGGTACGGCCACCTCGGGGCGGCGGCCCTGCCCGTGGCGGTGAGCGAGGCCCTGTCGAGCGGCCGCGTGGGGTCGGGTGCGACCGTCTGCTTGGCGGCCTGTGGAGCTGGAGCTGCGTGGGGTGCTGCGGTGATTCGACTGTGACTCGGGGAGCTGAAGAGGAGGCGGAGCCGTGCGAAGGGCACATATTTTAGGGATTGGCCACTACGTCCCGGAGCGTGTGGTGACCAATCACGATCTCACCCGCTTGATGGATACATCGGACGAGTGGATCCAGCAGCGAACCGGAATACGCGAGCGGCGCTTCAGCGACGGCTGTACGGGCGCTGCGGACATGGGCGCCGTGGCAGCTCGCGAGGCGATGCAAAATGCGGGCGTGCAGCCCGAGCAAATTGACTGCATCGTGTTTGCCACGCTCAGTCCGGACGTGGACATGCCTGCGAGCGCGTTCCTGCTGCAAGACAAGCTCGACCTTCCTGGGGTCCCTGCCTTCGACGTGCGAAATCAATGTAGCGGCTTCTTGTACGCGCTGGCTGTGGCAGATCAGTTCGTGAAAACCGAAACCTTCGACCACGTGCTCGTGGTGGGCGCGGAGGTGCACTCCACGGGCCTGGATTTGAGCACCCGTGGGCGGGACGTGGCGGTGATTTTTGGCGACGGCGCAGGAGCCGTCGTGGTCGGTCCCTCCCCAAGTGCGGAGCGCGGGATCTTGTCGACGCACTTGCACGCCGAAGGCAAATACGCCGAGAAGCTGTGGATCGAGGCTCCCGGCAGCCGGCTACGCCCGCGACTCACCGAGGAGATGATTACGGGCCCCGAGGGGCGAATTTTTCCCCGAATGGAAGGCCGGTACGTCTTTCGCCATGCGGTGACGCGGATGCCGGAGGTGATACGGGAAGCGCTCGATGCCAATGGGTTGAACATCTCCAACTTGGATCTGCTTGTGCCGCATCAAGCCAATTTGCGCATCAACCAGATGGTGGCGATGGAGTTCGGGTTGCGCGAGGAGCAAGTGGTGAACAACATCGACCGCTACGGCAACACCACGGCGGCTTCGATTCCCTTGGCGTTGTACGAGGCGGTGCGCGACGGGCGCGTGCAGCCCGGAATGCTGATATGCCTCGCTGCGTTTGGTGCGGGATTCACGTGGGGCGCTGCATTGGTGCGCTGGTAAGTGATGCCTGCGGGAATGGACCTTCGCTTCGAGCCCATGCGGGAGGCTGACTTGGACGCTGTACTGGACATCGAGCGCCAGTCGTTTGCCGAGCCATGGTCCGCCGGCTTGTTCCGCCATGAACTGCGCTTGCCGTTTTCGCACTGTGTGGTGGCACGCGATGGCACTGGACGCGTGTTGGGCTACGTGTGCTGGTGGGTCGTGGGTGACGAAGTGCATTTGCTGAACTTGGCCGTGCATCCGGAGGTGCGCCGTCACGGCATCGGCCGCGAACTGCTGCGCCTCGTGCGCGAAAGTGCAGAGCAAGCCGCCGCACGGCTGGTGACCTTGGAGGTGCACCACGACAACGAAGCGGCCCAGGCATTGTACGCCGCCCACGGGTTCGTCCCCACTGGCTTGCGAAGAAACTACTACGCCCCAGGACGGCACGCGTTGGTGATGACCTGGTACATTTCGCAACCCCGTCATACCGCCGCCCGGTAAGCGGGGCTGATATTCTGTCGTTGCCGACGTAGGCGCGGCATGGAACACCCACGACGCACACCCAACATTCGGTTTGTCCGGTCCTGGCGTTGTAGGGGCGACGCGCTGCGTCGCAGTGCGATGGTTGAGCCCCCCACCTCACCCTCTCCGCCCCCGAAGGGGCGGAGAGGGGTTTGCGCGGTCGCCTGAGCGGACAGAAAGCTGCCGGCTGTTTCCAACGAAGCAACCAAGAAACGCCTCTCCCTGCCAGGGAGAGGCC
>CAZHQG010000065.1:0-9751 GCA_964534275.1 uncultured Binatia bacterium (SeqCode) | reverse complement strand
GGCGCGTGCTCGAGGAGTTCTTGGATTGCTTTGGCCGCGCGTTAGCGAACGTGGTGAACATCATCGACCCTAGCTGCATTGTTCTCGGTGGGGGCGTGTCGAACGTGGACGAGCTCTACACCGCAGGCCGCGACGCGGTTGCACGCTACGTGTTTGGCGGCGAGTTCCGTACACCAATCCTTCGCCACCAACTTGGGGATTCTGCGGGCGTCATCGGCGCCGCGATGTTGGCCGCGGCCTTTGAGGACGAAAAGTGAATTTGTCGAACTTGGGACCGAGCGCGGCCTGTGAGGGGCGTGGTGCCGGCCGACGTGGGCTTCGCCTGCTAATGGAGCGCTGGGCGGCGTCGGATGGAGCGCAGGCATGGCTCAGGCGATTGGTGATCGTGTACGTCGTGGCTGTGTTCGCCATCCGGATCCATCACGCTGGCGACTTTGCCGGTTACCTCGCCGTCGGAGAACTCGTGCTGCGAGGCGAAAATCCATATCGCGGCGCGGGTGCGCTGAATACTTGGCCGCCTTTTTTTAACGTCCTGTGCGCTCCTTTGGCGTTGTTGGCGCGACCGACTCCGTACCTCGCGCGGGGCGTGTGGTTTGTCCTGAACTTTCTCTGCCTGTGGTGGATCTTGTCGTCGGCAAGCCGGCTGGTGTATGGGCAGCGCCTTGTTTGGACTGGCGATCGTCAGGGAATGACCTTGACCAGTCCGTGGATGTTCTTGCCCTTTCTGGCCACGGAACGATACGTCAGTAGCAACTTCGATCACGTACAGATCAACTTGATTCTGTTTGCGTTGGTGCTGGCGGGCTTGCGTGCGCAGCACCGGGGCTTCTGGGGCCGCGGAGCGGCGCAAATTGGTGCGGCAGCGGCGATCAAAGTCATGCCGATCACGTTTATCGGTTACTTGGCGTGGCGGCGACGTTGGAGAAGCGCCATTGCGACTGCTGTTGCCACTGCAGCGTTCTCCTTGAGTCCTGCGTTGGTCTTCGGGTGGGAACGGTATTGGGAATACGTGGCAGCGTGGCGCGAGCGCATTTCCGCCGGCTGGGGAGTTGGGCGACTGAACCAGTCCGTTTGGGCGATGTGGGATCGGTGGCTTGGCCACGGGATGGTGCCGATTCTCACCCCAGGGGCGCATGACATTCCCGCGTCGGGGTCGCCGTGGGTCTTGCCCGCTGTGGCAGCGACCGCCGCGGTGATCGTCGTGGTGGCTTGGTGGCGTTGGCGGAAGGGCACCCCCAGTACTTGGCAATGCGTGGCTGAGTGGAGCTTTGTTTTTACGGCAACGGCTCTGTTTTCGCCGGTGACTTGGAAGGCGTACTTGGCGGTGTTGCTGCTTCCAAACGTCCTGTTTTTTGCCGCCTGGTGGGTTGCGGCACCAGGGAGCCGAGAAGCCCGAATTGCAGCGGTGGGACTCTGGGCAACCGCAGCAACGAACGCGTTGTCGCCAGGACTGATTGGGAAGAATTTGGCCGGTCGGGTCGAAATGGGCTGCCTCCCTACAGTGCTCGGGTTGACGGTTCTCGTGATGCTGGCATGGCTGCAGCCCTATCTCGCAAGGCTGGAAGCGGTGGCGAGGAGGCGTCTTGCCTCGCCTGATGAACAGGCGAGTAGCCAGTGATTGCGGGCGCAGGGTGCGCCTTTTAGTGGCGCGCCTTTTGATAAGTCCCGATCAGCTCCGCGTGCTCGAGGATATGGCCAGCCATGGCTTTTTCGACATCGGCTTTGGTTGGGCGGCCGAGGTCGGGCAGCACGGTATCGAGGGCGTACAGCTTGAAGAAGTAGCGATGCCGGCCAATGGGTGGACACGGGCCCCCGTAACCGGTGCGCTTCCAGTCGTTCAACCCTTCTTTCGTGCCCGGTGGTAGCTGTGCGGAAGACACCCCCTCAGGCAGGCCGGAAGTGGTTGGTGGAAGGTTGTAAAGAACCCAGTGAACCCAAGTCATGCGCGGAGCTGCTGGATCAGGGGCATCCGGATCGTCGACAATCAGCACGAGGCTCTTGGCGCCTTGAGGCACTCCAGACCATTTGAGTGGGGGAGAGATGTCGTCACCCTCGCACGTGTACTTGGACGGGATCGCACCCCGATGCGGAAAAGCGGGAGACTCGATTGTCAGTGCCATAACTCCTCCTGCTGCAAGACCAACCCATGTGCTCGCGACCGCCCACGACAGCCAGCGAAACGATCGCGTCGACCAGCGTGCTTGCCGAACACGTAGCAAGCCATCGCGAACATCACGGAGGGACACGGCGATGACCATATACCCAACTCGGGCCGGCGTGAAGAGGGCGCTATGGGTCCTCTTGGGCTAAGTGGTCGCTCCAAGCACGTGGGCCAGAGCTTCGTGGATCGTGCCGAAGCGGAACTGAAATCTGCTGTCCAGCAGCCGCTGGGGGCGCACCCGCGTGCTTGCCAACAACAACTCTTCTCCCATTTCCCCGAATGCCCGGCGCACAACGGCCGCCGGAATCGGCAGGATTGCCGGACGCCGCAGTGTCCGTGCGAGCGCGCGTGCAAATTCTGCGTTGGTGACCGGCTCAGGAGCGACGGCATTGACCGGCCCCGACAGCTCGTCGTTCACAGCGCAATGAAGGATCGCAGCGGCTAAGTCGTCTGGCGCGATCCAGCTCACGTATTGGCGGCCATTGCCCGTGGGCCCGCCGAGACCGAGCCAGAATGGCCACCACATTTTTTGCAACGCGCCACCGCGAGGGCTCAACACCACCCCAATGCGCAGCCGTACGGTGCGCACCCCTTGTTGCTCGGCAGGGCGAGTCGCTGCTTCCCACTCCTCGCAGAGGGACGCCAGGAAACCCTTACCGCGCGGGCTCTCTTCGTCGACCCAAGTGGCCCCGCGGTCGCCGTAGTAACCGATGGCTGAGGCGGCAATGAATACCTGCGGCTTGACACGCCAACGAGCAATTTGTTCAGCGAGCTTGGCCGTTGCATCGACCCGGCTGTTCCGAATGGCTATTTTGCGCGCTTCGGTCCAGCGTTGTTCCCCGACATTTTCTCCTGCCAGGTGCACGAGAACATCGATGGCGGTGCCCGCCGGTAACTCGACACGCCCGCTTGCAGGATCCCACCGCACCTCGTTAGGGCTGCGTGGCGCACCGCGCACCGCTCGAAGCACGGTGTGCCCCCCGGCGCTGAGGAACGCGCACAGAGTGGAGCCGACCAAGCCGCTGGCGCCGGTGACTAGGAACCGCAGCGGCTTGGCGGAAAGCTCCCGGTGCCGCCACAAATCGTGGCCGAGTACCCGATGCCGGTACGCAAACAGGCGCGCGAGTTCCGAGCGTACCACGACTGCGTCGGCCAGCGCATCGAGCCAGGGAAGCCCCCGCAAGAGTTCGTAGTCTACGACATCTTCCATCCGACAAAGGTCGGTGCCGGCGGGAATGAAGCGATGCGTGTGTTCCCAGGTGGAGAACGGTCCGGAACGCATGCGGTCGCGAAACTCTTTCCCCGGCACTCCGTCGTAGTGCTCTGCTTGCCAGACGAAGTGAAAAGGACCAAGGCTACAACGTAGAGTCACTTTGCCGTTCTCGATGGTACCGGTGCGCTCGGTCACTTCGACGCGCACCCAAGGTGGCGTCAAGCGCTCGAACGCGCCGTCACGGGTGTGCCAGGCGTACGCGACTTCTGTGTTGACCGGTAAGAGCGACTCGTAACGAAAGGTTCGCATGGACACTGCATCATTGCCTGAGTTCTCCAGCGAGACAATTCCTGACGGCAACTTCTTTGCCCTGGGTTGGCACGGTTTCCCACGGCGATGACGGCAGTCGCCGCGCTCGACGCTGCCGGCGCCAAGGTGAGTGCCTGTCTTGCGGAACCCGATCGCCTGCTACGAGGCGAGACTTGGCCGCTCGCAGGAAGAGACCCCGTGAGAGTCCTCTTCAATCGGCGGAGACTAAATGTGGGTGCTGCCGCCGGTAAATTTCGCACTGCCACAGATTGTCTCGGAACGGGCAAAAGTGGCGAATGACTTCGTCATGGCAGCCGTAGGCATAGGGAAAGGGCCGAGCAAAGGCAGACCGAACGACCGCTCGCAGCTCTCGTTCAGGCAGCGGGTGTGCGAGTTTCGCATTCCACTGCTGCAGGATGGTCTGGGTGTGACCCTCGGTGTAGCCAGCGCGTCGAAGTGCGGAGGCGAGACGGATTGCAACGTTGTTACGGAAACCCGGAGCGACATCCTCGGTGAGCATGCGCTGGCGTGCCGGGCAAAGGGATGCCGAAACGTCCGCTGGCGGTGCGGGGAAGCGATACGGGTGAAGGCGGCCGCGCCGTACGGCACGCTGCGCTTGAAGAAACGCTCGCCGCGCGGCCGGGCTTGCAGCGACGGGGCTTCCGGGAAGAAGCCCGTGACACAGTGTGCGGCCCAAGTCGCGCGGGGCTCGTGCCCGCTCCAAGATGCCTGGCGGCGGCAATTCGAAAAGCTCGGCTTCGGTTAAAAGCACTTTATAGAGGCCACTTTCGCGGTGCTGCGAATTCGGGAGGCGGAGCAACCGCACCTTATCGCCGATGGCCAAGTCGAAGCGGGCCCCCTGCGCAGTGCGCTCGAGCGCGCGCCACACCTGCAATCGCAGGTGAGAAAAAACCCGGTGCAAATCGCGCGCGGGTGCCACACGGCCAAAGACGTGCGAATCGAGCAGCAAGTGAAAACCTTTGGCGCCACTGAAGTAAACATAAAGGGCCGATGCCGGGGCTTCCCAGCGCTCCGTCAGGAAGCGGTAGGTTGCCCGAGTGAGCGCGAGAGCGTCGGCGAGGCCGTGCACATCGGGCGTGCCATCGATGTCGAAGGGTAGGAAACTTGCCCAAACGCGGCCGTCGAAACCGGCGATCGAGGGTTGGCCATTCACCCGATGTTCCGCCATGTACAGGACTACCTCGTCCGAGAAAAAGAAGATGCTCGCGTAACACTCTTCGGGGCCGTAGCGAGCAAAGAGTTCCTCTACTTGATCTGCGGGCACGACGTGGTTGCGGAACCCCGGAAGCCGCTGTGCAGCGAAGTCGACAAAGCGGTACCGCCGGTCTGCTCCGTGGCGTTGCCGCTTGGGCATGGGCTTCGAGCCAGCGACTCGATTGCGTGCTTCCATTCTCCGGGCTCCTCTACCCTTGCGGAAACGTGTCCCTCATGGCAACGGTGCTGCACCGACGATCAGCACGGCAGCGCGCACCAGCGAACGAAAGAAAGGAGGACGTAGATGCCGATCGACGTACAAAAAGCTTTAGGGGCACAGTTGCCAGCTACCACCGGGTCGTGGAACGCGGACCAAGTCATCCTTTACCACTTGGGCATCGGTGCTGGAATGAACAAGCCGACGGATCCGAAGGAGTTGGAGTACACGTAC
Organism: uncultured Binatia bacterium (SeqCode); assembly: GCA_964534275.1. Taxonomy (GTDB): domain Bacteria; phylum Desulfobacterota; class Binatia; order HRBIN30; family HRBIN30; genus HRBIN30. The sequence continues at coordinate 4,402 of CAZHQG010000065.1, read as the reverse complement.
GAACGCTACCTAAAAGTGCTGCCGAGTTTCGCCGTGATCCCCGTGTTTGGTGCCCTCGGGGGCATGAACAACATACCAGGGATCAACATCAACCTGGCGATGGTGCTGCACGGCGAACAAGAAATCGTTCTGCACCGCAGCTTGCCCGTGAGCGCACAGATTGAAAACACAGCTCGAGTGGCGGGAATTTATGACAAGGGGAAGGCCGCTCTCATCGTGTTGGAGGTTCATACAAAGGAACAGGGCGGTGCACCGTTGTTCACGAACCGCTTTACCATCTTTGCCCGCGGCGAGGGCGGATTTGGTGGCGACCCGGGCCCGAAGGCCCAGCACGAAACTCCGAGCCGGAATCCAGACGCTGTCGTCGAGTCGCCCACCATGCCTCACCAAGCTCTGTTGTATCGCCTTTCGGGGGATAAAAACCCACTGCACTGCGACCCGGAGTTTGCCAAGCTTGCCGGCTTCGAGAAGCCGATTTTGCACGGCTTATGCTCGTTCGGCATTGTTTGCAAAGCGGTCGTCGACACCTTGCTCGATGGTGCCGTGGACAAAGTTGCAGCCTATGCAGCGCGGTTCTCGGGAGTGGTGTATCCAGGGGAAACCATCGTCACTTCCATGTGGAAGGAGGATGGTAAAATCGTGATCGCGGCCAAGACCAAGGAGCGAGATACACCGGTCATTAGCAACTCCGCAATTACGCTGCGCTGAGGCCGCGTGGTTCCGTAGGTCTAGGGGCGCTGGATTCAGTCCAGCGCCCCTTTTTGTGTGTCTGCGTGCGGACTAGCCGGAGAGCGAAGTCCGCGTGCTCGAAGGCGATTGGACCGCGGCAAGGCAATCACAACTCGGTTGGCAGGTACCAGATGGGGGAGGTCCAGGCCCGCTCTTGAATCGTGGCTGGGATCGTCGGGTCGTTGCAAGCGGGCGGGCGATTTTCGGGTGGCAAGTTCCGACATGCGTGTACGTGCCACCGGCACGACGGATTTTCGAGTACGCGCACGTAGTAGAACGCTGGTGTACGAGCATCGAAATCTGGATCCTGCCATACTGTGCACAACTGAGTATGGCCAGCGCCGTTTGGAGTGCAGGTTGCCAGGTCGACAGTCGCATTTGGGTTTGCGTTGCCGGCAACGTCGTAAATACGAACCTGTGGCTCCCCGTTCGCGAGCCAGCCCTTGATGACTTGAACCCGTTGCAAGGGGGTCCCTGGGTGCTCTGGGGTGCCGGGGTCGTATTGTGCAAGGATGGCTAGCGACGGTGCGCGCGGACCCGTAGCTGGCGGAAGCGTACCGCCCATCGGGACGCCACGTTCGTATCCCAACGAGATTCGCGGTTCCTCGCACCAAGTCGGTGGAAGATCCCATCCAGCGAAGGTCCGTACCAGAATGCGTGGGCCGCTGGTCGCGTACGTCTCTTTGCGCTTGAGGGCTGCAAAAATTGCTTCTCGGGTATTTTCTTCTGCCCACACCGCCGCAAGCCCTCCTGGATTGAACACAATTCCACCACCGGTCAGGCCTTGGTAGTCGAGAAGGTCGCTGGGAGTTGCTTCTTCGGTGCCCCGGTGGCCAAGGAAGTCGTATTCCGACACCTTGCCGGGGGTACCGTTGTGCGTGTCCGTACTGCCGATGAACCCGAACTGAAACGGATTGGCGCCAAGGCGAGCATACTCTTTCAACCCGAGCCCGAGCACGTTCCGCAAGTAGTCGCGCCGAGAAACACAGCCCTGCCCGGTAGCACCGAGGCTGCCGACGCCTTCGCCGCAGTCCTGGACAGAATCGAGTCTTCGCGGCTCGAATCCGCAGGCCTCGTCTGGTGTACCTAAGATGCTGGGCAGCCCAGCAAAGCACTCGGACGAACCTTTGTGCTGGAAGATTTCTGCGAGCGGTTCCATGCGTTCTCGCAGCCGAGCTTGCTCGCGTTGTTCCGCCAGCGTGGTTGCGCCGGGATACTCCACGAGAAACATACGCCCGTTACTTTCGTTCGAGTTGTGCGGTATGGCCAGCACGTCGCAACCGGGAAGTTGCTGCTTGCACAACCGCTCGAGTTCGCGCCAAAGACCGAGCGGGGTGTTTTGTTCGAACACGCTTACCGGTGGGGGAACGGTTTCGTTGGCGAACACCACGTTGCGGTGCAGTGTGCTGCCGCCGAGGGCATTGGTGTATTCGTAAGCAACGAAAGTGGTAAACTGACACTCCTCGTAGGCCTGCTGAGCCGCAAGAATGGTGCGTTCCCAAACATCGCCCGCCGTTCGCAAGCATTGCTGGAGGTCGGTACCGCAAACGTCCGTTGCGCGTTGTGGGCGGCGCGTCGAGAGGCGAGCGCCAAAATCGAGCTGAGAAGCAGTAAATCCCCGTCGAAAGCTTTGGCACGTCGGCGAGTCGTAAGCTGGGGAACCAGGCGTGGAACAGAGGGCGACTTCGCCGAGGAACTCGCCGTGATCCGTTACCGCGGCAAAGTGCAATGGCCGGTCGATGCGCACTTCTCTGGTGCCGCGGCCGTTGGCGTCCAGCGGAGGGAGTGCCACCGGAGTGCCACGCGCAAATCGGTATGCGTCCTCAGGTCGGGTACGGACATCGAAGGTGTACGCATCGAACGAATTCGCGGTGTGCACATGCAAATCGCCAAAGAAGACGTGCCGCTCCGGGCTGTAGTGGGAACAGCGCGGCGCGATGATGGTCGTGGGCGTCGCAGTGGGTGGTGGCGGCTGCGTGGGAGTCGGTGTCGGCGTCGCAGAAGGGCACCCCTCGAGAAGCGCCCCCACAGCAGCGACAATTTCCTCCACAGTAATAGAACCGTCGCCGTCACGGTCACCCGGCGCGCACGCCGCGGAAGGCTGCTGGCCGAGCGCGATGTTCACCATGCGCACCACCTCGTCGATGGTCACCACACCGTCGCGGTTGCAGTCCCCGACGCAAACAGCGTGCCCAGCGGACGCCACCACGACACTGAGCCACAGCGCAAATCCCCGCCACAACTGTTTTCCTCCACGCACGGCTGCCTCCTTCGCGATGCCGCCACGCTTACGCTACGGGCAGACGGGAAATCAAGGGAATGGAATCAACAGTCGGCTGACCGGAGCCAAACGCTGGAGTACGAGAGCCGCGCCCGCGACCCCGACACCGGCAGCCACGCATTGCCGCACGAAGGCAGCGGCGGCCGACCGTTCTACAGCGTGCTTGCCGGAGAAAAGAAGGAGGACCCACCCCAGTTGGCCGAACTCGACGCCTACGTTGAACCCCGCGAGTGCCCAGAAAAACGCGCGATCTGGAATACCAAACTCGCTCAACGCCCCGGCGAACCCCAACCCGTGAAGAAAACCGAAAAACGCGGCGAAGTACCACGCGCTTGCGTTGCTGGTCGTTCTGGCATCGTTCCACAGCTCGCGCGCGACCAGCACAATGCTGCCGGCAATGAGGATCTCGGTCGGCTCTTGAGGCACGCGCAACCACGATCCGCTGGCAACGCAGAGAGCCAGTGTGTGCCCAAGCGTGAAGCTTGTGACCGTAAGCAGCATGCGCCTCCAAGAAGCGATGAGGCCGACCATGGCGGCCAAGAACAGGAGATGGTCGATGCCTTCGAGCACATGGGCGATGCCTAGTTGGCTGTAGTGAGCGAGAAGCGCTGTGCGCGGCAGCATCTCGAACCGAGCGATGTGGAAACGCTTCTCACGCGGTGGAAGCAACCCGCTGAGTTCGACTCCGTCAGCAAAACGGACCCGCACCCACACATCTTCCGTTGCCGGCGAAGGTGCGAGTACGAGCCACCCATTTGCCATGGAGGCGGTGGGACAACGGACCATGCTTTGTCTGGGTCCCACCACGTGGCGTGGAGAGCAGCCGTCGGGCAACTCGATGCTGACCGGCGGTACGGCTGTGCCCGAGGATTTGCGCCAACTGACCTCCCAACGCGTTGGAACGGTTTCGCGCAGCTCCACGATGACGGGCTCCAAGGGATGGGCAAAGACCAAACGTTGTGTGCCGACCAACACGACAAGCGCAATCGCAGCACAGAGCACAGAGGACGCCATACGACGCGGCGGCCGCTGGGGCGGCCTGACAACCGCGCGAACGTACACCGGCACTCGCATCCTGCCGGAATTCTCTGTGGGCAAGCTTGCAAGTGCAACGGAGGGGGCCGGGCAATTTGACTTTCCCTTGCGCAGCGTGCCAAAACCGCAGCCCAGACGACGAGGTGGAACTGGTGCGGACGGCGAGTGGCGGGCGCAAGCCCGTGACGTGGTGCGGTGTGGTCGCGGCACTCCTGCCGCTGTTGGGAACAGTCGGGACGGTCGGTGCGGAGTCGCTCACCGCTCTCTCGGAGCAGTTGTTGGCTGCCAGCCAGCGAGCCCTGGCTGCCGAGCGAGCAGCGCGCCTCTGTGAACGGGCAGCGCAAAAAATTGCCGACG
>CAZHQG010000064.1:0-9832 GCA_964534275.1 uncultured Binatia bacterium (SeqCode) | reverse complement strand
CCGACGGGGTTTCGCCTGGACCCGAGCCACAGCGGCCGCAGGTCGAGCTGGCAGATCCGCTGGAAGGAAAGGGAAAGATAAGTGGAAAATTCAACGAAGACCGCGGGACGCACTTACACAAGGGGCTCGATATTGCTGTGCCGGAAGGTACCCCTGTCGTTGCCGCGGAGAGGGGCGTGGTCACCCACGCCGGAGGAAGGATTGATCCACCGGGCTTCCAAAAGTACGGCTTGTTTGTCGACGTCAAGCACGCCGATTTTGGAATCAAGACTCGCTACGCGCACTTGAGCAAAATCGCTCCGGGGATTGAGCCGAAAGTTGACGTGCTCAGAGGCCAGTTGCTCGGATGGTCGGGGAACACTGGTGGGTCGAGAGGCCCCCATCTCCACTTCGAGGTGCGCGTGATCGTGAAAGGAAATCCCGAAGGAATTCCGGTAGACCCGCGTCCCTACTTACGGAGGTGGTGAAGGCATGCGGACCCGGAAACTCGCAGGTGTTCTTGCCGCGTCTTTCGTCGTCGCGCTCCACTCCGTCGGCTTCGGGAAAGAGCTGAAGGGTCCCGCGAAGCAACCGTTCCTGCTACCGCCGGGAATGCCCAAGCCGAACCGCATTTGCGAGCCGATCGGGAATATCGTTTCGCCAGACGGGAAGTGGCTTGCGTTTTTGCGCCGGGCGGAGTGGGACGAGCGTGGCTACAGGATTCCGTACATGCTCACCGAAGTGTGGGTGCGGGAGCTGAAGACGGGGCAGGAGCGGCGGGTGCTGGACTATACGCGTCTATCCAGCAAGTGGACGCGCCGGCTCGAGCGTAAGGAAACCACCTTCCGTGCTGCAGGCGGCTTTACGTTCCGCTTCATGAGTTGGTCCCCGAGTTCGAAGGCCCTTGCACTGGAAGATGCGGGCGACGAGGAGGTCTGTTGGGGTTCTGTCATCATCGACCTCGAGCGCGATCGCATCATTGAAATCGAGGAGGGGGGAGAGCTTGTGTGGTCCCCCGACGGAATGATGGTGGCCGGGTGCGCCGGCTGCGTGCTCGGATGCCCGGACGGACTGGTGTTTGTGGATTTGCGTAGCGGCGAAGTGAAGCATCACTTCCCTGGGGTAATGATAAACGGCTTTGGCTGGCACAGTCTGACCGAGTTGGCGTTCAAAGCCTTCCTGAAAGAAAGGGGGGGTTGGTGGAAGTACGAGCCGGGGAAGGGGGAGGGAACGCTAACTCCACTGGATGTGGGTGCAATTGACTCGGAACGCATGCCATCGACCCAGACCTGGTGGCCGCCCAAGCCTGGCAAGCGCCGTCGCTGTGAAACGGAGCCGAAGTAATCCACGGGTTCTGGGGCTCTCGAGAAGGACCGATGGTCCTGGGGAAGTCGATACTGCGGTGGGAACGTTGTGTGCCTGATGGTGGCATTCCGAGGGCACCGCTCTTGGGCAGCGCCGCAGGCGCAGCGTTGCTGCGGCGTAGCGTTTCATCCAGTCCCGACTGACCGGCAAGCTGAGGGGTATGACAACCCCGCGGATGGCTCTCGGATCGTGGCGCCTACCCCCGCGCCTGGATCTACGACCAGAGCAGAATTTCAGGAATTTCAGGAGGAATTTCAGGACACGCATAAAATTTTGCGGGCACCGAGGATAGCGTGTTCGCAGTTGCGCGCTTTACCCTCCGGAATCGTGGTTGACCCTTGGCGGCGGATTCGAAGCCGCGGCTTGGCAAGAGCGACCGATGTTCGTGTCGTGCTGCGCGTTTTGTGAATGTTCTGTGGCGCGAATTTGCCCGCCGACTGTTTGCTGTGGCAGAAGCCCACCTTCAAGCTGCGCAAACTTTCGTGCGTGTCCAAAATTGCGGCTCCAAAATTGCGTCGCCCCTACGAAATCCCCGCTGCGAGGTGCGGCGGGGGCGCCGGGTGATGGGGCTTCCAACGTCGCACCACGACACGGTGCAAAAGCGCCCGGTCTGCACGGTTTGTAGGGGCGGGCCTTGTGCCCGCCCTCGTGTCCAGCCTCGCCGCGTTTCACTGGAAAGACTCCGCCGCAACCAAGACCGTTGCACGCGGATCGTAGGGGCGCGGTCTCCGCGCCCACGGCGGTTTCCGCGCCCTTGCCCGTTTCCGCGGCCGGTGCGGTTTCCACGCCGTGTGCGGTACACGGACCGGAAATTTCAGGACACGCGGAAATTTCAGAATTCCAGGACACGCACAGAAATTCGCGGGCACCGAGGATAGCGTGTCCGCAGTTGCGCGCTTTACCCTCCGGAATCGTGGTTGACCCTTGGCGGCGGATTCGAAGCCGCGGCTTGGCAAGAGCGACCGATGTTCGTGTCGTGCTGCGCGTTTTGTGAATGTTCTGTGGCGCGAATTTGCCCGCCGACTGTTTGCTGTGGCAGAAGCCCACCTTCAAGCTGCGCAAACTTTCGTGCGTGTCCAAAATTGCGCACGTAACGCGACGCCGCTGCCCAGCGTGCGCACCAAGGGCACCCACCGGGTCGCCCCTACATGACCCGCCGGTAGTGTGCGGGATCGTCTGAACCACGCGCGTTTCCGGGTGATGTAGGGGCACGGCGGCGCCGTGCCCTGAAAACGATCGCGTGAACGTCGGTGCCGATCGCCACGTTTGCCCCACGACATCGCGGGGCGTTGTACGGGCGGTTCGCGAACCGCCCGTACGGCACATATTGCCCACCAGGCGGTGGTCAGATCCTGGCGAGTTCGGCTTGGGCCCGGTGCTGCCACAGCGCCGCACCCTGGGCACGGGCTAACCCAATCGCTTTACGATAGTAGCCGGCCGCACGGCGGCGTTGGTTCCGGCGAAGAGAAAGCTGGCCGAGCAGCCGCCATACTTCAGCCTCGGCAATCCGTTCTTGGGAATCGCGGGCGGCGTGCAAGGCAGCTCGTAAGAGAGCTTCAGCTTCCTTGTCACGTCCGAGCAGGGCGTGCACGTCGGCGTGCATGAAGCTGTAAAGGACCGTGCCCAAGCGCGTGCCCGTACCGGCCCAGATGTCCAAGCCCTGCTGCAAAGTGGCGAGCCCACGCTCTGGCTCTCGCAGCTTCGCTTGGGCGTGCCCGAGGACGATGGAAGCGGACCCGATCCAGAAGGGAAAACCGCAGCTCTTCGCAAGCTCGAGAGCCTCGCCGGCGAGGTCGCGCGCACGGGGCCAGTCAGCCAAGACGAACCCCAGTAACGCGGCATGATCGAGCGCCGCGATCAACGTGAACGGATGACCGAGCGCACGTGCACGCCGCAGAGCCTTCTGAGACGTTCGTTCCGCGGCTGCCGTTTGGCTGGCCGTTGCCAGGGCGAGCTTCAAAACGTTCAGCGAGGAGACAAAGGGATCGATCCACAGCAGGGCGCGCTCCTGCTCGGGTTGAAACGCATTGGTCGCGGGGCCCAAGAGTTGAGATGCACGCTCCAACATGCGCCGCGCAGTGGCCAGCTTCCCACGATAAAAGGAGAGGTGGCCAAGGGGAATCCGTGCCAGCCCTTGCAACGCGGGCGGGAGCCGCAAGCGGCGTGCGGAAGCGATAATCGTGTCGGCAACTTCTTGCGCCTGGCCAAGTTCCGCGCGGGTCATGAGGTTGATGCACATGCCAATCAGCGGAAGCAGCTTTGCAGGTGTGCTGGGAAGATGCTTGGCCGACCGCACGGCCCAGTCGTAGGCTTCGAAGACGCTTTCCGCTCCATACCCGTCCACGGCCATCCGGACGCCTCCGAGTGCAGTCCCCGTTTCGAGCGCCTGTTGGCTGGTCGAGGGCCCTGAGGGGAGATGGTCGAGCATCTCACGCGCCGCTTCCAAATGGGAACACGCTTGGCTGAACGCTTGTCGTTTAAGAGCCTGCTCGGCGCACATTCGGTGGTACCGGTATGCGCGCGCGAAATCGTGGGCTGCGGAAAAGTGAACTGCCAGGTCGGCTGCCACGTCTGTCAGTCGGCCGGCAAATGCACGTTCGAGAACACTGCCAATGCTGCTGTGAAGCTCTCCCAGCCGCGTTGGGGCAATCTGAGAAGAAATCACCTCGGCGTACAGTGCGTGGCGCAATTGGTAGTGGCCTGCCACGGTTCCGTCCGGCCACGCACTGCTGCCCGAGGCGTGCACGAGATGCCCGCGCAGAGAGAGTGCATGAAGCTTGGCATCGGTGTCGGTCACTCTCCAACCCAATGCTCCAGCTACCGTGGCGGCGTGACCATCCTGTCCGCAAACACTGAGCGCTTCGAGCAGTTGCTTCTCTTCCCGAGGTAAACGGGCGAACTCGGCATGGACGAACTCCCGAATCGTCGCAGGTGCGGGCAACTGGGTATACGCTTGATGCAGCCGGTGCTGGCCACCCGATGCTTCCCGTTCGACAACGTGCTCTGCCAGGGCCCGGAGAAAGAGTGGCAGCCCATCGGTTCGGTCCGAAAGCCACTGCGCAAACTCGTCCGCTGCGATCAGGCCTGGATGGCAGTGTTCAACGTACGCGCGTACTGCTTCCCGCGACAAGCCGCTCAAAACCAGTTCCGCCGCTCGGCCGCGCGCTAAAAGTGCAGTGCAGAGGCTCGACAGCGGGGCATCGGCAGGAAGCGCCTCGAGGGGACGAAATGCGAGAACAACGAGAATCCGCGCGGGTTCCGTGCGCTCCCCGAGGTACTGGAGAAACTCCATCGTTGCCGGATCCGCCCACTGAAGATCGTCGAATGCTAGCACGACAGGCACGTTGGCGGAGAGTTGTTCCAGCGCTCGCGTCAGCGAACGAATCATCCGCAAGGGCGTCATCGCTGGCAGCTCGCGATTGTCCGAACTGTCGGCTTCGGCGGAAAGCTCCGGTAGTTCCGTGAGCCACCGAGGTGCGTGCCGTTGTAGCGCTCGCAATACTTGGCCCGACCGATCCGCCGTGCACAACTCGATCAGAACGTCGAGCACCGGCAAGTATGCTTCGGAACGGTCTTGCATGCACTGCGCACGCCCGATCAACACGCTCTGTCGTGGTACGCTTGCAAGTTGCTCGAGGAATACCTCCAGCAAAGCCGACTTTCCGATCCCGGGCTCGCCACAAATCAACAGGACCTGGCGCGAGCCTTCCCGGACTCGCTCGAACACGCGGTGGAGGCGAGCCAGTTCTTCGTGGCGGCCGACAAACCATCCGGGTACGGGCGTTGGCTCGCCGGTTTGCGCCCGCGGGTCCCCGCCGAGCAGCTGCATGCCTTCGACCGGTGCAACGAACCGGTAACCTCGGCGGGCAACCGTCTGGATGTACCGCGTTCCGGGCGTGTATGTGGCAAACACCTTGCGCAGCTCGCGAACGGATACTCCGGCTACCTCGGGAGTCACGAAGGTGTTCGCCCAAACGCTATCCAAGAGTTCTTGAGGCGTGACGAGGTTTCCCGCCTGGGAAACCAAGTGTACGAGCACCGCCCAAGTCTTGGGGCGCAGTGCAATGGGCTGCCCGTTGCAACACAACTGCTGCCGGAAGAGGTCTAAGGTGTACGGTCCGAACCGGTATTCCACGGGTCCCCGCATGTCCTGATCCTGCCAAAAGGCCCGTCGTTTTGCGAGCGGGAATGCGCGGCTACATCCAGCCGTAGAGCCGCGCATCAGCGTGTGCAGAGCGTTGCCGCCCTTAGCGGCGAACAAAGTTGCCTGCAGCGTTCGCAAATCCCGGGAAACATTTGGACGGTGGCAAGCGGGGTGATCGCTCGGAAGTGAGAGAAGTCACTCGACTCGGCGAGTTGCTCCGCTCCCCACCCGGTGGCGGGCAAATTTCCGGGACGAAATTTCGATTTTTTTTCGGGACCACGAGACGTGACAGAGGCTAGTGGCCTGCCTGCGAGGTGCGAAAATGACTGCATGGGCGCGGGCAACGGTTGTAGGAATCCTCTTCTGGGCAGGCACAAGCTACGCGGCCCCTTTCGCCTATGTGACCACCAAGACGAGCTTGCAGTTGGTCGACGTGGCCACGTTGTCGGTCACGGAAACGATTCCTTTGACGAACCGGCCGTGGGGGGTTGCCATCCATCCCCAGGGGCGGCGCGCCTGGGTCACCAGGTCTCAGGCGGGAGCGGTGAGTGTTATCGATGTTATCACGGGAAGCGTGCTTGCGGACATTGGTGTCGGTTCTTCGATTCCGCAGGGCCTGGCCACCACGCCCGATGGCGGTCGCGTTTACGTCGCCACCCTTCTCGACGGCGTGAAGGTGATCGACGCCTTTACCAACTCCGTTGTGGCCACCATCAACGTTCCCACCGGCGCGGCGCAGCACGTGGCCATGAGGCCAGACGGCCAGTTCGTGTACGTCTCGAGCGGCGGCCCGAGTAACGCCCACGTGGCCGCCATTCGCACGTCGACCAACAGTGTGGTTGCGAACATTTTCGTAGGGGACTGGGCGCTTGGCGGCACCGCGCAGGGACTCGCCGTGTCGCCAGACAATAGCCGCGTCTATGTGGCTGTGAACACCATCGACCAGCTTCGCGTGATCAGCACGTCGAGCAACACGGTGATCGCCACGATTTCCGTAGGATCCGGGCCGACAGCGGTCGCCGTGAGTCCGGATGGTGCCACGGTCTACGTCTCGAACGCTGCCGCGAACACGATTTCCGTGATCGACGCAGACAGCCTGTCCGTTGTGCGGACGCTCTCGGTTGGCGGTTGCTCTCCACAAGGGATCGACCTTACCGAGGATGGCCGGCGGTTACTCGTATCTTGTCAGGCGGCGGACTTGATCTACGCGTTCGACGTAACTCGCAATTACTCTTTTGTCGGGCTTGCCAACGTCGATGACGAGCCACTGGCCTTCGGAAAGTTTGTGGGGCGGACGACGAACATCTTCGTCAACACAACGCTCGACGACTCGAATTCACCCAACGCGATTTGTTCGCTTCGCGAGGCAATTCAGAACGTAAACGCTCTTGGCAATCCGAATACCGAGTGCAGCCCCGGCAACCCGAACGGTACGCGCATCGTGTTCGCTGCAACTCCCGACGCGGCAGGCAACATCGTGCTCAACCTCGTCAACCCGCTGCCGGCGATCACGAAGGCGGCGTGCATCGATGGCTTCGCAGCCCCGGGTGCACATCCCAACTCGGGCGCGGTCGATGGCAATCTGCCGGTCGTGGACGCCGAACTCAACGTTGCGATCGTACCGAATCCAGGATCTCCTGCGCAGAGCGGAAATGGGCTCGTGTTTCAGGGGTCGGACTGTTGCCTGCGCGGCGTATACGTGGACGGGTTTCAAGGCGCGGGAGTGCTGCTCGACGGCGCCGATCGCTGCCATATCGCTGGCAACATCATCGGCATGGGGGAGTCCGCTTCGCTCGGGAACGGCATCGGCGTGCGGCTGGAAAATTTCGCTCAGGACAACGTGATTGGCGTGAACGGCGACGGCATCGACGACTTTGCCGAGGTCAACGTGATTTCCAACAACACCACCGCCGGAGTCCTCCTGGCAGGTGCCGGCACCTCGGGCAACCGCATTGCGGGAAACTTCATTGGGATCGACAGGGATGTAAATGCGCGGGCCAACGGGCACGGCGTAATTCTCGAGACGGGCGCGAATGGAAATCTCATCGGTGTCGACACGTCGTTCGCGAACACCTTCTGGCAGCGGAACTGGATTGCCGGCAACACGGGTGCTGGGGTGCTGCTTCAAAGCACGACCACGAGCGGCAACGTCATTGCCGGGAATGCGATTGGAATCACGCAGAACTCTCTCCCTGCCGTCCCGAATCAATGGGGGGTGCTGATTCAGTTGGGAGCCAACGGCAACATCGTCGGGAAGGACAATGACGGTGACTCGGACCTCGACGAGGGCAACATCATCGCCGGCAGCATCTCGGCTGGCGTTCTCATTCAAGGTAACGGCACCGAGAATAACCGCGTTGCGGGCAACTTGATCGGCACCTCATACACCGGCGGTCTCGCCCGCCCGAATCGCTGGGGCGTGTTCATCGACGGAGGCGCGGGTTACAACGTCGTCGGCACCAATGGCAACGGCTTGGGTGACGCGGGAGAGGGCAATCTGATTTCCGGCAACGCAGAACAAGGAGTGGTGATTCAGGGCGCCGGAAGCGACTCCAATCGGGTTTCCGGGAATGTCATCGGCCTCAGCTCCTCCGGCGCTGCGCTGCCAAACTCGGTGGGAGTGCTGATTACTGGTGGTGCGAAGGCAAACACCATCGGCACCAACGCGGACGGTACGTCGGACACTCTCGAGCGAAACGTCATTTCGGGGAACCTGAACGAGGGCGTTGCGATCCAGGGAGCTGCCACATCGAACAACACGATTCGCGGGAATTACATCGGCACGGATCTTACCGGGCAGACGGCACGGCCCAATGGCTTTGCCGGAATCAACCTGCTCAATGGCGCGGCTAACACGCTCATCGGCGGCACCCAGCCTGCGCACCGCAACGTGATTTCCGGCAACAGGAACCGCGGCCTGGTGATTCAAAGCGCGAACACGACGGGCACGACAGTGCAGGGAAACTACATCGGGCTTGCTGCCGACGGGACAACGCCGCTGCCGAATCAAGCCGGCAGCGGCGATCCGGGGTTTGGTGTGGTTGTGGCCAATACCTCGAACCACTCCATCGGTGGCACCCTTGCCGGGAGCGGCAATCGGATTGCGCACAATGACAGCTCCGGCGTCGCCCTGTTCGGGAGCACCACGGCGGTTACGATCAGCGGCAACGCGATCTTTTCCAACGGTTTCCTGGGCATCGATCTCAACTCGGATGGCCCCACGGCAAACGATGTGGGTGATGGCGACAGTGGCCCGAACGGCCTCCAGAACTTTCCCGTGCTCTCGGCGCCGACACAGACCAGCGTGCAGCTCTCGCTGAACTCGACGCCGAACACGACCTTCCGCATCGAACTCTTTGGAAGTCCGTCGTGCGATCCGAGCGGGTTCGGAGAAGGCGCCGTGCTGCTCGCAAGCCAGAACGTCACTACGGACGCAAGCGGCAACGCCACTGCAACCCTGAGCTTTTCCACGCCCGCCGGCAACCCGGCTTACGCCGCCACGGCGACGAACCTGTCGACACTGGACACCTCGGAGTTTTCGAACTGCGTGACCGCCGCTTTTTGCGGTGACGGGATTCGGCAAACCGGCGAGCAGTGCGACGACGGCAACACCGCCGACGGCGACTGCTGCTCCTCGACCTGCCAGTTCGCAAGCGCGGGCACCGTTTGCCGGCCTACCGCTGGCGCTTGCGACGCGGCCGAAACCTGTACCGGAACGAGTGGTTTTTGTCCCGCCGACCAGACACTGCCCAAGGGTACGGTGTGTCGCGCGGCGGCAGGCGAATGCGATTTGGCCGAAACCTGTACGGGTTCTTCCGCCGCTTGCCCCGCCGATGCCAAGCGAATCGCGGGGGCTACTTGCACCGATGATGGCAATCCCTGCACTGCAGACCAGTGCGACGGCACCAGCAACGCTTGCACGCACCCGGCCGGCAACGCAGGCGCAGTGTGCCGGGCGGCCACGGATGCGTGCGATGTGGCCGAGCTGTGTACCGGCACCAGCACGAGTTGCCCGGCCACCGACGCGGTGGCGCCAGCGGGCACCGTTTGCACCGACGACGGCAATCCATGCACGACCGACCTGTGCAACGGCACGAGCAAGAGCTGCATTCACAGCGTGGGCAACGCCGGGGCCGTGTGCCGACCGTCGACCGGCGAGTGCGACGTGGCGGAGACCTGTACCGGTTCGTCCGCGACCTGCCCCGCAGATCAGCATGTTGCCGACGGCACCACATGTAACACGAGCAACCCGTGCGAAACGCAGGGAACCTGCAGCGCGGGCCAGTGCACCGGCACCAGCCCGATCGAGGTGTGCGGCGATGGCCACGTGTGCGGCGCCGAGGA
>CAZHQG010000063.1:0-9897 GCA_964534275.1 uncultured Binatia bacterium (SeqCode) | reverse complement strand
GGCGTAAGGGCACGGCGGTGCCGTGCCCTTACGCAATAGCGCGGACCGCGTGCCCCGGGGCATCACTGGCACTGCATCTCGACCGTGGCGACCGTGTCTCCCGCAGTGGAGTCCAAATCGAGCACGCCAATGGCTGTGACCATCTTCGAGCCACTCAACGAGTTGGCTGGGTTGGCGCAGAAATTTGTGAGCGGTGCGCCGGTCACTTGAGTGACACACGAGCCGCCCCGACAGGATGCACCTTGGTCGATTTTTCGATTCTCGTTATTCGAATCGAACACGGTCCCACGCGCGGTGCCAGTGGTCAGGAACGCGCTAACTTCCGTCGTCGCGCCGTACGTGTCGCCCACGCCGTCGCAGGGGTTGCCGCTCGAGGAACTTACCGTCTTCAATCGCAACGGTACGCGTACGGTCATCCCCGCTGCACTGAATGTTCCGGGGTAGCTGAAGTGGTAGGGGCTGTTGCAAACTCCCGGGTGCAAATTGTTCGCGTTGCACGTACCGCCAGTTTGCTCGAGGCATGCCGTCGAGATACTGCCAGTGACCGGGTCGGTTTCCGTTGCTGTACAGGTCGGGTCGGCTGGGAAACCACCGTTCGACTGCGGCGGGTTGTTCGTGTTGTGGTCGACTTGCGTCAAGAAGCCGTAGTTGGGTTCGCCGCCGTCGCAGTCCAGGATGCCCACACCGTCCACTCCAGTGCTCTCCACGCAAATGGTCACGGTACTCAAGCCGGCCACGTTACACGTGACTGCGTTAAACGAAATGGAGCTCGCAGGGATGGTGACAGGGCGCACCCCGTTCGGATCTTGCGGACCGAAAACAATGTTCGTGCTGCCCGTCACCGGACACACCGTTCGGCCCAGGCTGATGAACAGAACCGTTTTGTCCCATTGCAACCCGAGCCGACTGTTCGTGCCACCGATCGAGCAAGTCTTCACGATGGGCGTTGGCGTACTCGTGGGCGAGGGGGACGGAGTAGCGGTAAACGTGGAGGTCGGAAGCGGCGTGTTCGTAGGAGTCGGTGTTTGTGTGGGAGTGTTGGTCGGCGTGTTCGTGGGCGTAAACGTGGGGGTGAAGGTAAACGTCGGGCTGGGTGTTTGCGTCGGCGTAAAGGTGCGTGTCGGCGTGTGCGTCGGAGTGTTCGTAATCGTGGGGGTATTTGTCGGCGTATAAGTGGGCACGCCCGGTGGCAGTGTATTCGAAGGCGTCGCTGTTGCCGTTTCCGTGGGGGTTTGGGTCGGAGTTTCCGTCGGTGTCTCTGTGGGCGTTTGGGTAGGCGTACCGGTTTCTGTCGGCGTGCGCGTGGGGGTGGCAGTACGGGTGTTGGTCGGTGTGCGCGTTGGAGTGAAGGTCGCTGTATCCGTCGGCGTGGACGTAGCAGTTGCAGTTCCCGTAGCTGTTGGAGTCGGTGTCGCGGTCGGCGTGCCGGTCTCGGTCACGGTCGGGGTCGGGGTCAGCGCTGGGGGATTGTAAATCTGCTGGAAGATAAAGTCTGCCAGCCCCGTGCCGGTTCCGAGCGAGCAGGCCACAGCACCGTTTTGGTTGTTCGAGCACGAAGTCAACACCGCAAGCAGACCGTCGGAGCAGTGTTTGCGAATCAGGGCATCCATCGCGGCTTGCTTCTTTGCGATGGCGCCGGTGAGGTCGGAGGTAAGGCAATTGGTCGGCGGAATTTTACCCAGATCGACCTTGTACTGACACAAGAGCTGTTGCTGCAATCGTTTGGCGAACAAATCCCGAGAGGCCTTCCCCAGAGCCTTTTGGCAGGCTTGCGCCGCGGTGTTGCCTACGAGGAGCGGGGGATCCGGGAAGTCCCCATACAAGCTCCGGGTGGTGCTAAACGCTTGCGATTGGATCAAACAAGCGAGGCATGTTTGCAGGCTCACGTAACTCGAAGTCAGCGAGATCGACTCGCACGGAGCGACGCAGGCGAGGTAACCGAGCGTTGCCGGCGAGGAGGCCCCAGCGAGATCGCACTTGCGAATCGCGGCGTTCTCGAATGCCAGCTGAGCCTTGAGGATCGAATTGAGCGATGCCGTCGGGAGCTGGCTCAAATCGTTGCAATTCAACCCCGAAGGATACCCAGGCTTTCCGGCCATCCGGCTTTGATGGCAAGCAGCTTGTGCTTGGAGGATTTTCATTTGCAGCCGGCGCGCTGCCTTGCCCAGCGCATCACGGCACTTCACGTCCGGCGGCACGACAGCTTGGCCCTCCGAAACCAAGCCCACCAAGACCACCGCGAATAACCCCAACAACTGTCGCTTCATACAGGGACTCCCGACGAAAATGCCGCCATCTACTCACCCAGCGCATCCTTTGTCAACACAAGAACAATCTAAAGGGCTCACCGGAAATTTGCGGCTTCCGTACTGCTGAAAACCAGTGTCCAACAAATCACGAATCCGCATGAGCGGCGGCGCACGACGTGTGGCCGAACTCGCTTCCGTACCATGCTAGGGAGAGCTGGATCAGGCGGAATCGCGTGGTGTTTCGAGGAACGCTCGAGCTGTTGCCGGCGCCTAGCGCGGCGCTTCCGACTTACTGACACTGGACCTCGACGGTGGCGGCTGTGTCCCCACCGAGCGAGTGCAAGTCGAGGATGGTGAGCGCTGTCACCAGCCGCACACCGCTCAGGCTCGCCGCGCTGTCCGCACAAAACGCGGACGCCGGAGAGCCCGATACTTCGGTCACACACGTGCCGCCGTAACAAGGCTCTCCCTGATCGATTTTCCGGTTGAGGTTGTTCGCGTCGTACACCGTACCGCGTGCGGTGCCGGTGGTAAGAAAGGCGGTGAACTCTGTCGTCACGTTGTAGGTGTCCCCAACCCCGTCGCATGGATTTCCGCTCGATTGAGAAACGTTTTTGAGCCGAAGTGGCAGGCGCACGACCATGCCACCTACGGGGAAGGTCCCCGAGTAGCTCGGATGATAGGGGCTGTTGCACACTCCGGGGTGCAGGTTGTTCAAATTACAAGTTCCCCCCGACTGCTCCAAACAGGCGTGCCAAGTCTCGTTCGTCAGCGGGTCCGTGTACGTAGCGGAACACGAGGAATCCGCCGGAAAGCCGCCGTTCGACTGCGGCGGGCCGTTCGTGTTGTGGTCCACCTCGAGCCGGAAGTTATACCCCGACTGCCCACCGACACAGTCGACCGCACCGTACCCGTCGACCCCCGTACTTTCCACGCAAATTGTGGTCGTCTGCAGGCCAGCCACATTGCACACAACGGGGTCGAAGCTCAGCGACGACGCAGGGATGGTGACCGACCTTTGCCCATTTCCGTCTGCGGGTCCAAACTGGAGCTGGAACGAGCCCGACATGGGGCAAACTGTCCTGCCAAGCGGCAGCGTCAAGAACAACTTGTCCCACTGCAAGCCCACTCGCGTTGCAGGCGTGGCGAATACACAAGCTTTGCTGAGCGGCGTCGGAGTCGGGGTTGGCGTGTGCGTCGGCACACCTGGCGGCCAGGTGTCCGTCGGTGTCGGCGAAGGTGTCGGTGTGGCGGTATCCGTTGGCGTAGGAGTCGTCGTGGGCGTCGGAGTTTCCGTGGGTGTCGGAGTTTCCGTGGGGGTCAGGGTGACCGTTGGCGTCGGCGTGGGAGGCGGTGTTTCCGTCGGAGTGGCCGTTTCGGTGGGTGTCGCAGTCACGCTCGGGGTCGGGGTGATCGTCGCAGTGGCGGTATGCGTCGGCGTCGAGGTCGGAGTCCGGCCGCTGGGGAAGTACACCAGGTCGAACAAAAAGTCCGCTAACGCGCTGCCCGCGCTAGCCGAGCATGCCACAGCCGCGTTCTGGGTCGCGCCGCACGAGTCGAGGTTCGCCAGCAACGCGTCGGCGCAACGCTTGCGCACCAGTGCTTCCGCCGCCAACTGCTTCCGCGCAACCGCACCCCGTAAATCTGCAGTTCGGCAATCGGTACTCAGGGGCACCGAACCTTTCTCCACCCGCACCTGACACGCGATTGCCTCGGCCAAGCGTTTCGCAAAGACCCCGCTTGCCGCGGTCGCAAGTGCTCTCTGACATGCGCGCTCTGCGGACCCGTCGGCGAGCACCGGCGGACTGGGGAAGGCACCAAACAGAAGTTCGCCAAACCCGCGCACCTGTTCGCGTGCCTGGCAAGCGAAGCAACTTACCAGCGATCCAAAATCCGGCCCGATCGCAAGTGCATTGCAAGGAGCACCGCAGGTACTGTATCCGAGGTCGGCTGGTGTTCCTGCGGCTTGGCAAGCGCGCTGGACCACACGACTCCAACCACTCTCGGCCAGAAGCACCTTTTGCAACAGAGAAATCGGCAGGGAGTTGACCTGGTTGCAGTCGAGGCTTGCCGGATAGCCGGACTGCGCGGCCATTCGGCGGAGGTGACAGGTCGTCACGCTCCCGAGCAACCGATTTTCCAGGCGCCGCAAACCCACAGCCAGCGCATGTCTGCACTTTGCTGCCGGCGTCGTAGCCGCCCCTGCTTCCGTTGCGCCCCCTAGTGTGCCCACCAGGAAAAACAAACATAGAACAACGCGTTTACTGTCCATGTGCCCCTCGCGAACGCTAGGTGCATACGCCAGCGCGGCGCGGGATGTCAATATGCAATTTTCGCTGGCAGAGCCGCCAGTGGTGAAACAGGAAGCCACCCAAATTCCGTCGGTTGTACCCTTTTCGATCTGTGTCGCGCTCGAGAGGGCACGGCGTGAAGAGGGCTCAGCGCAACGCTCTAAAACTCGGTGGAGAAGCCTGCGTCGGGAATGTCCAGGGCGCTCCGGTCCTCGCTCAAGATCATTTCCGTGCGCGCCCGCGTGAGCGGCAAGAACCGATGGGCGAAAAATTTCGCCGCCATGATTTTCCCCTGATAAAAATCCACCGTCGCTGGCAAAGGCTCTCCATCGGCATCGGTCGCTTCAGCTTGCTTCTCTTCGGCAACGCGTGCGGCATCGAGCAGCAAATGCGCCAGCGCCACTTCCGCCATGCTTTGCAAGAACCAGTTTGCCACCAAGGTGACCTGGTCGAGCTTCCCCGCCATGAAAAATTCCATGAGACCAAGTGCCGCTCGCTCGAGCCCTTCGGCGGCCGCGCCGAGTAAACGCACTTCGGCACCCAACCCCCGGAGGGAACAGGTACGGGCCACAAATTCCTTCACCTCGTTCAGGAAGTTGCGGAAGTTCTCGCCGCCGTGCTGGTGGAGCTTGCGGGCAACCAAGTCCAAGGCCTGGATGTGGTTGGTGCCTTCGTAAATCGAGAAGATCTTGGCGTCGCGGCAATATTGCTCCACGGGGTTGTCCTGCACGTACCCAGCGCCGCCATAGGTTTGGATGGCGAGTTCGGTGATCCGGAAGGCCTGGTCGGAACAGTACGCCTTGATGATCGGGGTCAGCAAATCCACTTGCCCCATGTGATAGGCGGCCCTGCCGGGGTCGCTCGTCTCCAAGGCCAAGGCCATGTCCATGTGCCACGCAAGTTTCACAGCCAGCGTGCGCATGCCTTCCACCTTGGCTTTCATTTCCAACAGCATCCGGCGGACGTCGGAGTGTTCGATGATAGGCACGCGAGGAGCTTCAGGGTCTTTGAAGTGGCGAACCGACGAGCCTTGCAAGCGCTGGCGGGCGTACTGCAGCGCATTTAGATACGCGGTGGAGGCCAACGCGAGCCCTTGCACACCCACGGCAATTCGGGCTCCGTTCATCATCCGGAACATTTGCTTGATGCCCATGTGCGGTTCGCCGCCGACCAAAATGCCACGGCAGCCGCCGTTTTCCCCGAAGTTCAACACGGCCGTCGCCGAAGCACGAATTCCCATTTTGTGCTCGATCGAGGCCGTCACGACGTCGTTCGGCTCGCCTAACGAGCCATCCGGATTCACCCAGATCTTCGGAACGATGAACAGCGACAAGCCTTTCGTACCCGCAGGTGCGCCGTCGATCCGGGCTAGCACCAGGTGCACGATGTTCTCTGCCAAGTCGTGGTCGCCTGCAGAAATCCAGCATTTCGTGCCCTGGATGCGGTACTCGTGACCGCCGAGAGGGGTCGCTCGGGTTTTGGCCATGCCCACGTCGGAGCCCGCATGAGGCTCCGAGAGACACATGGTGCCGCTAAAACGTCCCTGGAGCATCGGGGGAAGGAAAAGCTGCCGATGCTCGGGCAGTGCAAAATGTGCGATCAAGTCGGCAGCACCGCGAGTCAACTCGGGGTACATCGTAAACGCCGTGTTCGCGCCGCTTTGCAGCTCTTGCAACACCACGCCAACGGCGTGTGGACCACCGAGTCCATCGATCTCGAGCGGCATGGTGAAGGTCGGCAGCCCGAGTTCGTAGAGTTTCTGCCAAGCCTCCCGAAAACCGGGAGGCGTACGCACCACTCCGTTCTCCAGGCGGCAGCCATGGCGGTCGCCGATTCCATTCAGCGGTCCGATCACGTCGCACACGAAGCGGTAGCACTGGTCGATGACCGAGTCGCACTCTTCGCGGTTCAAGTGCGCATAACGCTCGAGTTCGAACAGCCGGTCGACACCGAGGTGCTCGTAAAGCGTGAAGCGAATGGCACGAAGGTCGGCCTTGTAAAAGTTGATGGCTGCAGTGCTCACCTCGATGTTCCTCCTCTTGTGAGAACGAGCTGTTGCGAGAACGATCTTTGGACTGTACCGGACCGCCCCAACGAGAACACCCCCAAAACGTAGGCCTGTCTGTCAGTGCGGCGGGCGCTCGCTAACACAAGTGTGCCGAGGGATGCAACGCCGCGGGCGCTAGTGCGAGCGCCCGCTCTGGAGCAGGTCGCCACTGCGGCGGGCGAGGCGCCCGCTTGTCGGCCGCATTGATCGTAAAAGAGAAGCGTCCCCGACGGGATTTGAACCCGTGTTGCCGGCGTGAAAGGCCGGTGTCCTAGGCCTGGCTAGACGACGGGGACTTATCCGTGCGCTCGACGCGCAAACGCGTGGGCTCCCTTGCTAGCCACCTCTCTGTGCCTGCGCAACCCTGCAGGAGCCGGGCGGCGGACTCTTGCACGCGCGCTGGGCGCATGGTTCTAAAGGACGCCCACTGAGTGACAGCTCGAGGAGGCTTCGGACATGCCAGCAAAGAAGACCACTTCCAAGTCCAACACCAAAGCCGCAGCGAAACGGGCCGCAGGCAAGGCCCGCCCAAGCAAGGAATCGAAGAAGGCCGCCGCAAAAACCAAAGCGCGGGGGCGGACTCAGGCAGCAAGCCAACCGACCGTGGCTTCCAAGTACGACCAGCCCGGCGCACCATGGTGGAAGAAGATTCCTCTTCCCATTCCAAAATAGGAGAGCGCCGCTTGCGGGAAGCCCTTCGTCCTTGCCCGCTGGCCTGTGGGCTCTTAGACTGCCGTTCATCACGAAAGCGAGGCCAGCAATGAGCTACGAACAAGTCGAGTTTGCGCGCGACTGCGAAGCAATCGCAATTCCCGGAGGTGCACGGATCTTGGTGCCGCGCGGCACCGTGGGTTACGTCACGCAAGCGCTGGGAGGCACGTACACGGTGCAAATTCCCAGTCTGGGTGGCTTGTTCCGCCTCGAGGCCAGCGACGCCGACGCCATTGGCCGCGCTGCCGAAGAAACCATCGCACCTCAAGGAACCAGCGCCGCGGAAAGCACGGAGGACCGTGTCTGGGCGCAGCTACGAACTTGCTACGACCCGGAGATTCCGGTGAACATTGTCGACCTGGGTCTCATTTACGATTTGCAGGTCGAGGATTTGCCGGGAGGCGGAAAGCGGGTCGAGGTCAAAATGACCCTCACGGCGCCCGGGTGCGGGATGGGCGTGTACATTGCGCAAGAAGCGCGACAAAAAATCTTGGCGCTCGAAGAAGTCGAGGAAGCGGATGTGCAGCTCGTGTGGGATCCGCCGTGGAGCCCGCAAATGATTTCCCCTGCAGGCCGGCAGATGCTCGGGCTCGACTAAGCGCGCGTGCGCTAGTCGCGAATCTCGACCGGCGTGCCGACGGGAAGCGTTTCGTACAGGTAGTCGATTTCGTCGTTGCTCACCGCGATACAGCCTTCGGTCCAGTCGACCGGCAATTCGGGGCGATTGCCGTACCCGTGAATCCCGACGCCGCCACCGAGAAGCGTGTTTTGCGGCGGCAGCGTTTGTTCGAGGTGAGCAAAGAGAATGTCGGCCCAAGCTTCTTGACCAATCAACTGCCGCTGAAACCCGCGCTCGGCATCCGCCAAATTCGGGTAGCTGAGGGCAAGGAACTTGTGAAACCGGCGGCTCGGCCGCTTGTCGCCAATGTAGTATCGGCCAACGGGTGTGCGCCCGTCGCCTCGGTACTCCTTGGCGCCGTTCGGCTGTTTTCCCAAGGCGATGCGGAAGCGCCGGATGAGCCGCTCTCCTTCCCACAACCGCATCTCCCGAGCACCCTTGGCCACCTCGAGCCGATACGGAGAAGGAACCAACTCGAACCAGTGCTCTAACGGAAGCGCGTTTGCGCTGCGCCCGGCAAACACGAGCCCAAGGGCTAGGAAAAACCACGCAACTCGCATCATCCCTTCCCTCCGCACATCCTCGCCTCGAAACCTGGCTGCCAACGAGCACCTTTTATACTCGGCGCCAGGTAGCTGGGACAAGGGCTCGGCAACCGGATGCGACCATCACGCGAAAGCGCCCGGTCCTTGCTCACATCAGGCAACGGCCCTTTGCCCCGTTTCTCCCGCCTCGCGGACGGCGAGCGGATCCTCCTGTCGCAGTGCGATGCACAGGGCAAAGGCGGAAAGACGGTGGTGACGCGTCGTGCCGGCAATGAACCGGGGGTGTGGAAACACCGTCTTTGCCATCGGTTTTGCGTTGCCAAGCCGGCAACGTTAGCTATGGGGCTCATCGAAGATGCAAACGACTAGCGAGCGGAATAGCACTGCCATGACCACAGAATCGTCGACGCCCCGCACCAGCGTAGCCGAGGATTCCATTCCTTCGGCACGTACTCCGGTTGGTCGGCTGAGCGGAAAGCAGCGCAAATGGCTGCGCGGGCGCGCGCACCACTTGGCTGCAGTGGTTCGCGTCGGCCACAGTGGCACGACCGAGGCCGTGCTGCGCGAAGTCGACCACGCACTGGAGGTGCACGAGCTCATCAAGGTGCGTTGCTATCGGCCGGAAGCGAAGCGCCAATGGGCGACGGACCTTGCGCGTGCCACCGGAGCGGAGCTCTGCGGGCTGATCGGGCACACCGCCATTTTATACCGGCCTCGGCGCGAAGGACCGAGCCCGCTTGCGCAAGAGCTCGCGCGGGTTTCCAACGCGTAACCCAAGACCTGCCACACCATGAAGGCGCGCCATTTTCCTGGCCATGCCGCAAGGAACGTCGGCAGCCAACGCACAGCTCGCGGTCGATCGCCCATCCGCACGGGCTCCCGGCCCAGGCGCTTGACGCTCGCTCCTCGTCCTAGCTAGAAGCTCGCGGCACCCTGGCAGAGTCGTGGGCCGTTAGCTCAGTTGGTTAGAGCAGCTGACTCTTAATCAGCGGGTCCGGGGTTCGAGTCCCTGACGGCCCATGCTGCAAGCCCCTGTTCTGCCGGGCTTTTTCCTCCCACCACGGACGGACCATCCGCCGTTGTGTAGCCGTGGTGTAGCCATTCTCCGTTCGCAGGAGCGTGAGCCGCGCAACACAGCGTCCCAACGTCGCCTTACGATATGCTGGCAGTGCGAGGTTCGAGCACGCAGAGGACTACCCTTCCCCAGGCGGCCCGTATCGCGCCCACGGGTCCAAGGGCAAATGTCCGCGCGGCGCTAGCCACCAGCGGCAGCACGGCGCTGGCGAATGCCAACAATCCTACCACGCGCCGGGTAAGGGCGGCTCGCGAACCGCCCTTACAATGCCCATTGCACGGTTCGATTGCCTCGGATAGGCGGAAGGCCTGCCTCTGCGGCCGCTCACCCCGCGCCAGGCGCCCGCGGCACGGCATCGCC
>CAZHQG010000062.1:0-9983 GCA_964534275.1 uncultured Binatia bacterium (SeqCode) | reverse complement strand
AGCCCTTGGCTTGGCCACCCCCCTCGCATTACGGTTGGCTTTTCGCGAAAAGAACTGGGTCCTCACTGCGTGGAGGCGGCTCTTTGCCAGGTGCTGGATGACCCTGGATGGATTCGTTTCCCGCCCGGGATAAACCTTAAGAGACAGCATTGAGTTAGGAGGTAGTCGATGTCGCAGTATCGACCAATGACAGAAGAAGAGTTGCGCGAGCGGGTGCGCCGCTTGAAGGCCGAGGTTCACCCGGATCGGGTGGACATGTTCACGTTCCGCGGCGCGCAGTATGACCACGGACTTGCTTGGGTACACTTTCCCGAGGGCCTCGGCGGCCTGGGAATCAACCCGAAGATGCAAGCCATCGTCGCCGACGAGCTGCGCAAGGACGTGCAAACCGTGTACGATGACTTGGCCATTAACCCGATCGGGATTGGCATGGGGGCTCCGACGCTCATGACCTACGGCTCGGACGAACTTAAACGGGCGTTGCTGCGCAAATGTTTCACGGGCGAGGAAATTTGGTGCCAGCTCTTTAGCGAGCCGGGTGCTGGCTCCGACGTGGCGGGGCTAGCCACGCGCGCGGTCCGCGACGGTGACGACTGGGTCGTGAACGGGCAGAAGGTGTGGACCACGTTAGCTCACGTGGCCAAGTGGGGCTTGCTCGTGGCGCGGACGAACCCCGATGTCCCCAAGCATGAAGGCCTGTCGTATTTCTTGCTCGACATGCACTCTCCTGGGGTGGAAGTGCGCCCCCTCTACCAAATCACGGGCGAGGCGGAGTTCAACGAAGTGTTCTTGAACGACGTGCGCATTCCGCACCGCTACATGCTGGGCCAGGAAGGCCAAGGGTGGCAGGTGGCCATCACGACATTGATGAACGAGCGAACTGCCTTGGGCGGCGGCTCGACGCAAAAAGGCGGAGGGCCAATCCAGGTGCTGATGCAAATTTGGAACGCCCGCCCACCGAAGCGGCATTCTCCTGCGGAAACCGCTGTGCTGCGCGACAAGATCACGCGCTTGTACATCGAGTCGGAGCTTTTACGTCTCACGGCGTTGCGCGCTCGCGAGATGATGCGCGCGGGCAATCCTGGACCTGAAGGCTCCGTTGGCAAACTCGCCCAAGCCGAACTGTACAAGAAAATCTGGGAGTGCGGCATGGACGTCCTCGGTGAGGACGCCTTGGTGTACGAACCAGGCTACACGTTGCGCCGGCCCGCTCACGAAGAGCGCCGCGACAAGGTGCTGCTAGCGAAGTATCAGTTCCTGCGCTCGCGGGCGAACTCCATCGAGGGTGGCACCTCCGAGATTATGCGCAACATCCTCGGTGAGCGTGTCCTCGGCCTACCAGGAGAGCCCCGGACCGACAAAGGAATTCCGTGGAAGGACATCCCCCGCGGAGGATGATTCCAGCCGCGACTCTACGAGAGATTGGCGAACAAGGAGAACCAGAATGGACTTTGCATTTACACCCGAGCATGAAGAACTGCGGCAGACGGTACGCCGGTTTTTGCAGGACCGGTCGGACGAAGCCACGGTTCGCCGTTTGATGGTAACGGACGAAGGCTTCGATCGGTCCACATGGGCCCAGCTTGCGGAGCAGTTGGGTTTGACCGCTTTGATCGTGCCAGAAACGTACGGTGGCAGCGGGCTTGGTCCGGTCGAGCTGGCCATCACTCTGGAAGAAATGGGTCGCGCCTTGTTTTGTGCGCCGTATTTTTCCACGGCCGTGCTTTCGGTTGCAGCCTTGAACGAGGCAGCGAGCGACGAGGCCAAACAAGAGCTGCTGCCGGAAATTGCAGCGGGGAAGAAAATCGTCGCGCTCGCGTTAGCAGAGCCGCAGGGAATTTGGGAACCAGCGGACGTGCGCCTGCGGGCACGCAAAGGGCGCAACGGCTGGACCCTCACCGGTGAGAAAACTGCGGTCATCGATGGGCATGTGGCAGACGAGCTGTTGGTGGTAGCCCGCACGCCCGAGGGCCTTTCGTTGTTCCGCGTTCGCGGAAATGCCGACGGCTTGGAGCGTGTGCCGTTGCCTGCGCTGGACCTGACCCGGAAACTGGCGCGCGTGCGCTTTTCGAAAACGCCGGCCGAATCCGTGGCTGCTGCCCCCGACGTGCAGCCGCAACTAGAACGAGCGTTCCTGCTTGGTCTTGCCGCTCTGGCAGCCGAACAAGTTGGTGGTGCCCAGCAGTGCCTGGAGCTTTCCACCCAGCACGCCAAGACGCGCTGGCAGTTTGGCCGCCCCATCGGCTCTTTTCAGGCAATCAAACATCGCTGCGCCGATATGTTGGTGGCCGTGGAATTCGCAAAGTCGGCCGCGTATCACGCCGCGTTTCGCGCTGCGGAGGGGAACGGGAGCGATCTCGCCGTAGCTGCGCGGATGGCCAAGTCGTATTGCTCCGACGCGTATTTCCAAGTGGCGAACGATACGATTCAGGTGCACGGGGGCATGGGCTTCACGTGGGAGCACCCGGCACACCTGTATTTCAAACGGGCAAAGAGTAGTGCCTTGCTGTTTGGTGATCCGGTGCACCACCGGGAAAAGCTGGCGGCGTTGATTGGGATTTGACG
Organism: uncultured Binatia bacterium (SeqCode); assembly: GCA_964534275.1. Lineage (GTDB taxonomy): Bacteria > Desulfobacterota > Binatia > HRBIN30 > HRBIN30 > HRBIN30. The sequence continues at coordinate 7,418 of CAZHQG010000062.1, read as the reverse complement.
CCGGGCAGCGTGGCCGGGCGCGGCAGCGAGGGAGTGCAGTAGTGATCCCAAGCTGCGCGCCCGAGCCCGCCCGCCGCGAGAACGGCAAGCAGCCACACCACCGCGGTGCGATAGTGCCGCGCGCCCAACGCGTGAAACAACCGATTGCCCAAACTGACCCCTACAACGGCAGGTACGAGCCACAAGACTGCGGCCACCAGCACTTCGGCGGTGAGTAAGCCGAACCCTGCCATCGCAGCGAGCGAGAACACGTCGGCCACGACGAAGAACGCGATCAGCGACGCGCGTGCCACTTCCACCGCGATGGGCGACGCAAGATAGTAAAGGATCACAGGCGGCCCGCCGATGGACGCGCTTGCGTTCAAAACGCCTGAGCAAACACCAGCGACGACTCCCGCGGGCTTGCTCATCAAGGCCGTCCAGCGGCGTTCCTGAACCAGCACCACCGCGCCCGCCAGCACCGCAAGCGAAACCCACACCCGCATGGCTGTGGGCGAAGCGGTTGCCAACAACCATGCTCCCGGGAGGGTTCCCGCAAGCATGCCTAGAGTCAGCCACGCGATGGATCGCCAGTGGACGTGCTGCCACACCCGAGGCAGCAGGTGCACGCTTGCGGCGATTTCGAGGCACAACACCGCTGGCACGACCTCTGCCGGCGGGTGAATCATGGACAGGCCTGTGACCGCCACCATCGCAAATCCAAAACCGCTGAAGCCGCGAACGAGACCAGCAAGTACGAGAATCGCGGCGTCGAAGAGCAAGCGCACGGGGTCCATCACCTCGGTTGCTTCTCGACCATCGCCCCCGCCACAACGGGAAAAAAACACAGGCGTGTTGCCAAGGTAGCAACACGCCTGTGCTGGATTTGCGCGTTCCCTGCGGAGCTCAACGAGCAGGCAAAATGTACGTGAGCCCGATGCCCGTGGTAACGAACTGCACTTCGTTCGTCGGGTTTACGCGTTGGTCGAGCTGGTTGTAGCGAGCCCAAGCCCCGACGCTCAGCGCATCGTTCAACGCCAGGTTGATTCCCCCGCCGGTGGAAAACCCCCACGACGTACGGCTGATCGGCGTGTCTCCGGACAGCCCAGTGAACACGCCCACCTGGAAGGTTTGGTACGCCTCCACGTTCATGTCGCCAATGGTAAACGGCTCAGCGATGCGGGGACCAGCGTGTACGCCGAGTGCCCACGTTGCGTCCTTGTCGCGAATGCCAGGGCGGTTGTCGTTCGGGAACCCTACCACTTGCGCTTGCGCGGCGAGCCCGAGGTAGTCGTTCATCATGTACGCCACGAACGGACTGAACGTTCCGCCCGTATCCAGCCGGTCGGTGGTTTTCTCCACCGGAATCGCTGCACCCAGGTCCAAGCCCGCCAGGACCTTGCTGGCTTCTTCGGCCTGGACAGGCCGCACGAACAACCACGAAGCCAAAGCAGCCGTTACGAACAGCCAAGCGTTCCGTTGTCTCATACTCCACACCTCCTTTGTTTTGTGGATGTTCCGCCGTAAGTGCTTGCCAGAAACCGGCGCACTGTTCCAACGGGGCGGTTAGATAACAACTTTTTTGCCAAACACCAGGGTTTTGTTACGCGCTCGCGAATGTTCGTTCCCCGGTGCCGCTGGCGAACTTAGCCCCTTTTGCTTCGTCGCGGCCGTGGATGTCGGAGCGGCGACTCCAGCGCTTCGAGCCAGGCGGCACAAAGCAACGGGAACAGGATCTCGTGGTGACCGGTCAGGTGAATCCCCCGGCCGTCCGGAACGGTGGGGCGTAGCAAAACGTTCATTTGCGGCCGGTAGTGGCGAAGGAAATCGAGATTGACGGTGAGAAGCTTCTGCACGCGATGGCCGAGGTTGCGGGCGAGACTCACGGCTTTGACGAACACCTCCGGCAAGATGACCGCGGAACCAACGAGCACGAAGGCACCGCCGTCGAGCCCTGCCGCCAGGGCCACAAGGTGCCGGAAGTCGTCGAGGCTGGCTTGGCCGATGGCTGCACCGTTTGCGCTTGGGTGCATGTGGACGATGTCGGTGCCCATCGCCACGTGCACGGTCACCCGTACACCGTGCTGGTACGCGGCTGCGAGCACGCTCGCTCCAGAGTAAGGCAAATTCGCTTCGACCATCGCTCGCCCAACCGCAGCCCCTAACCCTTCGCCCGGAGTGGCGGCGCTTGCAGCTCGATTGAGGAACTCGCCCGTTTCGCGAGCCATACCGAAGCGCCCGTCGACAATGTGGCTGGCTACGTCCTCTGAGGTCATGCCGGCAAACGCCAACTCGAAATCGTGTACGATCACGGCACCGTTCACGGCAATTCCATCGATCAAGCCGCGTTGGATCAAATCGATAATGACCGGCCCTAAGCCAACTTTGATCACGTGCGCTCCCAGCCCGAGCAAAATGCGTTTGCCGCGTTTGCGGCGGCGTGCAAGTTCGTCCGCGACGAACAGCAAGTCCTTTGCAGCGAGAAAGTCCGGTAGCCCGAGCAAAAACTCACGCACGGAGAGTCCGGTTTGGAGCGGCGAGGCTAGGCCGCTGGCTGCCACCAGCGAAGGGCGCTTGTGCAGCGGGTAGGTGCGCACGCGCGACCAGTCGAGGTCCTGCAGTTGGTTGGGCCGCTTCCGCGCCATGAGGCGTGCACCTTGTCAGCTTGCCGGGAAGAGCCGCGCCTCGACCAGTTCGCAGAGCGTGTGCCCGATCAGGATATGCGACTCTTGGATGCGCGCAGTGTTGGTCGTAGCGCTCACGCACAAAACCAAGTCGGCCTGCTGGGCGAGCTTGCCGCCGGTGCCACCCGTAAGCCCGATGGTCCAAATCCCCTGTTTCCGGCACACCTTTACGGCCTCGAGCACATTGGCCGCATTGCCGCTGGTGGAAATGGCAATGGCGACGTCGCCCGGCTGCCCGAGTGCGCGCACCTGCTTCGCAAACACTTCGCGATAGCTGTAATCGTTCGCGATGCTGGTCAGCGCCGATGTGTCGGTCGTCAGGGCAATGGCCGGCAACGGGGCGCGCTCCCGCTGAAACCGATTTACGAGCTCGGCCGCAATGTGCTGTGCGTCGGCAGCACTGCCGCCGTTGCCAAACAACAGGAGCTTGCGACCGGCACGAAATGCTTCCGTGATCACCTCTGCCGCTCGTACTAACTCTTGCGCCTGTTCGCGCAAAAACACCTGTTTTGCGCGAATGCTCTCGCGGAAAATCGCTCGGATTTGTTGGCGCACGGCGCGCTCGTATAGCGCAAGCGGCTTTGCAGAACCAAGCGCCAGGAGGCTGTCTGCGAGCCGCCCTTGCTTACGGACATGCAAGTGGATGTTTTGCGATCCGCGGTGACAACCTGGCCAGAAGATCGCTGAGCCTGCTCCTCCACGACGCGATGGCACGATCCGGGAAAGCGAAACCTGCCGTCTCCTCCCCCGACGCTGCGCATGTTCCTCCGCTGTGCTGCGCAGTTGGGGAAGGAGAGCGTGAGGTGGACGATGGAACTTCACACGGAGCCGCACTCCACCCTCACCCGGCGCTGGGCGCCGGCCGCTCCCTGGAGGGAGAGGCGTCTTTTCCGGGCGAACGCAGAGCCCTCTTCTCGTCCGAGGCTGCTCGTCTTCCTCCAGAAGGGGTGGACACGGGGGAAGGTTGCTCTTCGCCGTCGCCAGAAGCGTGCGCGTCAGTCTCTCCGTACGCGAGGGGGTGCGCTCTGCCGGGAACCGGTTGTCCTCTACGCTCCGCGAGGTCGGGGCTTTCTCGAAGACGTGGGTTCTGACATGGAGTACCAACAATGCACTGGGTTTTGTTTCTTGTGGCGCTCGGTTGGGTCGGGTACGCGGTGTGGGGGCGTCGCTGGCGTGTGGAGCCCATGCTCGAACGGGCGTACCCGGGCGAGTGGGGTCGCGTGGTAGCCGTGGTTCCGGCTCGCAACGAGGCGCTGGAGTTGCCGGTGACCTTACCTTGTCTCTTGCGTCAGACGTACGGCGATTTTCACGTCGTCCTCGTGGACGATCACTCCACGGACAACACCGCGGCCGTGGCCGAGCAACTGGCTCGCGAATACGGCGCGGAGGGGCGATTTCATCTGGTGCAGCCGCCGCCGTTGCCCGAAGGCTGGATGGGCAAAGTGTGGGCCCAGCGAGCGGGTTACGAAGAGGCCCGGCGGCTCGGGGCCGCGTGGATTTGGTTTACGGATGCCGACATTCGCCACGAGCCGGACGTCCTGGAGCGTTTGTTAACGACGGCCGAGCGCTGGCAACGCGACTTTGTCTCGGTGATGGCCCGTCTCCGCACGGACACCTTGGCCGAGAAGCTCCTCATTCCCGCCTTCACGTACTTTTTCGCCATGCTGTACCCGTTTCACCGCATCGCTCGAGACGAACTAGCCGATGCGGGAGCAGCCGGGGGTTGTATGCTGCTGCGAAAGGAGCTGCTGGAGCGCGCCGGAGGCATCGATGCGATTCGCGATGCCGTGATCGACGATGTCGCTCTTGCCAAAGCCTGCAAACGCGCCGGAGGCCGGCTTTGGTTGGGCTACCATCCCGGGGTGCAGTCGACGCGCAGTTATGGTTCGCTCGGGGCCATTTGGGCCATGGTTGCCCGCAGCGCGTACACGCAATTGAATTACAACCCCCTGTTGCTCGCTGTTTGCGTGTTCGGCCTGTTCGTGGTGTTCGTGTGGCCCGCTTTAGCCCTGTTGGGCTTCGCGGCGGGAAGGAAGCTGTGGGGACTGGTTGCCGTTCTTGCCATGGCGCGTACGTACTTGCCGTTCGTGCGGTACCTCGGTTGCGGCTCGTTGTGGAGCCTGACGCTACCAGTGGCGGCCACGCTGTACACGGCGATGACGGTGACCTCTGCCTGGTGGTACTATCGCGGTACGCGCACACGTTGGAAGGGCCGCGAGTACGGGCGCTCGGAGCCACCGGTAGCCCTTCGTTGACTCGAACTGCGCCCCGCTTTTAATACACAAGCTCATCACCTCTAAGGAGCGGTGTATGAACTTTGATTTTTCTGACGACCAGAAACTCCTGCGTGAGAATGTGCGTGCTTTTCTTTCTAAGGAAGCACCGCTGACGCTTTGCCGCCAAGTTTTGGAATCGGACAGCTCTTACTCAGCCACCTTGTGGCAAGCGATCGCGCAGCAAGGCTGGCTTGGAACGGCGGTTCCAGAAAACTACGGCGGGGCCGGCTTCGGGCGCTTGGAACTTGCTGTCATTGCCGAAGAACTGGGCCGGGTTCTTGCGCCTGTACCTTTTGGCAGTTCCGTGTACTTGGCAACGGAAGCGTTGCTCGTCGCGGGGACCGAGGAACAAAAGCAACGCTATCTACCGGCTTTGGCCCGCGGTGAAACCATCGGTACGCTGGCCCACTACGAAGGGCCCGGGGAGCTCGGCCAGCGCCCGGTGCAAACTGCGGTGCGTTCTGGGAAGCTCAGCGGTACGAAAACCCCTGTGCCCGACGGGGACATTGCGGACTTTGCCTTGGTCACGGCCAAGAGCGGGCGTGAAGTGGGTTTGGCCTTGGTCGACTTGCACGCCTCCGAGGTTCGTCGGGAGCGGTTGGAGTCGATCGATCCGAGCCGATCCGTAGCCACGTTGCATTTTCAGCGGGTTCCCGTGGAATGGCTTGGAGGCCGGCCGTGCGGGTGGGAGACGATCCACCACCTGTTCGATCGTGCTGCTGTGCTGTACGCCTTCGAGCAACTTGGCGGTGCGCAGCGAGCCTTCGAAATTACCCGTGAGTACACGTTGAGCCGTTATGCATTTGGTCGCCCGATCGGCTCGTTCCAAGCGCTCAAGCACCGCTTGGCAGATTGGTACGTCGAACTCGAGCTTACGCGCTCCAATTGTTACTACGGTGCTTGGGCACTCAGCAACGAAGCGCCGGAGCTTGCTCTCGCTGCTTGCGGTGCCCGTGTGTCCGCCACGGCGACCTTCGAGTTGGCCTCCAAGGAGATGATCCAGATGCACGGCGGAATGGGCTTTACGTGGGAGCATGACGCGCATTTGTTTTATCGTCGCGCGCGTTACCTAGCGGCCATCTTGGGGCCGGCACCGGTGTGGCGGGAGCGGCTCGTTGCCACCTTGGAAGCACGAGAAGAGGCCTGAATTCTCCACAGTGCCCGTCGACGATAGGGAGGAAGCCATGGATTTCAACGATACCCCTGAAGAAGCGGCATTCCGAGCAGAAGCACGAGCGTGGCTCGAAGCCAACGCCGAACCACTGGCTCCGGGCGAACAACCGGCTGGCCTCGAAGGGCGGTTCGATCCCGACATGGTGCGAAAAGCACAAGAATGGCAGCGCAAGAAAGCCGACGCTGGATGGGCCTGCATCACCTGGCCCAAGGAGTACGGGGGCCGCGGAGCCACGCCGATTCAGGCAGTCATTTGGAATCAAGAGGAGTCTCGCTTTAAAACCCCGCCGAACATCTTTGCCATCGGGCAGGGCATGCTTGGTCCCACCATCATGGTGCACGGCACCGAAGAGCAAAAACGGCGTTACTTGCCGCCCATGCTCCGGGGCGACGAGATTTGGTGCCAGCTGTTTAGCGAGCCCGCGGCAGGCTCCGATCTGGCGGGTTTGCGCACCACCGCCGTGCGCGACGGCGATGACTGGGTCATCAACGGACAGAAAATTTGGACGACTGGAGCTCAATACTCCAAGTGGGGCATGATCGTGACCCGTACCGACCCCAACGCCGAAAAGCATCGCGGGATCACGTATTTCATCGTGGACATGCAGTCGCCTGGCATCGAAATCCGGCCCATCAAACAAATGAACGGCATGTCGAGCTTCAACGAGGTGTTTTTCACCGACGTGCGTGTGCCCGACAAAAACCGGGTTGGCGATGTCAACGACGGTTGGCGCTGCGCCTTGACCACGCTGATGAACGAACGTCACGCCATCGGAGCCGGTGCCGGAGGGCCGGAGTTCCGCGATTTGTTTCGCTTGGCCCGCAAGATGGTGTGGAATGGCAAGCCCGCGCTTGCAGATGCAGGCGTGCGCCAGAGGTTGGCGGATTTTTACGTGCGAGCGAAAGGATTGCAGTACACGAGCTACCGAGTGCAAACCGCACTGTCGCGCGGCCAAACCCCTGGGCCGGAAAGCTCCATTGGCAAACTCGTGGGCGCACCGCTTCGGCAAAACATGGCTGCATTTGCACTCGACCTGGAAGGTGGAGCGGCTGCTTTGCTCGATCCGACCGCGCCCGAAAGAGCGTTGTGGCAGCTTGCCTACTTGGGTTCCCCCGGATTGCGCCTGGCAGGAGGTACGGACGAAATCCTGCGCAACATCATTGCCGAGCGTGTCTTGGGCTTGCCTCCGGAAATCCGCGTGGACAAGGGAATTCCCTTCAAGGACGTGCCCACGGGCCCACGCCCGTAAACGCTGCGGCCCGCCCGCGCCTGCCGCCGCTCCTGCACAGTTGCGACGTTGCCGTG
>CAZHQG010000061.1:0-10420 GCA_964534275.1 uncultured Binatia bacterium (SeqCode) | reverse complement strand
TGCAACGCACCCGCCGTGACGCCAGACGGGAACGGGCGTGGTACATGCGATCCTGCGCGCCGCCAGCAGGCAATGTAGGGGCGACCCGGTGGGTCGCCCAATAGGTGCGGAGCACGTACGGTCGCCGGGTTGGATCACATGCGGCCGGGGTGCACGATCGCACCAGGGCGACGTACCGCGTCGCCCCTACATGCAGCAGCGTGCGATGCACCAGCGAACATCGCAGCAAGACCCGGCGCGGTTCCCGAACCACGACGGGAGCGCCGCGTTCGGGTGCAGGCGTGCATCAACGGGTTTCGACGTCGCCTTTGCGCAGGCGCTGGGCGATGACGATTTGTTGAACTTCGCTGGACCCGTCGTACACCCGGGCAACACGTACGTCTCGCCAAATGCGCTCGATCATGTACTCCCCGCGCACGTAGCCGTTGCCGCCGAAGATTTGCATGGCATCGTCCACCGTCTGCCACGCGTTTTCCGCCGCCACAAGTTTGGCCGTGGACGATTCGCGAATGGCTGGACTGCCCTGGTCGAGCAACCACGCACTGCGATACACCAGCAGGCGCGCCGCTTCGGTGCGCGCGCTCATCTGCGCCAGTCGGAAGGCGATGCTCTGGTGTTCGATGAGAGGCTTGCCGAAGGTGTGCCGTTGCTGAGCGTACTCTAGCGCGAGTTCCAACGCCTTTTGCGCCGCCCCCACGCAGCGCGCGGCTAGCGTGGTGCGCCCCTCGGCTAAGGTGCGTTTGGCGTACTCGAACCCCTGGCCTTCCTCGCCCACCAGCGCCGAAGCAGGAATCCGGCAATCGTCGAGCACGACCTCGGAAATCTGGGAGCCCTGATGTCCGAGCGTGTCGAAAATCGAGCCAATTTGGAGCCCCGGCGAATCGCGGTCGACGATGAACGCAGAGATGCCCCGTGCAGTGCGGGCAAACAGAAAATACTGGTGCGCCAAAGGCGCGTTGGTGATGAAGATCTTCCGGCCGCGCAACACCCAATGATCGCCAACGCGTTCAGCTTGCGTGCGCAGCGCACCGGCGTCCGACCCGGCCTCCGGCTCCGTCAGCGCAAAGGATCCCAGCCACTCGCCCGTCGCCATTTTGGGCAAGTAACGCTGCTTTTGCTCCGCAGAGCCGAAGCGCACGATGCCTACACAGCCAATCCCCGTGTGCACGCTCACGAAGCTCGCCAATCCCCAAGGGCCGCGCCCGAGCTGTTCGTGCACCAGTGCCTTTTGCAACACGGACAACCCTAAACCCCCATATTCCGGGGGCACGCTCATGCCGAACAAGCCGAGGCGTTGAACCCCGGCAATCACGTCGCTTGGCAAGCGATCTTCGCGGTCGATCTCTTGCCAGCGCGGGTTGACTTCTTCCTCCACGAACGCACGTACGGAGTCCGCTAGCAAACGGTCCTCAGGTGCAATCCTGAAATCCACAAAGACCTCCTGAATGTTCCCGGAATGCCGCGCATTGGAATGCCAGCGTTGCGGGAGATGCAAGCCCCCTCGAGCACAGGGGCTCAGTTGCTCGCCGGAGGCGGCGAAGACTCTTCCGGAACGAGTCGAATGAGCAAGGTTTTTCCAGACTCGACGCGATCCCGACTCGGCCGGAAAAAGCCGAGCCACGCGATCCAGTACTTGCGCTCGTACAGTTGCCCGAGCGCTTCGGCTTTGGCGCCGTCGCGCACGATTTCTGCCCGCATGCGGATGAACGGCCCCTTCTTGCCTTCGACGGACAGAAACACCGGACTCCCGCGACGGATACGCTTGCCCTTGTGGCTGTCGGGACTGGTGGTGAACCACACCGCACCCTCCATGATTCCGAACCAAACCGGCGCCGCCTCGCTTTGCGATCCGTCTTTGCGCAGCGTGGCTACGTAAATCTGTTTTGCCTCGACCAGCTTCTCTGCAAGCTCCATCGGCAATCCTTGCGGCAGCAACTGCGCGAGTGCCACCGTCAACCACCCACACACAGCAATGCAGCTTGCATAGGCAATCTTGCCAACCATACGACCTCCCTCGTGAATCGGTTCGACGGCACCCAACGGGAACCCACGATCAGGGCACCCCTCTGCCGCTGTCCGGCGAACCCGTCCGTGCCCCCTGGCAGAGCAACGGAATCACCATTTCACCCCTGTCGCCACCCGTACCTTGCCGCGCTCGCGCGGCCGTCGGCGTAGCAGCACGTACAGCGCCCCCGTACCGCCGTCACACGGGCGCGCGCTGCAGAACGCGAGCACCAGACGCGACCACCGCCCGCGCGCCAACCACTCGGTGACCCGCGTCTTCAGCACCGGCACCTGATCTTTCGAGTTCTTGCCGCGCCCGTGCACGATCAACACGCAGCGCTTGCCCGCGCGCATGGCCGCGGTGAGAAACTGGTCCACCTCGAGTTTCGCCTCCTCCACGGTGAGGCCGTGCAAATCCACGTAGTCTTGGTACGCGAACTCCCCACGGCGGAGGCGTTGCAACAAGCGTAAGTCCAAACCAGCGACCACACCCTCCACGTACTCGTCGGAAAGAGTGATGTCGAACGTGGTCGTGCCCGCCACCAAGTCCGCCAGCTCCGCCAGCACCTCGGCATCTTCGCTCGTTTGTGGTCGGGGCTGCTGCGCCGGTGTGCCCCGCTCCACGATGTTGGCGCCTTCTGGCCACAAGCGCTTGACTCCTTGCATCTCCCGCCAGAACAACTCCTCGTCGCTCAGCGGAGGCTCGCTGCTCTGCGCTCGTTCTTCGCGGGTTCGGTGCGCACCGGGCGCGGCGGTTCTTGCCGAAGCAGATGCCTTCAGGGCCGCCGCCAAATCCTTCAGCGCCAAGAAGGGCCGATAGGCAAACGCGTCCGTATTCCGCGGCCGTCTAGCCGTGTCCTTGCGCTTGTGACTCATGCCACCCTCCCGCACCTACGACGGCAAAGCGGGCCGTCTCGCAGCACCCTACTTTGCCGCGAAAGTTCCACCGGTGCAAGGGTTTGGCCAGCTTTCCTCGCCGGCCCGGAACCGAAACCATTGCCGCCGCTCTCCACTGCCTTGGAAACATCCAAGGCGGATCCTGCACACGGGTACACCGCGAGCCCGCAACCGGAGACAAACCGCGTGCGGCAATTCGGTGCTCGCGCTGCGACGCGAGCGGCAACGCCTCTCCGTGGTTCTCGCCTCAGTCGCTGCCACGCGGCAGCCCGAGCACGCGCTGGGCTAAGATGTTGCGCTGGATTTCCGACGTGCCTGCGAAAATGGTCGCAGCGCGATAGTACAGATACGAGCGATTCCAGCGTCCCCCGACAAATGCGCGGGCATCGTGCAGCAGCGCCGCCTCGGGTCCGAGCAAGTGCATGGCCGTCTCGTGCATGCGCTGGCTCATCTCGCTCCAAAAGAGCTTCACCGCGGACGCTTCGGCTCCCAGCGACTCGCCGCGCTGCAAGCGCGTGAGCACCCGCCAGTTCCAAAGCCGAAACAATTCGACCTCGATCCACGCCTGTGCGAGTTCCTGTCGCACCAGCGGATCCTGCCGCAACCGGAGGGAGCGCTCTCCCCAAACCGGAGTGCGCACCGACTCGAGCATTTCGCGCAGCAAGATGCGGTGGATCACCAGTTGCCGTGGCGAGGTCCCGCGTTCGTGCGACAAGGTCGTTTGCGCAATCCGCCACCCGGCGCCTTCGGCACCCACGAGATGGGTGCGGGGAACCCAAACATTCTCGAAGTGCACTTGGTTGAATTCTTCGCTGCCGGTGAGCTGCTTCAGCGGGCGCACGGTGATTCCCGAACTTTGCATGTCGACAACGAGGAAGCTGATGCCATCGGTTTTTTTCGGCCCGCTACCGGTGCGCGCGAGCAAAATGCCCCACCGGGCAAACTGCGCGTAGCTCGTCCACACCTTCTCGCCATTCACCAAGAACCCGTCTCCACGGGGCTCGGCCCGGCAACGCAACGAGGCTAGGTCGGACCCGGCCCCAGGCTCGGAAAACAACTGGCACCAAATTTCCTCGGCGCTCAAGATTGCCGGCAAGTACCGCCGTTTTTGCTCCTCGGTGCCATGGGCGATCAGAGTCGGCCCTACCAAATTCACGCCGATGCGGCCGATCAACTCGGGCGAGCGAGCACGCGCGAGTTCCTCTTGCAAGATGTAGTGCTCCGCCAGGGAGGCCCCACGCCCACCATAGGCACGCGGCCAGTGCACGCCCACCCAGCCGCCGCGATGCAGTTCTCGTTGCCACGCGCGCAAACGCTCCACTTCCTCGGCGAGCGGAAGTTCCGGCGGGCACTCCGGCGGCGGGTGCTGCGCGAGCCACTGGCGAACTTGCTGGCGAAATTCTTCCTGCGCGGGAGTGAATCGCAAATCCACTGGCGAACCTCAAATCGCGTGCGCGCGTCGCAAGGCCTCGATTTCAGGATCGGACAACCCGAGCCAGCGCTGCAGGATCTCTACCGTGTCGGCACCGCACCGCGAAGCTGGCCTGTAGTCCGGGCGCACGTCCGCAACCTTGATCGGGCAACCCACCTCGCGCAGCGTGCCCCAATGCGGGTGCGGAACGTCGACAATCATTTCGCGGGCAACCAGTTGTGCTTCCGCGAGCGCCGCCGGAACGTCGTTGACCGGAGCGCATGGAACGCGGCCCGTGAGCAGTTCGAGCCACTCCTGGGTGGTCCGCTGGGCGAACTCACGCTCCAACAAGGGAAGCAACTCTTCGCGGTGGGCGAACCGATCCGCAAACGTGGAGAAGCGCGGGTCGGCGATCCACTCGGGCCGTCCCAGGCACAAGCAGAGTTCCTGCCAGAACTTTTCCTTCATGCACATCACCACCACGTACCCGTCGCGCGTGGCAAAAGTTTGCGCCGGCACCACACTCTGGTGCGCTCCGTGCGCAAAGCGTTGCGGCCGATGCCCCAAGCGAAACCACCACGTAGCCATGTAGTTGAGCATCGACACGGCAGTGTCGAGCAAGCTCACGTCGACATCGCCTCCCACTCCCGTGGTCCGGGCGCGCACGATCCCTGCGAGGAGCCCCACTGCGGACGTCAAGCCTCCGGCAAAGTCAACCACCGACACTCCGCAACGTTGCGGAACCGAGTCTGGCTCGCCGGTCAGGCTCATGAAACCGGCGAGAGCTTGTACCAGAAAATCGTAGCCCGGCTCGCTGGCGCGGGGTCCGGTTTTGCCAAAGCCGGAAAGCGAACAGCACACGAGCCTGCGGTTTTCCTTGCACAGCGAGGCATAGTCCAAGCCGAGACGCGCCGGCAGGTCGCCGCGCATGTTGCAGTACAACGCGTCGCACACGCGCACCAAACGCCGAAGGAGCGCACGCCCTTCCGGTACGCGCAGGTTCAACGTGAGGGAGCGAGCGTTGCGGTTCAACGCTTGGAAGTACAAGCTGTCGCCAGGAATCGTTCCCGGAGGCACGTGGCGTGCTTCATCGCCACCGGTCGTCGGGTCTTCCACCTTCACCACCTCGGCTCCCAAATCGCCGAGAAGCATCATTGCATACGGCCCGGCTCCGAGTTGCGTAAACGCCAAGATGCGTACTCCAGCCAGCGGAAGCTCCGCCATGGCTCGTGTGTCTACCGGAGGCACTCGGGGAAACCAAGTAGGAGCGGCACCCCGGTCTGCGAGCCGAAACCGTCGCGAGAGTACGTTCCGTCACGCACAGGCGCGCACGAACGGGAACCACGGCACAGAGCGGGGAGGGCGGCGGATTGGCGGCAGCAGCACAACCGCGGGATCCCACGACAGAGGCATCGTCGCTGCCGACTATCCCGGTTTGACTGGACCCTGCAATCACGGTAGGCAACAAACGTTTGTTTGGAAGGAGCAGTGCATGCCCCAGAACGTGCCAGAATTTCGCTTCAGCGATGCGGCGTTACGGGTGCGGCAGTGTGTTTACGAGTACTGGTGCGCGCACGGGCACGGCCCCAACTTGCGTGCCGTGCACGAAGCGACCGGGCTCACGCGGGAGCAAATTCTCGAAGCGTACAAGGAGCTCGATTTGGGCATCATGTGCGTGATCGATTGGTCCACACAAAATGCCAACTTGCTCAAGGCGCCGCCGTTTTCGAGTTATCCCACCTGCGCGGCGGTGCACGTGGATGGCAAGTTCCACTCCTATGCCGGCTGCGCGATGGAGTCGCTGGCGGTGTCGTTCCTGCCTCCGTTTCAGGGCAGAACGATTGCCATCGAAACCTCCTGTGCGTGTTGCCTCGAACCGGCCCGGGTCGTGTGCCGCGACGGGGAGATTGTCTCTTTTTTTCCTGCCGAACTGGCGGTTCACGTCAGCATGAGCCCGCGCGAGTGGAACAACACGAACATCGTGCACATGTGCGACGCGATGAACTTCGTGCACGACCGCACCCACGCGGAGCGTTACGAGCGCGCGATCTGCCGGCGCGGCGTGCTGTTCACCCTGGAGCAAGCACTGCGTTTCGTCACGCCGACAGGCAAAGCACGCATGTGGCAGTACGATCGGCCACCGGATTTCTTGCGCCCCCAACGGGTGATCGAATTCGTGCGTTCTTTAGGGGTCGACGTGAGCGGTTGGGGAATTTGAAGTTCGCAGAGGGCACATAGGAGCCGCCACGATGCCCGAAATCTGGTACGAACCCTTGAGTGCAACCGACCGCTCGTTCCTGTTGTTCGAGCAACAGTCGACGCACATGCACTTGGGCGGGGTGACGGTTTTCGAACGTGGTCCGCTGGCTGCACCCCACGGTGGCGTCGATGTCGCGCGCATCCGTGCGTACATCGCCTCGCGATTGCCGCTCATTCCCCGCTACCGCCAGCGGCTCGCGTACGTCCCTCTCGAAGGCACGCCGGTGTGGGTCGACGACGACCGCTTCAACCTCGACTACCATGTGCGCCACACGGCTCTGCCGCGCCCGGGGGACGAGAAGCAACTCAAGCAGCTCGCGGGCCGGCTGATGTCGATTCCGCTCGACCGCCGCCGCCCGCTGTGGGAAGCGTGGGTCATCGAGGGGCTCGAAGGCGATCGATTCGCGATGCTGCTGAAAACCCACCATTCCGTGGTGGACGGCGTGTCCGGCGTGGATCTCATGGCGACGTTGCTGCAGCCCATGCCGGTGGAACACTTCGACCCCCCACCGCCGTGGCGGCCGCGCCCGGCACCGACGGATGCACAGTTGCTTACCGATGCCGTGCTTCGCCGGTTGGCCTTGCCTTGGCAAGCGTGGAACGAGGCTCGCCGCGCGCTGGCGGAGCCACGTGCCGCTCTCGAGCGGGCGCGGACCACGTTCGATCGCACCTGGTCGTTTCTTCGTTCGGGTTTGCACCTGCCAAGCCCGACGCCGCTGAATCAGCCCATCGGACCGTACCGCCGGTTCGATTGGCAAAGCCTCTCGCTTGCCGAAGCGAAGGAGATCAAGAACCGCTGGGGCGGCACCGTGAACGACGTCGTCTTAGCCACGGTGGCTGGCGCCGTACGCCAGTACCTACAGCGGAAAATGCTGGACCTTGGCGGCGTCGACTTTCGCGTGGTCGTGCCGGTGAGTTTGCGCGCACCAGGCGAGCACGGAGGCGTCGGCAACCGGGTGTCGGCGTGGCTCTTCTCGCTGCCGGTGCACGAGCCCGATCCGCTGGCGCGCTATCGGCTCCTGGCAGCAGAAACGGAGCGGCGCAAGCGTACACGCGAGGAGCGAGCGCTCGAAGTGTTCACGCGGATTGCCGAGGTCATGAACCCATTGCTCACGCTCGGCGTGCGCGTGGCCAGTCTCATGTCCCCATACAATTTGATCGTCACCAACGTGCCGGGTCCGCAGTTCCCGCTGTACCTCTTGGGCGCGCGCCTGCTTGCTGGGTATCCAACGGTGCCGCTGTTTCAAAACCAAGGTCTCGGCGTCGCGATTTTCAGTTACGACGGGCGCTTGCTGTTCGGGCTCAACGCGGACTTCGACTTGGTGCCGGACGTGCACGAGTTCGCTGCCGACCTGGAGCGTGCGTTCCTCGAACTCCGGCACATGAACGAGCAGCGTGCGGCAGCCCCTGCAGAGAAGCCAGTGCGACCGCGCAAGCGGCGGGCGGCCCGGTAGGAGGAACGGAAAGGGAGGACGTAAAGATGGAGTTCGGGTTGTTCGTTCAAGCACATGTGCCGCGCCACGAGGTGGAAGCCAATCCTGAGGGGGCAGAACACGAGCGGCTCATGCGCGAACTCGACTTGGCCATTCACTGCGACCGGCACGGATTCAAATACGTCTGGTCGGTCGAACACCACTTCCTCGAGGAATACTCCCACATCAGTGCTTCGGAGGTCTTCTTACCGTACATTGCCGCACGGACCGAACGGGTGCACGTGGGTTCGGCGATCTTCAACATCACTCCGCCCGTGAACCACCCCGCACGCATCGCCGAGCGTGTGGCCATGCTCGATCACCTGACCGAAGGGCGCTTCGAGTTCGGCACCGGGCGGGGGTCGTCGAGCACGGAGTTCCAGGGATTCGGCATTCCGGACAACGCGACCACACGGGAAATGTTCGACGAAGCGTTCCCGCAAATTTTGCGGATGTGGAAGGAAACCCGGTACAGTTACCAAGGCAAATACTTCTCCATGCCCGAGCGAAACGTGCTCCCCAAGCCTTACTCGAAACCGCATCCTCCTCTGTGGATGGCATGCGGCAATCCCGCCACGTTCGAAAAGGCTGGTCGCTTGGGCGTCGGGGCGCTGTGCTTCAGCCTCGGTTCGCCGCGCGACTTCGAGCCGCTCATCCGGGTGTACAAAGAAAACATCCGCCGCGCCGAACCGATCGGAGATTACATCAACGACAACGTTGCCTGCGTCACCCAGCTCGTGTGCGCGGAAGATGGCCAGGAAGCCCGCCGCATCGCGTGCAACATGGGCAACATGTATCACGTGAGCTTGGTCTTCCGGTATCTCGACACGTTCCCACGACCCGCCGGAATTCCCCCTTGGCCGCAAGTGATTCCCGAACCCACCTTGGAGCAACTCGAAGAGCGAATTCGTTCGGGGCAGCGAATCGTGGGCGACCCGGAAGAATGTGCCCGTGCGGTGCAAAAGTACGTCGATATCGGCTGCGACCAAATCATCTTCGGGATCTTGGCATCGACGCAGCCCCAATGGGTGGCCAAACGCTCCGTCGAGCTGTTCGGCCGATACGTCATCCCACGGTTCGACAAAGATCCGGTCCACAGCACCACTCGTTACCGCCTGGCGGCCCTCGGAGCCTCGCCTACGCCGGCTGTGGCTCCGGCAGCAAGCTGAAACGGCCATGAACGAACTTCTTCGCGGCAGCGTTCGCATTTGCCCGCCCGGGCGCCTGGTGTGCGGGATGCAACTGCCCGTGGCAGCACAAAGCCAGGTGTTCGCGCAGCCGTGGGAACGGCAAGCCGGCACCGCGGAAATCCGCCAGATCGCGCAGGCGTGCGACCGTGCCGGACTGTTTTACCTGGGCGTGTGCGACCACATCGCAATCCCGCGGGCGCAAGCCGAAAGCATGTCCACTGTGTGGTACGACGTTGTCGCCACCCTCGGGTTTTTGGCGGCTTGTACGCAACGGATCCGCTTGCTGACGTACGTGTTCGTCCCGGCGTATAGGCATCCGCTCGCTGCTGCCAAAGCGTTGTGCACCCTCGATGCTCTATCGAACGGCCGCTTGATCGTCGGCGTCGGCGCCGGCCACTTGCAGGGTGAGTTCGAGGCGCTGGGCGTGCCGTTTTCTGCTCGCGGACGATTGCTGGAGGAAGCGATCGTTGCCTTGCTGCAGGCGTTCCCGGAGGAGTTTCCACGCCATCGAGGCGAGCACTGGCAATTTGCCGAGCTCGGCCTGCGCCCGCGGCCGGTGCAGCAGCCACGCCCGCCTATTTGGGTGGGCGGCTCCACCCAAGCTGCACTGCGGCGTGCCGCGCGCTACGGCGACGGTTGGTTGCCGCAAGGAGTTCCGGCCATGGGAATGGCCCAAGCCCTCGAATTTCTGCGCGCTGAACGAGCCCGCTGGCGCCCGGAGGCCACGTCCTTCGAAGTCGGCATGAACACGCCGTGGCTGTACATTGGCTCGCCTCCCGATGCATTCCGCAACCGCTGCGAAAGCGGCCCACCCGCACGCATTGCCGAAATCCTCCGCAACCTTGCCTCGATCGGGATCCAGCACCTGGGAGTGCGGTTCCGCAGTCGCTCGTGCGCGGAGTTGATCGAACAAATCGAACGCTTTGGCGCCGAAGTGCTGCCCTTGCTCGACGCCGCATAGGAGACCGGGGCGGTTCGCAAACCGCCCCTACAACACGCCATGTTGCATGGGATCCCGCGATGGGATCGCCTGGCAGCGTGAGCGTCTCCCGGGTGCAACGCACCCGCCGTGACGCCAGACGGGAACGGGCGTGGTACATGCGATCCTGTGCGCCGCCGGCAGGCAACTGCGATGTGCAAACCGTCACTCCGTCGCACCAAGCCACGTCGACTCCTCTCCCTCGCCC
>CAZHQG010000060.1:0-10695 GCA_964534275.1 uncultured Binatia bacterium (SeqCode) | reverse complement strand
GTGGCGCCCCCGGCGCGCGTGCGCCAGCCATGGTCGGCGCTGGAAATCGCCGCGGTTGCGACGCTTTTGGTGGTAGCGGCGCTGGCGCGCACGCTGTGGTTGGACTCGCTACCACGCGCCTATTTCGGTGACGAGCCGCGGGTGGCCGCCTTCCTGTATCGCGAGTACAGGGGCGGACGGATCCCGAACTTCTTCACCATGGGTTGGAACACCTGGCCGGTCGTCGGCCTCTCGCTTCAAGGGATCTTCGTTCCGTGGCTCGGACTTCACATGACCACGCTGCGTTTGTCGGCGGCGCTGTTTGGCACGCTCGGGGTGCTGGTCACGTACCTCCTCGCACGGGAACTGGGAAGCTGGCGGTTAGCGCTGCCGGCCGCGGTTTTGTTTGCCGTCTGCCGCACGGCGATCGACTTCAGTCGCTTGGGAATCGCCCACTCGCAAATCCTCTTCTTCGAGCCCCTTGCGTTGTACCTTTGGTGGCGCGGCGTGAACGGCGGACGGGCGCTGAGCTATTTGTGGGCCGGCATCGCCACCGGCTGGTGCATGTACTCTTACAACGCAGGGCAGCTCGTACCCCCGCTGCTGTTCGCGTGGATGGGGCTCGCTGCTGTGTTCGCCCCAAGGCGAGTGGCGAGCTACTGGCGTGCAGCCGCACTGACCTTCGCGGGCTTTGTTTTGACGCTGTTTCCGTATGCGTTTTATTTCACCGATCGTTTCACGTTCGGGTCGAATTGGTACCAGTGGAGCTTTATGGCTCGCGACCGTCAGGTGCTGTCGCAGATCATCGACACCTGGCGAGCCAGCGGTTTCGACGCAGCAGCTTCGATGCTTTGGCGGCAGGTGCAAACGACCTGGCTCGGTTTCCAGGTGCTCCCCGGCGGTGGTTACGTGCTTGGCTACCGCGGAGGCGGCATGCTCGACGACATCTCGGCGCCGTTGTTTGTCCTCGGCCTCGCCATGACCGTGCGCCGTTTGCCTGGGGGGCGCGAGGCGTTCGTACTGTACTGGTGGTTCGTGACCTTCGTCGTCGGCGGCATCATGACCAGCGCGCCACCCTCGTTCGTGCGCATGGTGGGCCTGCTACCCGCGGTGTCGATCCTTGCAGCACAGCCGTTGGAGCTGATCGCGCGCATCGCGCCTGACCGGATCGCGCGTGTTGGCGGAGCCCTTCTCGTGGCTGCGTTTCTCGGTGCAGCGGCGTGGGAGAACTGGCGCACGTACTTCGTGGAGTACCCCGCTCGGCCTGCCGACCCGGTGTCGGAGGTGGCCCGCTACTTAAAGCGCCAGCCTGCCGACCATCGCGCCGCGCTGCTGGGCAGCGAACACTGGCTGAACTTCGATCACGAAATCTTCCAAATCGAGTTCCCGGGTCGGCTGCGGGACATTCCCGATCCTCAACATTTTCTCCCGATCCGCGAACCGGTCGACCATCCGCTGATCCTGGTTTTTGCGCCATCGCAACATTCGCTGGCCGATTACGCGCTGGGCCTGTACCCCGGCGCATCCGTCGACGTGATCGAGGCGGACCTGCGCGATCCGCGCGGCATTCGCGTCGTAACGATCTCTCCCGAGCAGGCGCGTGCGCGTGCAGGTCTTCGGGTCGCAATGCACGGGTCGGATGGAGCGGGTACTCCCGGAGGCGTAGCGGATCCTTTCGCGACCGAGCTGCCCGCAGCCGGCGCTCGGGAGCGAATCGTGTGGAGCGGCCGCCTTTACTGGGCACCGCTCGAGTCGACTACGCTGACCTTCGAGGCGACGTCCGGGGCAGTGCTCCGCTTGGGTGACCTCGAACCTCTCGCTTCCCGAGGAGAGCCCATTTCGCGGACCGTCGAACTTGCGCGCGGCTGGCACCCCATACGGATCGAGGAGCCGCTGCCCCGCACCCGCCCGATCGTGCTCAGCGTGACCGAGCGGGACGCCAAACGGGCCTTCACACGGTGGGATCTGGATCCTCACCCGGAAGCACAAGGCCTGACGGCACGGTACGAGACCAAGGAGCGCACCCTGAAGGCGATCGATCCGCAACTCGACCTCTTTGCCGTCGAAAGCCTGTTCCGGTCGGATAACGAGCCAATGGTGCGGATGCCCTTCACCGTGTCATGGCACGGCGCGTTGCGCGTCGAACACGCGGGCACGTACGAGTTCGAGGCCATCGGTAGTGGTCCGTATACCGTACGCCTCGACGGTGCCGAGATTTTACACGGCGCGCCGCAAATCCCAGAAGAGCCACACGTTGGTCAAACGAGCGTGGTGCTCGCTCCGGGGCTCCATCCCATCGTCGTCGAGTTCGACAGCACTGTGCCTGCCCACACGACCCGCCGCATGTTCCAGCTTTACTGGACGCCGCCGGGCCAGGGCAAGCATCTCGTTCCCGCCAGCAATTTCGCTCCCGTGGAGGGAAGCCATCGGCGGCAATCCCGGAAGCGTTGATGTTCCCCGGGACGCCACGAACGCGCCCCGGCGGAACAGTTGCGTTGCGCACGCACGACGGGTGCGGAAACGGCGCGCGCACAACCGGTGCGTAGGCCGTGCGTAAGGTTCGCGACGAATGCGCGGATGACGACACACCGGTGCCGTCGGATGCGTTGTAGCGATGCCCGCTCACCGGGGGTGCGTATGCGCACGCAGTACGCGCATGGGATCGCCGGGCAGAAACGCCTACCGCGTCCAAGCCAATGTCGGGTCAAGGAAGGCGGCGGCTGAGGTCTTCCAGCAGGCGCTCTACGCCGAGCCGCGCCAGTTCTTGCGCGCTGAACCAGCGAGGCCCGGCGCGCCAAAACATCCACCAGTTGAACAAGTTCGCGGTGAGCGGTTGCTGGGTGCGATCGAACCGCGCTTGCCAAAGGATCTTGCCGCTGTGCACGGAAACCAGCGCCAGTCCGAAAGACACGGATGCAGGTGCCTTCGCTCCGTATTCGCTGCCTTGCCGTTCGACAACGCGATCCACGGTTCCGAACAGCACCGCGTCGGCACCGACGGCACGTCCCAAGGCGACAGCGCGTTGTTCGACGCTGCCGCTGCGGTCGAGGCGTTGCAACGCATCGAGCACCGTGAGGTCCGGGACAAAGCGGAACCGAGGCGACTCTGCGAGCACCGCATAAATTTGGGCGGTGACCATGTTCTCGGCGCCTTGTGGGAGCCGATCCGGATCGGCGTCCGCCGCTCGTTCGAGCGGAAGAACGGCAATCAAGGATACGGGTTCCTCCAGCGGCTTGCCTTTGCGGAACCAGGCGCATCCGCTCGCAAGGAGAAGGCAGAAGCCCATCAGGGCGGCTGCATGGAAGCCAGCGATCACGCGTGGGCGCATGAGCTTACACCGTGAGCTTGATGCCAAGTTCGCGCAACTGCTTCGCGTCCACTTCGCTCGGCGCGTCGGTCAACAAGCACACCGCTTTTTGCGTCTTCGGAAAGGCAATCACATCGCGAAGCGAGCTAGCGCCCGTGAGCAACATGACAAGCCGGTCGAACCCCAGGGCGATTCCGCCGTGCGGTGGTGCGCCAAACGCCAAGGCATCCAACAAGAAGCCGAATTTTTGCCGCGCTTCGTCCTCGGCAATCCCGAGCAGCCGAAAGACTCGCTCCTGAATGTCGGGGCGATGGATTCGGATGCTGCCGCCGCCAAGCTCGGTTCCGTTCAGCACGATGTCGTACGCCAGAGCCTTGACTTCGGCGGGCGCGCTCTCGAGTCGTTCCCAATCCGACTCGCGTGGCGATGTGAACGGATGGTGCACGGCGACGTAGCGCTTTTCTTCTTCGTCCCACTCCACCAAGGGAAAATCGGTCACCCACACGAACTCCCACTGGCTGCCCGTGCGCAGCCCGAGTTCGTCCGCCAAGTGCAGCCGAAGGTGGCCGAGGGAATCGTGGACCACTTTGGCGCGTCCGGCGACGAACAGGAGCAAATCGCCCGGGCCCGCCCCGCACGCTCGTTCGATGGCAGCTTTTTCTTCGGCAGAGAGAAACTTGGCGATGGGCGACTGCCATCCGTCGCTCTGGATGCGTACCCACGCAACGCCCTTGGCGCCAAACGGCGCGACGACCTGGGGCAGGCCGTCGAGGTCGCTGCGCGATAACCGATCGCCATCGGGCAACCGCAGCGCTTTGACGATGCCGCCGGATTCCAATGCGCCGCGGAACACCTGAAACTGCGTGCCGCGCACCGCAGCCGACACGTCCACCAGCTCCAAACCAAAGCGCAAGTCCGGCCGGTCAGTTCCGTACCGGGCGATCGCCTCGTCGTAGGTCAAGCGGGGCACTGCGGCGGGCATCTCCACGCCGGCCAAGCGGCACGCCTCGCGCAAAATCCCCTCGGTCACGCGCATGACGTCTTCCGGTCCTACGAACGACATCTCCAAGTCGACCTGGGTGAATTCTGGTTGGCGGTCGGCGCGCAAGTCTTCGTCGCGGAAACAGCGGACAATTTGGAAGTAGCGGTCGAAGCCGGCAACCATGAACAGTTGCTTGAAGAGCTGTGGCGACTGCGGCAAGGCGTAAAACTTGCCCGGGTTCACCCGGCTGGGCACGAGATAGTCGCGAGCGCCCTCCGGCGTGCTGCGCGTGAGGAACGGGGTTTCCAGCTCCACGAATCCTTCGCGGTCGAGGTAGTCGCGAATGGCTTTGGCAAGGCGGTGGCGAAACAAAAACCGCGCTTGCGCTTCCGGGCGTCGCAAATCGAGGTAACGGTACTTGAGGCGCGTAGCTTCGGCCACCTCGGCAGCAGTGTCCAAAGAAAAGGGCAGCGGGCGCGCAAGGTTCAGCAGCCGCGCTTCCGTGGCCACCAGCTCGACTTCACCCGTTCCTAAGTTGGGGTTCACGGTCTCTGGCGTCCGCTTGGTCAGCGTGCCACGCACGGCAAGCACGGCTTCGTTGCGCAAGTGCTCGGCCACGGCAAACGCCTCCGGACCGCGCATCGGATCGAACACGACTTGCACGATGCCCGTGCGATCTCGCAAGTCGACGAACACCAGGCCGCCGTGATCGCGGCGGCCGTCGACCCAGCCGAGGAGCGTCATCGGTTGGCCGGCATGTTCTGCGCGCACTTCGCCACAGTAGTGCGACCGGCGCCAGTCGCCCAAAGCCGCCAGAGTTGCGCCTGGTTGTTGTGCTTGTTCCCGTTCCTGCATGCAGTCACCTTGTGCGTTCGGCCAGTTCCTGCCCCTGCGGCGTGGCGACCTCGCCCAGCGAGGCGAGGTATTGCCGCACCTGCCCGGCGCTCCAATCGAACGCCACTGCCCGGGGATAGTCTCGTTTGCGTAGCATGTCCCGCACCGTTGCGGCACGGGATTCCAGTTCCGCCTCGCCGACAATCAGGACGAACGGCGCGCCAGACTTGTCGGCTTGGCGCATCTGGCTCTTCAGGCTGCGCGCTGCGGCGCCGAGCTCCACCTTCAGTCCTTCGTTGCGCCACCGGTGCGCCAAGACCAGCACATGCGCCTCGGACTCCGCGCCGAGAGGCGCAAGGAAAATTTCCGGTGCGAGCGCAAGTTGCTCGTCCACCGCGATCCCCAAGGCCAGCAACATGCGCTCCACGCCCAGGGCAAAGCCGATTCCCGGTACGTCAGGACCGTCGAGGCTCTTGACGAGGCCGTCGTAGCGCCCGCCTCCGCCTACCGCATTTTGCGCCCCCAAGCCTTCTGCCTTGACCTCGAAGGCCGTGCGCACGTAGTAGTCCAGCCCGCGCACGATACGCGGCGCTAGCACGTACGGGATCCGGGCGTGGTCGAGCGCCTGGCGCACGGCGGCGAAATGCTCGCGGCACGAGCTGCACCAGAATGCCTCCATGACGGGCGCTTGGGCCATGAGCGCCGCGCACGTGGGCACCTTGCAGTCGAGCAAACGCAAGGGGTTGCGTTCGAGCCGCCGCTGGCAGTTGTCGCAGAGTTGGCTGCGATGAGTCTCGCCGTAAGCCCGCACCGCTTCGCGGTACGCTGGTCGGCAGTTCGCGTCGCCCAGCGAGTTGAGCTCGATAGTAAAGTGGCGGATTTCGCAGGCAAGCAACAAATCGTGGAGTAGCATCAACACTTCGGCATCGATGGCCGGATCGTCGCGCCCGAGCACTTCGGCGCCAATTTGGTGGAACTGGCGCAGCCGTCCTTTCTGGGGCCGCTCCCGCCGAAACATGGGGCCGAAGTAGAACAGTTTCGAGACCGGCTCTTTTTGCCAAAGAGCGTGTTCCACGTACGCGCGCACCACTCCGGCTGTGCCCTCGGGCCTGAGCGTCAGCGAGGTCCCATCGCGGTCGACAAAGGAATACATTTCCTTCTCCACGATGTCGGTCGTGTCGCCAATCGAGCGGGCGAACAGCTCCGTGCGTTCCACGATCGGAATGCGAATTTCCGCGAAGTGATAGCGGGCGAACAAGTCGCGGGCGCGAGTTTCCAACCAAGCCCAGCGCGCGCTGTCTCCCGGCAGGACGTCGTGGAACCCCTTGACGGAAGCGATTTTCATGTTGGGACCTTGCGCGGCAAGGTGCGACTCGGTAACAAAGGGGTCCCTTCAAGTCAACGAACGGTCCACGCCCGTGGAGCCAACATTGCAGCTCACACGACGGTTTTGGCACTTCGCTCCCTGCCCCGCTCGCCGTTCTTGGCTTCTCGCCTCCTTGGTCCTCGTGTGCCTCGCGAGCGCCGCGCGAGGAAGCGCCCAACAGGTGTGCTGCCTCTGCGTGTTCACCAACGAGCAGAACGAAGTGTTTTCGTTTTGCGGAATGTCCGATCCCCAAGGGAACTGCGGCCTCGGGTGCGACCCCGTTCCGAACGCCGACTGTGTTCAAGGCACGTGCGTGCTGTTTACACCCACGCCAACGAACACGCCGACCCTGACGCCGACGCTCACGCTTACCCCAACGCCCACGCTGACCCCGACGGCTACCCCGTCGTTCACCTTTACGCAAACGCCGGTACCGACACCGACCCTCACGCCCACTCAAACGCCGACGATCACGCCCACGTTTACCCGCACGCCCACGCGCACGTCGACGCCGACGACGACACAAACACCGACGCGGACGAACACGGCCACCATTACGCAAACGCCCACGGTAACTCCCACGCGCACGGTGACCCCGACCCCCACGAACACTCCAGGAGATCAAGATTGCTGTCAGGTGGTGTTGGTAAGTCAGCTTGCCTGCGCCGCACCTTTGATGAACGACTGCGGGCCTGGCGTGATCGTGTATGGGGCAACGTGTTTGGACTCAGGCCTGTGCGCCACGTTCACCCCCACCTTCACCCCGACAGAAACGCCGACGGTCACCCCGACGCCCACGTTCACCCATACGCCCACATCGACACCGACATCGACGCCGACCTTGGGCGCGAACGACTGCTGCCAGTTGGTGTCCGCCGGTCCCCAGTTCTTTTGTGGCGTACCGTCGGGCGCGGCCTGCCCGCCAGGAGCCACCCCGATTTACGGAGCTCTTTGCGTTGCTGGTGCGTGCATCACGATGACCCCCACGATCACGCCGACGGCAACCGTGACTCCGACGCCGACAAACACCCCCATCGCGTTTCCAACCTCTGGTCCGAACTGCATGGCCCTCGCGCCGAACGGTCCCGCGGAGGCCCCGGCCAATTTCGCGTTCGGATGCACGCAAAACTGGCAGTGCGTCGGAGGGAACGACGGCGACGCCACGTTCGTGTACTTCAACCAAGACACGTCCGCCTTGGGGGAGCGCGTGGACATGTACAACATGGAAGACGTTGCCCCGCGTAGCGAGCGAATCGTGTCGGTCGATGTGCACATCGTGTCCCGCTCTCTCAACGGCAACCCGCGGAGCACGGCGGCGCCCCTTCTCCGAGGGGGCACGCAGACCATTTTCTCCGGGCCTGCGCGTGCCGTGGGAACGCAGTACGTGGAAGTCGTGCAGCGGTTCTGTCAGCGGATCGCCCCCACTCCCGGCCCGCCTCCCTGCCTCAATCCTGCCTTTGGCACGGAATGGACGTGGGCTGACATCAACCGCATGCAAGCGGGCGTGGCCCACCAAGTGGGGACCAACGATGCGGTGCGCACGACAAGCGTGTGGGTCGAAGTGTGTTGGGAAGTTCCCACACCGACACCCACGCAAACGAGCACGGCTACGCCCACAGCGACGCTGACGTTCACGTCGACCCCCTCGCCGACTCCGAGCTTCACACCCACGTTTACGGAAACGCCGACGCCAACGGTCACACCCACCGCCAGCCGTACGCCGACGCCGACGATCACGCCGACGTTTACGAGTTCCCCAACAGCGACCACGACGAGCACGCCCTCGCCTTCGCCCACCGAAACCGCGACCTTCACGCCGACTCGCACACCTTCCAACACGCTCACGCCCACTCTCACCCGTACGCCGTCGCTGACGCCGACGCTCTCCCCCTCGAACACACCGGCGCCTTCGCCCACGGCAACACGAACGGTGACTCGCACCCTCACGCCCACGTTCACGGGCACCCCGCTCCCGACCGCGACTCCAACCTCCACGCCGATTCCCCCCTCCCCCACGGCTTCGGCTACGGTCACACCGACGCCAACGTTGACGGGTTCGCCGCCGACCGCCACCGCCACCCCCCTGCCGAAGATCCCGTTCCTGTTCGGTTCTGGCTTCAACCAAACCGATTGCATCTTCGAGTTGGCAACCTCTTTGGGCTTCCAAACCGCTGCGCAGCGACTGACAGGGCTCGAAATGGACGACCCGCTCCTGGATCGGCAGCTCTTCCAAGTGATCTATGTTCCGCCGGATCTGGGGCTCGATGACTACATCGTCCTGCAGCGGCTGGTGGCACCTGGAGGTGTGATCGAGCGGTTCGTGGCCGATGGGGGCGTAGCCGTGATCCACGTGGGCGGGCGCTTTGGCGATCAGCAGAACGTCGCTCCGGGCGGGGTGGGCTTTGCCCGAGTGCGCGCGCACGACGAGGAGTTCATTGTCGAAGCAAGCCACCCGTACTTCATTGGCGAAGGATTTGGCGGCGTGGCGTTGAGCGAACAGGACTTCGCCAACTGGGGATCCACCGACGAGGGAGTGCTGACGAATTTGCCGGCCGATGCCACGGTGCTGCTGCGCAATAGCGACGGTCCGAGTATGGCCGAGTATCGTTACGGCGAGGGACGCGTGATCGTGAGCACGCTTGCCTTTTGCTGGGAGGGGCGGCCTCGCTCGAAGGGGGCGCCCACCACGAACTTGTTGCGCTATGCTCCGTTTTTCGTCGGTAGCGCGGCAACGCCCGCGCCAACGGTAACTCCCACGGGCACGCCCACGCCCACGTTCACGCGAGCGCTCACGCCAACGCGGACACCGACGCGGACCCGTACGGCGACGCGCACGCCGACAGTGACGCCAACAGCTTCGTACCTAGTGGGCGACGCCGACAATAACGGCATCGTGGACGAGGACGACTTGTTCTCCCTCCTCGCGATGCTGTTCGGCGAAATCCCTGAAGTGATCGAGGCCGACGTGAATCGCGATGGGCGCGTGACCGCCGCCGACGTGCCCGCCCTGTTGATTCTACTCGATGCTGCGGGTCGACGCTGACGTCGGTTCGTGCCGCCGTTAGCGCGGTCGCGCCCCTCCTCCGGTCAGCGGAGCCCGTGGTTTGGGCGGGCCCGACTTCTCCACGAACTCGAGGAGGTCTCCTTCCAACGAGCGCAGTTGCTCCAGGATTTTCCGTGCCAAAGGCCTGAGTTCCGGCTTTTCCTCCGCTTCGGCTAGGGAGTACTGCTTGGAGGCGAGGGTCCGGGTTTTGCCCTCTTTGTCTTCGGCGACCTCGGTGGCTTCGAAGGTCACGACCGTGTCTCCCCCGGGGCTGTTTTGCAGCGTGAACGTCGTAATCAAACGCTTCTTTTGCGCCGGTGCCGGCGTGGGCGCCGGGGTAGGCTCGAAGGGCCCCAAATCCCAAACCACCGGCGGTGGCCCGAGCTTGGTTCCGGTCACCGCTACGCTCATTAGCGCCAGCGCCACCAAGGATTTGCCGTACATGTGCGTGCTCTCCGTGCGAGCGCTTGTACCAGCAGGCCCTTGCAGGAACAATGCACAGGAGCGTTCTGGGTGCGGTCCGCGCTGCCTTGTGCCGCTGGCCGGAACATGCCTAGAACGGGCAACGTATGCGGGTCCTGTACTTCGACGCCTTTGCTGGCGTGAGCGGTGATATGACGGTCGGGGCCCTCCTGTCTCTCGGGTTGCCGCTCGAAACCGTTCGCGCCGCGCTTGCCGAACTTCCTCTGGACGGAGCCGAAGTCGGTGCGTTCGAGCGGACCATAAATGGAATCCGGGCGTGGAAATTCCAAGTTCACGTGCCGGCACATGCCCCGCACGCCCATCGCTCGTTTCGCGATATCCGTGCCATGCTCCTAGAGGCCAAGCTCGAGCCCGGCGTCCGGCAGCGCGCCCTGGACATCTTCCAGCGACTGGCGGTTGCCGAGGGGCGGGTGCACGGCGTTCCGCCCGACGACGTGACGTTCCACGAAATTGGCGCTGTCGACTCCATCGCGGATATTGTCGCTGCCGCAGTTGGCCTTGCGTACTTTCGCATCGAAGCTGCGTACACGAGCAAGCTCCCGCTTGGCAGCGGGTTCGTGCGCGCTCAGCACGGAACCCTGCCCGTGCCGAGCCCAGCCACCATGGAGTTGCTGCGCGCGTTCCCCGTGCTGCTCGGGGCGGGCGAGGGAGAACTGGTGACACCGACCGGCGCGGCCATCGTGGCGAGCGTGGCCAAGCCT
>CAZHQG010000059.1:0-11710 GCA_964534275.1 uncultured Binatia bacterium (SeqCode) | reverse complement strand
GGTCGTCGGCGCCGCCGCCTGACACACGAACGGAAACGCTCCCTGGGCTCGAGCCCGCGCACCGAGCCGGCGAGACGCGGCCCCTGCGAAGAACGGGAGTCCCTCGCACGCGAGAGCCATAGCCCAGGGCGAAAGCGGTTCTTCGCGATATGGACGCTGGCCGCTGTTGTAGAGTTTGTTAGCGCCGCTGAACCAGGATGCGGCAGCAATGCCATCGAGCATCCAAGTCACCGACTCCCCAGTAAGCCAGGCGTGAAGCTCACGCCGAGAGTCCACCTTCGCCGGGGGCTTTTTTAACGCCTGGGTAACTTTCTCCCAGCCCTTCGCGAACTCGCGCTGTCCGGCATTCCCGCCGCTACCGAGAAGCGGATTGAACGCCACGCGATCGCCCGGAACCGCGTGCGCGCAGAATAGTTCGAGTGCGGTCTCTTCAGCGTTAGCCTGCCAGAGCGAGAGCGGCCGCCCGGTTTTCGCCTTTGTGCTCTTCTTCTGTTTACCCGACCACGCGCGCTCGTACGGCGTCCATGCGCGATTCTCCGCGATGTCCACCAGAGCGTCGAGGAGTTCATCGAGATCCTTGGGACCGCCCACGACCTGTAACACCCCATCCCGCCAGGCGATGCGGACGCTCGGCCACTTGCGCGCCAGTAACCGCAGAAGCCCGAGCGAGGCCAGGTAGTTGCCCAGGACCTCGATGCGCAGACCGGGCAACGGTATAACGGGTAGAGTCCGGGTGCTACTTACCACGCGACATCTCCGACGGTTTCAGGCACGAGGACGGATTCTCACTTGCGCGCCAGTCTGCAATGCGAACGAGCGCTTCGAGGTACGCGAGTTTGAACGGGCCGAGCTTCTTCGGTTCCGAGTCCGGGACCACACCGGCGCTGGAGGTGTCGTCCGGCCTCCAAGAGCCGAGAAGGTCCGTGACGAGTCCGGTCCAGCCGTGACCGTTCAGCACGAAACCTCGAGGCGTCCACACACCCTCGGCGCCGTCCTTCGCCACCGAGAAATCGAGCGGCCAAGACTGGCCATTCCACGCGAGCGTATCCGGCTGCGGGGGAACGCCGAAGGTATCCTCCCCGGTGTCCGTCAAGGAGCGGAACACGGTGCGCACTTTGCCGTGATGCGCTGCCGCGAGAAAGACCGCAAGCGCGGAATAGCTCGCTTGGCCTGCGCGGTAGCGATGCCACATCGCCAACGCCGACGCGGCTTCGTGTCGCATGTTCGGACGGAACGGCGCGTGGCCGGCCCAGAGGACGCCCTTGATCGCGCGAAGCTGATCCAGTTCCTGTCGCTTTACTCGCTGGTCGAGCGCCCAGCGTAGGCGTACCACATCGTTACCATTCCTTCGTCGCTGCTCGTCCGAAAGACGCCACGCTCCCGGGTAACGCATCGCGACAAAGTCCGCGATCTCTTTGTCCACGTCCTTGCTGGCGACATCTACGGCCAACACGCGCGGACACTTCGCCCACGGGCCTGCCCCTACATTCGCCACGCCTGGAAGTGCCTCCTGCCACTGCGGGTGTGCCTTGCCCAAATCATGAAGTCCTGCTGCCTCGACCACTGCCGTGCATAGGTCATCGGGCAGGGAAAGTGCCTTGGATAGTGTCTCAGCTTGGCGGCGTGCGTCGTTGAGATGCACATCGAGCTTGCACCAATAGCCAAGTTCTGTTCGCTCGTCGTCGCGCAGCACCCGGCCCGGGCCCGCGCGAGGCACGTCGTCCAGCCTATCGGAGGCGTTGCCAGTCCAACCGAGCGTCAAGCTGTATCCTCCGGCTCCGCGGTGGAGCATCACGACCATTCCCGGGCGCAGATCGTCGGGACGGATCTCCTCCCACTTGTCGTCCTCGTCATTCCAGATCCATGCGCGCGTTTTCGCACTCTTGAGTGTTTCCCGCAGCCGATAGAACGGCACCGGACAGCCCTCACTCGCGACGTCAAGCGGCGGCCCGTCGAGGTCATCCTCCGCAGGTGGAGCCTTCTTTGCCCCGCCGTCCCAGTCACGCCAGACCACCGTGACGTCTGCATCAGGGTCGCTGGAGCGCACGAAGGAACTAACATCGGTGAAGCCTCCGTGCACGTCCCGCTCCGTGGAGAAAAGGCTGTGGACGTCCAAAGCGCGCGGCATCGGCTCAGGGCGGGGCTGGAGGGCGGCCTCCAAATCATCCCGAGTTGAGGTAGTTTTGAGCTGTTCGAGAGCCTCCTGGAACGGCTTATGCTGTGAAAGCGGGGCGAGCGCATCCACGAGCTTCTTCCCGCGCTTGAGATCCTCCGCCTCGTACGGCCCAAGGAGAGTTCCTGTCTTCTTGCGCTCCGTACGGCCGTCCGCTGGCATCTCCCAGAACCACGCTCGGGCTTCTTGGTCCCTGCCGTCGCGGTTGAGCCGGCCGAGACGCTGGATCACCGACGGCCAGGGGGCGATCTCCGACCAAAGATGATGGGCCGAGACGTCTACACCAGCTTCCACCACTTGGGTGCTCACGCAAATAAGCCCAGGATCGTCGGGCACCGGTTTGCCGCCCTCGTCTGTGCGACCCTGGCGCTCACGTGCTGACTCGACGGCTCTTCTCTTCTTCTCGAATTCAAGCAGCGTCTTCTCATGTTGTTCTCGGTCCTGGCGACGAAAGCGGGAAGTGAGCAGTACCTTTGGTGTTCCATCGTCGCGTAGGTTCTCGTAAAGTCTCTGGGCTGCCTCGACCGTGTTGCAGATGACGAGCGACAGGGTACCGCGAACGTGCTTCTCTTTAACAGCGTTCGACAGGCTCTGGTAGAAGATGCCTACATCGTTCGCCCCAGTCTTCCTGCCCTTCTTCAGGCCGGTCGGCCGCCACAGCTCAATCGGCCTACGAGCCGCGAGACGGCGGCGGATCTCGGGATGTTTGTCGCTTTCAATAACGTGCACCGGCAACGCATCCCCTTTATCTAGCTCGTCGCGCTTGCGGTCTGTTGTAGCTAGAAATCCTTGCGCGACTGTTGCGCTCATCCACGTAGTTCGACAGTCGAACAACGTCCCGAAACGCTTTCTTCGCATCCAGTCCAGCTGTGCCGTCGCCCAAAGGCCAGGTCCCATCAACTGGACTTCATCCACGATCCACCGGCAGTCGTTGTTTAGCAGGCCGAAGTGGACCGGCCACTCGAATCGGTTCATCGAGTAGCCTCGATTCAAGGCTCTCGAAAGTAACTGGTCTTGCGTTCCAACAAGCACCCAGGTCTTTTCTGGCCACCTCACCCATTCGTCTTCGACCGCACCGCCCATGAGCTCGTACACAGGCACGTCGATGTCGAGGTTGTCGAGGTAACGACGAAGGCGCTCGACCGTTTGC
The DNA here is from genome assembly GCA_964534275.1 of uncultured Binatia bacterium (SeqCode). Lineage (GTDB taxonomy): Bacteria > Desulfobacterota > Binatia > HRBIN30 > HRBIN30 > HRBIN30. Next base: position 8,387 of record CAZHQG010000059.1, on the reverse strand, counting down.
CGCACGAGAACCCGCATCGGCAGGCAATAAACAAGGTGCCTGGGCTCTGCTTCTCCGTTCAGGCGCCGCCACGCCCAGGCGAGTACTACCTCCGTTTTTCCAAAACCAGTTGGGACCGGAAGAAGATCAGGAAAACCGTTACGCGCCACCCACGTCTGCCAGTCATAAGGCACGAACCCGGTGGCGTCTTTAAAAAACTTCTCGAAAGAGGCTTTTGATGAAATCATCGCCCGATGTCCTCAGCCAAGCCGCGTGTCCTCTCCACGTTGCCGTCCAAGGTCACCCGGATGTGTCCCCTGCCTCGGTTCCGAGCCAGCCCTGCATGCCTGGTTGCCAGGCAGGCCAAGGCCAGGCATTGCAGATCCTGCGGAGTCGGCTGGTCAAGCCAGACCAGTGGTGCCTCCAGGTGCAGGCCTCGCAACACGACTCGAATGGAGCGCAAGGTGCCCTTGGCGGGTGCTCCGGTTTTCCGCTCCTCGGAGGTCTGGGACCGGATGTCAGTCAACGCAGCAAGAATCGCTTCCCGAGGTAGCGGGTAGTGATCCCGTTCCACGGGCGCCACAAAATACGCTCGCGAACGCTCCTCGATCGTCGCATCGCCGATTCGGAGGATCGCCGTCTCGTCCACATCCGCGTGCGGCCCCAGCACGCGGCGCCCCGCCCCGGCAAGTTCGGGAAAATGGGCCTGCATCGTAAGCCAAGAATCGCGCAAGAGGCCGCGCAGAGCCTTACCGCCGAGCATGGGGAGGCCGTAGGCATCGTGCTCTACCTCGACGTCCACCACGCCAGGCGTGCCCTCGCCTCGGCCGAAGGTGGCATCCGACAGCAACTCGATCACGATCCGCTCCGGAGGCTTTTTCATCGACCTGCATCCCCCTTCGACTGCTCCGAGGCACCCAGCGGTAAGTGAAGATCCAACAGCTCGATCGCATCGAGAAGTGGCGTACGCTCGCCGTCGAGGAAACCGTTCGTCGCGTCCAGCCCACCGGGCAACTGCAGCTTTCGGGCGACAGTCCACGCTTCGCGGGCCCTTTGCACGCCTTCCGGCCCTTCGCGCACCACGGCTCGAAGCTCTTTGACCTTGTTGCGATGCTCTCTCCAGCGCTCTCCTCGGAATCCGTTCGATCGGCCGTCCAAGACGGTTCTGACTAGCCACTTCCACGTTTCTGAATCCCGCGGGTCCCTGCCTAACCGGTACGGCCTGCATGTGAGTGTCCAAAACAGCGCCCTGCCGCGTGACCGGTCTTCCCGCCGACCGCTCCTGTACGCCCGATCACGGAGACTCGGCACGGATTCTCCGGGGCGTGGGGTCCCGAGATGCCAGTCCAACCACGCACCATCGTCCTTTCGCTCCCGGCGGCCCCGTTTCGCGTTCCCACACAGTGCCTCGGCCAGCTCGTAGGCCCGATCGAAGGGGGCGTGCGCAGGCACCACGGCCACACCGGCGCAGGCGGTCACGGACCCAAGATGGGAGATGTTCGCCGAAAAAGCTTCGAGCGCTGTCTCCGCCAGGTCCAGCGCAATCCGCCCGTCACAGATAAAAGTGAGGTCGTCACCACCGAGAAGCACAGGTCGGAGCGGCAGCAAGGTATGGCCATTGGAGCGGCGCAGATCGAAGCCGAGATCCGGAACCGAGCCTTCGATCCGCGCCTCGTTGGCGTCGGATCGGACGGCCTGCCTGACTCGGTCGACGACGCTCTGGAACGCTCGCCGGCCCCGCTCATCGACGGCAGAGCTCCACTCGCGAAGCTGTTCGAGAACCTTCTCGTCAGGCAGCCTGTTCTCGATGCATTCCTCCAGCCATGTCCGGACCTTGTCGCCGATTCCGTTCCCGTCCACGTGAACGACGCCGATCAGGCTCGTCTCCCCGAAGGTTCTGCCCATCTCGTCTATGACGTCCGGAAAAGCGAAGCGGTCATCGCCGTCAAGGAAGGCAGCCCATCTCTGACTCGCCTCTTGCCGCAGTTGAGGATCGCGCCATCTGAGCACCATCCGCGACAGAGGAACGTCCGACTCCTGGGGGTCAAATCCCGATGCAGGAAGACCCGTCACGGCGCAGGGCGCCGTTACCGAGATCCCCAATAGGGGCGTGGAAGGCGCCCGCTCGAGCTTCGCACGCGCGAGAAGGACTTGTAGTCGCTGAAGTGCTCGAGCCAGTTCGCCAGGCTCGTATTCGAGATGTTCTACGACCACCTCGAGGCCTGGGGCTCTGTCATACAAGTGCCTGCTATAGTGCGCCGTGAAGTCAAGCGCGCTCCCGCGACGCTCGAATCGAATAAGCGCGTTCCCACCACTCCCGAGCAGAACCTCGCCATCGAATCTCGCCGCAGCCGCAAGCGCCCCGTCACGCCCCGTGGCCCAATGAACAAGCCACGAGGCCGCCACCGAGTCCCGAAGGCGGTTGGACGCAAAGACATACCGCTGAATCCCCAACAGGTCTATTGCTGTCAGAACCGGCATCCGATTCCCTCGCTCACGATTCGAGCCACTTCTGCAGGGAAGCGAAGTTCGGCTCGCCCCCTACTCCGGCCCACTCGCGCAGGTCGGCAAGGCCGAATACGGCTGGCACGTTGGGCGCTTCCCAAAGGCTCGCGATGTCGCTCCGGAGCTGGTCGACATAAGGACCGCTCGCGTCGTCTCCGTCCAGAAGACACACCAGGGCGCTCCGCGCGAGGTCGCCGCCCATCTGGCGCGCTCGCATCGCCACCTCGAAGAGTTTCGACTTGCACCGCGCCTTCTTGGAATCGGTCGTGCACGACAGCACGTACAAACGTTGCTGTCGGATCAATGCGACATCGATCTCGAACGCCGCCGGTCTTGGCGAGGTCCGCTTGCAGTGAACACCTACCTCGACAGCACTCGTGTCGCCGACGAGGCTACGGATCTGGGTGGCCGTCCACTCCTCCAACCACCCACCGGTGAGCAACTTTTCCCACGCCTCGTACCGGTCCTTCGACCAGTCGCCTTCAGGAACCCGCGACGCGCTCAGCGAGAGCCCCTGGTCCGCCGGATTCCACGGATCATTCTTGGCTTGTGTCAAAGACCTCATCCTTCCCTCGGGCCGGAACCTGGAGTACAGAGCTTTGGCTGCCGAAGGATCGCGAAGGAGGCGGTCTGCTAAGGCTGCCGCATCCGCCTTGGTGGGCGCGCCTGACACGGACGGGTTCCGTCCGGCAACCCTCTCGATCCCGTGCAGCTCGAATACGCGCTCCAACGTCAGCCCGAGATCGAGCTCCGAGAGGTCGAGGTCGTACCCATCGTCGAACCGGAGGAGCCCACGCCGCTCGTCAAGGTAGGAAGCCTGGTCCTCCTCGAGCTTCAGCGCCATGCGCACGTGCGCAGCCATCACCTTGGTGCCACCGCTGTAGTGCAGGTGATCCGCATCACCCAGCGACTTGAGGGCATTGCGGATTTGCCGCGCATCCGTAGCGTCCTGAATCACCTGTTTCGACACGTGTATGCCGCGCGCTCGAAAGACTCGCTCCAGCCGCTCGCATGGCTCCCGAGTCTCTGGCGAGTAAAGCAGCACCGTTTCCCGAGCGTTTAGAGCCGTCGCAGCAAGATAGTTCGGCAAAGGGTTCGAGCCGACAAGAAGTACAAGTTTTCCCCTTAATTGCCGGCGCGATTCCATCAGCAGGCCTCTCCGTGGCTCGTTTGCGTCAAGTCTTGGTGGGAAGCCGCCCCAGCCGGCAGCAATGCGCGCATCGAGTCCGCTTCCCAGAACATTTGCGCTCCTCGAGCTATGGCACTTCCACGGGGCGGCAAATCCCGTAGCCACGGTACCGACCAGCTCCGATCAGCACTGGCCCGATGACCGGACGATCGAAGACAAGCGCTACGTGACTATGCCGGCGTGCGCCACCGTCTTTACGCGTGAGCATGGGGAAGCAGTGCGCGGCAGGCACTCCCACATGTGCGGAAGTCTGACTGGGAACCACCGCCCGCGGTGCCGGAAAGCCCGCCGCAATACACGCGCGTGCGAACATTTGTGTGACTTCCTTCCAAGCCCGCTCGGCACCCTTCGCCTTCGGGTGCCGGTCGAACACCACCGGAGTAACACTTGCCCAATGGGTCGCTCCTCCGGGCCACGCCACCCACGCATCCCATTGCAAATCGGCGCGGTGCTGGGCTCCGGCGCGAAGCGGCACCAATTTCCAAACACCCAGCCTGCCAAGCTTCACTTTCTCCACGCGACTCAAAAGTGCCTGCACTGCCTCCCGCACCTCCGCATTCGTACCCACCGGGAACACCGCGGCAACGCCGACCAATGTGCTCGCCTCGCCCTTGCCCCCGACCGCCCCCAAAGGAACCAGCGCTAAATGTGGCCGTTGCAGCGGAGCTCCCGTCGGAGTGTGGCCGCTCACCAGCGACCGCACTGACGCGCACTCCCCCTCGAAACGACACAAGAGGGCTTCCCGCCAACGCTGCACGAAGACGATTCCATCTCGAAGCAAGAGCGAGCGTGGACATTCGCCAGCAGGCCTGACTGCAAAGACCTCCGCCTCAGGATCGAATACCGCCCCCACGAGAGGAGATTCTTGCTCGCGGGCAACATGCCTTCCGGAATCCAGGGTTGCAGGAACAATCGAGGCAGCCCGCTCGTACCCAGACGAGCGCGAACCGCCGGCGCCACCTACAGCCCAGACCACCCCCCGTCCGTCTCCCTTCGCATCCCGATGTTCGACCCAAGCTGGGAACCAAGGCGCGTGCGTCACGGCCGTTTGCCCCCTTGTGGAATCGGCCGAGAGCGTTCGAGCTTCGCTCGGATTCGTAGTGCGATGCGTTGTTTCCACCCAACGCTCCCAAACAAGCCCGCACCCTCGAGCTGCGCGTTTCTTCGATCCTTCAATGACCTGCCTCCGTGCCGCCTAATAGCCACAGCTTACGCGCTCTTGTCAAGATCGAACCTCGCCACGAAGCCTCCGTAACCTTTACGGGAATCTCATCTCCACGCGCCTTGCGCTTTGCCGAGGCAGTTGACAACGACCCAAGCCTTCGACGTGCGCAATTCTTGCCTTTCAAGCGCTCGCGCCGTCGAAAACGCGTTCAGCGTGGCAACAGCCAACAGAAGCAGGCACGCCGCTCGGGCGTCGGGATGCCGTGGACACAACAGCCACAAGTGTGCACGGGATTTGCTCGATCCCACCTTCGCATCGTGGGCATACGCCATTTGGGGGCATCATGCCGGACGACGAACAAGAACTTCGAGACACTGATTCGCGCGCAGAAGAAGAGCCGCTGCTGGTTCCCGCTCGCATGGTGAACGAGTTCGTGTACTGCCCGCGTCTTGCCTACCTCGAGTGGGTCCAAGGCGAATGGGCAGACTCGGTGGACACCATCCAGGGCCGTTACGTGCACCGCCGGGTGGACCAAAGCAGTGGCGCACTACCACGGCCGGGGGAAATCGCAGAGGACAGCAGGATTCACGCTCGATCCGTCACGCTTTCCTCAACCCGGCTAGGACTCGTCGCACGCATCGACCTCATCGAAGGCGACGCCCGAACGGTCGTTCCAGTCGATTACAAACACGGCAAGCGGCCGCACACGGCGCGCGGCACGTACGAGCCAGAACGCGTGCAGCTCTGTGCGCAAGGACTCCTGCTCGAAGAGCACGGATACATCTGCAAAGAGGGGGTGCTGTACTTCACCGGAAGCCGCGAGCGGGTGCGCGTGGAGTTCGACGAAGCACTGCGAGCCGAAACGCTGCAGGCGATCGCCGGCCTGCGCGCACTGGCAGCAAGCGGACAAATTCCACCGCCGTTGGAGGACAGCCCCAAGTGCCCGCGTTGCTCGCTCGTCGGCATCTGCTTGCCCGACGAGGTCAATTTTCTCACCCACGGCCAGCCCGGTGTTCGTCCGTTAGCAGTAGCTCGCGACCATGCCCTACCTCTGTACGTCCAGGCACACAACGCCAGGATACGCAAAGCGGGCGAGGTGTTGGAAATCGAACAAGACGACGAACACGTGCAAACCGTGCGGCTGATCGACGTGTCGCAAGTGGTGCTCCTTGGCAACGTTTCGCTCACCACGCCCGCTCTCCATGAATTGATGGCACGCGAGATCCCGGTGAGCTGGCATTCGTTCGGGGGCTGGTTTCTCGGCCACACGATCGGCACCGGACACAAGAATGTCGAAATCCGCACGGCACAGTACCGGACCAGTTTCGACCCGGCTGCGTGCTTGCGCCTCGCAAAAGGCATCGTGGCAGCAAAAATCCGCAACCAGCGCACGCTGTTGCGCCGCAACTGGAAGCGTGCCGACGATCCCGAGCCGGTGCTAGCCGGTTTCGAGAGCGACTTGCGGCGCGTGCAAAGCGCCACGGACCTCGAAACGTTGCTCGGTGCCGAAGGGCAAGCAGCGGCACGGTACTTTGGAAATTTTTCTGCGATGCTCCGGCAAGACACCGACGGACGCTTGCCCTTCGACTTCTCCAAACGCAACCGCCGACCACCCGCAGACCCTGTGAATGCGTTGTTGTCGTATGCGTATGCACTGCTCACGCGTACTTGGACGGTGGCGCTCACCGCGGTCGGCTTCGATCCATATCGCGGCTTTTACCATCAGCCCCGATATGGGCGACCAGCGCTTGCCCTCGACATGATGGAACCGTTTCGGCCGTTGATTGCCGACTCGAGCGTGTTGCAAGCAATCAACAACGGAGAGGTACAAGCGACCGATTTCGTGCACGCCGGGGCGGCCGTTGCTCTCACCAACGATGGCCGCCGCCGTTTCATTGCCGCATTCGAGCGACGCCTGAGTCACGAGGTGACTCACCCGGTGTTTGGCTACCGCGTAAGTTATCGGCGTCTGCTCGAACTGCAGGCGCGGCTCCTAGCCCGCCATCTGTTGGGGGAAATTCCCGAGTACCCACAGTTCACCACCCGCTGACATGAACGAGGAACACCTTTACATCGTGTGCTACGACATCCGGGAACCGCGCCGCTGGCGCAAAGTGTTTCGCAAAATGCAGGGCTATGGCGAGTGGCTGCAGCTTTCCGTGTTCCAGTGCCGCCTGAACCGGATGCGCCTGGCTGAACTCTTGGGCGCACTAGATCAAATGATCCATCACGACGAAGACCATGTGCTCGTGCTCGATCTCGGATTGGCCGACAAGGTAGTGCCAAGAATCGTGAGCCTTGGCAAAACAGTACAACCTGTGCAAAAAGGGCCCATCATCGTATGAACTTTCTGCCTTTGCGCTTGCGAGCGCTACAGTGCTGGCCCCGAGCCTGGGGAGGGCTCGCAAGCCCGAGTTGTTTGAAAACTTGGCACGTTAGAACGAGTGAAGGCACCCGCTTCCCGCGCCTTCCGGGGAGGCGAACAGGTGCAAATGTGCAGGGCTCGCAAACTCGCGCAGCTCCTACGCGTTTCTGGCTACTTAGGCGCGGGCGGTTTTCCGCAGCGATGTGCTGCGGCCCCATTGAAGCGCATCGCCACTAGGACCAAAGGCGGGCAACGCGAAGTTTTCCGCAGCGATGTGCTGCGGCCCCATTGAAGCCTCTGGCAACACGTGATATTGAGCGCGCGCTAGGAGGTTTTCCGCAGCGATGTGCTGCGGCCCCATTGAAGCCGGCGACGCGTATCTCACGGCGCGCCATCTGGCTACAGGTTTTCCGCAGCGATGTGCTGCGGCCCCATTGAAGCGCTCGGGACGGGCGCATCTCGGACGACGAGATGCGCGTTTTCCGCAGCGATGTGCTGCGGCCCCATTGAAGCGTCGATTTCGGCGAACATCTCTGGTGGGAATTGCAGTTTTCCGCAGCGATGTGCTGCGGCCCCATTGAAGCGCCACGGCCGGACACCGAGGCGTTCACGGCGACGTTGTTTTCCGCAGCGATGTGCTGCGGCCCCATTGAAGCGCCAGACAATGATTTCGTTGATGCCGGGGATGTCGATTGGTTTTCCGCAGCGATGTGCTGCGGCCCCATTGAAGCGACTCGGAGTGCGAGGCATCCGCGGTACATGCGAGGTTTTCCGCAGCGATGTGCTGCGGCCCCATTGAAGCCCCAGTGCGCTGGGGTCGGGAAGCCCAATGGCCCGCCCGGTTTTCCGCAGCGATGTGCTGCGGCCCCATTGAAGCCTGCACCGACAAGCGGTTCCTCTTCGCGGAACCGACGTTTTCCGCAGCGATGTGCTGCGGCCCCATTGAAGCCGATCGTCTCGATCTGCTGCATGATGGCGTTCAGCCGCGTTTTCCGCAGCGATGTGCTGCGGCCCCATTGAAGCCTCGGTGACCGTCCTGTTTGCTCGGTGGAAGTCTTGTTTTCCGCAGCGATGTGCTGCGGCCCCATTGAAGCCTCCGGACTAGGCCACGCGTCGTCGAGAGCTCGCAGTTTTCCGCAGCGATGTGCTGCGGCCCCATTGAAGCGCCAAAGAGGAGCCTCTTC
>CAZHQG010000058.1:0-12148 GCA_964534275.1 uncultured Binatia bacterium (SeqCode) | reverse complement strand
CCCGCCTCGCTTCGACTTTGTCTTCCTCGGCCTCGGGGCAGACGGACACACGGCTTCGTTGTTTCCGCATACGCATGCGCTCGGTGAACGCCGCCGCTGGGTTGTCGCAAATTACGTTCCGCAGCTCCAAACAACCCGCCTGACACTCACGTATCCGGTTCTCAACGCCGCACGCTGCGTGGTGTTTCTCGTTGCTGGGCGGGAGAAAGCTTCCGTACTGGCACGCGTGTTCGATTCGTCGACGAGCTACGAGGAAGTGCCGGCCAAAGGCATTTGCCCCGTAGAAGGCGAACTCCATTGGCTCGCGGATCGCGCTGCAGCGTCAGTGTAGGACGAGTTTTGCCGCTTTGTGCTGCTCGTCGATCCGGGCCGATCGCGGGCGAGACCCCCGCTCACTGGCGCTGCGTTACGTGGGGACCGGTTTCTTGAGATTGGTGTCGCGCAGAGGTTCGTAGTGACCTCGGGAACTGGGCTCCGCTCCGGGCCGTGAGCGCAGGTGTCGGTCGCCTGGTTTGAAAGTGGAAGACGTTGGCGACGCTCTCTCCGTGTGGATGCTCGTGGCGCAGACGAGGTCCACTGCCGGAGGAAGTGCCTCGTTGCTCCGGCAGGATGGCGGGAAGCTCCATTCTGCGAGGTGTGCACGTGGCGCAGTTTTCGTTAGAAACGCCGCTTGGAGTCTTCCGGATCATGCATCGCCTGCCCACACGGGACGAAGCGTTGGAACAAGTCCGCACGCGTAAGCGGCCGTGGGATATCGTGGTCATTGGCGGCGGAGCCACGGGCGCTGGTGTAGCCCTGGACGCGGCCGCGCGTGGGTATGAAGTGGTGCTGTTCGAACGCGGCGACTTTGGCCAAGGCACTTCGAGCCGCAGCACCAAGTTGGTGCACGGCGGTGTGCGCTACCTCGAGCGAGGCGACGTTCCCTTGGTGATGGAGGCGTTACGCGAGCGCGGACTCATGCGCCAAAACGCCCCTCATTTGGTGAACGACCTCGCGTTTGTAGTGCCTACGTATGCGTGGTGGGAGGGACCGTTCTACGGCGCGGGACTGCGCGTGTATAACCTTTTGGCCGGACGTTACGGGTTCGGAAAATCGCGGAACCTCTCGAAAGAGGCCACGTTGCAATACTTGCCGACCATCCGGCGCGAGGGGTTGCGTGGCGGCGTGCTGTACTACGACGGCCAGTTCGATGACACGCGCTTCCTTGTTGCCCTGATTCAAACTGCGATGGAACAAGGCGCGGTGGCTTTGAACTACTGCGCAGTGGAGGATTTACGGCGCGGGAGCGATGGCGTGATTGTCGGGGTGGTGGCGCGCGACCAGGAAACGGGCGAGGAGCTGTACGCGCCTGCAAAAGTGGTGGTGAACGCAGCCGGACCCTTTGTCGACCAAGTGCGCCGCCTAGCCGACCCACAGGCGACTCCTCTGATCGCCCCCAGTCAGGGCATTCACTTAGTATTCGATCGGTCGTTTTTGCCCTCGGACGTTGCCATCATGGTGCCCCACACCAGCGACGGCCGCGTGATGTTTGCCATTCCCTGGTGCGGGCGGACACTGATTGGCACCACCGACACGCCGGTTGCCGAAGTTACGGTGGAGCCCCATCCGCTGGAGGCAGAAATCGACTTCATCCTGCGAACGGCGGCGCTCTATCTGCACAAGGCGCCAACACGCGACGACGTTCTCAGCATGTTCGCGGGAATTCGCCCCCTCGTGCGTTCGGGCAACGGCAAATCCACGGCTGCCTTGTCTCGCGATCACACCATTCACGTCGACCAGAACGGCTTGCTCACGATTACCGGCGGCAAGTGGACCACCTACCGCAACATGGCGGAAGACTGCGTAAACCACGCTGCCATGTTGGCAGAGCTGGAAGAAAAGCCCTGCCTGACCCGCTGCCTGAACTTGCATGGATTCCATACCAACGCAGAGCGGTTTGGTGACTTGGCGCCCTATGGGTCGGACGCCGTCGTGCTGCAGCGGCTCATGCAAGCCGCGCCGGAACTTGCCGCCCAGTTGCACCCGGCCTTGCCGTACCGCGCGGTGCAAGTGGTATGGGCCGCGCGCCACGAGTTTGCTCGCACCGTGGAAGACGTGTTATCGCGTCGCTTGCGAGCGACGTTTCTCGACGCGCGCGCGGCCAGCGAGATGGCCCCAACCGTGGCAGCGATCCTTGCTCGTGAACTCGGTCGTTCGACCCGCTGGATCGAGGATCAAGTGTCTGCGTTTCGCGCCTTGGCAGCATCGTACCTGCCGCGATAAGGCGTGTCGAAGAAGCGAAACCGACACAGGTCGTGAGGGAGTCGAACATGCGATTACCACGAGCGAGCGGAGTGTTGCTGCACCCGACCAGTTTGCCCGGGCCCGACGGCATTGGCGACTTGGGCCCCGAAGCGGAACAGTGGCTGGATGCCTTGGCTGCAGCCGGGCAAAGGTGGTGGCAGGTGTTGCCTTTGGGACCGACCGGCTTTGGAGACTCACCCTACCAGTGTTTTTCTGCATTCGCGGGGAACCCGTGGCTCGTGTCGGCACGCAAACTCCTTACCGCTGGCCTGCTCGACCCGGAGGACTTGGAACCTCGGCCGGAGTTTCCTGCGGGCCGAGTGGACTTCGCTACGCTCATTCGCTGGAAGTCCTCTTGGCTCAGTCGTGCGGCGCGGCGGTTGCTCGCCGGGGCCAATCCCGAATTAACGTACTTGTATGAAGGCTTCCGGGTGCGTGAACGATGGTGGCTCGAAGACTACGCCCTGTTTCTCGCACTTAAAGATGCGCATGGCGGCCGCCCGTGGAGCGAGTGGGAGCCGGCGTTGGTGCGGCGCAACGCGGCGGCTCTGGCCGCTTGGAGGGAAAAGCTCCGCCACGTCGTCGAGGTGTACTCGGTCTGGCAGTTTTTCTTTTTTCACCAATGGGGCCAACTCAAACGACGCGCGGCGCAGCTTGGTCTCAGGGTCATCGGCGATGTGCCGATTTTTGTAGCTTACGACAGCGCCGACGTGTGGGTACACCAGGATTTGTTTTTCCTCGACCGACACGGCAAGCCCACCGTGGTGGCGGGAGTGCCTCCCGACTACTTCAGCGCTACCGGCCAGCTTTGGGGCAACCCGCTGTACCGCTGGGAGGTCATGGCGCAGGACGGCTACAAGTGGTGGGTCCGACGGGTGCAATCGACGCTGGAACTCGTGGACGTGGTCCGCATCGACCACTTCATCGGCTTCGTCCGGTACTGGGAAATCCCTGCTGGGTCGCCGAACGCTGTGAGAGGACGCTACGTCCCTGGCCCAGGCGCGGACTTCCTCGATCGTCTTCGGCGAGCCTTGGGGAGTTTGCCCTTGATTGCCGAAGACCTGGGCGCGGTGACCCCCGAGGTCGATGCGCTGCGCGAGCAATTCTGCTTGCCCGGAATGAAAGTACTACAGTTTGCCTTTTCGTCCGACGCCAGCAATCGTTTCTTGCCGCACAACTACACGAACAATTTTGTCGTGTACACCGGCACCCACGATAACGACACCACCGTCGGCTGGTTTCGCTCTGCGCCGGACACGGAACGCGCCTACGCGCAGCGCTACTTGGGTCGGTCCGGCGAAGACATCGCGTGGGATTTGATCCGCTTAGGCTCGAGCTCGGTTGCCGACACGTTCATCGTACCCGCGCAAGACTTGCTCTCGCTTGGTTCCGAAGCGCGCATGAACTACCCCGGACGTGGCGAAGGCAACTGGAGGTGGCGCTTGCAGCCCGGGCAGCTCACTCCCGACGTTTGGGAACGGTTGCGCGACCTCACCGCAACCTACGGACGAATCGTGAAGCCTGCGTGAAAACCGGAGAAGCTCCCCTTGCCGAGATCGGCCCGGGGCGGAGGGTGTAGGCAGGCGGGATCCGCGAACATGATCGCTCCGCGCAGGGCTGCGCGGGTGTCTTGGCAAGAATGTTCGGCCGCCGCCCATCGACGTCCCCATTCTCATTCCTCCCCGTGGCTATGAGCGGGCCCTCTCGCCCCCCCACGGATACGCCTCGCGGAAGGAAATTGCTGCCCCAGAGAGTTGCGCCCGTAGGAAGAGCACGAACAAGGTGCCTGCATGCGCGTGGAAAAGCGTGTCGTCACGCTTGTTGCATGCCGCGCCCGCGAGGGTTTTTTTCTTCTCCCGATTTTGCGAAGGTTGGCGGCACGCCAGAGGAGGCTGTGTGACGGATTCTCGGACATGGACAAAACAGGAGCGCTGGGTGCACTGGTCGTGTGCGGCCACTGCGCTCGCGACGCTGGTGCTGGTGATGGTGGGTGGGCTGGTGACAAACACTGGGTCGGCGCTGGCCGTTCCGGATTGGCCCACCACGTTTGGTTACAACATGTTCACCTACCCGCCTTCTCAGTGGGTGGGCGGCGTGCTGTACGAGCACAGTCATCGCTTGCTGGGAAGCTTGGTGGGCTTTCTCACGATTCTTCTGGTTGTCGCCGCTTGGCGGTGGGAAGTACGGCCGTGGGTGCGGTGGCTCGCAGTGGCCGCTTTACTGGGCGTGATCGTTCAGGGCGTCCTCGGCGGCATGCGCGTGGTGCTGTTGCGCCATGATTTGGCCATCGTGCACGGAATCTTTGCGCAAGCGTTTTTTGGCTTGGTTGTCTCCTTGTGGGTATTCACAAGCGAGAGTTGGCAACGTTTACCAGGTGCGGCGCGGGGAACAAGCGACGCACCCATTTCGCGGGCAATCGTGTTGGGAATTCCCGTGGCCGTGTACATCCAGATGATCCTTGGGGCCTTGCTGACCCACCGGGGCCAGGCGTTGTGGGAACACGTGATCGGCGCAAGCGTGGTGGCTTCGCTCGCGGTGGTGGTGCTGTTCTGGGTCATCCGCAAAGTTCCCGAGATCCCGGAGTTGCGGTTGCCTGCGTTTGCGTTGGCCGGGTTTGTTTGCTTGCAGTTGAGCCTTGGCTTGATGGCGTATCTTTGGCACTTCACCCAGTTACACAACCGGCTGCCGTACGAACTCGGGTTGGCGATCTTGGCGGCTCACCGGATCACGGGAACGTTAATTTGGGCGAGCAGCGTGGTACTGGCCCTGCGGTCGTGGCGGGCATTGTCGCCGTCGTGGGGTCCGCACGTGGCGTTTGCCGAGGCGAACAAGGCATGGACGTAATTCCGCCCTCGCGTACAACGACGTTGGCGAGCGTGCGCGCCCTGCGCAAAGCGCTCGACTTTGTGGAGCTGGGTAAGCCGCGGCTCATGCTGCTGGTGTTGGTGACCACGGCTGTGGGGTTTTATTTGGGCGCCGACCGCACCACGGATTTTGCTCTGTTGCTGCCTGTCATCGTGGGGACTGCGCTAGCGGCAACCGGGTCGCTGGCGTTGAACCAAGTGATGGAGCGTGAAACCGACGCTCGCATGCGGCGCACGAGGGAGCGTCCGCTCCCCGACGGCCGCCTGGGTGTCTGGGAAGCAACGATGTACGGCGCTGTGTTGTGTGCCGTAGGCGTCGTGTACCTGTGGTATGCGGTATCTGCATTGCCCGCGCTCATCACGGCAACGACGATCGCGACCTATCTCTTTTTGTACACGCCGCTCAAGCGCTACTCCCCGCTGTGCACGATTGTCGGCGCGGTGCCGGGCGCTCTGCCCCCAGTGGCAGGCTGGGCTGCAGCGCGGGGCAGTGTGGGCATCGAAGCCGCGCTGCTGTTCACGATTTTGTTCCTGTGGCAGTTGCCCCACTCGCTTGCCATTGCGCAGCTCTACCGGGAGGACTACGCGGCTGCGGGCCTCAAGTTGCTCACGACAATCCCCGGCGGGGCGGAAGTAGCCGGGCGGCAAACGCTGATCCACACGACTGCGCTTGCGCTGATTGCGTTGCTGCCGACGCCGCTGGGCATGGCCGGGTACGGGTATCTCGCCGTTGCCTTCGTTGCCGGTGCGCTGTTCGTGGCCACGAGTGTGGCGTTTGCGCGGGAGGGGTCGGTGCAGCGGGCGCGCACGTTGCTGTTTGCGTCGCTGCTGTATTTGCCTGTGGTGCTGGCAGCGATGGCGTGCGATCGAGTCTGGCCGTTGGGGTAGATGCACACCCAGGATTCCACAGACGCACCAGCGACCATCGGTTCCCCACCGCGAACTCGACGCCCGCAAAGGTTTGCGTTTCGCCGGGTACTGGCCGCAGTTTTCTTTGCCGTGTCGGTGGTTGTTCCGGTCACGGTTGCAGTTCGGCGTGTTGCGGAGTGGATGCGTCCGGCGCCGCCGGTGTTGGGGCAGGTGCCCGACTTCGAACTCACCGACCAAGACGGCCAGAGCTTGTCGTCGCGGGATCTCTTGGGAACCGTGTGGGTGGCCAATTTTATCTTCACTCGCTGCCGCGGTGTTTGCCCAGCGCTCACGCAGCAAATGCAGCATTTCCTGCAACGCTGCCCGGCAGCCCGGGAACTGCGGGTCGTGTCCGTGAGCGTCGATCCCGCAACCGACACGCCCCCAGTGTTACGGCGCTATGCGGAAGAACGCGGCGCACTCGAACCGCGGTGGTCGTTCGTGACCGGTGCGCCCGAAGCCGTACGGGCGCTCGTCACCCGTGGGTTTCGGCTGGCACTGGAAGAGCAGGACGGTCGTGGGGACGAACCCATCGTGCACAGCGACCGGTTCGTACTGGTCGACCGCAACGGACGGATTCGTGGTTATTACCACGGGCTCGACTCGACGGCGCTCGACCGCCTGTGCGTAGAGGCGGGTCGGGTCAGCAAAGAACGAAGAAGCGCGGGCTCTTAGCAGCCGGCTCGCCAACAGCCTCACGTGTACAACAGCGCCACGTACTCCTTGAGCATGCGGGCGGCGCTAAACTGGCCCGCTAGCGTGCGTAGCGAGCGCTTGACTTTCGCCAGCCAGCGGCGCGGTAAACCCGCCTGATCGCGCTCGTAAAACAGCGGGATCGCTTCGTGCTGCAGGATCTCCGCAAGCACGCGCGCGTCGTGTTCGTCTTGAGTGTGCGGGTCGGCTTCTGGCGAGCGAATGGCCCAACCGTTTTCTCCATCGAACGCTTCGTCCCACCAGCCGTCGAGCACGCTCAAATTCAGACCTCCGTTGAGGGCGACCTTCATGCCGCTGGTACCGCTGGCTTCCAGCGGCGGGCGCGGCAAATTGAGCCACAGGTCCACACCCCACGTGAGCATTCGCGCGACGGACAAATCGTAGTCCTCCAGAAACACCACTCGTTTGCTGATCTCGGGTGTGTGTTTGAGTTGGAAGCGGTTGCGCAAGTCTTCTTTGGCCTCGTGATCCGCGGGGTGCGCTTTGCCCGCGAGAACCAACTGGAAGGGCGTGGAAGATTGGTCGATTCCAGCGAGAAGTCCATTTTCCGTAAGTCGCGCCAACAGATACAACCGCTTGTAGCCGGCAACTCGCCGGGCAAAGCCAATGGTCAGCGTCGCGGGAGAAAAGGTTTGCCAAGCAGCTTGAACGTACGCCGCGTCCTCCCCGCGGCTCAAACGGTCGCGCACGGATTTTGCGCGCACATAGTTGACCAAGCGGGTTCGTTGCGCATTGCGAGCTTGCCAGAGTTCCTCGTCGGGAAGGTGCTCGACGGCGTCGAGAAATCCGGGTTCGAGCAAGTGTTCGAGCCAGTCAGGGCCAAGATGGCGGCGAAACAAGGACTGCATTTCTGGACCCATCCACGACGGAGCATGCACGCCGTTGGTCACGTGCCGAATCGGCACCTGGTCCACCGGCCGATCGGGCCAGAGATTGTGCCACAGGGCGCGCGACACGTTGCCGTGCTTGCGCGACACCCCGATGGCCAGTTTCGTGGTGCGTAGCGCAAGCGGCGTGATGTTCACCGGTTCGTGCGAGTTTCCGGGCACCACCCGTCCGAAATCGAAGAACGTCTGGCGCGGAATTCCAAGCCGGTCGAGATACGCGCCCAGCACCGCCGCCCACTCTTGTTCGTCGTAGCCCTCGTTGCCGGCGGGCACAGGCGTGTGCGTCGTGAACACAGCATGGCTGCGAACCTCGGCCAGTGCGGCATCCAATGGCTTTCCGCGTTCCAACCGTTGGCGCAGCAATTCGAACGTAGCGAGCGCCGCGTGCCCCTCGTTCAGGTGAATGGTGCTCGGCTGAATGCCCATCGCATCGAGCGCCCGAATGCCGCCAATCCCTAGCAGCGCGTATTGCGCGAGGCGGAGCATCCGGTCGGCCACGTACAACCGCGATGTGATCCAACGATCCGTGGGCTCGTTGGCCTCGAAGTCGGTATCCAACAGGTACAGCGGTGTGCGACCAACGTCGATGCGCCAGATGCGTGCATGCACATCGCGGCCGTTGACTGGAACACTGACTTGCAGCGGTTGTCGATCCGGGCCCGTAACCAGCACTGCAGGCAGCCGCCGGAAGGAAAGATCGACCCAGTACTCGTGTTGCCATCCCCAGCTATCCAAGCGCTGGTGGAAATACCCCTGCCGGTAGAACAAACCTACGCCCACCATGGGCAAGCCCATGTCGGAGGCCGCTTTGAGAATGTCGCCCGCGAGGACACCGAGACCACCGCTGTAAATGGGCACGGAGGCGTGGAAGCCGAACTCGGCACAAAAGTAGGCAACCGGTCGATCGGGGGGCACCGCGGGGTGCGGCGGTCGCTGTAGATCTTGGCGACACGCACTCACGACTGCGTGCAACTGATCCGTGAATCCGCGATCCGCCGCGAGCGCCTGCAAGCGGCGCTGCGGGGCGAGACAAATACAGTCGCGGGGGTTTTCTCTCGACGATTCCCACAGTTCGGGGTCGATCGACTGGAACAGTTCCGGACCGCCAGGACACCACGACCAACGGTAGTTCATCGCGAGCCAAGCAAGCTCGCGCAGCTCCTCGGGTAGGCGCAGTTCCAAGTCGCCAATTGCATCGTCTAGGTCGCGCCGACCATCCCACTGCTGCGTTTGCTCCATGACCGCTCTCCTCACCATCCACCCCGATAGGCGCTCGCTTCGACGCTCGTGCAAACCGACGTGGCCTCGCTTCCGAGAAACCTTTTAGTAAGCGAGCTCACGGTCGAAGGACAAGGCAAGAGCCGACGGCCGTTCGCGTCGTAGCTTGTCGCTCTCGCGATCCGCGATGCCAAAGCAGGAGGAAGCCGAAGTTCAGCGAGACCTCCCGAGTCGCGGCCAGCGCCGGTGTTCGATCATATCAGGAGTTACGAAGGCATCCCCATCGGCATTGGCCCACACGGCTGCGGCCGCATCTGCATCGCCCCCGTTGATCAAACCGACACATCCGCCCACCACGGCCGCCGTAGCGGTGAGCGCAAACCGCACCGGCACGTACACGCTGTTCAGCGCGGTGGCGACAAGCGTCGCGCCAAGCTCGCGTACCGGCTGCGGCGGCCCCACTTCGAGCTGTGGGTTTTGCTCCGCTCCGCGCACCGGCACGCTAATTCCTGGCAGGATCAGCACCGTCGTTGCCACGAGCGAGAGTAGGAACCTTCTCATCATGCACATTCCTCCTGGCGAGCACCAAGCCTACGACTTTGCGGGGGCCTTGTCACGTGGATTTGCCGCCAACCACGTGCAACCGGGGAATCCGCGGGAGCATCTCTAGTGAGCCTGATCGATCAACCTCCGATGTCGTTGGGTGTAGGGTTCGTGCACGTCCTGTTCGTGGGAATGGGAACGCGGCGATCGGTAGCCTTGCGAACTTGCGGAACCAACACGCTCGAGAACGGCCGGTTCGTTTGCAGGAGCGCAATGCTGGCTCGACAGGGAATGCGGAGGCTTTGGCTCTCATGAACTTGGCAAACTTCTTGCGGGTAGGCCCCGCCTCGGAGGAATCAATCATGGAAGTGCGTAGTTGGATGACCCGCGATGTCCGAACGGTTTCGCCTCTCGATTCCGTGGCTCGCGCCAAGCAACTCTTGGAGGAATACCGCATCAACCAGCTTCCGGTCGTGGTGGAAGGGAAGCTCGTCGGCATCCTCACCGACCGAGATGTGCGCGACGCGTTGGCCTCGGCGGCCGAACTCTCCGGACCAGCGCGTCAGGGAGTCGATCCTCGGCACATGACCGTAGAAACGGTGATGACCCCGCACGTGCTCACCGTCGTACCGGAGGACTCGATCGTGTACGCGGCCCGATTGTTGCGCCGGGAACGTATTGGTGCACTGCCAGTGGTAGAAGGGAGTCGGCTCGTCGGCATCATTACGCGGTCGGACTTGCTCGAAGCGCTGGTCGAGTTGGCCGCTTTACGGTCGGACTCGAGCAACGTAGTTCCGCGCGCTCGGTTCGACGAACCGTTTGCGGGCACGGATCAGCATCCATGAGCTGGGGACGAATGGATGAGATGGGCTTGTAGACTGTTGCGGTTACCGCCAAGCTGGGCATTTCTAATGAGAGTTGGGAAAGGAACGTGAAGCGATGGCAGCAAGCATGCAAGACATTGGCTCCGCAGCCGGAGAGGTGTGGAGATTTTTGAATGCAAACGGCCCGACAGCGGCCGACACCGTCAAGCGCAAGCTTAAGCTCGGCAGCGATGTGTTTTACGCTGCGGTGGGCTGGCTTGCACGCGAGGACAAACTGGACATCCGAGGCGAAGGCCGGAAGCTGGTGTTGGCGTTGAAGTAGAGCTGCAGCGGGGTCGGTCTGTTTGGAGGAACGCGTCCGCATCGTTCCACGCACGGCCGATCGTTGGGCGCTGAGGATGGCCCGGGTGATAGGCGCACCGCGTTGTGGTGGCCCGATGTGGGTCAGGGATGCGCTCGTGGCAGCCGTACCGTGAACCGCGAGCCTTTGCTCGCTTCGCTCGCAACAAGGATTTCCCCGCCCATCGCGGTGGCCAGGCGGGCGGAGAGGGCGAGCCCGATCCCGACGCCGCCAGCTTCCTTTCCGGCTTTGCTTTGATGGAACGGCTGGAACAAAAAAGGCAACTCGTCTTCGGCAATGCCTACGCCGGTATCTTCGACGTGGACTTCGACGTGGCTATTGCTGCTCGGCGTTGCGTACAGGCGAATCGTGCCCTGATGGGTAAATTTCACCGCGTTCGACAATAGGTTGAATAGGATTTGTTCCAGTCGGTTGCGGTCGGCCACCACAGCAAGATTGTGTGCGGGGGAGACAATGAATTCCACCGGCTTACCAGCCACGCGCGGCTCGACATACAGGCGCATCTCGTCGAACAGTGGCTGCAATTCGACACGGGTCGGCTGCACGGTGAGTTTCCCCGCCTCGATGCGCGACAAGTCGAGCAGGTCGCTCACCAGAAACACGAGACTCCGCGACGTGCGACTGACTCGTTCCACGATATCCTTGGCTTCCGGTGACAAGTCGCCAAACGTGCCTTCGGCGAGCAAGTCGACGTAGCCCATGATGATGTTCAGTGGGGTCCGGAGCTCGTGGGATACGTTGGCCAGGAACTCGTTTTTCACCGCGTTGGCACGTTCCAAAGCGCGGTTGGCCTCGGCCAGTGCAGCGTTCAAGCGCTGGAGTTCCGCTGCTTGCTGGAACATGACCCAACGCTGCCGATCGAGAAACGCCGCCCCCAGAACGCTGAGCGCGGCCATGGTTGTCAGGCCGAGGATGTGCATGGACACGGGTACCAGCGGCTGGGCGCCCGACGCAATGGCAAACACAAACGCTGCCACGGCGGCCACCGCTACGGGCAACTGCCCGCGCCAGCCCCATGGCACCGACACCATCGTTCCCACCAGGATGTACAGCAGAACCAGCGCAAGCACGTCGCCGGTGGATCGCACGACAACGTGATACGTGGTGACCAAAACCACGAGGAGAAGCGCCGTTGTGGAAGTGATGAGACGGATATACGGTGCCAAGCGCGGGCGGCGCGTCAACCAGATTCCCGACAGAATGACAGCAAGTTCGAGTGCGTAAACGATGGCATACGTCCGGTCGCGCTCCGGAAACACCGAGTGCTCGAACGGCCAAGCCAAGCCGATGACGAGGGCGAACGCAGCCCCGGCAATGGGAATCCCGTCCGCTATCCGCCGATTGGTTTCCGCTTCGAACGTGCTCCGGTCGCGACCCTCGGCTTCCTTCACGGCAGGTTTTTATATACCACGCCAAGTGGTACACACAAATTGCATTTGCACGCCGTTTTCTCCACTCTCGAAGCTATGCGGCAATGGGCCTGTATGGTGCATGGTGGTGCAGGCAACTGGCGCCCGGAGCGCGAGGCGGCGGCGCTTCGTGGCT
>CAZHQG010000057.1:0-12241 GCA_964534275.1 uncultured Binatia bacterium (SeqCode) | reverse complement strand
TCTTTTCTCTGCCGTGCAACTGCGATGTGCAAACCGTCACTCCGTCGCACCAAGCCACGTCGACTCCTCTCCCTGGCCCTGGCTAGGGCGAGGGAGAGGATGAAAGGTGAGGGAGTGGGTCGAACGCCGATCCACGACGCAACCGACCCTCACCCGGCGCTGTTATCGTGCGGTCGGCCTGCAGCGGGCAAAGGCTGCTTTTGCTTCCTCGTTTCGATCGAGGCCATCTAACGCCGCGGCACGAATGCACGCCCGTCGTGTGGCTTCGTCGCGGCTCGCCATCACGCGCAAGCCCTCGCTGCGGTCGAGCAGCGCCAAGGCTTGCGCATACCCGCGCGCCGCAAGGTACAGTTCCGCCAGCTCCAGCTCGATTTCCGTTTCCTCGGCTGCAGGAAGATCCGCCAACAGCGGCTCCAGCAACGCTAGGAAGCGCTCGTTGGGTGGTTGCGGGCCCGCGCGGAGAATCGCCAGTAACCCTCGCATGCGCCGTGTGCGCTCCGGCCCTGGCTCGGCTGCAACGGCGACCAATTCCTGGAACGGAACGAGGTAGCGCTCGTGCTTGCGCAGGAATTCCCCCGCAGCGCTGTGAAGGGCCGGATCCAAGGGGTCCTGCCGCAGCCAAGAAGCAAGAAAACGAACCGTGCTGAGTTGCCCGAACGAACCAAGCCGCTGCTGGTACTGCGCCCACTCGCGCAGCGCTGCCACGGGCATGCGCGCTGGAGGCAAGAGCGGGTTGTCGTTGTCTTTGAAGGACATTTCGCGGATGGCCGACGCCTCGGTGCCAGCATAAAACGCCCGAGCCGCCCAGTAATCGAGGAGCGGACGCCGGTCGGTGTGCACCGGACCTTGCCCCGCGAGCTTTTGCAATCCTGGACGCTGTGCAAGTTCGAGCGCAGCGAATGTTTCCCAATGCGTGATGCCAACCGAGGCAAAGTCCGTGGCGTGCGCGAATGCTTGACGGGCGGCTTCCGGATCGAGTTGGCGAGGTGCCATCGAGGCGAGGAGGAAGAAGTCTACCTGGTTACTCTGGAACAGCCGGACGTCCGGGAACTGTTCGATCGCCGAACGCACGACGAGCCGCACCACGTCGTCGCTGGTTTCGTAACTGTGGAACCACTGCACGAGCGCTCCGTGGGGGGTCAGCCGCGCACGCGCTTGCGAGAAGAATTCGCGCGTGAACAAGTTGCTCACCCCTGCCACCCACGGGTTCGAAGGTTCGCTCACGATCAGGTCGTACCGATGGGGCGTGCGGAACAGGAAGGTGCGCGCGTCTTCGATGTACACGCGCACGCGCGGGTCTTTGTCCACGCGGTGTACCCAAGCGCGAAAGAACTCGGAAGCCTCCAGCACCTCGGGAGAGATTTCCACCACGTCGATGGCTTCCACCGGATGCCGGGCGATGGCCCCTAAGGTCATGCCGCTGCCGTAACCGATCACCAGCACGCGGCGCACGCTCCCCAGCACGACCGGGCCCAGGTGGCCCAACATCAACTGGGTTTCACGGTCGCCAAACGCCGAGGCATCGGACTTTCCGTTCACGCGCAGGATCACGTCGTCGGAAGTTTGCTCCACGCTCACCGTACCCGTGGCACCGTCGCGGTAGTAGAGAAGCGTCTGCTCGACGGTGCCTTTGTACGCCGCGAACGAAAGGTCGGGGCCAATTCCCTCGTGGCGACGAAACTCCCCCGACACCAGCAGGCGCAAATCCCAACCAGGCACCAGTGCTCCGTACAACACCGCCGCCAGGGCCACCCCAACCGTGCTCGCCACAATCTGCAACAAAGAACTGCGTCGGTCGGCCGCCAGCAGTGCCAGCGCCATGCCGACCGTGGTACCGGCAGCAACGTAAAAGGTGCCCTGCATCCCAAGCCATGGCAACAAGTACAGCCCCGCAGCCACGGTCCCTACGATGGTCCCAAGCGTATTCGCAGCTAGTACGGCGCCCACCGGCCGGCCGCGGCCAGGGAGCACCTGCGCTGCTGCGTGCGCCAATGCGGGAAACGTGAGCCCGCTCACGAAGGTCAGGGGAAACATCACCGCCACCCAAAAGCCCAAGTTGGCAAGCTGATATCCGGCGAAGTCCCACCCCTGCTGCCGCGCCACCCATACCAGACGCCCGGCTAAAAACGGCAGGCGCTCGTAAAACGGCATGCACGCGAGCAGCACTGCCGCGCTTGTCAGCGAAGCCCCGATGTAAAACCGAAGCGGCCGCGCACGCGCTGGAGCCCACAGCGTGTACACCAAACCGCCGCTCGCAATGCCGAGGATGAAGGCCGTGAGCATGATGGAAAATGCGTACGTCGACGATCCCGACACCAAACCACAGAGGCGAATCCACACGACTTCGTACGTCATCGCGGCCGCACCCGACACGCCTGCCGCCAGTGGAATCAGCCAACGGTAGCCGCGAATCCATGCGCCCTCTCCCGCCTCGCGCGCGGCATCGTGTGCGGCTTCCGACGGCGTTGCCCGCTCCTCCGCAAGGGCAGGTCCCATGCGGTCGAGCACGATGGCGGCCAGACCCACCAACACGTTTGCCACCGAAGCGGCGACGAACGGTGCATCCAGCCCCCACTCCGGGATGAGCACGAACCCCGCAGCGGCAGCACCGGAGGCCGCGCCAAGACTGTTGATGGCGTAAAGAAACGCCACCCCTCGACCAAAGCCCGTGCGCGTGAGGCCGAGCGCCCGTACCAACACAGGCAGCGTTCCTCCCATGCAAATGGTGGGGATGGCCATGGCAAACACGCACAACACCACCTGCGTCACCCGCGCCATCCAGTGCGGCGGCGGGAACGCTGCCAACGCCGACCAGTACAGTTGGCTCCACAGGGAAAACCCGATCGCAAAGCCCGCCGTGCTCAACCCCACGACAATTTCCAGGACCCCGTACAAGCGCAGCGGCCGCGGGCTGCGATCGGCGGCAGTGCCCCAAAGTGCGCTGCCAAGCGCCAATCCGGCCATGAACACCGCAAGCACCCCCACCTGCGCATGCGCCGTGCTGCCCAGCAACAGCGCCAGGTAGCGCGACCAGATGACCTCGTACACGAGGCCCGTAAGCCCGGAAAGAAAAAACAATACGGCAACGAGGGCAACCCGCATCGCTGGCGACCTGGTTGCAGCCCACCATACACAGAGCCGCGTTCCTTTGGCTAGAGCGAGGTTGCCGCCGCCTCCAAGCCCCGCGCGTTCTCCTCCCTCCCGCACATTCTGCATGGCACGCAGAGGCTGCTGCCAAACCTTGCAGGGGAAACCCGTCGGCGGCCAGCGCAAGCGGTTGCGGCAAGGGCAAATTGGGCTAAGGGGTTGCTTCATGCAGGTGGGCGAGCGGGAAGCTCTGCTACGCAAAGCGTTGGAACAGCGAATCCTCGTGCTCGATGGCGCCATGGGCACGGCGATTCAGGGGTTCGGTCTGTCTGCCGACGATTTTGGCGGAGCAGCCCTGGAAGGCTGCAACGAACAACTCGTCCGTACACGGCCAGATGTCATTGCAGCCATCCACCGCAGCTACCTCGAGGCCGGCGCCGATATCATCGAAACCAACACCTTCGGAGGAACGCGCTTGGTCTTAGGCGAGTACGGCCTGGAAGAAGCGACGTACGAGATCAACTACCGGGCGGCTCGTCTGGCGCGGGAAGTGGCCGACGCCCACAGCACCCCCGATTGGCCGCGCTTTGTCGCCGGCTCCATGGGTCCGGGCACCAAGATGATTTCGCTCACGGGTGGGGTCACGTTCGATCAAGTGCGCACCTTGTTCGCAGAACAAGCGCAGGCGCTCGTCGAGGGCGGGGTGGACTTGCTGTACTTGGAAACGCAGCAAGACACCCTGAACGTCAAAGCCGCGCTGTTCGGGATCGACGATGCATTTGCCCGCTTGGGCCGGCGCGTGCCGGTGGTGCTGTCGGTGTCCATCGAAACCATGGGGACCATGCTGGCGGGGCAGTCCATCGAAGCGCTGTACGCATCGGTCGCTCATCGCGACTTGTTCGCCATTGGCATGAACTGCGCCACCGGTCCGGATTTCATGACCGACCACCTCCGGACCCTCGCCGAAATTTCTCGCTTCCCGATTTCGGTGTATCCCAATGCGGGACTGCCCGACGAAAACGGCCACTACCACGAGTCCCCCACCGACCTCGCACGCAAGGTGGAACGTTTTTGCGCCGCCGGCTGGGTGAACATCGTCGGCGGTTGCTGCGGAACCACCGCCGAACACATTCGCCTGTTGGCTGAAGTGGCCCGCCGTCACCCGCCACGGCGCGCGCAAGTTCCGCGGCGCTGCGTGGTGTCGGGCATCGAGGCGTTGGTGATCGACGAAGACACCCGCCCCATCCTGGTGGGAGAACGCACGAACGTGCTCGGGAGCCGGCAGTTCAAAAAGCTCATTGCCGAGGGGGCTTGGGAAATGGCGGCGGAGGTTGGCCGCAATCAAGTGCGCAAGGGAGCGCACATTTTGGATGTGTGCTTGCAAGACCCCGACCGCAACGAAGTCGAAGACGTTCGCCGGTTCCTCGAGGTGTTGGTGAAAACGGTGAAGGTTCCCATCATGATCGACACGACCGACCCGGTGGTGGTGGAGGAAGCGCTCAAGCGCACTCCAGGGAAGTCGATCATCAACTCGATCAACCTCGAAGATGGGGAAACGCGGTTCGCACGGGTGGTGCCACTGGCCCGAGCGTACGGAGCGGCCCTGGTGGTGGGCTGCATCGACGAAGACAAGGTGCAAGCCCAAGCGATCACCAAGGAGCGGAAACTTGCCATCGCTCTGCGATCTTACGAGCTCCTCACCCGCAAATACGGCGTGCCGCCAGAAGACATCTTCTTCGATGCCCTCGTGTTCCCGGTGGGCACGGGCGACCCGAACTACATCGGCTCCGGGGCGGAAACCATCGAAGGGATCCGGGCAATCAAGCAAGCGCTGCCTGACTGCAAAACCATTCTCGGGATTTCCAACGTGTCGTTCGGGTTGCCGCCTGCCGGACGCGAAGTGTTGAACTCGGTCTTTCTCTACCATGCGGTTCAAGCCGGACTCGACTTGGCCATCGTCAACTCGGAAAAGCTCGAACGCTACCCGAACATTCCCGAAGAAGAGCGCAAACTGGCAGAGGACCTCATTTGGTGGCGCGGCACCGACCCCATCGGCGCCTTCACGGCCTACTTCCGAGCCAAAGCGCCGCAGGAAAAACAGGCTGCCCTGCGCGACTTGCCGCTCGACGAACGGCTCGCGCGGTACATCGTGGAGGGATCCCGCGATGGGTTGTTTGCCGACTTGGACGAAGCCCTGCGCGAGCGCACCCCGCTGGAAATTATCAATGGTCCGCTCATGGCCGGCATGGACGAGGTCGGCCGCTTGTTCGCCGAAAACAAACTCATCGTCGCCGAGGTGCTGCAGTCGGCCGAGGTCATGAAAGCGGCCGTGGCGTACCTGGAGCCGCACATGGAAAAAACCGAAAGTTCGCTGCGCGGCACGATCGTGCTCGCCACGGTCAAGGGCGACGTCCACGACATCGGCAAGAACTTGGTGGACATCATCCTCAGCAACAATGGCTTCCGCATCATCAATCTTGGCATCAACGTGCCGCCCCAGGAACTCATTCGCGCCTATCGAGAGCACCAGCCCGACGCCATCGGTCTTTCGGGATTGTTGGTGCGTTCCGCACAAATGATGGTGACGACGGGACAGGAACTGAAAGCCGCCGGCATCCACTGCCCGATCCTTGTGGGCGGCGCTGCCTTGTCGAACCAGTTCACGCGCACCCGGATCGCGCCGGCGTACGACGGCCTGGTGGCTTACGCGCGCGACGCCATGACCGGCTTGGATCTCGCCAAGCAAATCATGGAGCCAGCCAAACGAGCGGAACTCGAGCGCAAACTCCGCGAGGAAACGGCCCGCCTCCTCGGGCAAAGCAGCGCGCGCGAACGCAGTACCGCTGCGGCGGGAGCGAAACCGACACGCTCGAACGTGCAGCCGGTGGCCGAGGTGCCGCTGCCGCCGGACCTCAAACTGCACGTGGTGGACGACTACGACCTCGATACGATTTTCTCCTACATCAACCCGAAAATGCTCTACAACCGCCACTTGGGGTACCAAGGCGACTTCGAACGCGCGCTGGCCGAGGGCGAGCGCACGGCACGAGAGCTTGCCGAACGGGTGGCGGAAGTGCAGGCGTTCATGGTGCACCATCCCGAGCTGCGAGCGCGCGCGGTGTACCGCTTTTTCCCCGCGAACAGCGAGGGCAATCGCGTGCACGTGTTCAGCAGCGACCGGCGCCAGGTGCTGGCGACGTTCCACTTCGGGCGGCAATCCGACCCGCCGTATCTTTGCCTCGCGGACTATTTGCTGCCGGTGGACTCCGGCCGCGCCGATTATCTCTGCCTCTTCGCCACCACGATCGGGCCCGACGTGCGGCCCATTGCGGAGGAATGGAAAGCGCGCGGCGACTACTTGCGTTGCCACATTTTGCAAGTCCTCGCTCTGGAAGGAGCCGAGGCGTTTGCCGAGTTGCTGCACAAGAAAATCCGCGAAATGTGGGGGTTCCCCGATCCGCCCGGAACGACCAACAAAGATTTGTTCCAAGCCAAATACCGCGGCCGGCGGTACTCGTTCGGGTACCCTGCCTGCCCGCGAATGGAAGACCAAGCGATCCTGTTCGAGTTGTTACAAGTTACGCAGCACATTGGCGTGCGCCTCACGGAGGAATACATGATGGATCCCGAGGGTTCCGTCACCGCTCTGGTCTTCCACCACCCCGAGGCCCAATACTTCCGTCTCTCGCAACACGACATCGACGAACTCGAACGCGAATTGCAGGCAGAGTCCGGAAGCAGAGCCGCAAGCACCGCCTCGGCGCGCTAACTGCAGGCGCACCCACACCGCCGTCACGCCTCCACCCCGGCGCACTGTTCGCACTGCCGGCGCACTCCGGGCCTGCTTGCCGTGTCGCACCGAAGGAGCGGCGCCCGCGAGCCTCGCGGCCGGTACGCATACCCGCCACCACCCACCGAACAATGGCCGGCAACGGCACCGAGGGTGGTAACCGCCCGTCCTCCAGAGGGCGAAACCGAGACGACGAGGAAACGTCGCCCGTCGATCGTGTGCGCCACCGGCTGCCGGCGTGACGGACCCCGCGTTCACCCATTGCCCCGGCGCAGGTTAGGGGGAGTCCCTTGCCGCCATTGCGCACCGGTGCTGAAAAGGGGCCTTGTTCTTTCGACGGCAGTTGCCGCGGGTGGGTAAAGGGAAATGATGTGGAACGCAGGCGACCGAGTGTTCGTGCGCGACCGTGCGTGGCGGGTGCGGGCAGCCACCCCAACGCCCGGCTACCACGTGATCCTCGAACTGGAAGCCGACGACGACGAGCCACGGCGAGAACTCACCGTGATCGTGCCGCCCGAGGAAATCGAACGCCTCCCGAACCAGGAGGTGGAATTCGACCTCGGGAGCCTCGATGCCTTCGCGAGCTGGGCGAGCGCCCACCGCATTCTCGATGCCACGCTTGTGCGCGAAACTGGCCTTCTTAGCGGTGCGCGCTTTGGCCGCGTCGCCCTCGAGGCTTACCAGCTTGCGCCGGTGCTGCGCGTGCTCGCAAAGCCACGCCCGAGCTTGCTGATTGCCGACGACGTGGGGTTGGGAAAAACCATCGAAGCGGGCTTGATCTTGCTAGAACTCATGGCTCGGGGGCGGGCCGACCGCGTGCTGATCGTTACGCCTCCAGGCCTCATGGATCAGTGGCGGGATGAACTCCACGAGAAGTTCGGCCTTTCGTTTGCCATTTTGGACAATGCCGCTGGCGTGTCCCGCGTCCAAAGCCAGCTCCCCGCCGGGGTGAATCCGTGGGACGTTCTGCCCCGTGTCATTACGTCCGTCGACTTCGTCAAGAAGGAAACCGTGCGCCACCGGGCCCTGCGCAAGCACTGGGACCTGGTGATCGTCGACGAGGCCCACGCCCTCGCTGAATCGGGCACGCCGGACCATCCGTACCGGACCCAACGAACTCGACTCGGCCTCGCCCTGCGCCAGGCGGCTCGCGGGCTGCTGTTGCTCACGGCAACTCCGCACAACGGCTACTGGCATTCCTTTCGATCCCTGCTGGAACTCGTGGAGCCGACCCAGGCAACCTTCGAAGGCGACCGAAGCGCTGTGTGGCGACGAATCGAAACAGCCCGCATCCGCCGCATGAAGGCACAAATCAAGCGGCGGCTGCCCGACGGGCGCGAGGAGCCCGTGTTCCCCGCACGCGAAGTGCGCGGCATCCCGGTGGCCCTTTCTTCGGAAGAGGCGGCATTGTTGCGCAAGGTGGCCTCGTACTGCTCCCGCACGGCACGAGAAGCCGAAGGCTCGGATGACGCCGAATTGATCGGCTTCGCCATGCAAATCGTGAAAAAGCGCGCGCTCTCGAGTCGGGCCGCATTGGCCAAGACGATCGAGCATCGCTTGAGCGCCTTGAAAAAGGAAGAAGAACGCGAGGAACCGCCGGATCCCGCCGATCTGCGCGACCTCCAATCCAACCTGCCGCTGGACGAGAACAGCGCCGAGCGTACCGCGGTGCGGATCCTCAAATCGGCCATCCCGGCGGACGAGCGGCGGAGACGTAGCGAAGTGCGCGCCTTGGAAGGCATCCGCCGCGCGTTGAAAAAACTGCCGCCTACGGACCCCAAGCTCGAAGCATTGATTGCCGAAGTGCAACGGGTGCTGGCCGACGACCCGCAGGAGAAACTCATCGTTTTCACCGAGTACCTCGACACGCTCAGCGCGATCCAAGACCGCATTGCCGCGGAGCCAAATCTCGCCGATCGAGCCGTGATTCTCCGCGGCGGCCTCACCCGCTCGCAACGGCTCCGGCGCCAGGAACGGTTTGCACACCCTGAGGTCCGCCTGCTGCTGGCAACGGATGCGGCCAGCGAGGGACTGAATCTCCAGCACTGCTGCCGGCGCGTGATCCACATGGAGCTTCCTTGGAATCCCAATCGCATGGAGCAGCGCAACGGCCGGGTCGACCGCTACGGGCAAACCCGACCGCCCATCATCCGTTACCTGTATTACCCCAATAGCCCTGAGGAGTCCGTGCTGGATCAACTTGTCGCCAAGATCCAGCAAATGGCCCGGGACCAAATTTCCACCCCCGACTTGCTGGGGATCCTTGCCGGCGAACGCCGCATCGAAGAGGGGCTCGTTTCCTTGGACCCCGAGGCCGCTGACGTGGAGCAACGCAAGGCTAGTTTGGTGCGATTGTTCGAGGATCGTACGGCCGACTTCGTGCGCCATGTTCAGCCGTTCCTTGCCGCCGCATCGGCGGGCTTGCAGGAACACCAACGGCTTTTGGAATGCCTCGACACCGCTGAGCGGCTGTTGCCTGACGAGCACGAACTCGAGCACGCCGTGCTCCACACGTTGGGTCCCCGAGCAGCCGTTCCGCATCCAAGCTGGGAAGGCGTGTTCGCCATCCACGTACCGTGGCACTTTCGCGGCCCTGGTGTGGCCCCGCACTACCCGGCAGCGACCTTCCGCCGTTCGGTGGCCGTGCAACATCGCGCAGAGGAGGTGGAGTTCGTCACCCCACTGCATCCGCTGGTCCGCGCTTTGGCCACCGAAGCGCGGCGCCGATTGCTGCAAGTGTATGCCGGAGAGCGCCGCCTGCCGCCGCGCCGCCTTGCGGCACGCACGGTGCCCGCCACCGAGGCTCCGAGCGTGCTGTTTACGTTCCTCGGCAGAATTCGCGGCGAGTCTGGTTTCCTGGAGGAACAAATCCTGGCTGTTCGCGTGTCCGTAGACGGCACCGTGCTTGGCGATCCCGCCAGCAACGTCCAGTACCTCGACCTTGGCACCGACGCGGGCGAAGTGGAACGCACGGAGCTGGAACGATGGTTTGCCGACCGCTTCGACCGACTCCGCGAAATCGCCCAGCACGAGGCGCAGCGGTGGCTCGAACGCCGCACCGAGCATCTCCGCGAAAAACGCCAGCGACAAGCTGCGGAGCTGCTCCGCGACCTCGAAGTCGATGTGGCCGACCGCTTGCGCGAAATCCAAGAAGAAGAGTGGCGCGCCCGCGGTTTGATCGAGAACACGGGCCAGCAGCGCCTCTTTGCCGAGTACGAGAGCGTACGGGGCTTCGACGCGCGGCGAGAAGCGGTGCGCACCCACGAAAAGGAACGACGGCGAGAAATCGCTGCGTTCGCTCAGGTGCACGCGCCAGAACCACCCCTGCCCTTGGGCGCATTGTTCCTCGTTCCTGCGAGGAGGGCGCGATGACGTTTCGCCACCTGCGCAACGTGCGCGGCTTTTTTTCCGATTACTATCTCGGCAGCGTGTTCGCTGCCGCCCTGGGGCACGGCCGTCAGCGCAAGGTGTCCGACCGCCAGATCGATCTTGCGTACGCACGCTTCCGCCGCATTTGGCAACGCGCCGAGGGTCGCTGCGACGAAGCCGCTCTTTGCCGAGAACGGTTCGTTCGTCCCATGCTCCGCGAGGTGCTCGGCTTTCACCTTGGCGCCGGTGACAACCGCGTGCACAAACTCTTCGCCTCGGCGGAGGACGAAGCCCACGGCGACCGACCCTTGCTACTCGCCTTTTGCGGTTCGTGGGACGAAGACCTCGACGCCGGCCCCGGAACCCAGCAGCCGATGCGGAAAGTGGAACAAACCTTGGCGCGGCTCGATATCCGCCACGGCTTGCTCGTCACCGGACAAGTGGCGCGATTGGTGCGCGCGCCCGGCGATGGCCCCCGCAACGCGTATCTGGAGGTCGACCTTGCCGGCTTGGCGGAAGACGACGACCGGGAATCTTTTGCTGCGTTTTTGCGCCTCTTCTCGGTTGCGAGCTTCATCCCCGGTTCGAGCGGCGCCGCTCCGATCGACGAGATCGAGCGCGAGTCGCGCGAGCACGCGGCCAAGGTGTCCGAAGACCTCAAGGAGGCAGTGTTCCGGTCGGCCGAGTCGCTGGTGTCCGCCCTGATCGAAGACGCTTGCACCCACGGCCGCATCGCTTCGCCCCTCGATCTCACCGAAGCGGAACTTCGCACCTACCGCGATGCGGCGCTGCTCGGCCTTTACCGGATCCTCTTCATCCTGTACGCCGAGGCGCGCGACCCGCGGCTCGACGAGCACCGGCTTTACCGCGATTCGTACTCGGCTCAGGGACTCCTCGACGAGTTGCTCCTCGATCCCTCGCGTCCGTGGCCGGCCAACTCCTGCTCGTTGTGGAACCGCCTGCGCGCCTTGTTTCGCATTTACGACCAAGGGTTGCCGCCGATCACTCCCTGGCAAAACATCCCGCCGCGAGGCAGCGATTTTTTTAGCTCCGCGACGCCCGAAGGCCGCCTCCTCGACGAGGCACGGCTGCCCGACGCGGCCGTGGCGCAGCTCATGCTCGACCTTGCCACCACCAGCCCGCGCCGCGGTGTGGGGCGCGAGCGCGTGTCGTTTCGCGAGCTGGACATCGAGAACCTCGGGGCGGTGTACGAGGGCCTGCTCGAGTACGAACCGCGCATCGCTCGCGACACGACGATCGAGCTTCGCGTGCAGGGGCACACGTACGCACTCGTGCCGTCCGAAGTGGTCCGGTTGTGCGAGCAAAAGAAGCTTGTCGTCAAAGGCGACGTTCAAATCGTGGCTGGCACCGCCGCCGAGGTGCTGCATCCGGAAGCACCCGCCGACGAGGAGGAGGACGACCTCGCTGCCAGCGACGCCGACAGCGTTGCCGAGACTTCGGAAGACGACGACGAGAGTACGGGCGCAGAGGACCAAGGAGTGAAAAAAGGCGCCAGCGCTCGGTTGCTGCGGCGCCTCGAGCCCGGAGAGTTTTACTTTGCGGCAGGGGCCGCACGCAAAGGCACAGGCTCCTTTTACACGCCGCGCCCGCTGGTGCAGGACCTCGTCCGCCACGCCTTGGGGCCGCTCGTCGAGGGAAAGAGCGCCGCCGAAATCGAGGGGCTGCGCGTGCTCGACCCTGCTTGCGGCAGTGCGCACTTCCTCGTCGAGGCCATGCGCTTTCTCGGTCAGGTGCTCCACAAAGCGTACGTCGATGAGTACGGCGGTAAAGCCCCGCCGGGCTTCGAGGCCAAAACCGCGCAGGGATGGGACGACCACTGGCGCGCCTCGGACGAGGAAGCGCGCGCTGCCAATTCGGAGGCACGCGCCTGGTGCAAGCGGCGCATTGCCGAGCGCTGCCTCTTCGGCGTGGACCTGAACCCCACGGCCGTGCAGCTCGCGCGTGTGGCGCTGTGGATCGAGTCGGTGGCGGGAG
>CAZHQG010000056.1:0-13073 GCA_964534275.1 uncultured Binatia bacterium (SeqCode) | reverse complement strand
GCCGTTGCCCTCCCGTTGGGTGTGACCAACTTGCTGCCCGCGTACGGCGTTCCGATGTATCCGCTCGGCAACTTGGGCAGCGCAGTGTGGGCCAGCATCATTGCCTACGCGATGGTTCGGCACCGCTTGCTCGATGTGGAAATTTGGATTTCACGGTTCGGCACGATGTTCCTTGCGGGCCTGCTCACCATCGTTCCTGCGTATGCTGCGATCGTTGTGCTGCAGATTCATGCCCTCGGCCGCGCGCACGTGGAGCTGTCTTCCGCGGTGTTCTTTGCCTTGATCGCAGTCGTCGTTTTGTTCCCGTTGATCCAGCGGCGGCTGGAAGCGGAGTTTGCCAAGCGGGCCTTCCCGTACAAGATCGAGCAGCGCACCTCTCTCGAAATGGTCAGCCGGGCGGTGTTTCGAGAGAAAAACCGCGAGCGGTTGTTGGAAGTGATTGCCGGCGGGCTTGCGGCTGTGTTCCGCCCACCGAACTTGGCCATCTTTCTCCGCGTTCCCGAGGCTGCGGAATTGCGCTTGGTGCACTACCTCGGCGAACCGCCGCCCGACCGTGCGTTTCCGCTCACGAGTGCATTGGTCGCTGAAATCGAAGATGCAAGCCTTTCCTTGCTGCAAAGCGAGCTGTTGGAGTCGAAAAAACCGCGCGCTCGCGAAGTGGGCGAGCTGCTGGCTCGCAATCGGTGGACAGTTTGCGTGCCGATGAAAACCCAAAGCCGCGTCGTCGGCTTCCTTGCCTTAGGGCTCAAGGAAGGCCGCGACTGGTACATGCTAACCGAGCTGGAAGCCCTGGAGCGTTTGGGCGACGAACTCGCGCTTGCGCTGGAGAATATTTACTTGCACGAGCAAGCAGCCTTGGCCCAGCAAGCATTGGAACGCGTGGAACGACTGAGTGCAGTCGGCACGATGGTTGCCGGCATCGTACACGAAGTGCGCAATCCGCTCTCGGCGTTCAGCACGTTCATGCAGGTTGCCAAGGAGCGGAAGGGCGACCCGGATCTGATCGAGACCAGCTTGCCGGTCATCAAGGGTGAAATCGACCGCGTTCAACGCTTGCTGGAGCAACTGCTGCACGCCACGCGCAGCAAAACCCCGGAGTTCGCAGCCGTGGACTTGGCCGCTGCAGCTTCGGAAGTGGTCAATTTGCTGAAACCCCAAGCCAAGCACGCTCGCGTGGAGCTGAAAGTGGAACCCCTCGCGCAAGGCCTGCTCGCGTTTGCCGACCCCGACCGCGTGCGTCAGGTGCTGTTCAACCTGACCCTGAACGCCATCGAAGCCTCGGGAAAAGGCGAGGAGGTGACCATCCAAGTCGCGCGCGCCGAGAAAAACGGCCGAAGCTATGCGGAAGTGCGCGTTCGTGATCAAGGACCCGGTGTTCCACCAGAAGTGCGGGAGAAAATCTTCCAGCCGTTCTTCACGACGAAAAAGGACGGCACCGGTCTCGGCCTCGCGCTCTGCCTGCAAATTGCCGAGGAACACCAAGGCTACATCGAAATCCGCAGCCCGGACGGCCCAGGTACCATCTTCGCCGCGGGCTTCCCCGAGTACGTTGCCGAGGTGCACGCCGCCTTGCTCGCACGTCCCAAACAAGAGGACCTCCAGCTCACCCCTGAGGAAGAGCAACAGATTCGCTCCTTGGTAGGCAACATCAAGTTGCCACCCGAGATTCTCCGCCTCGCCCGCCAGGTCCGCCCGAAGCGCTAGCGGCATCGGGACAAGCTGCCCCTCGGTTGACCCTGCCACGGCAATTCGCTTGATGGTCGCCGTATGGCACGCGTACGGACGAATGGCATCGAGATCGAGTACGAGGTGTTCGGACCCGAAACCGGGCCGCCCATGGTGTTGATCATGGGCCTGGGCGCCCAGATGATTTTGTGGCGCGACGATTTTTGCCAGATGCTCGTCGACCGAGGTTATCGCGTGATTCGCTTCGATAACCGCGACATTGGCCGCTCTACATGGCTCGATCACCTGGGTGTGCCCAATGTGATGGCCCTCATGAGTGCCGCAGCCTCAGGTCAGCCAGCCGAGGCCCCGTATCGCCTCGCGGACATGGCTGCCGATACCGCTGGTCTCCTCGACGCCCTCGGCATCGAGCGCGCTCACATCGTGGGGGCTTCGATGGGCGGCATGATCGCGCAAACGTTTGCCATTCAGTACCCGCAGCGCACGCTCAGCTTGACCTCCATCATGTCCAGCACGGGCGACCCGACGCTCCCGCCGCCTCGGCCCGAGGCGATGAGCGTGTTGCTCGCGCCGCAACCCACGAGCCGCGAGGAAGCGATCGAGCGCGGTGTGTTCATCTTCCGCACGATCGGCAGCCCGAAGTACTTCGACGAGGCGGAGATTCGGGAACTCGCCGCCCGCTCGTTCGATCGGGGAGTGAACCCTGCCGGGGTCATGCGCCAACTGGCGGCCATTTTGGCCTCCGGCAACCGGACGGAAGCGCTACGCAAAGTCGAAGTGCCCGCACTGGTGATTCATGGGCGCATCGATCCCCTCGTGCCATTTCCTGCCGGCGAGGCCACGGCCCGAGCTTTGCCTCGGGCAGAGCTGCTCGCCTTCGACGACATGGCCCACGACATGCCGCGGCCGCTGTGGCCCGAGATGGTAGACGCAATCGACCGCGTCGCGCGCGCAGCGCGATGAGTGCACATGCGCCCCACTCGACGGGGCGCGTTTTGGCTTTGTTGGCTGCTTGCGCGCTCCTGACCGCGCTTTCGTACCCAACGACAGCCCGAGGCCAAGTGCGGTTACGCCTGGCGACCACCACGAGCGTCGAAAACTCGGGCTTGACGGAACACCTGATTCCCTTGGCAGAGCGTGCGCTCGGAATTCGCATCGAGGTACTGCCGGTGGGAAGCGGCCAAGCCTTGGAACTCGCGGGCCGGGGCGATGTGGACATCGTGATCACGCACGCTCCGGAACTGGAAGAGCAAGCGCTGGCGAGAGGCGTGGTCGTGGAGCCACGGGAGCTGATGAGAAACGAATTCCTCCTGGTTGGCCCTCCGACCGATCCTGCCCGGATCCGCGGCTCCACGAACCTAGCTCAGGCACTGGCGGCGATCGCTCGGCAAAAGGCTCCGTTTGTTTCTCGTGGCGACCGCTCGGGCACCCATGCGATGGAGCTGCAGTTGTGGAAACAAGCTGGAGTCCGCCCAGCTCCTCCGTGGTATCTGGAAAGCGGGCAAGGAATGGGTGCGACCCTCGTAATGGCTGCGGAGCGACTAGCGTATACCTTGACGGACCGCGCAACATTCCTGACTTATCGTGGCCGGATCGACTTGGAAATCTTGGCCCGGAACCAACCGCCACTGCACAATGTGTACCGTGTGTTGCTTCCCCATCCTCGCCAGTACCTCGAGGCGAGAGCCGCGGCCGCCCGCAAGCTTGCAGAGTGGTTCGTATCGCCGGAGGCGCAAGGAGCCATTGCCAATTTTCGTCTAGGCGGAGAGCCGTTGTTCGAACCCGCGGTGCGAGGACCCCACGGCGCAAAGGCCGAGCCCGGTCTGCTTTCGCCACCCCATTAGAGACCAACCGCGCGCGCGAACCTTGCACGGGCTACTCGGGGCCGAGCCCGCAACCTCGGGCGGTCGCACATGTTGGGGATGCCGTTGCTACGAGGCTCTGCCGGAGGGCGCCGAGAACGAGGCTGCTCTGCGATTCTGCGGTCTTGGAAGCTCGAGCGGAAGCCACGCTGGTTTTTTGCGATTGCATTGCCCGGCACCGAGGCGTAGGATACGCGTTCGCTCAGGAGGGCTATGACAGCACGATCGGGCAGGTGTTGGGTGGCGTGGTTGGCGGCGGTGCTCTGCCTATTGGTTGGACGTGTGGACGCAGCCGCGGGGCCGCCGGCGCAGCGCGTTCCCGCGGCGTTGTTGATGTTCCCGTACATCGAGGCGGGGGCTGGGCGAGACACGCGGGTAGAGTTGGTGAACCTGAGCGGCGTGCCCATCGAGCTGGAGTGCTTTTACGTGAATGGGGAGGACCCTGCTTGTAACGAGGTGGGCTTTGTTCTGGCGCTGACCCCCTACCAGCCCTTTGCATGGCTGGCGAGCGAGGGAATGAGCAATGTGATCAATGGCACCGCGGCGCCCCCGTTCTGGGGGTTCGGGGAGTTGAAGTGCGCGGTGGTGCCGCCCGAGCCGGCGCTCGAGTTGTACAACACGGTGCAGGGACGAGCTACGGTGTTCGGGCTCGACGGCACGACGGTTTCGTACACTGCTTACGGCTTCCCGCGGTTCACGGGTGGCGAGTACACGGGCTTTCTGCGTTTGGATGGGAATCAGTACGCCCAGTGTCCCGATCGCTTGCTGTTCACGGTTCTTGCCGACACCCCTACCGCGACGAGCGAGCTGATCTTGCTCCCGTGTTCGCAAGACTTGGTCTTGCAATCGCCGGCCACTGTCACTGCGCAGCTTCTGCTCACCACCGAGTTGGGACAAACCGTGTCGACCTCGTTTCAGGTGCGCTGCTACTCGCGGCGGTTTCTTGGAGACGTCGCGGACGTCTTGCGCCGCAGCGTCGGTGGATCGGATGTCGTGCAAGTCTCGGTTCGCGGAGTTGGCGGTCCGTTAATTGGCTTGGTGATCGATGGGATCCCGTTTGCGGCAACGTTCGGGACGGCCGGCAACGAGCCGATGTTCCAGGGCGGCCGCTCGGCCACGATCTCGGTACCTCGCATGCGGTGAAACCTGATGAACCAGTTGCTGAACGGACTCGCAGCTTTCTTGTTTGCTTGGTTCCAACTGCTGGCGCAGTACGGGTTGCTGCCGGCAACTCCGCAGCCCACGCCGCCGCAAAGTCCGACCGCGACCCGAACGGTGGCACCGGCGTGGACCCCAACCGACCAAATTCCAGCCACGGCCACACCGGTGCCGGCTTCGCCTACGTGGAGCCCTAGTTCCACTCCTGTGGCAACCGCAACTTGGTCGCCGATTCCCTCGGCAACTCGAACCGCCACGCGTACCTCCACCTCCACGAGAACACCGTCGCCCGTTCCCACCGCTACCGTGTCCTTCACGCCCCGTCCGAGCTTCAGCCCGAGCCGTACCGCCTCGCCGACAATGTCGGCAACCGCCACGCGCTCGGCCACTGCAACGCGTTCGTCGACGCCGACATCCACGCCAACGCAAACCATGACCCCGAGTTCCTCTGCAACCCAAACACGCACCATCACGGCAACGCGTACGGCCACGCCTTCGAGCACTGCTTCGTTCACGCCCACCGTGACCAACACCCCGCCGCCCACACGTACCCCGACGGCAACGTTCACCCGAGTTCCCACGTGGACTCCACGTCCCACCAACACCGCAACTGCTTCTCCCACGCCGCGGCCCACGCGCGTGCGCGGGGAGGTCGACCCGCTCGGGATCGTGGCGCAAGGAGATCCGCCGGCGCAAAAGTTGGCTGCGGCGGTGCTGATCTTCCCGCTGGTGCGGGCGTCGGCCACGACCGATACGCGCATCGAGCTAGCGTCGTCGTTGACAACAGCGGGCCCAGCCGCTCGTTGCTTTTACGTGACTGCAGGTAACTGCGTCGAAATCGGATTTTCGGCCATTGCGCCTTCTGGCGGTGGCGGAGCTGCCGCTCGACCGCTGTCGTGGATGGTCAGCAGCGGTCTCGACGGTAACGGGCGCCGGATCGCACCTCCCTTCCAAGGAGATGGGGAACTGAAGTGCTTCGCGACGAGCAACTCCCTGACCGGCCGCGCCATCGTGGCAGACAACGCCGGCCAACGCATTGCGTACTCGGCGATCGCGTTCCGCAAGCTGCGCGACGATGCTCCGACCAGCTTTATCTCCTTGGATGGCGTGAACTACGAAGCGTGTCCGGATCGTTTGCACTTCAACGTATTGTCCCAAACGGCCACGTCGAACAGCGAGCTTGTGTTGGTGCCCTGCACGCAAAATTTGGAGGGGCAAGTGTTCTCCTCCGTGACCCTACAGTACGCCGTGATCAACGAGCTCGAACAAACGTTTTCCGGAGCGAGTTCGTTTACCTGCATGGAGCGGCGGGCATTTCAAACGATCCCCGCGCTGCGCTTCAGCAGTATTGGAACGACGACGGCACATTTG
Organism: uncultured Binatia bacterium (SeqCode); assembly: GCA_964534275.1. Lineage (GTDB taxonomy): Bacteria > Desulfobacterota > Binatia > HRBIN30 > HRBIN30 > HRBIN30. The sequence continues at coordinate 6,996 of CAZHQG010000056.1, read as the reverse complement.
ATTGTGCGCGGCGTGGAAGTTCCGGTGATTGGCTTGGTGATCGAGCGCTTCCGGGTGCCGGGGTCGGGTGCGCCTTCGACTTCGAGCAACGAACCGTACTTGGAAGGTTCGCGGGCGGCCACGCTGGACCTGCCACCTGATTGGCCATAGTCGGATCGCGATGTTAGAAGGGTACGACCGGGTTTCTTTTCGATTCGATGGGACGACCCATGATGTTTACTGTGGCGGCAGCGGCCCGGCCGTCATTGTGATCCACGAAATCCCGGGCATCACGCCCGAGGTCTTGCGCTTCGCAGGGCGCGTAAAAGAAGCTGGGTTTCGCGTGTACCTGCCGCATTTGTTCGGTGAACCGGGCAGGCCCGTTTCGGCAGGTTACCTGGCGAGGTCGATGCTGCACGCGTGCATCAGTCGCGAATTCAAAGTACTGGCACGGAACGAGGCGAGTCCGGTGACCATTTGGCTGCGCGCCTTGGCGCGGGAAGCGCTGCGGGAATGCGGCGGCCCAGGCGTCGGCGCGCTGGGTATGTGCCTGACCGGGAACTTTGCCCTGGCGATGATGATCGACCCCGCAGTACAAGCACCGGTGCTGAGCCAACCCTCGCTCCCGTTTCCGATCAGCAAATCCCATCGCCGTGCGTTGCATTTGGCTCCGGAGCAGCTCGAAGTGGTCAAGCAACGAGTTCGCGACGGCTGCCCGGTGTTGGGGCTGCGCTTCACCAACGACTTCACCTGCCCGAGAGAGCGGTTCGAGCGTTTGCGGGAAGAACTCGGTGACGGCTTCGAGGCCATCGAAATCGATTCTTCCCCAGGCAATCCGCACGGAATTTCGCCGCGAGCGCACTCGGTGCTGACGATGGATTTGGTCGACCGCGATGGCCACCCGACCAAGCAAGCCTTGGAGCGGGTACTGGCGTTCTTTCGCGCGCGCCTGCTCGCGCCGTCTCGGTAGCGTGGTGCGTCACCAGGGCTCGGCGCAAATGGCCTCGGGTGGGTAGCCGCCACGCTGCAAGAGCGCGCACGCTTCGGTTACTTGAGCGGCCGGACCGCAAACGTAAAAGCGCCAGTCTCTTCGATCTGTACCGGAGACATACCGGCCGTCCACGTACTCGCGCACTGGAATGTCGAACAAAACCTCGTACTCGAACTTTTCAAGCTGGAAGACCGCCTTGATGAAGTCGTCTCGAAACAGTTGTTCCTGGAGAGTTTGCACGAAGTGATGCAGCCGCACCGGAAACGTGAGCCGGTGGCGGAGGAGTCGTAAGACCATCGGTCGAATGGCGGCAATGCCCAGTTGGCAGGCAAGAAATGCCACCGGAGCGCCTGGCGCCCGCTCGAGGGCGAAGTAGCCAACCGGTGCCTGGAAGCGTACGCGGTCGCCAACGTTTAACCTGCCCATGAATTCGGCCCCGCGGCCGCGGCGGTTCACGTCGACCATGAGCTCGATCCGATCGATTGTTTCCGGTGTCGTGGCGATCGCATACACGGGGTTCTTTGCCGCTCCGCCGACGTCGACCGCCAGCCCCTGCCCGGGAAGCCACTCGAGCCCTCGTGGCCGCTCCAGCACGATGCGGCGAATGCCGGGAGCAGGCTCGCTAACCAGTAGAACGCTGCTTTCCCAGAACTCGCTCATGGGTGGCTTTGCTCCTGCGGAGCACACCGACGTCGCGCAAACCCGCGTTCCCTCGGTCGGCAGTCATGTCCCCGACGTGTCAGGGGCACGGCCCAGGCGCGCCAGGTAGCTCGCGAACCGCCCGGCTTTTTTGCGGAGCACAATACGGTCGTCTTCCAAACGAAGCTCCAGTTCGTCGCCAGGGGCAAGGCCGAGTTCGGTACGCACTTTCCGGGGCAACACCACTTCGCCCTTGCCACCGATTACGACCGTTTCTGCCATCGGCTTGAGGGCTTTACCCATTGCTTTCCCTCAGTGCCTGCACGAGAGGTTTTCGAACGCACCGGGTCACTCCGAATCGCACTCTACTCTCTCGGCAGCAGGAAATACAACCTCCCAGGGTTTTGCATTTCCCCCGCAACCGCCTCGGCGACACTGCCGCTGCCCCAGTAGACGTCGAGGCGGTGCGGTCCGGATACGGCGCTGCCTGCATCCTGGAGGAACACGAACCGGCGGTAGGGGTGGCGACTGCGGTCGCTGTCGCTGCGCGGATCGATTTCCAGAAAGGCGAGCGCACCGTGGCTGTAGCTCTCCGGGTCGGTGGCAATCGAGCGTCCGGGCGTGAGCGGAACGTTGCAGCTTCCCACCGGACCAGCCACGACAGCGCGGAAAAAAATCCAGCGCGGGTTTTGGGCAAACAGTTCGGCTTGTTCCTCGGGGTGAGCGCGCAGATAGTCTTTCAGCATTCGCAAGCTCACCGTGGTGCCGCTGAGCTTGCCACGTTCGGAGAGAATCTTCGCGAGGCTTTTGTACGGATGTCCATTGGAAGCCGCGTAACTTACTTGCAGCCGGACGCCGTCTTCCAGCTCCAGGAGCGCCGATCCCTGCACGTGGAGGAAATACGCTTCCACTGGATCCTCGAGCCACGCGAGTTCGTAGCCGCGGCCCGACAGTGCGCCTGCTTCGATTTCGGCGCGGGTATAGTAGGGAACGAGCTTTCCGTCTTTCACGCGTCCCTGAACCACCCGCGGTGGGCATGCCGGGCAAAAGTCTCGCAGATCGACGTCCACAAGGTCGTCCGGCGTGCGATACACGGGGTAGCGAAACCGTTCCGTCCGCTTGCGGCTCGCGCGGAGCTCGGGCTGGTAGTAGCCGGTGACCAACAACGGTTCCGGTGTTTGCACTTGGTACAAGCGAAAACGGTCGCAAAGTCGGTCGAGCTGCTGACCTTCCAATTCGAGCACGGCACGGGTGATGGCGACGAGCTGCCACACGGGAACTTCGTGACCGAGAAACGCCAGGCGACGCTCAGCGGGCAGGCGCGAAAGGTACTCCAGGTTGCGTTCGGCTGCTTGCCGTAAGGAGTCAGGGGTAGCGTCGTCGCGCAAACGCTGTCGGCAGGCGCTGTCGTCCAATGCGACCAGGCGTGCGCTTCCGCCGCCAGGGGTGTCCACCTGTCTGCTTGGTGGCCCGGCCGCCGTTGGTGCCGAAGGTGTTCGGGCAGGCTCTACACAGCCCGCCGCGAGGAGACACAGGCAAGAGGCCAACCAGCCAACACGATTCCATGAAAGCGCGTGCATTTGCATCCGAAAAAATTTCCCAGGTGATTTTCGTGGTGCGAATTAGCGGGCGGCGAACACTCGCTCAGCGGCTGCGACGCCGCTGCCCGGCTCGACGGGAAACCCAAAACGGGGCAACGTCTGTTCCAGGGCGGACAGAACGGCCAACACGTTGGCCGCTGTACTCGACTCGCCCATCAAGCCAATCCGCCACGCGCGACCCTTGAACGGGCCAAGGCCGCCACCGATTTCGATCCCAAATTCGTTCAGCAGCGCGCCACGTAGTTGTGCGTCGTTCACCGCAGGAGGCACTTCCACGCAGTTGAGGGTCCACAGCCGGTAACCTTCCTGAGATGCCAGAGAGAGTCCGAGCGCCGTGAGTCCGGCTACCAACGCGCGATGGTTTCGTTCGTGTCGTTGCCAACGTGCCTCCAGGCCCTCGGCTTCTATGAGCCGTAGTGCCTCGAGCAAGGCGTAGTTCATCGTGATGGGGGCGGTGTGGTGGTATACGCGGTCGGAGCCCCAGTACTGCGAAAGCAACGTCACGTCCAAGTACCAGCTTTGAATTGGCTGGCGTCGCTTGCGCGCAACTTCTGTTGCTCGCGGCGAAAACGTCACTGGTGCCAGCCCGGGCGGAGCGCTCAAACACTTTTGCGTGCCGCTGTAACAAGCATCGATGCCCCACTCATCGACCCGCACAGGATGGCCACCCAGCGAAGTGACCGTGTCCACCAGGAACAGCGCACCGAACCCTTTGGCCAACGAACCGAGCTCGTCGAGCGGTTGCAAAATGCCGGTGGAGGTTTCCGCGTGAACGACCGCGAGGAGCTTGGGCCGGCGGCACTGTTGCAACGCGCGGCGGACATCCCCCGCGTCGACGATGCGTCCCCACGGAGCAGAAACCTCGTGCACCTCGGCTCCGCAGCGACGGGCAACGTCGCTCATGCGCTGGCCGAAGAGACCGTTGACGCAAACCACCACTTCATCGCCTGGCTCCACGAGATTCACGAAACACGTTTCCATCCCCGCGCTTCCCGTTCCGGAAACTGGAATCGTGAGTTCGTTGGCCGTGCCGAAGAGCCAGCGCAGCAAGCGCTTGTTTTCCTCCATGATTGCCAAGAAGGCCGGGTCCAGATGCCCCACCAGTGGGGTGCTCATCGCTTGCAACACCCGTGGATGAACCATGCTCGGTCCGGGTCCCAACAACAACCGCGCTGGCGGAGGAAAAACGTTCCCTGCACTCATGGCTGCTCCTCGCGGGCCCCTGGCATAACGAATCACCTAGGCGATGCAAGCAATGCTTCCCCGGACGAAGTTGCTCGCCGCGAGAGAGTTTGGCCCGGATGCTTTGGCTCGCAGTGCGATCATGGCACGGGCTCGCGGTTCTAGTTGATCATCGTGCGGCGACCAGCGCACCAGTGGTCTTTTCAGCCAACAAGGCGAAGTGTTTCTTCCTCCTCTCCGAAGTGACGAGAGGGCAGGAGTCCGTTCGCCGCGCGACGACGCTGAAGCCGGTTGTGCTGCTCGACCGACGAGGTACAAGCCCGTTGCGGAGGTGGCAAGCGAGACTACACACGTGGCTGACACCGAAGAGGATCCACAAAAGGAGCAGTCGTGCCATGAAGTGCATTGCGTGGATTGGCGGAGTTCGAAGCTGGGGAAGGAAACCGTGGCGGCAAGCGTGTTGCGCCCAGGTTCGGAGCAGTAGCTGGGCACGAGCTGCAGCGTTCGTGCTTGCCGGCTTGCTGATGGTGGTATCGGAAGGGGTTGCATCGGGCACACGGCGCGGTTTTGGTGCCGGTAGCGGCTCCGGCGTGCTGGAAGCTCCGCTCGGCAACGCCTGGATCGGCGGGGCAGCGAGGGTTGCGCCGCGTGAGGGTTGCGAGCCTGAGGAAGTACCAGTGTGTAGGGGAGACTGCAGCAGCGATGCGGAGGTAACCGTCGACGAAGTGGTGCGGTCGGTGTTGATTGCGCTTGGTGCTGCACCATTGTCCATCTGTGCAAACGCGGATGCCAACAACGATGAACAGGTGACCATCGACGAGATCGTGGCCGGTGTGGGTCGGCTTCTAGAAGGTTGCCCGCTAGGCAGCGGGGCCCTGTACGAGGTGCACGCCTGCGGGGAGCCGTTTCGCGTGTTGCTTCGCCAACCGCAAGCGATCGAAGAAGCGGAGCGAATTCTCGCCGGAAGCGAACCACAGAAAATCGTGACAGGAGAGCTGCGCCCTGGCAATGGAAACTTCAACGGCCCATGGCGATGGCACTTGGAGCCGTGCTCCGTTGGGTTTGCCGAGGCTGCGATCGAGCTTTGCGACGGCTGTCCTTCCTATGTCGAGGAACACTTGGCGGAGTGGCTCGAAGTAGTCCGGCGTTACTGCCCGTGGTCGGCACAGTTGGTGCGGCGCATTCGCTGAACGGGAGCCCGCGGCGAGGGAGCAACGAACCCGAGTTACTTCAGGGCAGCGCGGATGCGCTCCATGGCTTCGGCGAGGCGCTCATCGCTGACGGTCAGGGAAAACCGCACGTAGCCTTCCCCGTGCTGGCCGTACGCAGCACCGGCCGCCACGACCACGTGAGCCTTTTCGAACAGCAAGGTGGCAAATTCGATGCTGGTCATCCCCTCCGGCACGGGAACCCAAAGATAAAACGTGCCGCGGCCAGGCACGAAGCGAATGCCCAAGTCGGTCAGTGTCTCCAACACCATCCGGCGGCGGCGCTGGTAAATTTCCAGCATGTGGCGGATGTTGTCGTTGCACTGCTCGAGCGCCACGATGCCCGCGTACTGGATCGCATTGAACACGCCCGAGTCGGTGTTTTCTTTCACCTGCGAAATGGCGGCAATGAGGTCGCGGTTGCCAAGCGCCATGCCGAGGCGCCAACCGGTCATGTTGAATGGTTTTGACAGCGAGTTCAGTTCGATGCCGACATCTTTGGCGCCAGGAACGGACAAGAAGCTCAGGGGCCGCTCGCCGTCGAACACGATCTCGCTGTAAGGGTTGTCGTAACACACGGCGATGTCGTAGGAGCGCGCAAAGTCGACGAGTTCCGCAAGGAAGCGGCGCGTAGCGGTAGCCCCGGTGGGGTTGTTCGGGTAGTTCAGGAACATTGCGCTGGCGCGCTTGGCCACGTCGGTCGGGATGTCCGCGAACTGCGGCAGGTAGTCGTCTTCCGCCCGGATCGGCACGCTGTACGGTTCACCGCCGCCAATCAAGATGCTCGCTCGGTAAGCAGGGTAGCCCGGGTCGGTCATGAGCACGATTTCCCCAGGGTTCACCCGCGCCAAGACGAAATGGTGGCACCCTTCCTTGGACCCAATCAGGGCGATCACCTCGGTGGCCGGGTCGACCTCCACGCCGTACCGGCGAGCGTACCAGCGGGCCACTGCCTGACGGAAGGCGAGCATGCCCTTTTCCTCGTCGGTTGGGTAGCGATGATTTGCAGGATCGCGCGCTGCCCGAGCCAATTCTTCCACCACCGGTGCCGGAGTCGGCTCCACGGGGTCACCAATGGCCAAACTGATCACGTCGACCCCTTCGGCCCGCGCCCGTGCGATCTTTTGGCGCAGTTCCATGAACAAGTATGGCGGAATTTTTTTCAAACGTTCCGCTGCCCGCATGCTCCTCGTTCCTCCAAAAGCCGCTCCGGCGTAGCATCGCATGCGTAGGCTCACAACCGCACGCGAAACCTAGGCCGCGCCCGGAGATCGGTCACACGGCACACCGGATCCACCCAAGGTCAGGGAGGAACACCCCGGGTTGCTCCGATTGGAGCAACGCGCTCACCTCCATGCGGCCGAGCGGCGCACCAGTCCGCGGCGCCGACCGAAGC
>CAZHQG010000055.1:0-13533 GCA_964534275.1 uncultured Binatia bacterium (SeqCode) | reverse complement strand
GCGCGCTGGCGCGCACGCGCGGCCGCGTGCGGCTCAGAATTATCGCACTGCGAGCACGCGGACGTCGAAGATGAGCGTTTTGCCTGCGAGCGGGTGGTTGGCATCGATCACGATGGTTTCCTCACGCACCTCGTGCACGCGCACTTGCCGCTCGCGGCCGCTCGAATCCCGCGCCACCAGCTCCGTTCCGGCAACCCACGCGCCGGGCGGCACCAGCTCCTTGTCGACCTCGTAAAAGGCCTCGGGGTGCACCGGACCGTAGGCCAGTTCCGGAGGGATGCGGATTTCCTTTTGGTCGCCGACGTTCAGTCCTTCCAATCCCTGCTCCAAGCCGGGGATGATCTCGTCGTTTCCTTGGGTGTACTCGAACGGCTCCTCTCCGACGTTGCTTTCGATAATGCTTCCGTCCTCGAGGCGCAGGGTGTACTCGATGGACACGTGACTGCCTTCGCGAATGCTCATTGGTTCCTCCTGTTTGTTGATTCTCTTCTCGCGAACTTCGTGTCGCGGCGACGGCCGTTGCGCTACATCGTCCTTAGGAGCGACGGCCACTCCTGAGGAACCACCAAGACTCCCCTTGGTACGACACCAAGGTATTGCCAACCAATCAGAACCAGATGCCGCTGTCAATCCGCAGCGCATAGGCGTGGGGGAGCGAGCGACGCTCTCGAGCGGCGGGCATCAGGCCTGCCCCTACGTCTCGGCGATTCCGAGGAGACGCGTGGGCGCAAGACCTGCCGCCACGGCGATGGCACCGGAGACGAGAACGATGCCGCGAACGCGGTTGAGCATCGCCGTCGACGCATCCGAAACGTTCGTACAACACGATCCGTCGAGTCGGACCGTATGTCATGGACGGTCCTCACCGCTACAGAGAGTTCTTCAAAGCGGTCGCCGGAAACACACTTCCATCACGGCGCGATCAGCCTATCCTGAAACCATCGTGGTTTTTCAGCATTGCCGTCCCGAGGCACAAGCACCTCCAGCAGCGCCGTGAACGACTTGCGACAACGTCTCTCCCGATGCCTTTGCACGGTGGACGAACCGCGGCGCGGCTGCGATTTCCCTTCGCAGAGCCAGCGCGGCGAGATAAAGCCCATCCAGGAGCGAATAGAGAATGAACACAGCTGACGTGGTGATCGTTGGCGGCGGATTTGCCGGCGCGGCAACGGCCTTCCATCTTGCCCGTCGGGGCGCCGGGAAGATTGTCCTCTTGGAGCGGGAGGCCATTCCAGGGAAACATGCGTCCGGCCGCAACGCAGCGTTGGGGTTTACCTCCATCGACGAACCAGAGGTGGCCGCACTCGCTCGCGAGGGACTGGCCTTCATCCGCGGCGAGGCCAGCGAGCTCGCTGGCCACGTGATTTTCCGCCCCTCAGGCTCGCTCCTCGTAGCCTCCGCCCACGAAACGGCGGCGCGGCTACGCGCACAAGCAGAGGCTCAGCGGGACCAAGGGCTCGCTTGGTGGAGCGCCGACGAAATCGTCGCCGCGGTTCCCGTGCTGCGAGATGCCCGGCTCCTCGGCGGAGTGTGGAGCGCGGGCGACGGGGTCGTCGACATCCACGCCCTACTGCAAGTGTACCTGCACGGAGCCCGTGCCGCAGGAGCGGTGGTTCGGTACCGTGCTGCTGTGACTGCCGTGGACTGCCACGGCGAGCGCGTGGTGGCGGTACACTCGACGAACGAGTCGTGGAGTTGTGGCGCGTTGGTAAACGCTGCAGGCGCCTGGGCTGGCCAAGTGGCACGCCTTGTCGGCACGCGCTCCTTCGAACTGGAGCCGCGCCGGCGCCACTTGTTTCTTGGCCGGCCGCGGGCGGCCGTGGACCAACACTGGCCCTTCGTGTGGCATGCGGATGTGGACACGTACTTCCGCCCGGAGGCCGACGCGTTGCTGCTCAGCCCTTGCGACGCCACACCGCATCCGCCGGTGGAGCCAGTCACGGACGAGGAGGCAAAACTCCTCTTGGCCGAGAAGCTTGCCGCCGCGTTTCCCCAGTTGGCCGACGTGAACATTGTTTCCGGCTGGGCGTGTTTGCGCACGTTCGCGCCGGACGAGCAGTTCGTGATCGGCCCCGATCCCGAGGTCGCTGGGCTGTTCTGGGTGGCTGGTTTGGGGGGCCACGGGATGACCACCAGCTACGCAGTCGGCCGGCTGGCCGCCGCGGCGGTGCTCGGCGAGAACGCCGGGGAACTGGCGCATTTCTCGCCGTGTCGGTTCCTTGAGCGGCGAGACGGCAGCGTTACCAGCGCCGCGTTTCGCCAATAGCCATCACCCACGCGTTCTCTTCGGGGTAACCCGCGTCCACAGCAGCAGCGCGAAACCGACGCGGGGGCTCATCGAGCGGCTCGTCCGTCAAGTCGAAGGTTCCCCAGTGCATGGCCACCACCCGCTTCGCCCCTGCATCGCGCGCGGCGCGCACTGCCTCCTCTGGGTTCATGTGGACAAAGGCCATGATCGAGCGCGGCTCGTACGCACCGATCGGCACGGCAGCTAAATCGATCGGCCCCAAGCGCTCGCCAATCTCGGCAAACCCGCTGAAGTATCCGGTGTCGCCGGCATGAAAGAATTTTCGCCGTTTGCCCTCGACGACCCACCCTGCCCACAGCCGCCGGTGGTGGTCTGTCAGACCGCGCCCGGAAAAATGCTGTGCGGGCACACAGTGCACCCGCACGTGGGGCAAGTCGAGCGACTGCCACCAGTCCAGCGCAACAAACCGCCCACCTACACTGTGCACCAAATCCCCCATTCCCAACGGCACCACGAACAGCACGCCACGACGGGCCAGCTCTTTCCACGTAGGCAAGTCTGCGTGGTCGTAGTGGTCGTGAGAAACCAGCACGAAATCGATGTTGGGTAACTCTTGCAGGGGGATTCCCGGGGGCTGATGGCGGCGAGGTCCTGCGAACGGCACCGGACTGGCACGCCAAGAGAAAATGGGATCGGTGAGGAAACTCACCCCTTCCATCCGCACCAGAAACGTCGAATGGCCCACCCACGTGATGCTCGGGTTATGGCCGATTGCCGCCCGATCGTACGGCACCCACGGAGCTGCACCGGCGCGAGGAACCAGAGACGTCCACGCCTTGCGCAAAAAGAACGGGAACATTTCGGTAACCCCGGGCAACACCCGAGGCCCAGCCAGGTTGCAAAACACTTCACCGCATCGAGGGGCTCCGGCGCGCGCCATGCTCGGCAGTATAAACAAACTCGCTGCGAGGAGCCCAGCTACGCAGACGCCAGAAGCTCGCATCGCACCTCGTCGCATGGCGACGAAGCTTTAACCCTTCAGGGCCGCGCCGCCAACACGATGGAGAGCAGATCGCCCGGCTCGGCGGCCTTCAATGGGCAGTCGGCAATTTCGTGCGGCCGATACCCCCATAACGCAGCGCAAAAGCTGGTGCCTGCAGCTTCCGCGGTCGTCCGATCGATCCCCGAGTCGCCTACGAGCAACGTCCCTCTCGGCTCCCGCCCAACCATGGTGCACAGGTGCCATACCCCTGCCGGGTCGGGCTTGCGCTGGGGCAAGGTATCGCCGCCGCACACGGCCGCGAAGCATTCGGTCAAATCGAGGCGCGCGAGGATTTGCCGGGTGAGGTCTTCGGGCTTGTTCGTCAGCACCGAATGCACCACCCCGTGTTGCGCGAGCGTGCGGAGCAACTCTCGTATGCCGGGATACGGCTCCGTGTGGTCGACAACGTGGTTGCGATAGTAACGAAGAAATTCCTGCAGCACGCTGTCGACACGCTGCGCCTCGTGAGGCGGCAATGCCTGTTCCACGAGCCGCCGCGCCCCCTCGCCAATGATGGCCCGCACTTGGGCGATCGAAAGCGGCGAGAGCCCGTGCTGCACCAAGGCGTAATTCAAGGCAGCAGCGATGTCGCGCACGGTGTCCACCAACGTGCCATCGAGGTCGAAGATCACGTGCGTCCAGCGTGTTTCCGACCGCACCCCGATCTTACCCCGCTATCGCGCCAGCCCTCGCTTCCGGCGGAACCAACACACAATGCGTCCCTCGATAGATGGTCGCCATGCACTTGTTGCAGCGAATGCAAGCCGACTCGCGCTCGTCGCCTCGCGCCCAACGCGCGACCAAGTCGGGCTCGCGCAGCAACGCACGCCCGAGCGCAAAAAAGTCGAATCCTTCTGCGCGCGCGGCACGCACGCCGGCAAGGCGATGAATGCCTCCCAGGAGCACGAGAGGCATGCGCAGTACAGCCCGGAACTTCCGGGCCAGCGGAAGGAAAAACAACTCCTCGAACGGGTACGCGCGCAAAAAGCGCCGCCCGAGAACCCGAAACGGCAGCCGCAACCACGGCGGCATCACCGCAGCCATTTCGGCCAACGGAACCTCGCCCCGAAAGAGATACATCGGATTTTCGAACGAGCTGCCCCCGGTGAGTTCGAGCGCGTCGAGGGTGCCATCGCGTTCGAGCCACTGTGCGACTTGCACGCTTTCTTCCAGCGCGAGTCCGCCAGGCACTCCATCGCTCATATTCAGCTTGGCAAACACGGCAACCTGCTTGCCCACGCGCTCGCGCACCGCGGTTGCAACTTCCCTCGCCAATCGCGCCCGACCACCCAGATCGCCACCCCAGGCATCGCGGCGCTGGTTCAAGCGCGGGCTTAAGAACGCGCTGACCAAATACCCGTGCCCAAAATGCAACTCGATTGCATCGAAGCCGCAGTCCGCGGCAATTTCCGCTGCCTCGGCAAAAGCTGCTGTGATGCGGCGCAGGTCGTCCTCGGTCGCCGCGCGCAAGAAACGCAACGCTCGCCCCACCCAGCGGCGCGACGGTCCGAGCCCCTGCCCGACGGTGATTCCGACCGGACCGGCGTGCCCGAGCTGAATCGACCCCGCCGCGCCGGCTTCGTGCACTGCCGCGGCCAAGCGCCGTAATCCAGCCGCGCTGTGAGGGCCCACGACCACTTCGTTCGGGGCTCCACGGCCATCTTCGCTCACCGCGCAATACGCAAGCGTCGTGAGCGCGACCCCGCCTTCGGCGAACGCGCGATGGAACTGCACCAACGCTTCGGTTACCTGGCCGCCGCGGGCGAGTCCTTCGAAGGTTGCCGCTTTGAGAAAGCGATTCTTCAAGCGCACCGGGCCGAGCTCCGCCGGAGCAAACACATCGGAAGGCGATGCCGGCACGCGCTCACGCTTCATGACTAGAAGCGGTCTGGCCAGTGTGGATGCCAGGGGCGTTCGCGCTCGAAGGCACGCGCAAGCTGGAGGACCAAGTCGTCTCGGTGCCGCGGCCCGACAATTTGCATCCCCATCGGCAAACCAGCGCGGGACAACCCGATGCGCACCGTGGCCGCTGGGTGCCACGAGAGGTTGAACGGGATCGTAAAGGCAGCCACACCGGCAATCACTTGCGGGCGCCCCTCGGTTTCCTGGGGGAAGGGGCCACCGGCTGGTGGTGGATCGTACGGCACCGTCGGGGTGACGAGCGCATCGAAGTTCTCGAACAGCTCGGCGCACCAGGCATTCAACTGCGCCCGAAGTTTCGCCGCCTCGCCCCAGGTTTCCGGGCGCATCTCCCAGCCCAGTTTCACCCCGCTCAAAAACGTGCGGCCGAAATCTTTTTCTTTCTCCGGGATGTACTGATGCAAATGCGCTGCAAGCTCGAATGCACCCAGGATCGCCCACTCGCGCCCAAGCTGCGGCGGGCCACCGGAAATCTGCTCCACGCGGTGGCCGAGGCGCTCGAACACCTTGACGTTCTCTTCGACCGCGGCGGCCACGTCCGACTGCACCACGGCGTACCCCAAATCCGGCGAGAACGCGATGCGCAAGGGCCGCGGAAGCTCCCCGCGCACCGCAGCCAGGTACGAAAGGCCCGGGTGCGGCAAACTGTTCGGGTCCCAAGGCGAGGGTCCGACCACCTGATCCAAAAACAGTGCGGCATCTTCCACGGTTTTCGTCAGCGGGCCGTACACCGATGTGTCTTGGTAGTCCCAGTACTCCGAAGGCCCGCGCGGCACGCGGCCAAAGGACACCTTCAAACCAAAGCAACCCGTGAAGCTCGCGGGGATTCGAATCGAGCCGCCGCCGTCGCTTGCCGTAACCAGAGGCAACACGCAGCCTGCCATTGCCGCCGAGGAGCCACCGCTCGAACCGCCCGGCGTGCGCTCCAAGTTCCACGGCGAACGCGTCACTCCATACACGAGGTTCTTGGTAATGGCCGTATAACCGAACTCTGGCGCATTGGTTTTCCCCACCACGATGGCGCCAGCGTTTTTCAGCCGCTCGACCTGCACCGAATCGCGCTCTGCCACATTGCCGCGAAAGGGCAGGGAGCCGAACGTTGTCGGCAAACCCGCAACGTCCTCGAGGTCCTTCACGCCCAGCGGAATGCCTTCGAGCGGACGCGCATCGCCTCGCCGCAGGCGTTCCTCAGCGGCACGAGCTTGCGTTTCGAGCACGTCGTAGGGAAACCGCGCCACAACCGCGTTCAGCTTTTCGTGTGTGTCCTCGATCCGCTGCCAAGTGCACTGCAAAAGCTCCACAGGCGACAATTCCCCGCGGCGCAACGCTGCGCACAGTTCTACCAGCGACCACTTGAGCGGCTCCGGCGCCGGCTTTCCGGTGTTCATGCTTCCTCCTCGCAAAGTTCTCGCTAGGGTGTCACTCGGCCACGGGCCGGGCTGCCAAGCGGCTTTCGCGGCGAGCACGAAGGTACTCGATGACCGGGGGCATGACCGAAATCACGATGATTGCCACGATCACGAAGTGGAAGTTCCGCTTGACCACCGGCACGTTGCCGAACAGGTACCCCGCATACACGAACAAACACACCCAAGCGACTCCGCCGAGCACGTTGTATGCGGCGAACCGCGGGTACCCCATTTTGCCAATTCCCGCGACAAACGGGGCAAACGTGCGAATGATCGGAATGAAACGCGCGAGGATAATTGTCTTGCCGCCGTGACGCTCGTAAAACTCGTGCGTGCGCTGCAAGTGCTGCTTGTTGAGCCAACGCGAGGTCTCGCTTTTGAACACCGCCGGACCCACGTACGCCCCCACGCTGTAATTCACTGCATCTCCCAGCACCGCAGCCACGATCAACAGAAAGGCCGCGGCATGCACATCGATCACCGCACCTTGCACCGCAGCGAGCGCACCCACTGCGAACAAGAGGGAGTCGCCGGGAAGAAACGGGGTCACGACCAGGCCGGTCTCGCAAAACACGATCAAGAACAACAACAAGTAGAGCGCTGGGCCAAGTTGGCCAGCCAAGTGATTCAAATGCGCATCGAGATGCAAAAAGATGTCGATTCCTTGTTGGACCACTTCGATCATGCGTCAGCCATCTCCTCGTTCGTGGTACGCACTCCGCCCGAGAGTTGAAAACGGGTGGCCTGTAACACAGGGAACCGACCAAACATAGAGGCCACTCCGCGGGTCGGTTCGCCGTGGAGCCCCAAGGCAATACGCGGCTTTTATGGCCGGGACGATATGGAATTTCGTGAGTGTCCAGAAATTTCTCGGGCGATGTGGAGTTTCGTGCGTGTCCAGAAATTTCGCCTACGAAATTTCGCCCACGGACCAGCGCCTCTATGCCGGTCGGTCGTGCGGATTTTCGGCAATGATCGCCTCGCGGCGTTGCGTCCTTGTTCGGGAACGAAAAGGAACGGCGCCGTGCCGTGCGGCCGCGATGCGCCCGGGGCGACCCGGCTCGGGCGCCGTTTCGGTTCGTTTGCAGCCAACCGTTCTCACAACACGAGCACGATCGGTTGCTCGAGCGTGTGTTTCAGGTCTTCCAAAAACCGCCCGGCTTCGACGCCGTTCAACACGCGATGGTCTGCCGACAGGGTGACGCGCATGGTTTTCGCAACCGCGAGTTGGCCGTTCCGGACGACGGGGCGTTCCCGGATGCTGCCCACCGCGAGGATGGCTGCCTGCGGCGGGGTGATGACCGCGGAGAAGGAGTCGATATCCAGCATCCCCATGTTGGAGATGGTAAACGTGGCGCCAACGAGTTCGGCGCCAGTGAACTTGCCCGCCTGTGCTTTCTCCACGAGCCCTTGCGTTGCTTGAGCAATCTCGCGCAAGCCCATCTGCTGGCAGCGGTGAATCACCGGGGCCACGAGGCCGTCCTCGATGGCCACTGCGATGGCAATGTTGATGTCTTCGTGCACCTCCACCATGCCATCGACCCACGAGGCGTTCACCCGTGGATGTTTTGGCAGCACGAGCGTGAGAGCCCGAATGAGCAAATGGGTATACGTGATGCGCTCGGGGAACACCTTCGCGGCGAGTAATTGCTCGCGCAGGCGCGCTGCCTCGGTCATGTCGATCTCGCTGGTCACGTAAAAGTGCGGGATCTCCCGCTTCGACTGCGCCATTTGTTTGGCAACGGTTTGGCGCACGCGGCTCTCTACGTGCCGGCCAGCCGCGAGGCTGCTCGCCACCGCGAGCCGCGGCTTCCAACGCAGCGATGGTGGTGGAGGTGGGGGAACTTCCGGCTGCGGGCGAGCTGGTGCGGCGGAGGGCCGCTCCTCTCGCTGCGGCTCCTTTTCCGTTTCCACGACACGAGGGGCCGCGGGCGCGGCTGCCGGCCGTGCCTCAGGTTTTGCTGCAGCAGTCTGCGCTGCGCGGCTCGCGGGCGTCTCCACTGGGGCCGCAGTTTCCCGGTTGCTGGGAGGCGCAGCCGTGGTCGGGGACACGCTTGCCTCCGCCTCTTCCAAAATGGCCAAGACGGCTCCGACCGCAGCGCTCTCTCCCTCGGGAATTCGGATTTCTTTCACCACGCCGCTGGCCTCGGCTTCCAACTCCATATCGGCCTTGTCGGTTTCTACCTCGGCGATGACCTCGCCCTTTCGAACCACGTCGCCCACTCGCTTGTACCAGCGCAAGAGCGTGCCTTCTTCCATCGTGTCGCTGAGCTTGGGCATGCGAATCTCGATGCTCACGTCTGCACCTCCTCTGCCGGTTCCCGTTCGCTGAAAAAGCCTGCGACCCGCACTCTAGCAGGTCTTGTCGAGATGCCGATTCCCGGCAAGGATTCTTTGGCATATTGTGCACCGCAGTCGAAACGGGGCGGAACGAACCTCGGGAGGTCGATGGCAACACGCATCTTGGTGCTGAACGCAGGCTCCTCGAGCCTGAAGTTCAGTGTATACAAAGCAGCATCCCCGCCTGTCACGGAGTGTGCCGGCTGGGTGAGCCCGATGGGGCCGCGCGCACGTGTGCGCATTGTCGACCGCACCGGGGCGGTGGTGCAAGACACCCCGGTTGCAGCGGCCAACGTGCGAGAGGCGGTTTCGTGGGTCGGCCAATGGTATCGACTTGAATTCCATCCGAGTGCACCCGACGCAGTCGCGCATCGGGTCGTCCATGGGGGGCGGCAGTTCACAGAAGCCACGATCGTGACGCCCGAAGTTCGCGCCCAGCTCGCCGGGCTAGCCCGTTGGGCCCCTCTGCACCAACCGCTTTCCTTGGACGGAATCGATGTCACCCGGCAGCTCTGGCCAACGAGTTTGCAGGTAGCTGCTTTCGACACGGCCTTTCACGCTACGCTGCCGGCTAGGGCACGGCTGTTTGCTCTGCCGCGCCGTTTTGCGGAAGAGGGGTTGGTCCGGTACGGCTTCCACGGGTTGTCGTTTGCCTCCGTCGTTCGCCAACTGCTCGCCGCAGCACCCGAACTGTACGAGCGCAAGTGGGTCGTCGCCCATCTGGGAAGCGGTTCGAGTTTATGCGCCATCGAGAAAGGACACTCCGTTGCCACAACCATGGGCCTCACTCCGCTCGACGGCGTGCCGATGGCCTCGCGGTGTGGCAGCATCGACCCAGGGGTACTGCTCGACCTGCTCCGACACGGAGGCCTGAGCGTCGATGCACTGGAGCACTTGCTGTACTACGAGTCGGGCTTGCGAGGGCTCTCCGGAATTTCCGGCGATCTCCGAGAACTAGAAGCCAGTTCCGATCCGCGAGCGCACGAGGCGATCGAGATCTTTGCGGATCGCGTAGGACAAGCAATTGCCGCGCTTGCCGCCGCGGTTGGCGGGCTCGATGTGCTGGTCTTCTGCGGCGGAATCGGGGAAAATTCCGCAAGCATGCGCGAACGGATTTGTGCCAAGCTGCACTGGCTGGGGTTGGAGCTGGACCGCAACGCGAATCGGCAGCCTTGTGGACCAATCTCCACGTCCTCCAGCCGCGTTGCTACGTGGGTGATCACTAGCGACGAAAATGGAGAAATCGCGCGTCAAACGTGCGCGTTGCTGGCGCGAACGAAAAGCGGCTCGACAACGAGTTAGTTGGACATGGAGGTGCACGATGCGTCTGGAGTTTCGTCCTTGGCCCGGAGGCACGGTCGACGAGGAAACCCTGCGAGCGCGGCTTGTCGAGGAAGGGTTCGACCCCTTCCGGTGGAACGACCCAGGAGGAACGACGTACGCACCACACTCGCATGCTCACGACGAGAGTATTTGGGTGGTGGAAGGCGAGATTACGTTTCACGTCGCTGGCCAGGAGTATCGGCTTCGCCCGGGCGATCGCTTGATGCTCCCTGCTGGCACCTTGCACACAGCCCATGTCGGGAACTCGGGTGCCGTGTACCTGATCGGGCAACGCCCGCCGCACGCGCGCACTTCGCCCCCCACGTCGTAAAGCGCCGCCGCTGACCCGCTCCTTGGTTTTCGCGAGCCATCGGGAACGTCGCTCGCTCGACGCCGCGGGGTTCCACGCAGCCGAGCCCCGCGCGCGGCCCGACGGGCGTCCAAGCCTTTAGGGCTCGCGCGTTCGGAAGTGCTTTTCACCTCTGGCGTTGCCGCACATCTTCCAGCCTCGGGTGCGGTGTGCCTCTCGGTCGCATCTCGCGTGGCCGGTCCGGCAAGCGAATCGCGCCACGATCGAGCATCGGTTAGGTCGTTCATCCTTCACCGCGGCCAAGCAGAAACCACACCCCTAAGAGCAGAAAGCACAGCCCGGCAGCGCGGCGAAGGATCGTGGGGGAGACCACTCGGCTCACCAATTCGCCTGCGAGAACCGCAATCGCGGATGTTGCCACCAAGGCGAGCGCTGCGCCTAGGAACACCGACCAGCGATGTTGCCCGCCGGCCGCGAGCGACAGTGTCGCCAACTGCGTTTTGTCGCCAATTTCGGCCAGAAAGATGGCCGCAAACGTGGACAGGAACAAACGCCAATCCATGACCGCTTCTCCCATATTCGCTCGAGGTGGCTGGTCACGCAGTGGCCCGCCGCTCTCCTTGTTGCTCCTCTTCGGCGAGGAGAAATTCGCGAATGGCAAGAACCAGTTCCCGGGGGCGATCGAAATGCACCATGTGCCCAGCACCGGGAATTTCCACGAAGCGATAATTCCGAAAACAAGCCAGGCGCCGTTGCAGGTCCCATGGCTCCAAGTACACCGCCCCCGGTTTGCCCCGCCAAAATTCGCCCGATTCTTGTCCGTGAACGATGAGCGTCGGTGCCGCGATGCGCCGCCACAAGGCCATGTTGTATTCCAAGTGGTACGGCCCGGTAATCGCCATCGTGGCCAGCATGGCATCGAACTTCCACTCGAGCGTGCCGTCCTCGCGGGCGCGGGTGCCCAGTAGCGCCAGTTCGCGCGCTTTCGCCTCGGGCAACCGTGGGTTGCGCTCGCGCAACCGGCGGTAGGCAGCCTCGAGATCCGGGAGCCCCGGATGACCAGCAAAGGCACGGTCGATCCGCGCAAATCCTTCCACGGTGCGGAGTACTGCTTGGTCCATGTCCGGCGGCGGTGGGCCGAGCCCCTCGATAATCACGATCTTGTCGGGCACGTCGGGAAAACAACCGCTGTACGTGGCTACGACCTCTCCGCCCATCGAGTGGCCGATGAGCACGGGTTTTTGGAGGCGCAAGGCACGCACCATGTTGTGCAAGTCGAGTACGAAGTGCCCGAACGCGTAGTAGGGCGTGGTCTCGCTATCGCCATGGCCGCGGAGATCCAAAGCCAACACGTGAAAGCGGTCGACCAGGCTCCGGGCGAGATCGTCGAACGAATGGGAGTGGTCGCGCAGCCCGTGCACAATTACCAGCGGCGGGGCGTCGGGCCTTCCCCAGTCGCGCACATGGATCCGCAGCGTGCCGCTGCGGAAAAATCTCTCCGAGTATTCCGGCATCGTGGCCTTACCTCCTCGCTGCCAAAACTGCCCAGCAGCAGGCTGCTGCTAGCAGGATTGCATCGGCGAGCCACCGTAGCGATTGGCTGGCTCGGGTGCACGCCAAGCGGCAAGCCTGCCGAGGAGTCGCTGGAAAGTCGTCAGTTCGCCGACAAACCCGGAGTCACCAACACCTTGGCGTGCCGATCCGGTTGCGCAAGTTCCTCGAAGGCCTGCGGCACACCTTCCAAGGGCACCTTTGCCGTGACCAGCGGAGCCACGTCGATGTCGCCTTCCGCGAGGTGCCGCAACGTGGCCGCGAACTCCTCGGGCGTGTAGCCAAGCACGAACTGGATGGAGAGTTCCTTGTTGATTCCGTAAATGGGCGCGATCCGGTCGAGTTCCATGCACACCCCGGCCACGATGATGCGCGCACCGTGCGGAGCCCGCCGCAAGATCTCGTGCAAAATTCCGGGCACGCCGACGCACTCGAAGACGACCGCCGGGCGTGCTTGCGCGACTTGCCGAAACGTATCGAAGGGCGAGGTGACTGCGGGATCGACGACCACATGCGCTCCCATGTGCTTTGCCAGCGCCCGTCGTGTCGGCGAAAAATCCGCCGCAACGATCGGCTCGCTTCCCCGCAACTTTAACGCCGCGATGACCGCGAGCCCCACCGGGCCGCAGCCAATGACCAGCGGGCAGTCCCACGCCTGCATGTGTGCCTTGGCAACCGCGTGCATCCCCACGGCCATGGGCTCCGTCAGGGCTGCGTGCTCGCTCGGCAAGCCGTTGGGTACGGGCAACAGCAGGGCGGCCGAAAGCACCATCAACTCCCCGTACCCTCCGGGCACTTCGTTGGAGTACCCCACACCTTGGATTCCGCCCCCGCGAAATACTAGAGGCATCGACACCACACGCTGGCCAACCGGCAAGCTCGCAGGAGTGCGCGGGCCGTAGTCGAGCACCTCGCAACAAAACTCGTGGCCCATCACCACGTCGCGCTGCGGGTCGAGGGCGAACGGGACCCCGCTATCGCGCGCAGCCTCCACGAGCTTGTCGGCATGCTGCAGAGCGTGCAAATCCGACCCGCAAATGCCGCAGGCCAGCGTGCGCACCAGCACCTCTCCTTCGAGTGGCTCTGGGTCAGGGACCTCGTCGACCACAAGACGTTTGTTCCGCATCACCACGGCTTTCATTTCTGAGCAATCCTTTCTGAACAGTTCGGTAGAGCTGTTGTTCCTTGGGCCCCCGTCTCGGGCCCACGCCTCCACACGGACCGTGCAGCGATTCGACCCGTGCAACGGCGAAGGTTCCTATATGCCACCGCACCGGCGGCAAAGTCTAGGTCAAGAGTACCAGGGGCGGTTCGCGAACCCCCCTTACAACATGCCATGTTGCATCGGATCCCGTGGTGCGATCGCCTGGCAGCGCGGGCGTCCCCCGCG
>CAZHQG010000054.1:0-13748 GCA_964534275.1 uncultured Binatia bacterium (SeqCode) | reverse complement strand
AGCGTGCGTCGTGCCACGGACCATCGCGGACACCCGGCCGCACCGGTCGCGGGGGCGGTTCGCGAACCGCCCCTACGACGCCCCGCGATGTCCGCGATGCAAACCTGGCAATGGGCACCCGCGTGTGTGCGATCGTTTCCAGGGGCACCGCGGTGCTGTGGGGCACTGGTTGCTTCGCCTGCGGATTCTTGCAAGCAACAGGATTGCGATGGACTTCCGTGAATCTCCTGCGGAGCGTGCATTCCGGCTAGCGCTACGCTCCTGGTTGCGCGACAACGTGCCCGGCCCCGAGCCTGAAGACCTCGACGCGTGGGTTGCCTACGGCAAGCGCTGGCAACGACGCCTCTACGAAGCTGGTTGGTGCGGGATCGCTTGGCCGAAGGAATACGGCGGGCGCGGCGCCACGTTGATCGAACAAATGATTTTCGAAGAGGAAATGGCGCGGGCCCGGGCGCCCATGCTCATCAATTTGGCCGGACTCACCATGGCCGGGCCGATTCTGATCGCCCACGGCACCGAGGAGCAAAAACGCCGCTACTTGCGCCCGATCCTCGCCGCCGAGGAAATCTGGTGCCAAGGATTTTCCGAGCCACAGGCAGGGTCGGACCTTGCCGCCCTCCGCACCCAAGCAGTGCGCGCGGGTGATTGGTTCATCGTCCGTGGCCAAAAAGTGTGGACCAGTTTTGCGCGCTACGCCGACTGGTGCATGCTCCTGGCCCGCACCGACCCGGCCGCTCCGAAACACAAGGGCATCAGTTTCTTCCTCGTGAACATGCACAGCCCTGGGGTCACCGTGCGGCCACTGAAACAAATGAATGGCGACGATGACTTCAACGAAGTGTTTTTCGACGATGTCCGCGTGCCCGCGGAAAATCTGGTGGGCGGACTCAACGAGGGATGGCGCATTGCCGTAAGCACGCTGCTGTACGAGCGCACAATCCTCACCTTTGCGCGCCAGCTTCAGTCGCGCACGGCGCTGGTGGAAACGCTGCGGCTTGCCCGGGAATGGCCCGATCCCGGCGCACCCGTTGCTCGGGATGCGATCGTTCGCCAACGCCTGGCACAGTCTTGGATCGAAAGCGAAGCGATGAAGTACACTTCGTACCGATACTTGACTCGGCTGTTACGCGGCGAGCCGCCAGGGCCCCAGAGCTCGCTGGAGAAGCTCTTCTGGAGCGAAATGTACCAACGCTTGTTGGAGGCTGCCGTGGCAATGTTGGGACCCTTCGGCCAGCTCGCCAAAGGCGAAGTGCGCGCCCCGCTTCTTGGCCGCTTGCAGCACTGGATGCTGTACTCGCGCGGGCGCACGATCGCCGCGGGCACTTCCGAAATTCAGCGCAATACGCTCGCGGAACGTGTGCTCGGCTTGCCGCGGGGCAGTTGAGCGTTTGCGGGCCAGGGCCAGGTCCAACGCGAGGTCTGCGCGATGCAAGCACTGGAGTGGTTGACCCTCGGCCTCATCCCTACGCTTCCGCTCGCGTTCGCCGCCGGAGACAGCGCACGCCTACTCGCACTACTCGCGGCACTGCCGCTCGGTTTCTTGCTGCAGCAACTCGAACGGTTCCGCTTGGAGGTCCTTTGCCGCGGATTCGATCGTCCCGAGCGCCCGGCCTTGGCGTTCCTGCGCAAGCACTTGCAACTTCGCTCACCGGCGGATGCTTACGCCGTTTACGAAGTGGCGTTCTACCGCCACCCGGAGTGGCAGGCCGCGCGCGACCACGTGCATCGCTGCTGGCACTGGGCGGTGTTGTTACGCTCCGCTGCGGTCTCCTGCGCACTCGCTGCGGCCGCGACGGTTGTGTCCGTGCTTGCCGCAGGTCAACCCAATGTTCGCGGGGACTTCCCCGTCGCCCGCACCGCGGTTGCGCTGCTGTTGCTGGCAACCGGAGCAGCGCTGTGGCGCAAAGGACAGCACACGGAAGAGCTGCTGCACCGTTTCGATTGTGGTTGGGTAGCCGCCCACTGGCAGGAGTACGCGCAGGTGGCCGCCGCGCTTGGCATCGAAACACGGGCGGCCGAAGAGGCGAGCGCAACACCTTGCGAACCGAGCCCTGCCCTGCACAGGCAGCACGGAAAAAGCTGACGCCCGCACCAACCCGTCAAGGTCCCGCGCAGTACGCGCCCGACCGTCGCTTAGTCGGAAAATTCGGCGACGGCTGCGCTGCGGCGCTTGGAAGGGCAACCGAGAGCGCTGAGGACCCCTGGGTAACAAGCTACCTCACTCGCCAGTCGGCGCGATGCTGAATTCCACCACTGCGGGCTCTTCCCGCCAGCGCTGCGCGAGGCGTTCGAAACTTGTTCGGCGGTACGACCGAATCACCATCGCGTACTCGAAGGCCTTGCCACCATCGACCAACTGGTAGCTCAAGCTTGCCACCTCTGCCTTTTGTTCCGCGATCATCTGGCGCAGCGCATCTTCCTTCGGCACGTGGGCTCGGTCGAAGCGCACCCAACACTGCGCATAAAGCTGCGTCGGAAGCCGGTCTTCCATCCACCGAAACACGGCAAGCGTGCCCAACGTGGCCACGGTCCCCAACACTGCGGGCGGGAAGAACCCGATCCCGTAAAGAATCCCCAATGCGGCCGTGACCCAAATCGAAGCCGCAGTGGTCAGCCCTCGAACCGTCAGCCGTTCCTTGAAAATCACCCCGGCACCTAAAAATCCAATGCCCGTCATGATGCCTGCCGCCATGCGCGTCGGATCGGTCCGCACGGTCTCGAGCGGAACGGCCCCGATCCAACGCCACTGGTGCGTGGTCACGACCATGAGTAGGGCCGAAGCCAGGCATACGAGCGCATGCGTCCGGAAGCCGGCCGGACGACCGTGGAATGTGCGCTCGAGGCCAATGAGGCTACCGGCAAGCCACGCGGAGCCCAGGTACAGAAAAATGTTCAGCAAATCCGCCTGCATGTCGAGCCTGTAGCACACGAAGGGCGGGCAAAGACATCCAGCGGGCGGGTCCCGCACGGAGGAATTTTGCACCGCTGCGAAGGGCGGCTGCAATGGCCTCGACACGACGCGCACGCGCAGGTGGTCACGAAGTTTGCAGTGTGTCGGTTTACAACTTGGACTCGCCGACACATATTGGGCCGTGCTTCGCATCGACACCATGCCGCGCAGCTTCGGCGGCTTGGAGTTTGAAAGGGAAAGGAGGAACGAGCATGAAAGTTCTAGCGATCAGCGACCTACGCGAGGAATTCCGTTATCTCGACCGATTGCCCGAGGTCGTACGCAATGTCCAAGCCCGGGGCGTACTGTTTTGCGGCAACATTTTGCGCGCCGACGCGCGCCAGGCTGAGTGGGAACGGGCCAAGAGCGAGGGGCGAAAACCGCTGCTGGACAATCCGGAAGTTGTGCGGGAACGCCGGGACGACGCCGAGTCTGTCTCTCGCTTCTTCCGTGCGTTGGATCAGCTCGGGGTTCCGGTGTTTGTCGTTCCCGGGCGGAACGACGCTCCCGAGCGCTTCTTCCTGCAAGCGGCGTTCAACTCGGAAGTCGTGGAGCCCCATATCCACGTGGTGCACCGGAGCTTTGCCCCACTGGGTCGCGGTTTTGTCGTTGCTGGTTTCGGAGGAGAAATCACCGCAAACGAGCGGGACCACGAATTTTTCCTCCAGTATCCAGGTTGGGAAGCACAGTTCTCGCTCGACTTCCTGCGGCATCTGGAACAGGTCAAAATCCTGCTGACCCACACCGCTCCAGCAACGCCGCTCGAAGGCAGCACCCAAGCGAACGGTCACGAGGCCATCAGCCACATCTTGAAGACTTACAATCCGCTCGTTGCCGTTTGTTCCCATCCCGGAGGACAAAAAGGCAAAGCCGTCGTGGGGAAAACCTTGGTGGTGTCTCCCGGACACTTGGCAAACGGCGACTACGCGGTCATCGACCTCGAGGAAAAGACCGTTTCTTTTGGCGACTTGCGGTGAGGATCGGGGTAGGCCCCCTGCCTGTCCGTTCGGTGGGGGCAACCACAAGGGCTGCCCCTACGAGTGGGGATGACCGGCCCAGCACCCGTGTTCCCTATATGCGAATGGCCAGATCGTTGGTCCATGGGGTGCGGGCTACGTCCAACCATGTCGCAGTCGTGCTGCGATACGTCCGATTACAGCGCAGCGCGCTGCCGAGCCCGCGCGGCTAGCGGCACACTCCTCGTGTAGAGCCCTCGATAAAACGGACGAATCGTTCCACCTCGGCCACGCCAGGCATTTCGGCACGAACTCGGGCAGCCGCCTCGGGCACGGTCAACCCAGAGCGAAACACGATGCGGTATGCCCGTTTGAGCTGCCGCACCAGCTCGGGCGAAAAACCTCGGCGGGTCAGGCCGACCAGGTTGAGCCCGTGCAACGTGGCGCGATTGCCCGTGGCGTTGCAAAACGGTGGAACGTCTTGCGACACCATCGAGCCGGCCCCCACGATGGCCGATTCGCCCACGCGTACGAACTGGTGGATCCCACTGAGGGCGCCAAGCACGGCGTAATCTTCCACGGTGACATGTCCGGCCAGTTGCGTGCCGTTGGCGACAATCACGTGGTTGCCGATCTGGCAGTCGTGCGCGATGTGGGTGTAGTTCATCAACAAGTTGTCGTTGCCAATGCGTGTGACCATGCCGCCGCCGGCAGTTCCAAGGTGAACGGTGGCAAACTCACGAATGATGTTTCGGTGCCCGATCTCCAGGCGGCTGTCTTCCCCGCGATACTTCAAGTCTTGCGGAATCTGTCCGACCGAAGCGAAAGGGAAGATCTGGTTATCTTCCCCGATGACCGTGTTACCCGTGACCACAGCGTGAGCGCCGATCCGCGTCCGTGCTCCTAGGCGCACGCGGCTTCCGACAACGGCGTACGGACCAATCTCGACGCCTTCGGCCAATTCCGCTCCGGCCTCCACCACGGCCGTGGGATGAATGCGTGGATTCGTCACAATGCAACCTGTTCCGTCTCGCTCAGCAACACGTCGGCCTCGGCAACCACCTGCCCGTCCACCGTGGCTACACCGTGAAACTTCCACAGAGGGGCCCGGCGGCGCACGACCCGAACCTCGAGGCGGAGCTGATCGCCCGGCAGGACGGGCCGGCGAAACCGCGCGGCGTCGATGCCGGACAACACGACAACCTTGGTGCTTTGCTCAGCGCGCAGGGCGTGGTGGGCCAACAGCGCGGCTGCTTGCGCCAGCGCCTCGCAAATGAGAACCCCGGGCATGAGTGGCTGTGCGGGGAAGTGCCCAGGGAAAAATGGTTCGTTGCTCGACACGTTTTTGCTCGCCACCACTCGCTCGCCGGTCACGAGTTCGTGCACGGAGTCGACGAAGCAAAACGGGAAGCGATGCGGCAACAACTGGGCGATTTCGTGTTGCTTCAGCGCGCGTTCCATGGGGCGCTCGCACCGGGTCCTAGCGCTTGCGGCGGTTGTACTCTTCGAGGATTGCGTCGGTCAAGTCGGCACTCTTGGCCCCGTACAGCACAGCACTCGCTCCAGCCTCGAAAATCATCGTGTAGCCCTCCCGCTCGCCGTACTCCTGAATGACCTCTTGCAACTCCTTGAGAATGGCGCCGGTCAGTTCGCTGTCTTTCCGCTGCAAGTCGGCCTGGGAGTCTTTGTAGTCACGCTCGAAGTCGCGCAGCTTCTTACGATACTCCTCTTCGAGGTTGGCGCGTTCCTCTTCTTTCATCACTGCGCCTTTTTTTTCCAACTGATCCTTCAAGCTTTCGATCTGGTCTTTTTTCTTTTTCAGTTGCGCCTGCAGCTTTTCCACCTCGGCTTTGAATTCCTCTTTGGCCTTTTTCCCACGGTTCGATTCGTTCAGGGCCCGTTGCAAGTCGACGTACCCAATCTTCACGTCGGCCCCAAGCGCCGGTACGGCGAGCAGCAAACCAACCAGGATCCATCCAGACACGGACACACGTTTCATCACAAGGCTCCTTCTGCAGTTCTGCGGTGGGCGTGTATCGAGAAAACCGGCTGCGCACGCAAGCGCACTCACGGTGGACCACCGAAGGAAAACATCACCGTTTGCCGGTCGTCCCCGACCCGCGGATTGAGTGGAAATCCCACCTCGATGCGCAACGGACCGATCGGCGATAACCAGCGAATGCCTGCCCCCGAGGCCAACCGCAAATTGCCTGGGTCGATGCCCCGAGCAGCCAAAAATGCATTCCCCGCATCGAAGAACACCACGCCTTTTAGCCCGATCGACTCCACGATGGGGAAAATCAGGTCGTTGTTGAAAATCAACTGCTGGCTGCCACCAATGGACGTGCGCCCCAGGTTGTTTCCGAACGGGTCCATCAACGGAACGCGCTGCCCCAGCGACAAGATGCGAAAACCGCGAACCGAATTGATGCCCCCGGGGAAGTACCGTTCGAACAGCGGTAGCTCAGTGCGGCCGCCAAAACCTTGGCCGTAACCCAGTTGCGCCCCGAGAGAGTACACGAACGTGCCCCAGTTCTCGCTGCGGTAAAAGGGGTAATAAAAGCGAGTGCGCGCCTCCAAGCGCACGAACTTGCTTTGGCCACCGAGACCAGCGAATTCGAACGAAAGGTCCTGCAACGATCCCGCAGTGGGATCGAACGGATGGTTGCGGGTGTCACGATACAGCCGAGGAGTCAAGCTGCTGGTCAGGCTGCTGCCTTGCTCGGCAGCAATTTGCGACGGAGCCAGAGCAGACACGTCGGTGATCTCTGCGTTCTCCAGCCGGTACTCGAGGCCCAGCCGCGTATCCTCGAGCGAGTAGCCCCACAGGTGCTCGTATCCGAGAGCGGGCAGCGGATACAAAAAGCGCAAGGCCATTCCGGTGCCTCCGCGAGTGAACTGGTCGAAAATGAGCTGCCAGTTAAACGCGGTAAAGCCCAAGGTCAGGTCGGTATCCAAGAAATAGGGTTCGGACACATCGAAGCTGAAATTGCGCCGGATGGAGCCGAAATCCGCGTTGAGCACGAGCCGCTGGCCACGGCCGAGGAAATTCAGTTCCGATAGCCGCACGTTAAAGAGGTACGTCTCGCCGCTGGAAATACCGGCGCCGGCGGAAAATGCGCCCGTCGACGCTTCTTTGACGTCGACGAGCAAATCGAGCCGGTCGTCGCGCGCTGCCTTCCGTGTGGTGATGTTGATGTCCTCGAAAAATCCAAGCCGCCGCAAGCGTTCTTGGCTGCGCTTCAACTTCGTTCCGGAAAATTTCTCTTGTTCTCCCAAGCGAATTTCCCGGCGAATGACTTTGTCGCGCGTTTTGGTGTTCCCGCTGATGATGATCTTGTCGATGAAGACTTCCGGCCCTTTGCTCACTTGGTACGTGACGTCGACGGTGCGCGAGGTTGGATCGACGTCGGTATCCGGGCTCACGTTGACGAACGCGTAGCCAGCGTCGCCGTAGAAATCGGTGAGCATGGAAATGTCTTCGCGCAGTTTGCTCGTGCGGAAACGCTCGCCCGGCTTGAGTTTGAGCTTTTGCTCCGCCGACGACATGTCCGGCAACAAGTCACCGGCGATCCGCACTCGGCCCACGTTGTACGGCGCCCCCTCGTCGATCCGCACCGTCACGTGCAGCCCATCTTCGCGCCGCTCCACCCTGGGCTCGTCGATTTTCACATCGATGTAGCCGTTGTCGTAGTAAAAGGCGGTGAGCCGCTCCATGTCGGTTTTCAGGACTTCCTGGTCCAAGTTGCCTGCTCCGGTAACGAACGACAGGAACCATTTTTCCTGCGTTTGCATTTGTTTGAGCAGTTGCCGCTTGGAAAACGCGCGCGCTCCTTCGAAGCGAATCTCCGCAATGCGCACGATTTTGCCCTCGTCGATCCGGAAGCGCAGGACCACTTGGTTCTCGGGCAACGGTTCGGTTTTGTATTCCACGCGAGCGTCGAGATATCCTTTTTTCGCGTAAAGCTTCTTTACCTCCTCGATGCCGCGCTGAATCTTGTTCGGATCGAGGATGGTATTCGGGCGAATTTTCAGCGCAGCATCGATGTCCTCTTTGGACACCTTCTTCTCGCCCTCGATTTTGACCTCCTTGATGTAAGGCCGCTCGCGCACGCGGTAGGTCAGCACGTTCATGCCGTTTTCCGTCGACCACTCTGCTTCCACGCGGTCGAAGAACCCCGTGCGCCACAACGCGCGAATGTCTTCGTCCACCACCGCCTCGTCCAGAGTGGTCCCGGGCCGGGCGCGAATCTGCACCCGAATGGCTTGCTCGTCGACGCGCTGGTTCCCGCGAATGTCGACCCGATCGATCCGAGGGGCCTCAGCGGATACCCCGGCAGCGAGGCTCAGCAGGAGCGCAAGCCCCAACACCACCGGTCGCCAATGCATCTTCCCCTCGCTCTCCGCGTTGCCCGCCACCGCTAGCAAACCCCAATGTTGGAGTAAACCGCACACCATCGAACCCCGCGCAGGCTTTCGTCCTACCTTTCCATCGAAAGAGCCTCGCCCCAGAGCCACCGGCACCAGAAAACGCAGCGAGCCTCGACGCAATCCTCTTCGCCCGCGGCGAGAGAAAGAGCGACTGGCGCGCAGACCCGTTGGCGTGCACGCAGTGGGCAGCTCGGCGGCATTCAGTGGAGTCGCCCTTGGTACAAGCGCAAAGAACGATGGGCCAAGCGTGCCAGTTCCTCGTTGTGCGTGACCAGCACGAGGGTGGTTCCCCGCTCGCGGTTGAGTTCCAGCAACAACTGGTGCACCTCGGCAGCCGTTGCAGGATCGAGATTCCCTGTAGGCTCGTCGGCCAGCAACGCCTTCGGGCTCTGCACCAGCGCCCGGGCAATGGCGACACGTTGCAGTTCACCGCCGGAGAGTTGACCCGGTCGGTGGTCGAGCCGGTCGCCTAACCCCACGCGCTCGAGAAGTGCCCGCGCCCGGGCGTACGCCTCCGAACGCCGCACGCCTTGGATCAACGCCGGCATCATGACGTTCTCCACGGCGTCGAAATCCGGAAGCAAGTGGTGGAACTGGAACACGAAGCCAATGGAGCGATTGCGAAACGCAGCTTGCTGCTTTTCGTCGAGTGCGAACACGTCTTGCCCTTCGAAGAACACGCGACCGCCCGTGGGCCGATCGAGAGTCCCGAGGATGTGCAGCAAGGTGCTCTTGCCCACGCCCGACTGCCCGATGATGGCCACCACTTCGCCGGGAGCAACGGTCAGGTCGAGCCCGTCCAACACCACCACCCGATGCCCGTCGCCGTACACCTTGCACAAGCCTTCCGCCCGTATGAGCTCCTTACTCACTCCTCAGTACCTCCACCGGCACCACCTGCGATGCCCGCCGCGCCGGGTACACGGTAGCGAGAAAGCAAATGCCCAGCGATGCCGCGGCCACCACGACAAAATGCGCCACGTGCATGCGAACCGGCAAGTTGTTCACGTAAAAGACACCTTCCGGCAAAGGAATCAGCGGATATTCCTGCAGCAGCGTGCCGGCAACGAAGGCGACGAGACTGCCTGCCAACGTGCCGAAAGCGCCGATGACCAAGCCCTTGTAATGAAACACGCGCGCGATGTCCGCCGCGGTGGCTCCAAGCGATTTGAGTACGCCAATGTCCTTTCGCTTCTCGAGTACGGTTAACGTAAGCATGGCCACGATGTTGAACGCCGCTACCAAGACGATCAGCAGCAAAACGAGAAAGTACACCGTCTTTTCGAGCTGCAGGGCAGAGAACAAGGTGCGGTTGTTGTCCATCCAATCGCGCACGTCGTAGTGGGGCCCGAGCCGCGCGCGGAGTCGGTCGCGCACCACGCGCGCTTGGTCGAGACTCGTGGCACGCACCTCGATGGCCGAGACGCTCTGCCCGAGGTCGAAAAATCGCTGCGCATCGCGAAGGCTCATGTACGCCAGCGCGGCATCGTACTCGGTCATCCCCGCCTCGAACCAACCCCTCACGACGAACCGCCGCACGCGCGGGACCAAGCCCACGGCCGAAGGGGTCGCCAAGGGAGAAAGCACACTCACTGGATCGCCCACGACCAATCCCAATTGCCGCGTAAGTTCGTGGCCCAGAATGATTGCTGGCATCTTGACGGGATCGGGACGTCCTTCGGTCTGCACTTCGTGCACGCGGAACAAGTCGCTCAACTCCCCTCCCTTGATGCGGGCTGCAATCGGCCAAACATCGGCTGCCGAGGCATCGACCCCTCGCACTTGCGCGCCCGTGACGCCGGCCGTGGTGGCAAGCATCACTTGTCCGGTGACGACCGGCGCGGCTGCGGTCACGCCAGGGGTGGAACGCACGGTTTCCAGCACCCCGGCAACATCGTGCACGACGCCATCCGTTCCCTGGACCACGACGTGGGCCTGGAAACCCAGAATGCGATCGCGCAAGTCTTCCTCGAAACCCGTCATGATCGCGAGCACGAGATTCAGCGTGGTCACCCCTAACACGACACCCCCGATGGCAATCCAGGTAATCAACGAGATGAACCGCTCTCGCCGCCGCGCACGCAAGTAGCGCAACCCGACAAACAGCTCGAACGGCAGTTGCTCGCGCAAGAGTTCCACCATGAGGCATCACTCGTAGCGAATGATTTCCACCGGCGAGAGGCGGGCTGCCTGGCGCGCGGGATACAACGTGGCGAGCCAGCACAAGAACAACGCAACCGCAGCGATCACCACAAAGTATTCGGGGTAAATCCGCACCACCGGCCGATCGATGCCGTATACGTCGGCAGGCAAGTCGATGAAACGGTAGTGCTGGATGAGCAAGCAGGCGAGATACCCGCCGATGCTGCCGGCAAGCGTGCCGACGAATCCGATGATCATCCCTTTGCTCACGAAGATGCGCCGCACGCTTGCCCGCGTGGCCCCCATGGACATCAAAATGGCCAAATCCTTGCGCTTCTCCATCACCACCATGATCAAGGTGGAGACGATGTTGAACGCAGCCACCAACACGATGAGCAGCAAGACAATGGAGTACACGATTTTTCCCAAGGTCAGTGCCGAAAACAGGTTGCGGTTGAGATCGATCCAGTTGCGCACGCGGTAGGGGAAGCCCAAGTCCTGCCCGAGCTCCCGACTCACCCGCGGTGCCTCGTACACATCGGCCAGTCGCACTTCGAGCCCGGTGACACGTCCCTCCATCCGAAACAGCGCTTGAGCGGTTGCAAGCGCGGTGTACGCGAGCACGCCGTCGTACTCGCCGAGGCCCGAATCGAACACGCCCGCCACTCGCATCGCCTGCACGCGCGGGATGAACCCGACCGCAGTGGTTTGCGCCGCGGGCGACACGACTTCCACCGTATCGCCCACACCCACGCGGAGTTTTTCCGCGACGCCCTTGCCTACGACCAATGCCGGCAAAGCCCCGTCAGGAGAGGGATTCTCCCACAACGGCGCTACAGAACCGGCACGCAAAAAGTGGCTCAGAGGCATGACCTCTTCCGAGGCCGGCGTGATGCCACGGATCAGCACTCCCGTGACCGCGTGGCCCGTCGTCACCATCGCTTGCGCGAGCAAAAACGGCGCGACTGCGCGAACCTCGGGGTGCCGCTGCACTTTTTCCACGAGGTGTTCTGTGTCGCTGACAGAGCCCGTAAAACTCACGATGATCAAGTGCGGATGGAAGCCGAGAATTCTTTGGCGCAGCTCTTCCTCGAATCCCGTGTACACGGCGAGCACGACATTGAGGGTCATCACGCCCACGAACAAGCCCAGGGCGGCGATCAGGGTGGTCCACGATCCGAGAATGCCCTTGCGACGGGAAAGCAAGTAACGCAAACCGACGAACAGCTCGAAACGCATCGCGGGTGGTTCTCAGCGGCGGCCCGGCGCACGCCGGCAATCGTGGCTACGATGCCGTTTCATTCCGGGCGCATTTGGGGGAATAGGATTACGTCGCGAATCGAAGGCGAGTTCGTGAACAACATCACGAGGCGGTCGATGCCGATCCCTTCGCCTGCGGCAGGCGGCATGCCGTGCTCTAGCGCTCGGAGGAAGTCTTCGTCCATTGCGTGGGCTTCTTCGTCCCCAGCGGCGCGGGCGCGCAACTGTTCCTCGAAGCGGGCGCGCTGGTCGAGCGGGTCGTTCAACTCCGAAAACGCGTTGCAAATTTCGCGTTGTGCACAGTAAAGCTCGAACCGATCGACGAAAGCCGGGTGTGTCGCATTGCGACGCGCTAGCGGCGAGACCGACGCTGGGTAGTGGTACACAAAGGTCGGTTGGATCAGGTCAGGCAACGCCGCGGCTTCGAACACGTCCACGAGCATATGGCCTGCAGCTGCAGGGCCGTAGTGGCCTTCGTAGTCTTTTTCGATCGGCACCCCCAACCGCTGGGCAACTTCGCGAATGGTGCGGATCTCGAGTGCGAACACCGAATCCACGGGCACGCCAGCACGCTCCGCGAGGTATTGCGGAATCGAGATGCGGCGAAACGGCGGGGTCAAGTCAAGGCTCCACTCGCCGTACGGCAGCACGCGGGAGCCCTTGAGTTCGTCGGCCAAGGTCACGAACAGTTCTTCGGTCAGCACCATCAAGTCTTCGTAGGTGGCGTACGCCCAGTAAAACTCGAGCATCGTAAATTCCGGGTTGTGGCGGACCGAGATTCCCTCGTTGCGAAAGTTCCGGTTGATTTCGTACACACGCTCGAACCCGCCCACGAGCAAGCGCTTCAAGTACAATTCCGGGGCGATCCGCAGGTACAAGTCGATGTCCAGCGCATTGTGGTGGGTAACGAACGGCCGCGCCGCTGCGCCGCCGGGAATGGGGTGCATCATCGGGGTTTCCACCTCGATGAACTCGCGGGCGTTGAAGAAGGCACGCACCCGCTCGACCAGCCGCGAGCGCAGCAAAAACACCTGCCGCGACTGCGGGTTGGCAATCAGGTCGAGATACCGCTGGCGGTACCGCGCCTCGACATCGGTGAGGCCGTGCCATTTTTCCGGCAGTGGCCGCAAGGCCTTGGCGAGCAAGCGGAGCTGTCGCGCTTCGATCGTCAACTCGTTCGTTCGGGTGCGAAACGGCCGTCCGACGATCCCGAGGAAATCGCCAAGATCGGTGAGTTTGAACACCTCGAAGGCGTCGTCGCCAACAAGATCTCGCCGTACGTACACCTGAATGGTGCCGCTGCGATCCAGCAAGTGAAAAAACGATGCTTTGCCGAAGTCGCGGCGCGTGAGCATGCGGCCGGCCACGGCAACCGTGTCCTGACAATGTTCCAGTGCGGCCGCGTCGAGGGCGCCGTACCACTCGATGATGCGGGCGGCCGTGTGGGTAGGCCGGAAATCGTTCGGATAAGGATCGATTCCGCGGGCGCGCAACTGCTCGAGCTTGTGCCGCCGCGCACGTTCCAAGTCCGAAAGCTCGTCAGCCACGATCACGATCCTCGCAAGTGGGTTCCGTTTCCACGAAAAGGCAGAACATTTCCGCGCCGCCGGCCAACTCGCGCGTCCGGGTACACAAAGCAGCGTGGGCGCAGCGCCTCGCCTCGCCAGCGCATGCTTGTCCGCACCCATGGCCGGGGCCGCGAAGTACGCTCGCTTAACGGCACGCGCGAAACGAGTCAAGCAAACGCAACTCGTGCGTCGTTCGTTCTGGTGCGGTCGAGGCGGTTCACGACCCGCCCTACGGCGCCCCGCGATGTTGTGGCACAACCCGTAGCGAAATCGCCTGGAAGCGCGGGCGTCTGGCGCGCAAGAGGTCGCCCCACCCCGCGGGCGACCCACCGGGTCGCCCCTACATCGCCTGCCGGTCACGTAGGTGTTGCCCTTGAAGAGGGGGTTGGCGGCGTGAAGGTTCTGTCAACCACGCGCGTTTCGGTGTGCGGTGTAGGGGCA
>CAZHQG010000053.1:0-13872 GCA_964534275.1 uncultured Binatia bacterium (SeqCode) | reverse complement strand
GATCCTGCAGCCAATCGGCGGGCAATGTAGGGGCGACCCGGTGGGTCGCCCGTTGGGTGCGCCGGACGCTGGGTGCGCAATTTGGGACACGCACGAAGACGCAATTTTGGACACGCACGAAAGTTTGCGGGGCTTGAAGGTCGGCTGCTGCCACAGGAGACAGCCGGCGGGCAAATCGGGGCCAGAGAAGATTCACAAACCGCGCGGCAACGCGCGAACATCGCCCCCCCGCAACGCCGCGCCCTCGAACCAGCCGGCAAGGGTCAACCACGCATCCGGACGGCAAGGAGGCCAACTGCGAACAGGCTATCCTCGGTACCCGCGAATTTGTGTGCGGGTCCGGAAAGTCTTGCCCGCGAATTTCTGTGCGTGTCCCGAAATTTTTCGTCCCGAAATTGTTCTCCTGCTGGGAAACGGCACGGTCGAGGGGAAGATTCGCGGCGGATTCCTCACCGGCGTCGTGAAGGACGAAAGCGGGGAGGTTGCAGCAAGATTCACTGGACGGATCGAGCCGGACGGCAGTATGACCGGGACCTACACAGATCGCACAGGGGAGGTTGGTTCCTGGCGGTGGCCGGACTCGGCGGAGAGCTCACCCGCAGAGTGAACTGCATCGCACGGGCTCGCTGTCCTGGAAGCCGAAAAACTGAGAGCGCGGGTCAAAGCTCAAGGATGAAGGCCTGAACAGCGTGGCCCTGCTTCCAGCGCCGGTTTCAGCCCAGGACGCGGGCTTCCTGTCGGGGAGCTTCAGGAAAACCGTATCCGTACAAACCGCACCCTAAGGCAGGCCGGCGAGAGTCAGTCGTGCGGGTTCAACGGGCTTGTGCGCGCTAATGCTGCGAATCCGGTGTCGGTCAAGCCGACGGTGCTTCGGCCACAGTCGTACCAAATCCATCGCTGGCGGTAGAACAAGTACAGCAACCGGCGCAGCCGCGGTTCGGCAAGGTCCACCATTTCCCCGAGTTCGCGCAGTGGCAGCCGAGCTCGTGGCCCGAACAACAGCGCGGAAAGCAAAAGCACGCGGGTTACCTCACCTACAGCCGCAGCCGAACATTTCTCGTGTGCCATGGGTCCGTGTCTCACGCCCCGCGCTTCCAGCAACCCGCATGCCTTCACGAAATTTCGGCAGGCGCGTCGTCGAAGCAGGCGGCTGGAACGATGTGTACGAATTTGTCGAAAACCGGTTACAAGCTCGACACGTCGAGCGCCCGCTTACGCCTGTTCCGCCGCACGTGCCATGCGGTTCCGCACCAAACGATGGTTCACGGCACGCTTGAGTACGTTGCTCGGCTTGAAGGTGAGCACTCGTCGGCCACGGATGATCAGCTCTTCCCCCGTTTTTGGGTTCCGGCCACGGCGCGGCCGCTTTTCTCGCACCACGAAGTTACCGAAGCCAGAAATTTTCACCTTCTCGCCGCGCTCCAGGTGCTCCTTCATGAGGTCGAACACCGCCTCGACCAATTGTGCCCCTTCGGCGCGAGAACATTGCAAGCGGGCACACACGCGTTCGACAATATCCCCCTTTGTGAGCGTCACCGCACTCCCCCGAGACACGACAAGATCAGCGGAGCTGAACGCCAAACTGTTCGACCAGCGCTTGCCCGAGCCGCAGGTGCACGTCGTTGACTTCGGCGTCGGTCAGTGTGCGTTCGGCGGAGCGATACCAGATGGAGTACGTCAGGCTTTTTCGCCCGGCGGGAATTGGCGCACCGGAATATTGATCCACGAGCTCGACCGTCTCGATGCTGCACTCGCCCGCTCCCCATTGCCGCACGAACTGAATCACCTTGCCCGCTGCAAATCCCTCGTCGACCACGATTGCCAGGTCGCGTTTGACCGCCGGAAAGCGTGGCAGCGACCGGGCTGAAAAGCGGCGGCGACGATACTGGAGGCTTTTTTCCAAGTCAAGCTCGAACGCCCAGCAAGGCGAAGCGAGCTCGTACGCACGCTCCATTCGCGGGTGAAGAGCGCCGACAACGCCAAGCGGTTCGCCGCTCACCTGCACCACCGCTACTCTGCCAGGATGAAAGGGTCCTGGAGGCACAAGCAACTGAAAGTCCGCCTCGCCCACCCGCAAAGACTCGAGCAAGGTTTCTACAACGCCCTTGATGTCCTCGAACTCGGTCGCCTTCTTTCGCCAACCGATCCCGTGCTCCCAAAAGCGCGGGCACACGATTGCACCCACGTGCGTGCGCTCGCAAAACTGTCGATCGCCTTCACGCCAAAACACCTTGCCGAGGAGGAACAACGGCACCGCCTCGGCGCCTTGAGCTAAGTTCGTCCGTGCACTCCGAACGAGACTCGACAACAAACTCAAGCGCATTTCCGCATCCTCTCGGGACAGCGGATTTTGCAACGCAACGGGTTGCCGGCCGGCAACGACTCCAGGGAAATCCACGTTCTCTTGCTGGCTCACAAACGCCAGTGGGATGGCCTCGTGAAAACCAAGGCCAGCCATCAGCCGCCGAACTTCGCGCTGCAGTCGCTCGAACTCGCCCAGGCCGTGCCCACCAAGCGAGGTCCGGGGCAGCACCGAGGGGATGCGTTCGTAGCCAAGCACACGGGCAACTTCCTCGACGACGTCCACCTCGCGCTCCACGTCCGAGCGGTAACTCGGCGGGGTCACCGACACGGTGCCCCGGGTTGCAGCCGAAACTTCGAAACCAAGGCCTCGCAATGCAGTCACGAGTTCCTGGCGCCCCAGCGAGAACCCTAACAACTCCTCGGCACGGCCCACGCGCACCGCAATGGGCGCAGGCAAATACGGGCGAGGGTAGACATCCACCTGCCCCACTGCGGCCTTTGCACCGCAAAGCTCCACGAACAAACTCGCTGCGCGGTCGGCCGCCAAAGCTACCCCTTCTATATCGACACCACGCTCGAATCGGTACGAAGCCTCGGTCTTGAGCCCGAGTCGCTTTGCCGTGCGGCGAATGGTACTCGGCGAGAACCACGCGCTCTCGAGCAACACGCGGCGAGTGTTCTCGCTCACCTCGCTGTTCGCACCGCCAATGATCCCAGCTAACGCAACCGTCTGCCCTCCGCTGGTGATCAATAGGTCTCCAGGTTCGATCCGCCGCACGACCCCGTCCAAGGATACAAATTCCTCTGCGCCGGTCGCGTGTCGCACGGTAATCTCCGGCGCAGGCAGTCGGTCGAAATCAAACGCGTGCAAGGGCTGGCCACGCTCCCACAAGACGTAGTTCGTCACGTCCACCACGTTGTTGACCGGGCGCAGTCCCACAGCCCGCAAACGACACTGCATCCAGAGCGGTGACGGCTCGATGCGAACCTCGGGGAACACACGTGCCACGTAGCGGTGACACGCAGCTTCCGACGCGATGGACACGCGAACGAAGTCTGCGCTCTGCCCAAGATGCTCCACGACGCGAATCCGCGGTCGCCGTAGCCGCCGGCCCGTGAGGGCAGCAATCTCGCGCGCAATCCCGAGAACGCTCAAGCAGTCGCCACGGTTCGGGGTAACCGAAATGTCTAGCACCACATCGTCGAGGCCCAGGATTTCGGCCACAGGCGTGCCTAAGGCAGCAGCGGCCGGAAGCACCAGAGGCTCGCGCTCGTTCGACCCCAAGCGCAAGTCTGCCTCGCTACAAATCCGCGCCTCCGATCGCACACCGCCCACCTCTTCAAGACGAACTTCCAGCCCCCCTGGAAGGCGTGCTCCCAACAACGCCAAGGCCACCCGCTGCCCTGCGGCAACTCCGAGCCCCGTTACCGAAATGGTGCCGGCAGCAGCGCCCGTGTTCACCTCGCATACCTTCAGCTGGGGGTCGCTCGGCAAGGATGCGACAGAAACGATCTCTGCAACGACGACGTGCTCGAGCCCGGTTCCGAGCCGCTCGATCGACTCGACTTCGAGCCCTGCCATCGTAAGCCGCTCCGCCACGCGTTCCGGCGTGTCGGCAAGTTCGACGAATTCCCCTAACCAGTTCCAGCTTACGCGCATGTCTGGAACACTCACACGAACTGCCGCAAGAAGCGCAGATCGTTCGCGGTAAACAGCCGGATGTCGCCAATTTGATACTTGAGCATCGCCACGCGTTCGACACCCAAGCCAAAAGCAAATCCTGAAACCGCTTCCGGGTCGTACCCGACTGCTCGGAACACGTTCGGGTCGATGAGGCCAGCGCCGAGAATTTCCAGCCAACCGCTGCCCTTACACACGCGGCATTGGGAATCCTTGCCCCCACAAATCAGGCAAGAAATGTCCACCTCTGCACTCGGCTCGGTGAACGGAAAGAAACTCGCACGAAAGCGCAAACGGGTTTCCGGACCGAACAACTCCCGCATGGCGTATTCCAATACGCCCTTGAGATCGGCCATGGACACGCGCTCGTCGACCAGGAATCCCTCGATCTGGTGGAACATCGGCGAGTGGGTGATG
Source organism: uncultured Binatia bacterium (SeqCode) (assembly GCA_964534275.1). GTDB lineage: Bacteria > Desulfobacterota > Binatia > HRBIN30 > HRBIN30 > HRBIN30. The sequence continues at coordinate 9,470 of CAZHQG010000053.1, read as the reverse complement.
TCGTCATCGTGCCGATACGTCGCCCCCGGAACGACTACGCGGAGCGGTGGCTGGCGAGTTTCCATCACGCGAATTTGCACCGGCGATGTGTGGGTTCGAAGCAAGTGCTCGCCACCGACAAAAAACGTGTCCTGCATATCGCGTGCGGGGTGGTCCGGCGGAAAGTTGAGCGCGGTGAAGTTGTGGTAGTCGTCTTCGATATCCGGTCCGGTCGCGACTTCGAAGCCAAGCCCCACGAAAATGTCGACGATCTCTTCGATGGTTTGGGTCACAGGGTGCAAAGCACCGAGCACGCGGCGGCGACCGGGTATCGTCACATCCACCCGTTCCCGCTCCAAGCGCCGCGCCTCCTCGTCGGCGCGCACACGCACCAGTGCCGCGGCAATTTGTTCTTCGAGGGCGTCTTTGACCGCATTCAAGCGCGCTCCAACCTGCGGCCGCTGTTCGGGGGCAAGTTCGCGCAACGAGCGGACCATGGCCGTTAGCTCGCCGTTTCGTCCGAGGTAGCGTACGCGCACTTGCTCCACCTCGGCTTCGGTCGTCGCTCCGCGCAACGCTGCCAAAGCTTCTTGATACACGTTCTCGAGGCGTTCCAGCATACACGCGTGCCCGTCTACTGCTGACAACGAAACTTGGCCGGCGCCCTCAGGCGCTCGGCCTACCTGCTCCGCGCCGCGCGCTCGCGACGCTTACGGCAAGCAATTAGGCCGCTGCCAGCGCACTTTTCGCCAACGACGCAAAGTGACCGAACGCTTGGGGATCGCGCACAGCAAGGTCGGCCAACACCTTTCGGTCCACCTCTACGCCGCTTTTCCCCAAACCGTGGATGAACTGGCTGTAGTTCAGCCCATGCAGCCGAGCGGCAGCATTGATGCGAGCAATCCAAAGGCTGCGAAACTCCCGTTTGCGAACCTTGCGATCGCGGTAAGCGTAACAGAGCCCCCGTTCGACCGTTTCCCGGGCCTGGCGGTACTGGCGGCGACGCCCGCCGACGTACCCTTTGGCCAGCTTCATGATTTTCTTGCGGCGGCGTCTTGCCTTAAAGCCTCGCTTTGCTCGCGGCATCGCAGTTCTCCTTCAAAAAACCTGCGCTAGCTAACATCAGCGGCCCCAAGCGACAAGGGCGTCTTGCTCACCCATACGGCAACAACTTGCGGATGGCTTTTGCGTTGGTGCTGTCGACCAGCGTGGCTTTGCGCAAATGGCGCTTTCGCTTCGGGCTCTTGCTCGAAAGAATATGGCGGTGGTAAGCGCGCTGTCGCTTGATCTTGCCCTTTGCCGTCAGCTTGAAGCGTTTTGCGGCTCCGCGGTTGGTTTTGAGCTTCATGGCTTCTCCTTTCGCTTCGATGCTCTTCCTTACAGGGGAACCGGAGGTGCTGCCTCCTGGCGCAAACGTTCGATGAACGACTCCAACGACACGGCCGGCTCCGCTCCTTGTCGTCGCGTACGGGGAGCAACTTTCCCCTCTGCAGCTTCGCGGTCCCCAACCACCAGCACGTACGGGATTTTTAGAAGCTGTGCTTCGCGAATTTTGTAGCCCAGTTTTTCGTTCCGATCGTCGAGCTCGACCCGCCACCCCGCCTGATGCAACTTGTCACGAATTTCACGGCCGTAGGCTTCCTGCCGCTCCGTGAGAGTCAGGATGCGCACTTGAACAGGTGCGAGCCATGCAGGCAAATCGCCTCCAGTGTGCTCGATCAGCAACGCAATGAACCGCTCCAAAGAACCGAGAACCGCACGATGCAACATCACCGGCGTCGCCGGCGTTCCCGCCGGAGTGGTGTATTCCAAAGAAAACCGCTCGGGCATGGCACAGTCGATTTGCACGGTGGCAAGAGTCCACGAACGGTCCAGCACATCGCGCACGTCAAAGCCGATCTTCGGCCCGTAAAACGCTCCCTCGCCGGGTAAGGTCACCACTGGATAGCCCGTCCGCTCGGCAACGCGCAGCAACGCGGCTTCGGCGCGTTCCCACAGCTCCAAACGGCCGAGGAATTTCTCCGGCCGGGTCTGCACGCTCACGCGCACGTCGTCGAAGCCAAATGCCTGGTACACCTCGCGGGTCATGGCAACGAAATGGTCCAACTCCGCATCCATTTGTTCCGGAGTACAAAAGATGTGGGCATCGTCCTGGGCCATGGAACGCACCCGCGTGAGGCCCGTCAGGGTGCCCGAAGGCTCCAGCCGATGCAACCGGCTGAAATCCGCAAACCGGATGGGCAAATCGCGATACGAGTACTTTCGGGTGGCAAACAGGTAACAATGGCCGGGACAATTCATCGGCTTGATGCCGTATTCTTCCTCGTCCACCTGCATGAGAAACATGTCGTCGCGAAACGCGTCGTAGTGGCCGGAGGTTTTCCAAAGTTCGGTTTTGAAGATCAGCGGCGTAATGACCTCGCTGTACCCGTAACGCCGGTACAACGCACGGATGAACTGCACGAGGAGGTTGTACACGATGGCGCCCTTCGGATGGAAAAACGGCGAGCCTGGCGAAATCGGGTGCAACGAGAACAAGTCAAGCTGTTGCCCGAGGCGCCGATGATCGCGCTGCCGCGCTTCTTCCAATTTTTTCAGGTAGGCATCGAGGTCTTTTTGACTCGCCCAAGCCGTGCCGTAAATGCGCTGCAACATTTCGTTGCGTGCGTCGCCCCGCCAATACGCCCCGGCCACGCTCGTCAGCTTCACCGCGGGGATGGCTCCCGTCGAGGGTACGTGGGGGCCGCGGCAAAGATCCGTGAACTCACCTTGCCGGTACACAGAGACCACTGGATCCGGGATGCCCTCGATAATCTCGACCTTGTAGTGCTCGCCTTGCTGGCGGAAAAACTCGATCGCTTGCTGCTTTGGCCACTCCTCGCGCTCGATCGGATAGTTTGCCCGGATGATCTCTCGCATCACCGCCTCGATGCGCTCCAAGTCCTCCGGGGTGAAGGCCTGCTGACGGCTGAAGTCGTAGTAAAAGCCGTTTTCGATCACGGGGCCAATGGTCACCTGGGTCTCGGGAAACAGCCGTTTCACCGCTTGCGCCATGAGGTGCGCGGACGAGTGGCGGATCACTTCGAGCCCCTCCGGGCTGCTGGCCACCACGGGCTCGACCCGGCAGTCGCGTTCGAGCGGGCGGCTCAGGTCCACGACCTGACCATCGACCTTGGCCGCAACAACGTCACTTCGCAGGAGACCCTTCGCTGCAAGCGCTTCGCGAGCAGTCACGGGCGCCTCGAAGTGCGATACGGTTTCGTCGGGATAGGTCACTTGCATCGGTATCGGCCGTTAAAAAAGGGAAATAGGCACGGGCGGGATTGAACCGCCGACCTCTTCCGCGTCAAGGAAGCGCTCTCCCACTGAGCTACGTGCCTTCGTTCACGTCCTGGTGCTGGATTCCGACTACGCGCCGGCACCCAGACACCTGAGCTGGCAACTGCTACCAACCGAGCCCGCAGCCGTCAAGGAACATCCCTACGCCCCCACTGGAGGCTAAGCCGCAACGGAGCGCTTCAGCGACGTCGCAGAGCGCCCGCGGCTTCCAGATGGTTTCGACGGAAACTGCTTCGCGAGGGCTCCAGCGGTGGCTCGGGTGGCAAATCCAGGCGCTACGGGCCACTGGCCGGCGAAACCCGCGAATCAACTCCCAGGATTGGCCGGTGCAGGTTCGATCACGATCCGGTGCACGCCACGACGGTGCGACAATTCCAGGCGCAAAATCTGCGATCGAGCGTCCCACTCTCCACGGGCAGCGCCATCGCGACCATCGACCAGATACCGCCAACCTTGGGGATAGAGGCGTGCCTCCGGAACGAACACTTCCGTCGGCGCAGCGATCCGTGGATCATCGACAAATTCCAGCTCGTAGCGGCGCGTGGTCCAGTCGTAACGAAACATCAGTGGACGCCCGGCTACGCGGTGCGCAAACGGCTGCACCAGCACATCGACCAACGGGGTTTCCCGCCGTTCGCTCCCCACCACTGGGCCCCAGGAACCGGGGTCGTACGACCAGTACAGCCAGCCACTGGCCACGTCGTCGACCACTGCCAGCGATTTGCGAAGGTACGCCAACGGGTCGCCGCCAGCGTTCCACGGCAAGCCGACTTCACCCACCACCATTGGCTCCGCGAGTTCCTCCATTTCGCGGCGGCGCTGGCGATGCCACGCGTCCATCTCCGGCGTCACGTCGGGGTCGAAGCGGTTGTTCAACTCGGGCTCGATCGCATAAAGGTGGGGAGCGTAGACCAAGCGCGGCTCCCCAGGGCGCGGATCCGCCAGCTTCCCGATATACGATGGCCCGCCGTTGTTTGCCGGCAGCGCCAGTGGCTCGTAAAAGATCCACGTATCCGCATCGACCGCACGCAATGCCGCGATGAGGCGCAAGTAAAACCGGCGAAAGAGCGTTTGTTCGAAGGCGCGCGACCGTTCCGGGTCGCCCACGCGCAACGGGCCCCATTGCGCCGCAGCAGCTGTGCCCGCAAACGGCTCGTTCATCAAATCGTACCCCAGCAACGCCGGATGGCCGCGAAAGAACTCCGCCACCACTTGCCACATGGCAATGTAGTGCTGTTGCACATCCGCATGCGGTCCACTTTCCGCCCAAAAATTGTCGAACGCGCGGCGCACGCCTGGCTGCAGGTACGTCAGCGCCCAGGGTTCGATGATCTGGTGCGGCAGCCCATCTGTGCGCGCTGCCCATGAAGGAGCTCCGTCGAATCCCAACGGCTTTCCGTCAAACGCAAACTTTCCGTAAACATCCTGATGCATGTCGAGAATCACCCACAGCCCCGCTGCTGCACACCAATCGAGGCGCTCGCGCACCCGCTCCAGGTATCCACGATCGTACTCCCCGGGCTGGGGTTCGATGGCGTCCCAAAAGATCAGAAAGCGTACTGCATTGAAGCCCCATTGGCGCAAACGGACCAAGTCTTCGGCATGGACCCAAGGCATCCTTTGCGGGTCGTCCTTCGCCGAACCACTCACGTTCATGCCGCGAAGCAAGAGCGCTCGGCCCTCCGCGTCGGTTACGAATGCGGCGTGGCGGCCCGACGGAACCTCTGGCGCGTCCACCAGCGACTCCCCATCGTCACCACAGCCCACCAAGAAGCCGCCTGGCAAAAGCACGAGTGCAGCGTACAGCACGAGCGCGCTCAGCCGGTCAGTGGCCGGTCGCCAGAACCTCCCCGTGGTTCGTGCGGTGGACATCCACCCCGTCCCATTGCACACGCTCTCCTCTCTGCCAACGCACCCCTCCGTCCACGTACTGGGCACAGTGCGGGGACTCTCCCCTACGATTCGTCGTGCGGTGTGGAAGTTGCGACGGGTGCCAGCCTCCTCCTGACCTCAGCGGCGCACTCCGCGGAACAGGAGCGACGCATTCGTTCGGACATCGCTGCCCATGAACGTGTCTCCAAAACACACCGCCGTGGTGTCGTTCCGTACTTGCACTGTGACCGGCCCATGCAACGGCAGTGGTACATTCGGCACTCTGGCTCCGCTTGCCTTCAGGTCGATCGTGGTTTCGTGCTCCACGATCCAACCTGCACGGCGCTGAAGGGTCATGTTCCGCACGCCAGCAGCGCTGCCTGATGGATCAGCGTACGTAAAGCCCCGCTGCCCAAGCTCGCTCCAGTGCGCTCCTGGAGGAACCACCAGCTCCAACACCAGCCCGCGGTTGTCGTACACGCAAACCAGCGTGCTCGTAGTCCCAAGCGGATTGCCAAAGGCACTCGGGCCTCGTCGTGGGCGTCCGCGCCACAGCACCATCTCCACGCTGTTTTGGTCGTCCACAAGACCGTTAGAAACCACCAGCTTGCTGCGCCGTGGAACGTCGCAACCAGGCTGCGCTACAGGCGGACACGCTACCACGGGCCCCACCAGCGTCGGCGTGGGGGATACCGACGGCGTCGGGGTGGAAGACAGAACAGGAACCGGTGTGCGCGTCGGGGTGCCGGTCGGTGTTCGCGTGCCTGACGGTGTCGCTGTACCCGCAGCCGTGCTCGTAATCGTAGGAGTCGCAGTCGAGGTTTCTGTGGTTGTGGGCGCCTGGGTAGGCGTTTGCGTGGTCGTCGGCGACTGGCTTTGCGCTGGGGAAGGAGTTGCGGTCGCGGTGAGGGTCCGAGTTGCCGTATCCGTCGGCGCCGACGAGGGAGGCGGTGCGGCCGTATCGGTGGGTGTGGCCGTGTTCGTCTCTGTCGGTGTGGGTGTCGGGGACAGTGTCAGCGTAGGTGTGGGGGACGAACTCGGCGTGCAGGGCGCGCCGCTGCACCCAAGCTGCGGATCGCAGGTCTGGCACGAATCGCACAGTGGAACGCTGTCGATACATTGCCCGAGGCCGTCGCAGCTCCCCGCCGTGCACACGCTCCCATCGAGGTCGCACGACGTGCCCGCGACCGCAAAGGAATCTGCCGGACAATCTCCGGCCGTTCCGGTGCACGTCTCCGCAACATCGCACGGCCCCGATGCAGGTCGGCAAACCGTGAGCGCGGAACGCAGGGTGCAATCGGGCAGACAGCAGCTCTGCTCGACCTGCATAACCTGAATCGCGCGCTCGTCGCCAGCGGTGGCATACAGGAAGCGGCCGTCGGGACTTGCAAGGACGGCTCTGACGCCATCCAGCGCGGTCATGCCGCCGACGCCATCGCGCGCAACTTCTACAAAGCGCAGGCTGCCCGTGTTGGGGTCGCGCACGAACACGGCCACGGCGTCGTCCGTCTCGGCCCCCGTGTAAACGGTGCGGCCGTCGGTGCTGACCACGACGCTGCGCACGGCGGCGAGTCCATCCACGCCAGCAACTCCGTCGACGAGCACGCCCAAATAAGTGAGCTTGCCGAAGTCGCTGCTGGCCGAGTTGGTGTTCCGCGCAAAGATGGCGAGCTTGTTCTCGCCTGTGCCCGCGGCGTACACGTGGGCGCCGTCCGGGCTTACTACCACCCCGCGAACCCCGGCGAGTCCGTCGACTCCTCCGCTGCCATCGACCTTCTTCTCGACAAACGTGAGCTGCCCCGTCGTGGGGTTACGGCTGAACAAGAAGAGGCCGTTGCCACCCGGAGCTGCCACATAGAGGTGGTTGCCATCCGGGCTGAGTGCCAGCGCAAACGGACTGGCCATGTTGGTCACGCCGCCGCTTCCGGAACGCTCGACTTCCACTGCCGTCAGCGACCCGGTGGTGGCGTTTCGCGCATAGACGGCAATTGCGTCTTCGTCCGCCGCAGCCACGTAGAGATGGGCTCCATCCGCGCTCAGGACCACTCCGGCGGCACCGGCGAGGGCGACAGCGGACGCCGTGGTGTCCGTGAGGGTTTGCTGCACCGTCAGCATCCCCGTGCTCGAGTTTCGAGTAAACACCGTCAGGCCGTCGTCCAAGTTCGCCGTAACGTAGACGTGTTTGCCGTCCGGGCTCACCGCCACGCCAGTGGCTCCAGCAAGTACAGCTCCGCTGCTGCCGTCTTCCTTGACTTGGACGAAGGTCAGGGCTCCGCTGTCCCGATCGCGGGCGAACACCACGACCGCATGGGATCTGCGCGCGGCCACGTACAGGTGGCTCCCGTTCGGATCGATCGCCAGCCCAGTTGGTTGCTCGAGACTCGATACCCCGCCCACGTTGTTGCGCTCCTCCTCCACCGGAACAAGTAGGCGGGCAAGGCCGCTGTCGCACTGTTCCGCCCCGGCGGCAACGCCGTTTCCACAGGCACTCACGGTGCAGTTCGCATCGCAGCCGTCGCCATTGACGGCATTGCCATCGTCGCACTGTTCACCGGCGGACACGACGCCGTTGCCGCAAGCGGTAACCGTGCAGTTCGCATCGCAGCCGTCGCCATTGGTAAGATTGCCATCGTCGCACTGTTCACCGGCGGACACGACGCCGTTGCCGCAAGCGGTAACCGTGCAGTTCGCATCGCAGCCGTCGCCGCTGATGACATTGCCATCGTCGCACTGCTCGATTGCACAGATTTGCCCGTCGCCGCACACTGTCTGAGGAACCACTCCGTTGCACTGCCCTGCGCTGCACGTGCCGGTGCTCTCGCACGGTACGCCGGTATTGCAGATCGTACCGTCGGGTTCCGAGATGTCGGCCGGGCACGTTACTCCATTGCCGTCACACATTTCCGCGGCGTCGCAGTCGTTCTGCGCCGGCCGGCACACGGTCCCGCTCGATTCGATCTGACAGCTCGGCCCGCAGCAATCGTGCACCAGGGCGAACGCACTTACGCTGTCCGTATTCTCCGCGGCAACGTAAAGGTGCCGCCCGCCCGCTTCGGCCACCGCGGTGGCACCGCCCAGGCCAGAGGCCCCCCGAACACCATCGCGCCTCACCTCGATCAGGTTGAGCAGTCCAGTCAAGGCATCACGAGCAAACACACTCACAGCGTTTTCCCCGCCAGCCGCGACATACACCCGCGCGCCATCGGCGCTTACCGCGACACCGCGCGCGCCTGCGAGACCATCGGCGCCGCCCACCCCGTCTTGCCAGGTCGCCACAAAGCTCAACTGCCCGAAGGCGGAGCTAACCGGGTTGGCGTCGCGCGCGAACAACGTCAGCGCCCCGAACGAATCGGCAACGTACAGGTGGCGATCATCAGGGCTGAGCTGCAACGCCACCGGAAACCGGATCCCGCTCACTCCACCCACACCGTTGCGCAGGAGATGCACGAACGTGAGGCGGCCAAAGGTCGGCGACGAGGCAATGCGATCACGGCGGAACACGGCCACGGCGGCATCGTCGCGCCCTGCTACGTACACGTGCGCACCGTCGGCGCTTACGGTTACTGCCGCAGCTCCGTTCAAGCCGCGGTCCGGGCTGTCGAAGAGGACTTCGACAAACGTCAAGCGGCCGAAGTTCGGCGAAGCAGGGTTCGACTCGCGGCGGAACGTGTTGATCGCGTCACTGTCGGACCCGGCAACGTACACGTGCTGGCCATCCGGGCTCACGGCCACCGCAGCCGGCCGGCGAAAACCCGTCACGCCCGGGGCGTTGACCTGCCTCTCGATCCAGCTCAAGGCACCCGTCGCCGGGTTGCGAGAGAACACGGCGACACTGTTGTCCATCAAGCCGGTGGCGTATACGTGGGCGCCGTCCGGGCTCAGCGCCACCGCCGAGGCGCCGTCCAATCCGTCCACGCCGCCCACATTGTCCTGCTTACGCTCGACAAAGCTGAGGGCACCCGTACCGGAGTCTCGTGCCAGAACCGTAACCGAATCGCCGACGATCGAAGCGACATACACGAACGCCCCGTCCGGGCTTGTCGCGAGCGATTGTGGGCCGTCGAGACCGAAGCTGCCATCGGGCGAGTTCTGCACGTTACCGACGACCGCCAGGAAGTTCCCCGTGTCGCACTGTTCTCCAGTGGTCACCACGCCGTTCCCGCAACCCGTGATCGTGCAGTTCGAATCGCAGCCGTCGCCGCTGGTGGTATTGCCATCGTCGCACTCCTCGGCGCCGCACACGTGGCCATCGCCGCACACCTCGATCGGGCTGGTGCCGG
>CAZHQG010000052.1:0-14366 GCA_964534275.1 uncultured Binatia bacterium (SeqCode) | reverse complement strand
TCGCCCCTACATTGCCTGCCGGCGGCGCGCAGGATCGTATGTACGGTTTACGCCCGTTTCCGTGTGGTGTCGGGGCACGGCGATGCCGAGCCCCGACCGTCATGCCATGCACGCGGTTGCCCATCACCGCGTTTGCACCACGGACATTGCGGGGCGTCGTAGGGGCGGTTCACGAACCGCGCGTACGGCGTGGTACGACGATGGGTAAGGTTGACTCTATCGCGACACGATGTCGCTGCCCCCCGCGTCACCGTCCTGCCTGCGCCTCCCGACGCCACGTCCAACGTCCGGGCCTGCTCCCGTTATGCCTCAGGCCGGTTTCGCTCGTACTCCTCGATCAAATCCGGAGACAGGTATTCTCGGATCAGCCGGCGCAGCTCGTGCAGCGCTTCCTTCGCGTGTCGAAACTCGCGCTCCGCTACCCACTCATCGCCGATCCAAGCGTCGAACGTAGGGCGCTCGATCAAGTTCAGCTCCAAAATGCGGCCGCCGATGCGCTCGCCGGTGACGAGCAACCGAACGCTGCGGCCATGATCGGCAATCACACCGCGGGCATAGCGGGGCAAGCGAACCATTTTTCTGATGCGATCCAGTTCGGCGCCCGGGAACTTGCGCTCGGCAAAACGGACTACTTTCCATTGCCCGAGGGGCGGTTCGGCCGCCAACAGCACCTTCAGGTTATTATCGGTCAGTCGTTCGCGGGCAGTCTCCTGTTCGAAGCCACGGGCGACCTCGTAAAAACGCATGCCGGCAGGGCCTGCGGGGCGCTTGCCGCGGAATTTCTCTGCGCGGGTGGTATCGACCCACCATTTGCGCGCAACAATCGCGTCTTCCGATTTCGTTTCGGCCATGCCCTACCTTCTTTCCGCGGGCTTGTGGCGTGCCCGTGCACCGTTCTTCGGGTGTTTCCCGTTCAGCCCTCGCAGCATCCGCGCCGCGAACAAGTCCGCTTTCCGTTCGGCATCCGCCCATAGCACATAGTGACCCAGCTCGTGATACACGGCCTGGATCCACTGCCGCTCGGAATTGTACTTGCGCCCGTTTTTCCAGTTCTCCGGATGCACGAGGTGGATTTTTCCGTCCTCATAGGTCTTGCCAACCACCTTCCCCCAGTCGAGGTATTCGAACCATTCGACCTTCGGAGTTCGCAGGTGGTAAAAGCGGCTCACCATTCGGATGGCGCGGCGAAATTCTGCCTCCTTGTGCGTGCGAAAAAAGGATTCCAACGATCGCTGAATGATGCGTCGCTCCCGCAATGGGGGAAGAATCATCCGCATACGCCAAGCACCCGGCAGGTTTCGATAAAAGGCCCCTGTGAGGCTGTCAACCACCGGGGTTTGGCCGTTCTGCGGCACGGTTTCGGGCCGAACGCCGGCGCCTGCTCGAAGCGGCTAGAGCCAAGCCGCAGCTGCCGCTAAGCAACGTGCCACATGTATCCCATCCTTTTCCAATTCGGCCCGATTAGGATTTACTCGTTTGGCCTGATGATGGCCCTTGCTTTCCTGGTGGGTGGTTGGCTCACCAGCCGCGAGCTCGGGCGCAAAGGGTACGATCCCCAGCTTGGGTCTTCGCTCGTGCTGTGGGCTGCAGTGGGCGGACTCATCGGAGCGCGGCTGTTTTTGATCCTCGAAGATCCCGGGGAGTTTCTCGCCCATCCAGTTGCAACGTTGCTCAGCGGTTCTGGCTTCGTTTGGTACGGAGGGCTCTTTGGCGGCATGCTGGCAGCGTACCTTTGCGTGCGCCGGGCAGGAGTGCCGTGGCTCACGGTCGTCGACGCGGCAGCACCATCGCTCGCCCTCGGGCATGCCATTGGCCGGATCGGCTGTCAGCTCGCAGGCGATGGCGACTGGGGCAAGGTAACCACCTTGCCTTGGGGCATGGCCTATCCGAATGCCATCGTTGGCTGGCCCCATCCACCGGGAGTGGTGGTGCACCCTACCCCGCTGTACGAAGCCGGGGCATACTTTGCCATTTTTTTGTACTTGTGGACAACCCGCACGCGCTCCCGGCCAGAGGGCTCGCTTCTTTGGCTGTATTTTGTGCTCGCCGGGACTGCCCGTTTTCTCGTGGAGTTCGTACGGATCAACCCCCCTTGGTGGTTCGGGTTTACCCAGGCCCAGTGGATTAGCCTCTTGCTCGTCGCCATCGGGAGCGCTGCTCTCGCCCTGCCGCGGCTACGCGGCTCTGCAATCGCCAGCGAACGTTCATGAGGCGCGCCGCGTTGCCCATGATTCTCGGCGGGCTTTTGCTGCTCGGCCTCGTGGTGCTGCTGGAAACGCAGCAACGGGAGCGTGCAGGATTCCCTGCCCCGGGTTTTCGATTGCCGACGCTCGACGGACAAACAATCGCCCTCTCCGACTACCGCGGCAAAGTGGTGTTCCTGAACTTCTGGGCTACTTGGTGCCCGCCGTGCCGCGAAGAAATGCCCTCCATGCAACGCCTCCACCAGCGCTTTGCCCAGCGGCCGTTCGTGATGATCGCCGTCAACGAAGACACGAGCGCGGAACCTGTTCGCCGCTTTCTGTCCGAACTAGGGCTTACCTTTGCTGTCGCTCTCGACCCCCAAGGAACGTTACCCGCACGCTACGGGGTGACCGGCTACCCGGAAACCTTTCTGATCGACCATGCCGGTTTGGTCGTGCGCCATGTCATTGGCCCGTTGGAATGGGACGACCCTTCCGTCGTTGCGTACATCGAGGAGCTCGTACGAACTGCGGAGGTGGCGGTTGTTCAAGGGGACACACGGTAGCCCTCCAAACATGCAACCTGGGATCCTGAGATGCGCTCCCTCCACCTTGGGCCGCACCGCCGCCATTGCGGCGATGCTGTTCCTGTTTGCGGCCCCCGCTGCGCCACAGCAGTTTGGCGTTCGTTACGTGGTCTCTCTGGAGGATCGCAGCCCTCCCACGGCGATGGTGCGCTGGGAACTCGCCGGCGCTGAAGAAATCGAGCGCATCACTTTGCGCTTCCGTTCGGTTCAACCAACCGATCTTCAGTCGTCGGGAACTTTGACCAAGGACGGTTCTGTCTACGTTTGGCACCCCGCGAAGCCGTATGCGCACTTGACCTACCGAGTGGCCGTGAATTCCGTGCGCGGCAAACAGGAGCGATTCGACAGCTATGCCGGCTCACGGTGGATGGTGTCGCGCGCGCGGCAACTGTTCCCACTGGTCGGAGTGTGGTACCGCTCTCCCGACGGACACCTGGCGCCCTCTGACCACCCAAACACGCGAGCGACGCTCGCGTTTCAAGTTCCACGCGGTTGGCGCTGTGCCACCATCTATCCAAGCCGCGGTGAAAACCTCTTCGAAATCGAAGGTCCTCGCCCCTTCCGTACACCTCGTGGTTGGTTTGCCTGCGGGCGCTTGCAAACGGAAGCGCGCGAAATCGCGAGCGTGCGGTTCGAAATCGTGCAGACCTCCGGAACCGAAACCAACGCTGAGGAGATCTTCAACTTTTTGGAACCAACGTTCCCCTTGTTGCACCGCCTCCTCGGCTACCGCGGCTCGCGCATCCTCATCGTGCGCGCACCGGATCCCATGTGGCACGGGGGCATCAGCGGCGAAAGTTCGTTCTTTATCCATGCGCAGCGGCCGCTGCGCGACGTCGACAAAACCTCGCCTTACTTGCACGAACTGTTTCACGTGTTGCAACCCTTCAAGCCGGCGGCGGACGCCGACTGGATCGTAGAAGGGCTAGCAGAGTACTACTCCTTGGAATTGCAAAGGCGGGCTGGGTTGCTCGACGAACGAACCTTTTCCAAAGGACTGCGGTTTTTCGAGCGCTACGGTCGCTGGGACGTCGATTTGCGCACGCAGAAAGACAACGCCGCCACCAACAATACCGCGCCCCTGGTGCTGTACGCGCTCGATCAGCGCATCCAACGCCTGACAGCGGGCAAGGCTCGCCTGGACGATGTGGTGCGCTTGCTCGCGAAGCAACCACATCGAGTCGATTCCAATGCGTTCCAGCGTGCCGCGGAGACCGTGGCCGGAAAGCCCCTGACCCGCTTCTTTCGCAAATACGTGGAAGAAGGGGCGAGACCCGCGATGAATCGGGCTGGCCAAGCCGAGTGACTTGCCGTGCACGGCTAGTTGTGCGTCATGGACGCCAGGCAACGATGACAGAATCCGATCTCCTCTGGCCCCTGCTCGGCATCTTTTTGCTCATCCTGGCGAACGGCTTTTTTGCCGCCGCCGAGCTCGCGATCGTCACGTTACGCGAGAGCCGCCTACTCCAGCTGCTGAAAGAGGGCCATCCAAAAAGCAAGCTGGTTCTGGACCTCAAACAAAACCCCAGCCATTTTCTGGCCACTGTTCAGGTCGGTGTCACCGTTGTCGGTTCGATGGCATCCGTGCTCGGTGGTGCGCTGGCGGCCACAGAACTAGCGCGCGTTTTGGAACGATGGCTGCCTTACAGCCTCGTGCCGTGGGCCTCGAGCATCGCGCTGTTCACGATGGTCGCGGCAATCTCTTACTTGTCTCTCGTGGTGGGCGAGCTGCTGCCGAAGTCGCTCGCGCTGCGCAACCCTGAGCGCTTTGCCTTCCTCACCGCGCGCGTCATTCGCTGGATCTCCGTTGTCGCGGGCCCACTCGTCCGCCTGCTCACGCTTTCGACCGACACGTTGCTCAAACTGTTTGGCGTGCCGGCGCGCACCGCCGAAGTCTTCATTTCCGAAGAGGAAGTGAAGCACATCGTGCGAGAAGGCGCGCGACACGGGATCTTCGACGAGGCAGAACGCCAACTCATCCATAGCGTGTTCGAATTCACCGATACCTCGGTGCGCGAGGTCATGGTTCCGCGCTCCGAAATCCACGCGCTTGCCGACAGCACTCCCCTTTCGGAGGCACTGCGGCGACTGGTGGAAACCGGCTTCTCGCGCATGCCCGTGTACGAAGGAGACCTGGACCACATCTTTGGCGTCGTGCATTTGAAAGACATCTTGCGTGAATTGGATAAACCCTCGTCTGCGTCCCTGCGTCAGTTGGCTCACCCGGCCCTGTTCGTGCCCGATTCCATGCAAATCAGCGATCTGCTGCGGGAGCTGCAAGCTCGTCGCGTGCACATGGCGATCGTCGTCAACGAGTTCGGCACGGTGGTCGGGCTCGTGACCATCGAGGATTTGCTCGAGGAAATCGTGGGAGAAATCCGCGACGAGTTCGACACAGACGAAGAGCAACCCATTCAAGAAATGCCCGACGGGTCGCTGCTGGTGCACGGGTCGTTGTCGTTGGACGAGCTCACCGAGCGCTACGAGCTCCCGTTCCACAGCACGCCTGATTATCGAACCGTGGCAGGTTTTGTCCTCGCCAGGTTGAAACGCTTCCCTAAAGGGGGCGAGGCGATCGTGGAGGGGCCGTTCAAAATGACCGTCGTCGTTCTCGACGGCCGCCGGCTGCGGAAAATCCGCATCGAAGGCCCGATCCGCAAGCGCGGCGAGCCTCACTGAGGGGAACGCGGGTCAGCACCCTAGAACAAGGTACCGATGGTGAAGTGCACAGCGCCAAACGACTCGCCTCGGCGACGGTCGAGTTTTACACCGTAATGCAGGGCCAGCGGACCGATGGGCGTCTCGTACAAAAGGCCCAAGCCGGCAGAGCGGCGAAAATCGCGCACGGAGACGCTTCGCTCCTGCAAGTAGACCCCGCCGCCGTCGACGAACGCAGCACACACTGCGCCCAACACTAACGGGAAGCGCAGCTCCGTGTTCACGTTGAGCGATAGATCGCCCCCGAGAGGATTCCCTCCAGGAAACACCCGGTTTCCCAAGGGGTCCACGATCGGTGCTCCCAGCGGACCGATACTGTTTTCCGAGAAACCGCGCACCGTCGAGCGCCCCCCGAGGAAGAAGCGCTCGCGAATAGGCACCGTACGGCCGGAAAACGTCCGCGCCCAACCGCCGCGAATGCCATACAGAAAGGTGAGCGATTCGCTTAGCGGCACGTACTGGCTATGATGCCATTGCAATTTGGCAAACGGCTCGTCGGACAAGAGAAATCCAGGTGCAAGCCGCAGGCGCCACGACTCGAACACGCCGCGTCGCGGCATGAACGGATCGTCGCGCCCTTCGTACACGACAAATGGTCCGACACTACCCGTCGTGAGCTGACCCTCGTCGCTGGGATTGAACGCACGAGCGTCGGGCCGAAGGTCGAAAATGCGCGCTTGTTCTAGTTGAAACTCCACGCCTGTGAGCAGGCTCGGGAGCCAGCGCCGCTCCAGCGCCGGAACGAACGCCACGCGCTCGATGCTGAACTGGTCGATGGTGCGGGTCGCTCGTTGCCCGATGGCATTCGCGCGCAAAGACCAGCCAGTATCGAGCCACTGCGGATCTCGATAGCCGACGTCGAGGATATACTCGTTTGGCCCCAGTTTTTGAGCCGGGTCGAGCGCAACATCGCCGCGAACACTCAGCCGTTCCCCGCGGTGCGCGACGTTGATGTGCGCGAGTTCGCCAAAGGCGCGAAACCCGTCGCGCGTATTGTACCCGCCACCGAAGCCCACGGTGATCGGCGCTCGCTCCTCCACGCGCACCACAACCGTGGCCTGCGCGTCTCCTTCAGGAGACCGCTCGCCCCGGACCGAAGATGCGTCCACATCCGCGGCACGAAACAACCCCGACTGATACAAGCGGTGTTGCGCATCGGCCAGGGTCTGCGGAGCAAGCGGCAACCCAGGACGCAAGCGGGTTTCCCGCTCCACAAATGCCGAGGGCAACTGGAGGTTTCCCTGCACTTGCACTGCCGCAATGCGGTACAACGGGCCTGGGTTCACGCGAAACTCCACACGTGCGAGTCTCCGCTCGGACTCTTCCGCAACAACGTGCCAATCGGCGGTGACCTCGGCGTCACGGTATCCTCGATCCCGGAGCCAAGCTGCCAAGCTGCCGCTCGCGCGGTCGAGCGCAATCGGGTTCAGGGGTGCTTGCACGAAAACTCCTTCGAGCTCCGGAGGACGATCTCTTCCGGGAATCCCGGAGAACTCGACGGCGCTGATGTACACCGGCCGCCCTTCGTCCACGACAATCGTCACATCGATCCGGCGCCGCTCCCGTTCGACCTCGATGCGGTAATCCGTGATCTCGGCATCGACGTAACCGAACTCGCGGTACCGGAACCACAGGCGACGAAGGTCCTCCTCGAACTCCGCCTGCACGAAGTAACCGCGGCGCCAAGGCATCCACGAAGGCGGGCCCGTGACCATCACCTGCCGGAGTCGCTTGGCGGATACACCCCGCCGACCTTCGAAGTCGACGCGGCGGACGCGAAACTTGGGACCTTCGTCGATGTGAAACGTCACACGCTTCGCCCCAGGTTCGGGCCGCTCGATTTCTGGTCGCACACGCACAAGAGCATGACCCTTGCGCTGGTATTCCTCCTCGATCGCCCGCGCGAGCTGTCGCCAAGTAGCGTCGGTTATGAGCAAGCGGTCCTCGATCCGCGCAAGGGCCAAGAGTGCCTTCGCCGACAAGCTGCGATTGCCACGAAACACCACCTCGCAACGCGGCCCTGGCCGCACTTGCAGGTGCACCACGCCACCTGGTTCGAGCGCCACATCGACGCGGGCCTCCAGATAGCCCAGGGCCCGCACCTGGCGCAGAGCCCGCCGCTGCGTTTGCTTTTGCAACGTTGACGTCCAACGCTGGCCCAAACGCATCTCGAAACGCCGCTCCAGGAGTTGTCTTTGTCGCTCGTCGAGTCCGCTCCACTCCACGCGGCGCACCACCCGCGGCTCGCCTTCGGCGATCCGCACGAGAACGTCGGCTTCGTCTTCGTCCACTTGCACCGCTTCCAGCCGCACTTGTGCGTCGGGGAACCCCTCTTCGCGATAGAGGTTCACAAGCCGCTGTTCGGCTGCGGCAAGCATCTCGGCATCGACCGGTGCAGCCACGGGCAAACGCGCCGCACGCTCCAGTTGACGCAGAGCGAGCTGCGCGTGTCCATGGAACATCGCCCGACGCAGCAGCGGCTTGCGCTCGAGGCGAACGACAATGCGCACGCCCCCGGGCACTGGGTCGGCGCCCACATCCACCTTGCGGAAGCGCCGCGTTTCCAGCACGAGCGAGCGCCAACGAGCGGCGCTCTCGGGGGTCCAGCCCCGTGCGA
The DNA here is from genome assembly GCA_964534275.1 of uncultured Binatia bacterium (SeqCode). GTDB lineage: Bacteria > Desulfobacterota > Binatia > HRBIN30 > HRBIN30 > HRBIN30. The sequence continues at coordinate 6,261 of CAZHQG010000052.1, read as the reverse complement.
GTTCGGACTCGAGCAAGGCGGCGACCTCCCCGCGCTGCCACGGCGCTTCGCCAATCACTTCGAGGGCAACTACTGGCTGCGGCACCTTCTCGGCTTCCGCTTCCGCCTCCGCAGGTCGCACGGCAACGTGCGGACACACGCAGCCGAGCAAAAGCCACAGCAAGAGCAGCATCCTCCACGTCACGATCGGCCCTCGCTGTTAGCGCTCACGGGCATAACAGGGAAAACGGCGCACGTAAAAATTCCATCCGGAATTTGACGTCCCCGCCGAATGCTCCGGCGGTTTCGGCTGTGCCGCTCTCCCACGTGCCAAGAAGGGAGACGCGGCGCGTCAATCGGTACTCCAATTGTACGGCTTGCCGGCTTTGCGCACCGACACTGGTCCAAACCGAAGCGTACAGCCGTTCGCTCAGTTCTTTGCCGATGGTCACCCGAGGCTCCACCGCCCCGGTGTCGCGCGCTTGCGTTGCCGATACTTCGAAACGGTCCACCGCCAGCCAGCGTTGAATTCGCTCTTCGGCCTCGCGCTTCGGCAGCAAAGCGAGGGCAGCACCAGCCGGAGAAAATCCGCCAGATCCCACAGCCGACCGGGTGCGCCCGATGGCAATCAAGCTGACGATGTCGTCGGGTGCCAGCGAAGGGTCGTCGGCAGAAAACTGTATGCGTGGGCGGTCGGCTTGGCCGGTTACGAGCACCCCGATTTGGTACTCGCCCTGTGCGGAGCGAATGCGCGTTTCGGCGCTCAACTGGAGCCAGGGCGTGCGCGACGCCGGATCGCGAAATTCGATTGCACCACCAGTAACGGTAAACGTCCTTCCCTGTACGTTGACTTCCCCGTCCAGCACTCCGATGCGGCCTCCAACAAGTGGGTCCGCCGCGTTGCCTCGCACCCACAAGTCCAGCCAAAACTCCACCTTGGCAAGGTTATTATCCACGTACACGTTGCCAGGCGAGTAAATCTGGAGGTTCAGCGCCACGGGCGACCGTCCCCTCCGCTCCACGACTTGCCGAGGCGCAAACAACCGTTCCTGAAGCCAGCGAAGTAGGTCACCCAGAGCCAGGTTGCGATCGTAGACGGCATTCTCGACTCGGATGTCGCCGGCTACGAGCACATTGTCCCATGGTCCACTAATCGTCCCCTGCCCGGACACTCGCGCCTCTACATCCTCGACCCACATTGCAGCAACTTCCTCCAGGTGCCACTCCACGGCCGGGCCGTGCAAAGCGTGTGCGCTGCCCGACAAACGCAGGCGCCCACCGCCGGCTTCAGCGCTCAACACAGCGTCTCGCAGTTCCTCGTTCACGAGCTTGGCCGTGAAGTTCACATTCGCCAACGGTGGCAGTCCCTCGATCTCGAGTGTGCCATTGCTCCAGACCACGCTTCCCTCTCCATGCCAACCACCGCTCTCGTCCCGCGAAACTCGTGCACCCACGTTGGCCACCCCATCCACCTCCAACAAGGGCGGCCCGAGGAGTTCGAACAACTTGAGGTCCAAGGATCCATCGAGCGCGAAGTTCCAATTGCCGGACACGCTGCCACCTCCGGCGATGCGCACGCGCGAACCAGCGCTCACGAGCTCGACCGGCTCTAACTGGAACCGCACGCCGTCGAAACTCGCGTGCACCGGAGTTGCGGCCGCTAACTGGTAGGGATCGCGCACGACCACAAGACGTTCCGCCCACAAGTCGGCACGTTGCAGCTGCCAAGGCCACAATCGGCCGCTTGCTTCCGATCGGGCGGTTACGTTCACCTGAAACCTTTGGCCATTGCTTGGCTCGACCGTGAGATCGGCAACACTCAACCGGACCTCGAACGGATACGGACTCCGTGGCAGCACCTGTACAGTCGCTTGAAGCCGACCCCCGAAGCTTTCCAGGCGGCCCTGCCACACGTCACGCTGGAAGGCGATCTGCAGCTCGGCGTCGCCCACCTGCAAATCACGAAAACGGAGGGCACGACCGGTCACCCGCAGGTCCCCAAGGGGCGACCAAAGCGGCCCCGACCACTCGCCGGAGACTTCCACATTCCCTTGTGCGCCATGCTGCCCCAACCCAACGATACCACTTAACGCAATTGGGTCGCCCCTGAGTACTGCTTCCTCGATGCGCTCACCCTGGCCGCGGGCGCGCAGCGTCAGCCGCTCCGCCCCGTCGCGCCGTGCAAGCTCCGAAGCCAGTTGCCAGTGCCCGCGCTCGTTCGCCAGCTCGATTCGCAGCAAGGAAATCGGCTCGCGATACAAGCGGAACTGCCGCACTTCGACGTTGGCGACCATGCCACTGGCCGGTGCCCCGCGGAACTCTACCGAACCGTTCACTCGCCCCCGGGAAATCGGGAGCACCACGCCCGTAGCTGCCGCGGCAACACCCGCCAGCACTTCCGCGGACACTTGCTCGGCCTCGACTTTCCACCGCCGTCGGTTTTCGTCCGCTAGATTCCACGTGCCTTCGATTCCCACCGCACCACCCGTGCGGTCGCGGCCGCGGCAAGGCCCGATCTCCCACTGCGTCGCACCTTGCAACGTTGCCGTACAGTCGAAGTCGCGCAATGCGTCGCCCAGCACCGTAATTTCTCGCGCATTGGCAGACACGCGGAGTTCCTCCCGGGGATGGTTGCTCCACTGAGAGGCAGCACGCACCGCCCCGGACAGTCCAAGCTGCCGTACAGCCTGTCCTACATACGCAGCGATGCCGTGCAGGTCCGTGACCTCCACCTCCGCGGTGCCGCCGAAGCGGGACTTGCTCCAGCGGTGTTCCACCTGTGCATGGATGGTGTCCCGCGATCGTGCGCTCCCAACGACCTCGCCGTCGTGCTCGGTAAATTTGCCCTTCGCGGTCCAGTCGAGCGGGAGAGCAGCCGCTCCTGCCTCCGCCACGAGCTGCACGGCAACCCGTCCATTTGCCGTCCACTCGAACGCCAGGGGTTCCAGCACTCCGCCAAGTTCGAAGTGACCAGCAACGCGATCGAGCTGGCGTGGTGGGGTCTCGATCCCGAGGATCCGCAGCACTTGTACAGGCTCCCGGAGCACGGCACTCCCGTCAACTCGGAGTTTGGCAGGCTTGTCCAGATCGAACCCCACGTCGCCAGCAACAAACCCAGCAGCATGGTGCAGGCGGACGGACGAAAACCCGAGCGCCGTTCCGCGGCGGACAAACCGTGCCCGCAAACGGGCATTCGTTAGGCGGTTCCACACCCCGTCGTCCAGTCGCAGCAGCAAATCCACCGTGGGATCGTCGAGACTTCCGAGCAGCGATCCGACCACCCGAAGCTGCCCGCCAATCGGTGGAACATCCTCCACGAACGCCGCAAGCACTCTCGCCTCCAGTACTCCTTGCACGCGCCCTTGCCCCGCTTCTTTGCTTCGGAACCAAAGGTCGGCGCTCGGCCCGAGGAGCCGCGCCTCCACGAGGTGGAGCGGTTGACCTTCATCCCAGTTCAACTGCGCACCAATGGAGTCGAGGGCCACATCGTGCCCCCCGCGCTTCCAGCGAACCTGGTTGGCGGTAACGCGCGCGCGCACCCGAACGGGATTCCCAAAGGCGACGTGCGTGTCGAGAGTCACGTCGCCAAGCGATAAATCGGCTGGGTAATGCCCATAGGCCAAACGCAGCCGTACCGTCTCGCATTCGACGGCAAGGCGGATGCTCCGCAACGGTGCGGGCACTGCAATTGGTGCCTTTTCCTTGGCAGGCTCCCCCTTGCGAGGCGCCGCCAGTGCGCTCAGGTCGACAACAGCCCCTCGCACCCGCAGCCACAATTGTGGCTCCAAGGCTCGGATCGTTGCCCACCAATCGATGCCCGCGTCGGCACTCTCCGACGTGAGGGCATCTCCACACCGGAGTTGCCGCACGGAAAGTTGCCCTCGGAGCCCGACGGAAATGGGCTCGGCAGCGCAACGTTCTCCGGTGGCCAAGCTAAGCTCGTGCAACAGTGCCTCGGAAAGCCGACGCTCGAGCCACCCTCGCCCCGCGAGAGCGGCTGCGAGGATGGCAACCACCATCAGGCCCAGAGCTGCAGCAATCAGCAAGAGAAACGTGCCGATCGAGCCTTTTGGAGCGGTCCCGTGTTTCGGCGTACGCATGAAGCGATTGAATTCCATTCCACCTCGGCCACCGAGCAACCCGGCCGCTAGAATATGCGCCCACACGCTGCTAGCCAAGCGCGCCAATTCCTGGTCATGCGTACACGTTCCTTCGCACTCACCTTCGCCCTCCCGCTCGCGGTCGTAATTGCCGCGGTGTCTCCCCGCCCCACGCGTGGCATCGCTTCCGTGCCGGAAAGTTTTGCTTCCGTGGCAAAGGCGGCACGTCCCGTAGTGGTCAACATTTTTTCTACCCGTGTGGTGCGTGTTCCCGGGTCCACCGGCGATCCAGTGGAAGATTTCTTCCGGCAGTTCTTTGGCCCCGGCCTTCCTTACCGGGCACAGCGCCAACAAAGCCTGGGCTCGGGTTTTATCATCTCGAGCGACGGATACGTGGTCACGAACGCGCACGTGATTGCGTTGGCCCAGCAAATCCGCGTGCGCTTGTCGACTCGAGAGGAGTACGAGGCCCGCGTTGTCGGCGTGGACCAGAAAACGGACATTGCACTGCTCAAGATCCGTCCAAAGAGTCCGCTGCCGGTGGCCAAGCTGGGGGATTCGGACGCTTTGGAAGTCGGCGACTGGGTCGTTGCGGTGGGGAATCCCTTTGGGCTGGCTTCTACCGTCACGGCTGGCATCGTGAGCGCAAAGGACCGTGTCATCGGCGCTGGACCCTACGACGACTTCATCCAGACCGATGCCTCCATCAATCCCGGCAATTCCGGGGGGCCTTTGCTGAACCTGCGCGGAGAAGTCGTGGGCATCAACTCGGCCATTTTCAGCCGCAGTGGCGGAAGCATCGGGATCGGCTTCGCAATTCCGATCAACCTCGCCAAAAAAGTCATCGACGAGCTACGGGAACACGGGCGAGTCATTCGCGGCTGGCTGGGCGTATCGATTCAAGATGTCACGTCGGACATGACCGAGTCGTTCGGGCTCGACCGTCCGCGCGGAGCCCTGGTCGTGGAAGTGGAACCAGGAAGTCCCGCCGCTCGCGCCGGCATTCGCCGTGGCGACGTGATCGTGGAATTCAATGGAGTGCCCATCGAAGAAAGCCGGCAATTGTCGGCCCGCATTGCCGAGCTTCCAGTTGGGCGTACCGTTTCAGTGTTGTTGCTGCGCGACGGCAAGGAGCGCTCGCTGCAAGTCACCATTGGCGAGTCGCCAGAAGAAGCCGTCCAAGAGACCAGCCGTTCGGCGGCTCGCACCTGGGGGCTCGTGCTCACGGATCTCACACCGCAGTTGGCTTCGCGCTTTCGTATTCCCCGCGGCGTGCGTGGCGCCTTCATTCGGGAGATTCTTCCTGGCAGCCCGGCCGACCGCAGTGGCTTGCAAGTTGGCGATGTGATCCGACAGGTCGACCGCACGCCCGTCAATTCCGCAGCCGCGTGCGAGCGGGCGCTGGCCAGCGCGGGCGACTCCGTCTTGCTGCTCGTACAGCGCGGACAAGCAAGCGGGTACGAACTCCTTCAACGGGAAGCGGACGAGCCGTAACTTGGGCCTTGCCCGTCGCTGCCACCGCGGCGCCCGAGAGCTTTGTGCCCATCCCGGAACCTGCGGGCACACGGGAAAGCCCACGGTGACTGTCCGCGCCGGCATGCAGGGTCAGTCCAGCCTTGCGGCGCTGCGGAAGGTCGAGCTTGCCAGGCGCGCGGTGCAGGATCTCCGGAGCACCCGCGATGCTCACGCGTACCAGCGTCGCTGTCCTCGCGCATCTGCCTTCGCTTGCAAGCCGCCGAGATGCCCGGCCTACGCGTCCGCTCGTCGTACGAAGCAACGAGGGCTACGTCGCGTAGGAACGGGTTGCTCCTGCGCCCACGGCCAATAAAGCCGGACTACGCTCGCTTCGCTGGCGCACGGATCACTGTCCAGAGAATCGCAGCCGCGCCGTAGGCGGCCGCCATCGAGAGCAGCGGCAGCGCCCAAGAGCCGAAGGCGTCGCGACTCCATCCGACGACGACTCCGTTCAACGCGCCGCCTAAGTTGCCGAACATGTTCATCGCGCCGGTGACCGTGCCCGCGTGGCGACCACCGATCGCAGAGCAAACCGCCCACGCCGGGGCAACGGACAGCGCCGCGCAACCAGCCGCAGCGCTCAACAGCAACGTAGCGACCCAAGGATGGGGGTGAGCAAAGCCGGCAGCCGTGCACGCTGCGGCCACGGGTAACCCCAGCAATGCGG
>CAZHQG010000051.1:0-14785 GCA_964534275.1 uncultured Binatia bacterium (SeqCode) | reverse complement strand
GCCCGACGAACACTCCCACGCTCACCTACACACCAACGCCAAGACCAACGAACACCCCGACGCTCACCCACACATCGACGGAAACCCCGAGTCCGACCCCGACGCCGACGCAGACTGCCACCTTTACTTCGACAGCGCCCCCTCGGGCGTCGCAGACGCCGACCCAAACCGAAACGTACTCACCGACACCGACACGTACCCCCTCTCCTTTCGGGGGGCCGATGGACTGAACGGTAGGGGCGAAAAATTTTTCGCCCCTACCGCCCAACCCCGGGTGCATCAGGCACCCACTTCTTCCACGGGCTGCTAACGCTCTGCTCCCGCGCCCCTGCGGAACAGCGTCCCCTTGGAACGTGGAACCTCATCTTACATGGCGTCGATGCTGGAGGCGACAGGCGAAGCAAACGGGTATCGTCTCGAATGCCTGCGACACTTTCACAACACCAAGCAGGCGAGAGGCCGATTGCTCGCGGGAAGACAGGCGTGAAACACTGCCATTTTCGGCGACGGCCCGCTGCAGTCGTGGCTTTTCAGCTTGACAACATTTGGGGGTTGAAGTATTTGGGCGTGGCTTCCACAGCGCGGCTCGTTGGTGCCGGAACGGGGTAAATTATCAGCGCAAAAACTTGCTAGCGACGGCAAGGAACAAAGGTTGGAAGGCGGTTCTTCTCCGGCGAGGAAAGGAGAAAGCGGATGCGAGTGAAGAAGCGGTTTTGGGGCTTGGGGACGTTGGGAGCTTCCGCTCTCGGCGTGCTTGTCTGGGCGAGCACCGGGGCGGGTCAAGAGATCCGCAGTACGACGACAGAGATTAGTGGGTCGGTGGTCGTGTATCCGAAGGTGGTATGGGACGGCACCCGTGACACGATCATCCAGCTTTCGAACACGGGAAACAACCTGGCGTACGTACATTGTTTCTACGTGAACGGTGCGCCGGTGAACCCGAACCAACCTCCTGGGCCGAACAATCCACCCCAGTGGACGGTGACGGACTTCGAGCTGGTGCTGACCCGCCAGCAACCTACGATGTGGGCTGCTAGCGCGGGGCGCCGCGTCGACTATTCAAGTCCGTTTGGCACGTACGGTGCGGGGTTCGATCCGGGGCTGATTCCGCCGGTGCCGCAGGGGTTCACTGGCGAACTCAAGTGCGTGCAAGTGGACGAAACCGGCCAGCCCTGGCCTGGAAACCGATTGAAAGGAGAAGCCACCATTCAGCGCAACGACGGAGACGTGGCGACCTACAACGCCATCGCGTTGCCGGCAAACACCCAAGTGCTGCCTGGTACGGATCTGGAGTTAAACTTGACCGACACGAATCCTGGCGGGGAGTATGCTGCTTGCCCAGACACAACCATTTTGAACCACTTCGCGGATGGAGCCACCCAGATCGCCTTGAGTTCGGCAAATTCTTTGGGTCCGGTCGGGCTTTGTGCCGGGAACAACTGCCCGGTGAACACGTTCCTGACCGTGGTTCCGTGCTCGCAAGACTTCGAGAGCGGCCGTCAAACCACCGTGACCTTGCAGTTCCTCACTTGGGACGAATTCGAGGCGCGCCTGAGCGGGAGTTTCTCGGTCAACTGCTGGCTCACCGCACAGCTCAGCCAACTATCGAATGCCTTTACTCCCAGCGCTCTCGGAGGTTCGACCACTCGGCACACCCGCCTCCGGCCGGTTCCTGGTCAGGGTGGAGTACTCGCGATCGCAGAGGAGCTGCGCCGTACTTCGTTCTCCAACGTTACGGCCTGGGCTGCTTACAACCTGTACACCCAAGGGAACCGCTACGATGGGGCAACCACGGGTGAAAATGACGATCCGCTGCCAGCGCCCAACGCTGTCGACGTAATCTCGGTTCCTGTCGAGTAAAACGTCATGAAGGGCCATCTGCAGGTGGAGAGGAAAGGAGACGTTGTGATGAGCACCATGACGAACAAGAATCTTCGCAGGGCGCTGTGGATTGGGGCGGCGGCCTTGGCTGCCTCCTGGGCGGTGCAGCCAGCGGGAGCAACGATTGGCTCCGACAGTTCCGGCGCGATTTTGATTTTCCCCAAGGTCATCGTGGATACCAGTGGTGTGCTGTTCGGGCGGCCTACAGACACAGAAATCCAAATTACCAACACCTCGAACTCCATCATCGCTGCTCGGTGCTACTGGGTGAACGCTACGGGGCACTGCAGCAACAACCCGACTACTGCATGTACCCCAGAAACCGCTGCCACGCGTTGCGGCACCGGCGGCCGCTGTGTGGAGGGCTGGACGGAAACGGACTTCCGTTTTCGCCTAACCAAGCGGCAGCCGATTGCCTTCAACGCTGCCGACGGGTTGCCTGTCTTCCCGCTTACCGGTGGCGTGCAGGGCCCGGGCGGGCAAACCAATGCGGACTCCTCGATTCCGCCCGTTCCGGAAGATCCTTTCATCGGCGAGCTGAAATGCGTCCAGGTGAACCCGGAGGACTTCCAGCCCACAATCGGCTTTAATCCGGCGAACAACGCCGCTGGAGACCTGGCGGGCCAGGCCACAATCGTCTCCGCATCGACACAACCGAACAATGTCGATGCGCGGAAGTACAGCGCGGTCACCCTCAAGTCGACCACGGTCAACGACCGCGATGACACCTTAGTGCTGGGCGGACCTGGCGCCGAGTACGACGGTTGCCCGAACGTATGGATTCTGAACCACTTCTTCGACGAAGCCAGGATTCCGTCGCACTTTTCCGGTGGAACTGCTGGTTTCGTCCAGATTGCCACAACAGACATCACCGTGGTGCCGTGTAGCGAGGACTTCTTGTTGCAAGAAAACAACCTGGGCGGAGCGACGTTGCAATTCCTCATCTTCAACGAATTCGAACAGCGGTTCTCGAGTTCGACGCGCTTTACTTGTTTCCGCGAAGTTCAACTGGCGGACATCGATACGCGGCCAGGCACTGGGGACAACGCATTCTCGATCTTCAACGTCGGCGTCCAAGGTACGCTCAGCGGGCAAACCCGCATTCGCTCGGTTGTCGGCGCAGAGCGTGCCAACGGAGTCATCGTTGTCGCCGAACGCTTCTTGCGTTCCGAGGGTGGTGGCATCAACAGCAGCGCCGAGAACGTCCACTTCACGGGAACGCGCGACAAATCTGACTTCATCGTCTTGAGCCCGAACTTCTAGATCGTTGCAACTCGTTCGTTCACAGGGCAGAAGCCAAAAGCTTCTGCCCTTTTTGTTTCCAGAAAAAGATTTCGGGCGCTCACCGACGACGCGCGGCAAACACATCCAGGTGCCCAACTGCGAATATCCCCGTCCGGCGCCGCCGGAGCGCTCAAACTAGCTAGCAACGCGATCGATTTTTCGGCATCGTGGCGCCATGAGGAAGAAACCGTTGTGGTGGTGGCTGTGCGTGTGGGTGCTGCTCCCGTGGGTCGGCGCCGCCCGCGCTGAGATTGGTACCGACGAACCGGGAGCCGTGATCCTGTTTCCGAAGGTGGTCCGAACCGCAAATGAGGACACCATCATTCAAATCAGCAACACGACCGGCGTGCGGATCTCGCTCCTCTGCCTGTACGTCAACGGCGCGCCCGACCCGAACACCGGAGAACCTTTGTGGCAGGTCGTGGACTTCCAAATTTCCCTCACACGCCAACAACCCACGCTTTGGGTGGCTAGTAGCGGCCTCGGCCCGCAACCAACGGACGGCCGCGCGCCCGACTTGCACCCTGGTCTCGTACCCCCACTCGCAGAGGGTTTCCTCGGGGAACTCCGCTGTGTCGTGATCGACGAGGGCGAAATTCCCAGCGGGCGCAACGCGCTTACTGGGGAGGCAACCCTGATCGACCGTGTCAACGGAAGCGTGCGGAAATACCCCGCCTACTCCCTGCGTGCCACCGGCAACAACAATCGAGACAAGATCCTCGCCCTCGATGACCGCGAATATAGCGCCTGCCCCCGGATTCTTTTGCTGAACCACTTTTACGACCAAGCGCCCGACCCGATTACTTCCGGCCCCATCACGACCAACATTACCTTCGTGCCTTGCAGTGCCGACTTCGAGCGTGGTCTGCCTACCACGACGAATCTCCTGTTCGAGACGTTCAACGAGTTCGAACAGCGGTTATCCGCAAGCTTCTCGGTGAACTGCTTTGCCGACCTTCCCTTGCCCTGGATCGACAGTCGCTCCGATCCGGCGCGGTCGGTGTTTCACTTCGCGCTTCAAGGCACCCTCGTTGCCCAGACACGCATCCGCCCTGTCCCGACACGCTCGGTCACCCAAGGCAGTGGGGTGTTGGCCATCGCAGAAGAGTTTCGCGATGGCGGGCGCATGGGTACTGCCTTGAAGCCGCATTTCATCGGAGGCTCGCTCCAAGGCGACGTGATCGTGCTCCCGAGTTCCTTTTGAGGCCCCGCAGGCATCACGGGGCCACAGCCACTCGGGATGCTTGCCGGACCGTAGACAAGCCCACCAACGTCAGTTGTAAGCGCGCTTCCGTTTCGTTCGGGTTCGTACGGTTGCTCACCGCAAAATCGAGCGACCAACAATCGCAGCGCGACACGAACCGCAGGCCGAAGTAGTTCTCGAGAAACCGATTAGCGGGAACGTTGTAACGGGTCGCGTACGAAACGCCCGCCCAGTCGGTAAGACGCAACACGAAGTTGCCGTCGATTTGTTGCAATACGTTGTTCGCCAGCAAGCGGTAAGCGACGCCAGCGCTCGTTCGCGTGGCGAGCCGGCGCCCCGCGGCTACGTCGGGCTCGCGGGGATCCTCGACGAACACGCCCACCTGCGTGGAGCTGAATTCTTTCGCCCCGGCATCCAACGCGCCAGCAAAGCGAAACGAAAAGAAGCGACTCGGGTTCACCCGGCCGAGAATGTCCACATCCGAGGCATGGCTTTCCGTCAAGCGTTGGGTCAGTGGCGCAATGACACGGCTGAAATCGTAGCTCTGAAGCACGGAGAAGCGCGCAAGCTCGCGCACGTTCGAGCCACCCTGACTGGATGTCGTACCTGCCGCCGAGTCGAAGCGGCCGATCAGCCGGCTGCTAACTCCGTACGCTACGACGTTCCGTCGATCCACCCGGTCGAACGCATCGAAGAACGGCAGGTCGTCTTGCCGCGCGGCCGGGACAAAGTAGTACTGCGCAGTAGGCTCGATCGTGTGTTTAAGCCGCGTGAGTCCCCACCGTGCAAACGGATACACGCGCTGGAACGTCGTGCCTGCCTCGGCTCGCACTTCCACTTGCTCGCGGTGCGATTCGCTCGGCAACGCCGGTGCCGCTCCCGGCGCTGCAAGAGGCGAAGTGCGGTGCAATGCGTACGCGTTCTCCCACAAGCGCACGGAAAGAGTGCCGAATCCCCACCCGCGCGTGGGGAGCACGGCCGTGAGCCGTGGGCGCAGCAACAGCCGCCCGCCAGCAGGACCTTGGGCGCGCTCGAACTGGGTTGCTTGCACATCCCAGTCTCCGAGCAACCAGCCTTGCCACGGGACCTGCCCGGTCCATTGTACACGGGGCACGGCTTGGACGGTGCGTGACTCGATCGGGTCGGTGAGGTCCTGGAAGTAGCTTCCTTCGACCGACAGTAGCGAGCGTTGCCCCAGGAACACCCCGCCCACCCGCGTGGCCGTGTACGGCAAGGTGCGCAAAAGAATCGTGCGCCCACGCTCGAACGAGTACGTGTTGATCTCGCGAAAGAACTGGTCGTCGCTCACGAAATTGGTGTCGACATAAAACTCACCGCGTTCTTTCCAGCGGTGGCGCACGTCGGTAAGGAAACTCCAACGGTCTTGCGGCACCACCGTGCTTCCCCGCTGCCGACTTCCGCGAAGAAACTCGTTGAAATACGCTGCCGAGAGCGTGCCGCCGCTTTGGCGACTCGCAAGATAGCGGTACTCACCCAATAGCCCCAAGCGCGCGCTGGTTTCTAGATCGAGGCCAACCGTTGCTTCGCGGCTGCGGTCGATGGCCCAATAGAACGGCACCACGGTTTGAAACCCGCGCTGGTTCGATGCCCCGAACCGCGGCATGAGAAAACCACTTTGCCGTTCCCGCTGCACGGGAAACACCAGTCGCGGCAGGTACAAGACGGGAACATCCAAAATGTTGAACGTCGCCCCCCGCGCCACGCCATAGCCATCGAGGGTCACGTCGAGGTCTTTCGCCGCGATACTCCAGCTTTGCCGCCCCTGTTCGCAATTGCAGGTCGTGAATCGGCCATTCACGATGCGATAGCGCTGGCCCGCAAACTTCTCGATCGAACTTCCCCACAATGAATACTGCAAGCGCCGCGAGCGCAGGGCGGCCCCTTGCAGCGCACCCACTTCTTGCTCCAGGTCAATTCTGGCGCGGTCGGCAAACAAAACGCCTTCGGGGCTGTCGACCCTCACCTGCCCTTCCGCCTCCACCACCGAAGTGCGCCTGTAGACTTCGATCTTGTCGGCACGCACCTCGACTTCCCCGTAGCGCACGACCACGTCGCCGAGAGCAGTCAACACGTCCCGCTCTTGGTCGTACTGCAACGAACTCGCGTCGATTTGGATCGGAAGGTCTTCGGGAAGCTCTTGCGCAGCCCCGCGCAACGGCCCCCCAAACACGAGCCCCCAACACAAGCAACCAAGATAGGCAAGCCACCAGGACGGGCAGCGCCGTTCACGGGGCAGCGCGCGCATCGGCACCATCCTCTTTCCACTCGCGCGCACCTTCACAAAGAACCGAGCGCACTGCGCCAACTAAAAACAACGATCCGGCAACCAACACCGCATCGTCCTCGGCAGCACAAGCCAACACGCTCTCGATCGCACGCTGCGGATCTTCCTCGATCCGAACCGTAGGCACAAAGCGTCCCCACTCTTGGGCAACTTCTCGCGGATCTGCGGAACGTCGCGGCAAGGGCCGCGTCACGACCACGTCGTATATTCGTGGAGCCAGCGCTGCAATCATCTCGGGCCAGTCTTTGTCCGCCATCACTGCGAACAGCAGGTGCACCCTTCTCTCTCCCACCAGTTGTGGCAGTGTCTCGGCCAGCGTCCGCACTCCATCGATGTTGTGCGCTCCATCGAGCACGACCAACGGTTGCTGCCGTACAACCTCCAGCCGTCCGGGCCAGCGGACGTTTTCGAGGCCAAGCCTCCACGCCTCGGAGGGCCACCGCAAGCCGACGGGAAGCGCTTGCGCTGCCGCAACCGCCACGGCTGCATTCTCGCACTGATGGCGTCCACGCAACGCAAGCTGCACCCCCGCGCACGTTCCGCCAGGCCCGCGAAAACACCAGTTGGCCTCCGTACCCCACCAAGCGAACTCCTGGCCCGACCACCACACCGGCGCTTGCTGCTCCACAGCGCGGCGACCAATGGCCTCCTGAGCTTCGCGCGGCACTGGGCCCACAACCACCGGCCGACCGCGCTTGATAATGCCAGCCTTTTCCCCTGCGATGGCCGCCAGCGTGTTGCCCAGAAACTCTTGGTGGTCGAACCCGATGCTGGTAATCACGCTCACTTCGGGCTCGACGACGTTCGTCGCATCGAGCCGGCCGCCAAGTCCTGTTTCGACCACCGCCAAAGGAACCGAGCGGTCGGCAAAATACCGGAACGCGAGGACCGTGGTGAATTCGAAGAACGTCAGCTCCACCCCTTTCAGCGTGGCCGCCCGGTGCACCTCCGCCGCGAGTCGCACCACTTCGTCGGGAGTGATTTCCGCGTCGCCAACGCGGATGCGCTCCGTAAACCGCACGAGATGCGGCGACGTGTACAAGCCTGCTGGAAAGCCCGCAGCCAGCGCCATCGCGTGCAGCATCGCGGCAACCGACCCCTTCCCGTTGGTTCCCGCGATGTGGATCACTGGGTAGGCGCGGTGCGGACTGCCCAAGTCGCGCAACACGAGTTCGATGCGCTCGAGCTTGAAGTCCATTCCCTTGCGGGCCTCGAGCGCATACAGCCAGGCCAAAAGCTCCCGGTAATTGGTGGCCGGCACGGCTCCTCCTCGCTAAACGCTGTGGCCAGGAGTGCGTCGGACCTCAAGAATGGCGTGCTTCAACCGCCGCACCAACGAGGCGACTTGAGGCACCATGTCTTCTTGCTCGCGGTGCAAATCGACGAGCCGCATGAGCGCACTTCCAACCACGACCGCATCCGCAAACTCGGCCACCGCAGCCGCATGCTCCGCCGTGGAAATGCCGAAGCCCACGCCAATGGGCAAGTGCGTCCGCTCCCGCAATGCTAGCACTGCGGGCCGCACTTCTGCGGGCCGGATGACCTTCACCCCGGTGACCCCAGTAACGGAAACGTAGTAAATGAATCCCGCGGCGTGCCGCAGCACCACCTCGACACGGTCGGGACCGCTCGTGGGCGCAAGCAAGCAGACGAAATGTAGTCCTGCAGGCCGGGTCCACTGCAACAACTCTTCCGCCTCTTCGGGTGGCAAATCGACCACCAGCAAGCCATCCACCCCTGCGCTCGCTGCATCCCGCGCAAACGCCTCGACCCCGTACCGGAAAATGGGATTGTAGTAACCGTACAGGACCACCGGAACGTCGGAATGTCGGCGAAACTGCTGCACCACTTCCAGGGCACGCGGCAACGTGCCGCCCGCCTGCAGCCCGATTTCCAGCGAGCGCTGCAACACCGGCCCGTCGGCCGTCGGGTCGGAGAACGGGACACCCAGTTCGATGAGATCGGCACCTTCCTGTTCCACCGCGTGCATCAACTCGAGCGTCATCTCCACGCTCGGGTCGCCAAGCGTCAAAAAGGGCACCAGCGCTGCCTCCCCGCGCGCACGCAAAGCAGCAAAACACCGGTCGATGCGATTGGTTTGCTGCAGAGACTCCACCACCGCGTCCGAAACACGCAGCCGCTGGGTCATAGGCTCACTCCTAAAGCCTGCGCTACGGTATTCATGTCCTTGTCGCCGCGCCCGGACAAGTTCACCACGATCACCTGGTCGCGATCGAGCGTGGGCGCAAGCTTCGCCACGTACGCAATGGCGTGGGCGCTTTCCAATGCCGGAATGATTCCCTCGGTTTGCGACAGGAGCTGAAACGCCTCGAGCGCTTCGTCGTCCGTCACCGCCACGTATTGCGCGCGACCAGTGAAATGCAAATAGGCGTGCTCCGGCCCGACTCCCGGATAATCCAGGCCAGCGGAAATGGAGTGCGCCGGACGAACTTGACCCATCTCGTCCTGCAAGATGTACGTTTTCTTCCCGTGCAAGATGCCGATGCTGCCGGCGCTGATGGAAGCGGCATGCTCACCCGTGTGGATCCCCTTCCCACCGCCCTCGACTCCCACCAGGCGCACTTCCGCGTCGTCCAAGAACGGGTAAAACAACCCCATGGCGTTGCTTCCTCCACCGACACACGCCACCAGGTAGTCGGGCAACCGCCCTTCGCGGCGCAAGATTTGTCGCCGCGCTTCTTTCCCGATCACCGATTGAAAATCGCGGACGATCATCGGGTACGGGTGCGCCGACATGGTGGAGCCCACCAAATAATAGGTGGTTTCCACATTCGTCACCCAATCCCGTAACGCTTCATTGATGGCATCCTTGAGCGTTGCACTCCCCGCCGACACCGAGCGCACTTGGGTTCCTAGCAGTTTCATCCGGAATACGTTGAGCGACTGCCGGGCTACGTCCTCGCTTCCCATGAACACCTCGCACGGGAACCCGAGCAACGCAGCCACCGTGGCCGTGGCGACCCCATGTTGGCCAGCACCTGTTTCGGCAATCAGCCGTTGCTTGCCCATCCGACGCGCCAACAAAGCCTGGCCCAGCGCGTTGTTGATCTTGTGCGAGCCCGTGTGACACAGGTCTTCCCGCTTGAGATACACTTTTGCCCCGCCCAGTCGCTCCGTGAGCCGAGCCGCAAAGTACAAGGGCGTTTCGCGCCCCGCATACTCTTGTAAGTATGCGCGCAACTCGCGGCGAAAGCTCGGATCGGGGGCAATCCGACGGTACGCTTGCTCGAGCTCGATCAACGCCGGCATGAGCGTTTCCGCAACGTAACGCCCGCCGAAGACCCCGAAGTGGCCACGGCGGTCAGGCAGCCTTTGCATGTTCTACGAACCTCCTCATCGCAACGCGATCTTTGCGCCCCGGAGCAACTTCGACTCCACTGGCCACATCGACCGCAAAAGGTGCCACGACGCGCACTGCGGTGGCAACGTTGTCCGGAGTGAGCCCGCCCGCGAGGATCAGCGGCCGTGGCGCCTTCCAGGTAGCCAATGCGCTCCAATCCACGACCCTACCGGTTCCGCCGTACTGCCCAGGAGCGAACGCGTCGATCAACAAGTAGGCTGTCGCGAATGCCTCGGCGTGTCGCAGACCTTCTGTCCCGACACCGCGCACCGCTTTGATCACCGGCCAACTCCAGTCGCGGCAGTACTCAGGCGGTTCGTCCCCGTGAAACTGCAACATGTGCAAGCCCACGCGCCGCGCAATCGCTTCGACTTCTTCACGCGGAGCGTTGACAAACACACCCACAGCTTTCGTGGTCTCCGGAAGCGAGGCAACGATGCGTTCGGCCACCGTAAGGTCCACGCACCGGGGGCTGCGGGGATAAAAGTTCAAACCAATCCAGTCGGCGCCCGCCTGCACCGCGGCAAGCGCATCCTCCACAGACGTCATTCCGCAGATTTTCACCACCACCATACCCCACCTAGTCGAGCAGCTCCTGCAGCTTCCGGACCGGATCTCCAGCGCGCACCAGCGCCTCGCCAATGAGGAAGGCGTGGACTCCAATCCGCTCGAGCCGCTCGATCTCTGCCCGGGTTTCGATTCCGCTCTCCGCCACCACGAGCACGCCTTGGGGTAGCCGCGGCACCAGCCGCTCGGTGGTCTCGAGGCTGGTATGGAACGTAGCCAAGTCGCGATTGTTGATGCCAACGAGCGTGGCTCCAACGGACAACGCAGCATCCAGCTCTTCCTCGTTGTGCACTTCCACCAGAGTTCCAAGCTCGAGTTCGGAGGCGAGCTGCAACAAATCGGCCAGCAAGAGACGATCGAGCGCCCGCACGATCAGCAAGATGGCATCGGCACCGAAGGCGCGTGCCTCGTGGAGCTGGTACGGATCGAACAAAAAGTCCTTGCGCAACAGCGGCAAGCCGACCGCCTGGCGAATGGCGGACAAGTGATCGAGATGGCCGTGGAAAAATTGCGACTCGGTCAGCACAGAAATTGCCGCCGCCCCTCCTCGAGCATACGCCCGAGCGAGCTCGACTGGTTCGAAGTGTTCTCGCAGCACCCCCTTCGACGGGGACGCCCGTTTGACTTCGGCCACGATCGCCCGCCCGCGTTCCAGGGCTCCCCGAAAACTCCGTCGAGGAGCAGCATACAGGGGACTCGCGCGAAGCTCCGCCTCCGGAACGCGCCGTTTTGCCGCCGCAACTTCCTCCCGCTTCGCAGCCAGGATGCGATCCAAAATCATGCCCTTGTCCACTCCACGATCTGCTCGAGTTTTTGCCACGCCTGTCCCCCGGCCACGGCTGCTCGTGCCTGATCGACCCCGGCTTCGATCGAGGGCACCGCTCCGCCGATGTACAACGCGGCAGCCGCGTTGAGTACGGCAACGTCGAGGCAGGGACCTGGTTCGCCTCGGAGCACGCTGCGCATACGGGCCACGGCCTCGTCGAGGGTCCTCACGACGAAGGCCTCCCGCGGGTACAACGAGAACCCGAGCCGCTGCGGAACCAACACCCAAGATCGCAAGGTCCCGTTGGCCCACTCGCACACCTGCGTGGGAGCGGAAAGGGAGATTTCGTCCAAACCATCCTCGCTGTGCACGACCCACACGTGTTCCGCGCCCAAGTTCGCTAGAGCCCGTGCCACGGGCTCCAGCCACTGGCTGGAAAACACGCCCACCAGTTGCCGCCGCGCGCCCGCCGGGTTGGAAAGGGGACCGAGCAGGTTGAAAATCGTGCGCAAACCCAACTCGCGGCGCACCGGGGCCACATGCTTCATCGCCGGATGAAAGCGCGGCGCGAACAAGAAACCAAACCCGTTCGCGTCGATGCACGCTTGCACGCGTTCGGGTGGCAAGTCGATTTGCACGCCCAGTGCCTCCAAAATATCCGCGCCACCGACGCGGCCGGAAATTGCTCGGTTCCCGTGCTTCGCAACGGCTACCCCAGCACTGGCGGCGATCAACGCTGCCGCGGTGGAAATGTTGAACGTGTTTTGCCCGTCTCCACCTGTGCCGCACGTATCGATCACCGGACGCCGCGGGTGGATCGTTTCGGCGCAACCACGAAGCGCGCGCGCTGCCCCTTCGAGTTCCGCCGCAGTTTCCCCTTTCATCCGCCAGGCCACCAACAACCCGGCCAGCAGCACCGGGGAAGCTTCGCCCTGCATGATTTCTCGCAACAGGGCCTCCGCTTCGGCGGCAGGAATGCTGCGCCCCTCGACGAACTCCCGGAGACAAGCGGCAACGCGGGTGGTCATGACGGCCGTCACGCGGTCAGGGCAAGGAAATTTTGCAACAGTTGCTTGCCCGACGTGGTGAGAATCGACTCGGGGTGGAACTGCACACCCTCCACGAACATGCTTCGATGGCGCAAACCCATGATTTCCCCTTCCGCAGTCCACGCGCTCACCTCGAAGCACTCCGGTAAAGTTTCGCGCTCCACCAGGAGGGAATGGTACCGCGTGGCTGTGAACGGGTTCGGCAAATCGCGGAAAATCGTACGCCCGTCGTGCAAGATCGGCGAGGTTTTCCCGTGCATCAACCGGCCAGCACGCACGACCCGGCCGCCGAACGCTGCCGCGATACTTTGGTGCCCCAGGCACACGCCAAGCAACGGCACTTTGCCAGCGAAGCGCTGAATGGCGGCCACGGAAATTCCTGCCTCCGCTGGCGTACAAGGCCCGGGTGAGATGACAATCTGGCGCGGATTCCAGGCAGCGATTTCATCCAACGTCACCGCGTCGTTCCGGACGACGCGCACGTCGGCACCAAGCTCGCCGAAGTACTGCACGAGGTTGTAGGTAAACGAGTCGTAATTGTCGATCACGAGCAACATGGAGGGAACGAGCGTGGAACTTAGTCAGCCCGCAGGCTCTCTGCCAGGCGAATTGCCTGCAAGACGCCCCGGGCTTTGTTCACGCATTCCCCGTGCTCACGCTCGGGAACCGAATCGGCAACGATTCCCGCTCCCGCCTGCACGTAAAAGCGGCCTTGCTTGGCCAGGATCGTGCGGATGGTGATGCACGTGTCCATGTTGCCCGAAAACCCGAAGTAACCAACGGCGCCGCCGTACACGCCACGACGCACTGGTTCGAGCTCGTCGATAATTTCCATCGCGCGCACCTTCGGTGCGCCAGTCAGTGTGCCCGCGGGAAAGGTCGCCGCCAGCGCGTCAAACGCGTCGAGCCCGGCACGCAAGGTACCGCGCACGTTGGAGACCAAGTGCATGACGTGAGAGTAGCGCTCGACCACCATGCACTCGGTGACCCGCACGCTGCCGATTTCCGCCACGCGGCCGACATCGTTGCGGCCTAAGTCCACCAACATAATGTGCTCGGCGATTTCCTTCGCGTCCTGCTGCAGTTCCTGCTCCAGCGCGCGATCGGACACCTCGTCGGTTCCGCGTGGCCGTGTGCCAGCAATCGGACGCACCGTAATTTCCCGACCTTCGAGCCGCACCATCACTTCCGGAGAAGAGCCCACGAGCGTGGCCTCTCCGGCACGCAAGAAGAACATGTACGGAGCCGGATTGGTTTTGCGCAGGCAACGGTAGACTTGCATGGGGTCCACACGGAGCGCACCCTCGAATCGCTGGGCGAGCACCACTTGGATAATGTCGCCAGCTTGGATGTATTCTTTGGCACGCTGCACCATGGCCTCGTACTGTTGTTGCGACACGTTGCTCTGCACCGCCGAAGGTTGCGGCAGGGGACCAAATTCCTGCGCCACTTGCACTGGCCGCCGCAGCCGGCCCACAAGTTGGTCGAGCCGAGCACAAGCCTCGGCGTAGCTTCGCTCCAGTGCGGTTCCCGGTCCAGTCGGCGCGTACGTCACCGCGGTCATGGAGTGCCGCACACTGTCGAACACCAGGAACGTATCCACCAGCATCAAGTACAGGTCTGGCAAGTGCAGGTCGTCTGGTGGCGGGTTGGGAAGTCGCTCGAAGTGGCGCACGAGGTCGTAACCGAGATAGCCCACCCAACCACCGTCGAAACGCGGCAGAGGTTGATGCGATACGGTGCGGTACTGGCTCAACAGCTGCCGTGCCTCGAACAGAGGGTTGGCGCTGTCGATCTCCTGCGGCTCCTCTCCGCGCCGTTGCAGCCGCACCTTGCGCCCTTTCGCACTCAGCACCGTCGCCGGGGAAATTCCGAGAAAGCTGTACCGGCCCCACTTTTCCGGACCTTCGACACTTTCGAACAGGAACGCATCGCCCCCATCGTCGAGCTTCAAGAAAGCCGACACTGGGGTGTCCACGTCGGCCAAGATCTCGCGGGTAACGGCAACGTAGTTGCCTTGTTCCGCAAGGGCGCAAAACGTTGGGTAGTCGGGTGCAAACATGTGTCGGTGGTCTTTAACGGGGCGTCACGAACGCGCCAGACAAGCCCGCTTCGTTCTTGAGTCGCGCCTCCCACTGCCGCGCCTCTTCGCGCGACTGGTAGCGACCGACGCGAACTCGATACCACGTAGCGCCTTCTCGGCTCGGTGCCTGCACGAGGTACGCATCGTAGCCGCGGGCCCGCAGCCGCTGGACCAAAGCCCGTGCTTCGGTCGGGTCGGTGGTCGCTGTTACTTGCACAGTCCAACCAGCATCCGCCCACGCATCGCTGGCCTCGCGCTCGCGCACGCGCACCGCTGCCGTGGGGG
>CAZHQG010000050.1:0-14915 GCA_964534275.1 uncultured Binatia bacterium (SeqCode) | reverse complement strand
TGAGGGCGGACGTACCGTGGGCGCCGGCGTGGTCACCAAAATCGTCGAGTGAGTCAGGCGGGCGGAGGCCAGCAAACGAATGCGCGAGCTAATTTCCCTTCAGTGTGAGCAGTGCAAGAGAAAAAACTACACCACGACCAAGAACAAGAAGACGATGACCGACAAGTTGGCGCTGCGCAAGTTTTGCCCTTTCTGCCGAGCTCACACCGTTCACAAGGAAGGAAAAGTCTGAGGGTGTGCCCCGCGGCACCGTTCCGCAGTGGGTCAGTAGCTCGAATTGGCAGAGCACCGGACTCCAAATCCGGGGGTTGCAGGTTCGAATCCTGCCTGACCCGCCTTGGTTCCCCATGCGAAGCGAAAAGGTAGGAATTGGAAAATGCTAGCCGTGCTGCGTGAACAGCTGCTCCGTGCGGTGACTTTCGTTAACGAGGTGCAGGCCGAACTGAGTAAGGTACATTGGCCGACACGAAGAGAAACCTACGCGGCAACGGTGGTAGTGATCGTTATCTCGCTGTTTATGGCTGTTTATCTCGGGGTGTTGGACCTGACGGTTTCGAGGCTCATCCAAGCATTGTTGCAGTGACGTTATGGCGAAGCAGTGGTACGCGGTCCAGACGTATTCTGGCCACGAGCACAAGGTGAAAGCGGCGCTGGAAGAGCGCATCCGAGCTTCGAGTCGCCGGGATCAATTTGGTGAGATCTTGGTGCCGCAGGAGCGGGTCGTTGAGCTCGTCAAGGGGCGAAGGAAAACCTCGGCGCGGAAGTTCTTCCCTGGGTACATTCTCGTCGAGATGGAAATGAACGACGAGAACTGGCAATTGGTTCGGTCGACGCCTAAAGTACTCGGCTTTGTTGGAGCCAGCGAGGCCGGGCGGAACCCGTCTCCGCTGCGTGAGGATGAGCTGCGCGAGATTTTAGAGCAGATGAAGGAAGGAGCGGCCCGCCCGAAACCAAAGGTCCTCTTTCAGGCTGGCGACAGTGTGAAAATCAAGGAAGGCCCCTTCCAGGACTTCACGGGCACCGTTGAAGAGGTCAAAGCAGATAAAGGCAAGCTGCGGGTTCTTGTGAATATGTTTGGCCGGTCTACGCCGGTCGAGCTTGACTTCGTCCAAGTCGAAAAAACCTAGAGCATAACCTGGGAGTTCTCGGAGGCACACCGTCGTGAAGAAAATCATTGGTCAAATCAAGCTACAAATTCCCGCTGGTCAGGCGAACCCGAGTCCGCCGGTCGGTCCTGCTTTGGGTCAGCGCGGCGTGAACATCATGGAGTTCTGCAAAGCATTCAATGCGCAGACGCAGAACCAGCAGGGATTAATTATCCCGGTGGTCATTACGGTCTATGCCGATCGATCGTTCACTTTTGTTACCAAGA
This sequence comes from uncultured Binatia bacterium (SeqCode), assembly GCA_964534275.1. Taxonomy (GTDB): domain Bacteria; phylum Desulfobacterota; class Binatia; order HRBIN30; family HRBIN30; genus HRBIN30. The sequence continues at coordinate 13,543 of CAZHQG010000050.1, read as the reverse complement.
CTCCACCAGCCTCCGTGTTGTTAAAGCGCGCTGCGGGCGTCGAGAAGGGTTCATCGGAGCCGAACAAGAAAAAGGTTGGTCGGGTTACGAGAGCCCAAGTTCGTGAGATTGCCGAAATGAAGATGCCCGACCTAACGGCGGCTTCTTTGGAGGCGGCCATCCGGACAATAGAGGGCACGGCCCGGAGTATGGGCATCGAGGTGATCGACTGATTCCAGAGGTGCGAACCATGGCAAGGGTAAGTAAGCGCTACAGAGAAGCGGCGGCAAAGGTGGACCGGTTGCGTCGGTACGAGTTGTCGGAAGCTGTCCGCCTGGCCGTGGAGACGGCCACGGCACGTTTTGACGAGACGATCGAGATGGCCGTTCGGCTGGGAGTGGATCCACGACAAGCTGACCAAAACGTTCGGGGAACGGTTTTGCTGCCGCACGGTACGGGAAAGCCGGTCCGCGTGGTGGTGTTCGCAAAGGGTGAGAAGGAGCGTGAGGCTAAGGAGGCGGGAGCCGATTACGTTGGCGGCGAAGACCTGGCTAAGAAAATTTCTGAGGGGTGGCTGGAGTTTGACCGTGCCGTGGCAACACCGGACATGATGGCAGTTGTCGGTCGCATTGCTAAGATTCTCGGCCCGCGCGGGCTCATGCCTAACCCGAAGGCTGGAACGGTAACGTTCGACGTCGGAAAGGCCGTTCAGGAGCTGAAGGCAGGGAAGGTTGAGTATCGAGTGGACAAGGCAGGCATCGTTCACGTGCCAATTGGCAAGAAGTCGTTTGGGCCCGAGAAGCTGCTGGAAAATGCGGAGGCTGTATTGAGCAGCTTAATCCGAGTAAAACCGGCCTCGGCCAAGGGCACTTACATTCAGTCCATTGCCGTGGCGCCAACAATGGGTCCTGGAATCAAAGTGGATCCGAACGTGGCGCGGGCGGTGGCCGCCTGAGTCCGAAAGGGTGGTTTGCAGTGAAGCGGCAAGAAAAATCGAACGTTGTCAACGCTTTGAGGGAAAAGCTGGGTAAAGCCTGTGTGGTGATCGTGGCGCAGGCGTACGGCCTCGATAGTGCGCAAACATTGCGGCTCAGGCGGGCGGTGCGTCAAGCCGGGGGCGAGCTGAAGGTAGCCAAGAATACCTTGGCGCGTTTGGCTGCGGAAAACACCCAGTATGCGCCGTTGACCGGAATGCTTTCCGGGCCTACTGCGCTCGTGTTTGGTTACAAAGACCCAGTGGCTGTCGCAAAGGCGTTGGTGGAATTCTCAGGGGAGGCCGCCGAGAAAGTCTCCATAAGAGGCGGCGTGCTCGAGGGACGTCCCTTGGATGCTGGGGCAGTCAAGGAACTCGCAGAGCTGCCGCCGCGTGAGGTTCTTGTGGGAACACTGCTCGGCCTTATCCAAGCGCCAGCGGCACAACTGCTCCGGACAATCCAAGAGCCGGGTGCTCGGTTGGTGCGCCTGCTGGACCGCTTGCGAAGCGGTATGTCGGGGCAATGACGAGTTCGGTGCGCGCAAACGACATGCACACTGAGTGAATCTGAACGGTTCGAACCAAGAGATCAATTTGGAGGAGGTTTTTGCAAATGTCTCAAGTTACGCGGGAGCAAGTGAAAGACTTCATCAAGAACATGACTCTGCTTGAAGCCGCAGCCTTGGTGAAGGAGCTGGAAGAAGAGTTGGGTGTGAGCGCTGCTGCCCCTGTGATGGCTGCCGTTCCGGCGGCTCAGGCGGGCGCCGCAGCCGGAGCGGCACCGGCAGCCGAAAAGGACGAATTCTCTGTGGTGCTTCAATCCGCAGGGGACAAGAAAATCCAGGTCATCAAGGTAATCCGTGAGCTTACGGGATTGGGACTCAAAGAAGCTAAGGACCTGGTCGATGGAGCTCCCAAGGTTGTCAAGGAAGGCGTGCCAAAGGCGCAAGCCGAGGAGATGAAGAAGAAAATCGAAGAGGCCGGCGGGGTCGTGGAGCTGAAGTAGGACAGATCGGGCATCACTCAGGAGATGCTTTCGGGGGTACAGCCGAGCGCTGCAATTGGACCGTGTCCTTGAGAAGGAGTCGCAATGGCCTTGCGGGTAGCGAGTAACAAACGTTTTCGCCGGAATTTTGGCCGGATCAAAAAGGTTATAGAGATTCCGAACCTGATTGAGATCCAGAGGCGGTCGTACGGAGAATTCCTACGTCGCGACGGCGAACAGGGCGGGGCACAGTCATCCGGACTTGATGGCGTGTTCCGCTCGGTGTTCCCAATTTGGGACTACAACAAGACTGCCCAGCTGGAGTTTGTAGGTTACACCTTGCAAGAGCCGAAGTACACCGTGGAAGAGTGCCATGACCGGGGGATGACGTACGCTGCTCCGCTCAAGGTGCGGGTGCAGCTGATCTTGTACCAAGACTCCGATGGCAATGGCGGGCCCAAAGAAGTCAAGAACGTGAAGGAGCAGGAAGTGTACTTCGGGGAAGTCCCGTTGATGACGGAGAATGGTACCTTCATGGTCAACGGGACCGAGCGTGTCATCGTCAGCCAGCTTCACCGCTCGCCCGGAGTCTTCTTCGATCACGACAAGGGGAAAACCCACTCGAGCGGGAAGCTTCTGTTTTCTGCACGAGTGATTCCGTACCGTGGCTCCTGGCTGGATTTTGAATTCGACCCGCGGGACATTCTCTACGTTCGCATCGACCGGCGCCGCAAGCTGCATGCCACGGTGTTGCTGCGCGCTCTTGGCATGAGCGCAGAAGATATCTTGAACTACTACTACGAATCCGAGCGCATCTTGATCGACGGACGCAAGCTCGCGAAGGAGCTGAACTTTGCAATTCTCCGTAATACCAAGGCCACCCGCGACATCCGTGGACCTCGTCAGGAGCTGATTGTCAAAGAGGGGCGCAAGATCACGGACAGTGTCTTGAAGCAGCTGGAAGCTGCGGGTATTCGCGAAATCTCCATCACCCCTGAGGAAGTGATCGGGCGAGTTGTTGCACACGACGTGGTGGACCCGGAGACCGGTGAAGTTCTCCTGGAGTGCAACCACGAGGTGAGCCCCGAGAAGCTGGAAGAGTTCCGATCCCGGGGGATCCGGTCGTTCGACGTTCTTTATTTGGATGAGCAACACCTCGGGCCGGCTCTGCGTAATACGCTGCTAGCAGATGGGGTCAAATCTCCCGAGGAGGCAGTGGTGGAGATTTACAAGCGTCTTCGGCCTGGGGATGTACCGACCGTCGAGTCGGCAACACAATACTTCCATAACCTCTTTTTCAATCCTGAACGCTACGATCTCTCTCGCGTAGGGCGGCTGAAGCTCAACCACAAGTTAAAGCTGGATCCTCCGCCTCCGCTCGAGCAAGGCACTTTGCGTCGAGAGGATATCCTTGAAGTTGTTCGCTACTTGATCGAGTTACGCAACGGGGTGCCTAATCGGACGATCGACGATATCGACCACCTAGGTAATCGCCGAGTGCGCGCCGTCGGGGAACTCGTGGAAAACCAGTTCCGCTTGGGGCTTGTCCGTATGGAGCGTGCGGTGAAGGAGCGAATGGGGCTTCAGGATTTGGAAACCCTGATGCCGCAAGACCTCGTGAACTACAAGCCGGTATCGGCAGCGGTCAAGGAATTTTTCGGGTCGAGCCAACTTTCTCAGTTCATGGATCAGACGAACCCGTTGTCGGAGGTGACGCATAAGCGTCGTCTGTCCGCGTTGGGACCCGGTGGTTTGACGCGGGAGAGAGCCGGCTTCGAGGTCCGTGACGTCCATCCTACCCACTACGGACGAGTTTGTCCGATCGAGACACCGGAGGGCCCGAACATCGGTCTCATCGCCTCCTTGTCCACATACGCACGGGTAAACGAGTTTGGTTTTCTGGAAACTCCTTACCGCGAGGTGGATAACGGTCGCGTGACCGATCGAATTCGATACCTGTCTGCCCTTGAGGAAGAGGAGTACGAAATAGCCCAAGCGAATGCTCCGGTCGACAGCAAGGGGTACTTCCTCGCAGACATGGTGTCGGTTCGCTTCCGCGGGGAGTTCACCACGGTTCCACGGGAGCAGGTCAAGTTCATGGACGTGTCGCCCAATCAGCTGGTCAGCGTTGCCGCGTCCCTGATCCCGTTTCTGGAAAACGACGACGCGAACCGGGCGCTCATGGGTTCGAATATGCAACGGCAGGCGGTGCCTCTATTGCGTACTGATGCTCCGCTTGTCGGCACAGGAATGGAGCGCATCGTAGCACGCGACTCCGGAGTGACCGTGGTGGCAAAACGTTCAGGTACCGTGGAGAGCGTGGATGCCACCAGAATTGTGATCCGCGCAGACCGCGTGCGCGAAGGCGGGCGCGATCCGGGAGTAGATATCTATAACCTGGTGAAATACCAGCGCTCGAATCAGAGCACTTGCATCAACCAGAAGCCGATCGTTCAGCCCGGTGATCATGTGGAAGCCGGCGATGTAATCGCTGATGGTCCCTCCACGGATCTTGGCGAGCTCGCGCTAGGCAGAAACGTGTTGGTCGCGTTCATGCCTTGGGGTGGGTACAATTTCGAGGACTCGATATTGGTCAGCGAGCGCCTCGTGAAGGCTGACTACTTCACCTCCGTTCACATCGAGGAGTTTGAATGCGTTGCCCGGGATACGAAGTTGGGCCCGGAAGAGATTACCCGAGACATCCCGAATGTAGGCGATGAGGCGCTCAAGGATTTGGACGAAAGCGGCATTGTGCGTATCGGTGCGGAGGTGAAGCCAGGCTCGATTTTGGTGGGCAAGATCACACCAAAAGGTGAAACGCAGCTTTCGCCCGAGGAGAAACTCTTGCGCGCAATCTTTGGAGAGAAGGCGGGCGAGGTGCGCGACACGTCGCAACGCGTGCCCCCGGGGGTCGAAGGCATTGTGATCAATGCGCGCGTATTTTCTCGCAAGGGGGTGGCCCGCGACGAGCGCAGCAAACAAATTGAAGAGGAAGAGATCGCGCGTCTTAAAAAGGATCAGGAGGAAGAGCAGCGGATTGTCCGTGATACTGCGCTGAAGAAACTTCGTCGGCTTCTTGTCGGCAAGGTCACTGTTGCACGACTCAGCGACAGCGACCGGCACGTCTTGTTGCCAAAGGGGCACGAAATCCAAGCCGAGGATCTGGAAAGCATCCCTGTCGGTCTTTGGAGTGAGATTCGCGTGGGCGATGAGCGGATCGAAGCCGAAGTCGCAGCCCTGGCCGAAGGAGTGCAGGAACAACTCTCGTTGATCAAGACGGCGATTCAGGAGCGGATCGAGCGCTTGAAGGCCGGTGATGAATTGCCTCCCGGTGTGATCAAGATGGTTAAGGTGTTCGTTGCCATGAAGCGCCGACTGCAGGTCGGTGATAAAATGGCCGGACGCCACGGAAATAAAGGCGTACTGTCTCGCATCCTTCCCGAAGAGGACATGCCCTACTTAGCCGACGGGACACCCGTCGACATCGTTCTGAACCCGTTGGGTGTTCCCTCGCGAATGAACGTTGGACAGATTTTGGAAACCCACTTGGGGTGGGCTGTGCGCACCTTAGGGACACAGCTACAGGAGACCATGGCCCGAGCCAATGGAGACGCAGGGCCTGTGCGGGCAAAATTGAAGGAGCTTTTCGGCAAAGAGGTCGCGCCGTTGATCGATTCCCTGCGCGATGCCGATGTTTTTCAAATTGCGCGCAAGTCGATTGGAGGGATTCACGTTGCGTCTCCAGTGTTTGACGGCGTTCCGGAGACGGAGATCTTCGAGATGCTCAAGAAGGCAGGTTTACCGGAAACGGGCCAAGCAATTTTGTACGATGGTCGCACCGGAGAGCCGTTTGCACACCCTGTTACGGTCGGCGTCATGTACATGCTGAAGCTCCACCACCTGGTCGACGACAAAATTCACGCCCGATCGACCGGGCCATACTCGCTGGTCACGCAGCAGCCATTGGGTGGCAAAGCCCAATTCGGAGGGCAACGACTTGGCGAGATGGAGGTGTGGGCCTTGGAAGCGTATGGCGCAGCTTACACGCTGCAAGAAATGTTGACCGTGAAATCCGACGACGTTGCCGGTCGAACGCGGATGTACGAGGCAATTGTGAAAGGCGAAAACGTACTGGAACCGGGTCTTCCAGAGTCGTTCAACGTGATGATCAAGGAGTTGCAAAGCTTGGCGTTGGACGTGGAGTTACTGGAAGGCCCCGATGCCTCGGGAAAATCAGCAAACGAATGAGTGAGGAGTAGAACATGGACGATTTGTTCTCCCTTTACGAGAAACCGAAGAATCCGCTGAGCTTTAACGCGATTCGAATCGGCATTGCCTCGCCGGAAAAGATCCGCTCTTGGTCTCACGGCGAGGTCAAAAAGCCGGAAACGATTAATTATCGAACATTCAAGCCGGAGAGGGACGGGCTGTTTTGCGCCAAGATTTTCGGTCCTACCAAGGACTACGAGTGTAATTGCGGCAAGTACAAACGCATGCGCCACCGCGGCGTTGTATGCGAGAAGTGTGGCGTGGAGGTCATTCAGTCGAAGGTGCGGCGCGAGCGCATGGGGCACATCGAACTTGCAACACCCGTCGCCCACATTTGGTTCCTGAAAAGTTTACCCAGCCGCATCGGGACCTTGCTCGACATGACGCTGAAGGACTTGGAGAAGGTTCTTTACTTCGAGTCCTACGTTGTCACAGACCCGGGGAAGACGCCGCTTCAGTATAAGGAGCTGCTGAGCGAATCGCGGTATCGCCGCGCGCGTGAGGAGTTCGGTGATGGCTTCCAGGCCGAGATGGGAGCAGAGGCAATTCGCACGCTGTTGCAGCAAATTGACTTGGAAGCGGAGGCCCAGCAACTGCGAGAAGAAATGCGGCTGGTTACCAGCGAGGCCAGGCGCAAGAAAGTCGCTAAGCGACTGAAAGTGATTAACGCGTTCCGATCATCGGGGAATCGACCGGAGTGGATGATCCTGGAGGTGATTCCTGTCATTCCCCCAGATTTGCGGCCGCTCGTGCCTCTAGATGGCGGCCGGTTTGCAACTTCGGATCTCAACGATCTTTACCGAAGGGTGATTAACCGCAATAACCGACTGAAGCGGCTAATCGAACTGAACGCTCCAGATATCATTGTTCGGAACGAAAAACGCATGCTTCAGGAGGCGGTGGACGCGCTGTTCGATAACGGGCGGCGTGGGCGTGCGATTACGGGAGCAAACAAGCGGCCGCTCAAGTCCTTGTCCGACATGCTCAAAGGAAAGACCGGGAGGTTTCGTCAGAATCTTCTCGGAAAGCGAGTCGACTATTCCGGGCGTTCGGTCATCGTCGTCGGGCCCGAGCTCCGACTGCACCAGTGCGGTCTGCCAAAACGAATGGCGCTCGAGCTGTTTAAGCCTTTTATTTACAACAAGTTGGAGGAACGTGGTCTTGCCACCACGATCAAGAGCGCCAAGAAGCTGGTAGAAAGGGAGCGGGATGAGGTCTGGGATATCTTGGATGAGGTCATTCGTGAGCACCCCATCTTGTTGAACCGGGCCCCGACGCTCCATCGATTGGGCATTCAGGCGTTCGAGCCAGTGCTGATCGAAGGGAAGGCAATCCAGCTGCACCCACTGGTGTGCGCGGCATACAATGCCGATTTTGACGGCGACCAGATGGCCGTGCACGTGCCGCTGTCGGTGGAGGCGCAGGTCGAGTCACGCGTCCTGATGATGTCGACCAATAACATCCTCTCACCCGCCCACGGCAAGCCGATCATTGTGCCCTCCCAGGATATCGTGTTGGGGCTCTATTGGATGACCCGCGAGCATGTCTTGGCGAAAGGGGCGGGTCGGCGTTTTTCCAGTCCAACGGAGGTCCGGGTCGCCTACGATCAGGGAGAAGTGGACATTCAAGCGCCCATTCGCGTGCGGATTGACGGGGAAACAGTCGAAACCACCGTTGGACGTGTGCTCCTCTACGAAATTGTTCCGCGGCAAATCCCGTTCAAGGAAGTCAACCAGGTGATGAAGAAGAAGGAGTTGGCTCAACTGATCGATCTCGCATACCGATATGCCGGGAACAAGGCGACAGTCATCTTTGCCGACCGCCTGAAGGACCTAGGGTATGAGTACGCAACGCGTGCCGGTATTTCCATTGGGATCAAGGACATGGTGATTCCTGCCAGCAAGCAGCGACTGCTCGAACAAGCCCAGGCTGCGGTGCGGGAAATCGAGGAGCAGTACAGTCAGGGGCTCATCACGCAAGGCGAGCGGTACAACAAGGTCATCGACATCTGGGCCGAGGTGACGGACCGTGTTGCGGACGAAATGATGCGCGAGCTGAAGACGGAAACGGTCACGCTCCCAGACGGTCGGAAACAGTCGGTGACGAGCTTCAATCCAATTTTCATGATGGCCGATTCCGGGGCGCGCGGTAGTGCGCAGCAAATCCGCCAGCTTGCCGGTATGCGCGGCCTAATGGCGAAGCCTTCGGGAGAAATCATCGAGACGCCGATTACAGCCAACTTTCGCGAGGGGCTGACCGTGCTGCAGTACTTTATTTCGACGCACGGAGCGCGAAAGGGGTTGGCCGATACGGCCCTCAAGACCGCAAACTCAGGTTACCTCACACGGCGGTTAGTCGATGTCGCGCAAGACTCGATTATTAGCGAGTACGATTGCGGCACATTGGACGGTATCGAGATGACCGCGCTGGTCGAGGGCGGAGAGGTGATCGAAACCCTCGGGGATCGGGTGCTTGGGCGGGTCGCGTTGGAGGACGTGCGAGATCGGTACACCGGCGAGGTGTTGGTCCGCGCGAACGAGGAGATCACAGAAGAAGTCGTCAGTAAACTTGAACGAGCTGGCTTGGAACGGATCAAAATTCGTTCGGTGCTCACGTGTCAGTCCAGGCGGGGCGCTTGTGTGCTTTGCTACGGGCGGGATCTCGCACGCGGCCAAATGGTCAACCTAGGGGAAGCGATTGGTGTGATCGCCGCTCAGTCGATTGGTGAGCCGGGTACCCAGCTGACCATGCGTACGTTCCACATCGGAGGAACCGCAAGTCGCCGCGCGGAGCAGACGACGCTGGAAGTCCGGACTGATGGGGTTTTGCGGTTCGTGAACGTCCAAACTGTCGTCAACCGCGACGGGGACTTGGTGGTTATGAACCGCAACGGGGAAGTCGTCGTGGTTGAGGTCGGAGAGGATGGGCGAGAACGGGAACGGGAGCGCTACCCCTTGGTTTACGGAGCCAAGTTGAAGAAGCGCGATGGGGAGAAGGTCAAAGCAGGCGACTTGGTGGCCGAGTGGGATCCGTATACCACGCCCATGCTTACGGAAACTTCCGGGTATGTGCGCTTCGTCGACATCATCGAAGGGCAGACAATGGAGGAGAAGGTTGACGAGCGGACTGGCCTGTCCATGAAGGTGATCGTCGACTTCAAGGATCTGGATAAGCAGCCGAGAATCTTTGTTCTTGAAGATCCCACCCAGCAGCCGAAAGACCTGCCAATGGAATCGAGACGGGTGTACATGCTTCCCATTGGCGCGCACATTGCGGTCACTGACGGTCAGCATGTGTCCGCCGGCGATGTAATCGCCAAGATTCCGCGAGAAACGACAAAGACCAAGGATATTACGGGTGGTTTGCCCCGCGTTGCGGAACTGTTTGAAGCTCGTAAACCGAAGGAGCAAGCCGTCATTGCGGAAATCGATGGCGTCGTGTCTTTTGGAAAGGACACCAAAGGCAAGCGGAAGGTCATCATCACTCCTGACGTCGGTGAGCCCCGAGAATATGCCATCCCGAAAGGGAAACACATCAGCGTGCACGAGGGTGACAGGGTGCGCGCTGGTGAACCGCTGATCGACGGGTCGCCGAGCCCTCACGAAATCTTGAACATCTTGGGGGTGAAGGCGCTAGCGAAATATCTCGTGGACGAGATTCAGGAGGTCTACCGGCTCCAAGGTGTGCGTATTAACGACAAACACATCGAAGTGATTGTCCGCCAGATGTTGCGCCGCGTGAAGGTGAAGGACGTCGGCGATACGGAATTTCTGGTGGGAGACCAGGTGGAAAAGTGGCGTTTCGAAGAGGAAAATCAGCGGGTCAAAAAAGCTGGCGGGCAACCCGCAACCTGCGAGCCGCTTCTTTTGGGCATCACCAAGGCTAGCCTCTCCACGGAGAGTTTTATCTCAGCAGCCTCGTTCCAAGAAACCACCAAAGTGCTCACCGAAGCAGCGATCAATGGCAAGGTGGATCATCTCGTCGGCCTCAAGGAAAACGTGATCATGGGCCGACTGATCCCGGCAGGCACCGGCGTCGCGCAGTACCGTCAGATGGAAATGCTGGTCGACGGTGTGCCCGCTGAAGGGGCGGAAGTGGAGCAGCAGCCGACGCAAGCTGCGACAGCTTGACAGCGCCTTGGCACTTTCCTAATTAGGGCGTTTCCCGTTTGCCGGTAACGCCGGCAAACGGGAAGCCGGTTTCGAGGGTACAGGAATGCCGACAATCAATCAGTTGGTAAAAAAAGCTCGGGTTGTGCAGCGACGGCGTACGACCGCGCCGGCACTGCAGGGGTGTCCGCAAAAGCGCGGCGTTTGTACGCGCGTGTACACACAGACGCCGAAGAAGCCGAATTCAGCACTGCGGAAAGTGGCGCGTGTTCGCCTCACCAACGGGATCGAGGTGACATCGTACATTCCTGGAATCGGCCACAATTTGCAGGAACACTCCGTGGTGCTGATTCGGGGTGGGCGTGTGAAGGATTTGCCCGGAGTGCGGTACCATATCATTCGAGGCACTCTTGATGCGGTCGGCGTTCAAGACCGGCGTAAAGGCCGATCGAAGTACGGCACAAAAAAACCGAAGTAGTCATTGAAGGACGAATGTTATGCCTCGCAAGGGCGAAGTTCGACGCAGAGAGGTGCTCCCTGACCCGAAGTACCACGATCAAACGGTCAGCAAGTTTATCAACATGCTGATGATGCGCGGGAAAAAAAGTTTGGCAGAGCGCATCCTCTATGGCGCCTTTGACTTGATTCAGGCTCGGGCAAAAGAGGATCCGCTAGTTGTATTTCGCCGCGCACTGGAAAACGTAAAGCCTGTTTTGGAGGTACGTTCGCGGCGCGTGGGTGGCGCCACGTACCAAGTTCCGGTCGAGGTTCGCCCGGTGCGGAGGGTGTCTTTGGGCATGCGCTGGCTCGTGCAGCAAGCGCGGTTGCGGAGCGAGAAATCCATGGCGGAGCGGCTGGCTGCTGAACTGATGGAGGCCGCAAATAATCGTGGTGGGGCGGTGAAGAAGAAAGAAGAAACCCACCGGATGGCCGAGGCGAACAAGGCGTTTGCGCATTACCGCTGGTGACGCAGCGGTCGTGAGGTCGGTTTGGGGGCGTTTCTTAGCCCGGCAGGTAGCTGTGCGCTCCTCCGGAGGCTAAAAGGATTGGCTTTGACGAAGTATGGCTCGTAACGTTCCAATCGAGAAGACGCGAAACATCGGCATCATGGCTCACATCGATGCCGGCAAGACGACGACTACCGAGCGAATTTTGTACTACACCGGGATGACGTACAAGATCGGCGAGGTACACGAGGGTACCGCAACCATGGACTGGATGGTCCAAGAGCAGGAGCGGGGGATCACGATTACCTCGGCCGCAACGACTTGCTTCTGGCGGGATCACCGGATCAACATCATCGACACCCCCGGGCACGTCGACTTTACCATAGAGGTGGAGCGGTCGTTGCGCGTTCTGGACGGTGCGGTGGCCGTTTTTTGTGGAGTTGGCGGGGTCGAGCCACAATCGGAAACGGTATGGCGTCAAGCGGACAAGTACCGGGTGCCCCGAATCGCCTTTGTGAACAAGATGGATCGGGTAGGGGCGGACTTCGAGTCTGTGGTTCGCCAGATTCGCGAGCGTCTGGGTGCTCATCCTGTTCCGGTCCAGCTCCCTCTCGGTGTCGAGGAAAACTTCCGCGGTGTGATTGATTTGGTGGGCATGCGTGCAATCGTTTGGGACGATGAAAGTCTGGGGGCGCGCTTCCGCAGCGAAGAGATTCCGCCTGAATACAGGGACTCTGCCGAGGCGGCCCGCGAGCGCGTATTGGAGGCCGCGGCCGACTGCGACGAAACCATCATGGAAAAATACTTGAGCGGGGAGGCGATTTCCGAGGACGAGATTCACCGTGCGCTTCGGGCAGGTGCGTTGAGTATGCGGATCGTCCCGGTCCTCTGCGGATCCGCCTTCAAAAACAAAGGGGTGCAGCCGCTCCTCGATGCAGTGGTGAACTACTTACCTTCCCCACTGGATATCCCGCCGGTCCAGGGCGTGAATCCGTTAACTGGCGAGACGGAAACGAGAAGAACTGCCGACGATGAGGCATTTGCGGCTCTCGCGTTCAAAATCATGACCGACCCGTTTGTCGGTTCACTCACGTTCTTCCGGGTGTACTCGGGGCGGCTGGAGTCCGGATCGTACGTCTTTAACTCCACGAAGGGAAAGAAAGAGCGCATTGGCCGGCTACTGAAGATGCACGCCAATAAGCGTGAGGAGATCAAAGAGGTCTTTGCTGGAGAAATTGCCGCTGCCGTCGGCCTGCGCGATACGACAACAGGAGATACGTTGTGCGACGAGTCGCGGCCCATTGTACTGGAGTCGATCGAATTCCCCGAGCCCGTAATCTCGGTCGCGATCGAACCGAAGACGAAAGCGGATCAGGAAAAACTGAGCATTTCATTGCAAAAGTTGGCGGCCGAAGACCCGTCATTCCGCGTCTCTACCGACAAGGAAACCGGACAAACCATTTTGTCGGGCATGGGCGAGCTGCATCTTGAAATCATTGTCGACCGCCTGTTGCGGGAATTCAAAGTTGATGCATCGGTAGGAAAACCGCAGGTTGCTTACCGGGAAACCGTACGGAAGGCGGCGGAATACGAGTACAAGCACGTTCGCCAAACCGGCGGGCGAGGTCAGTACGGGCACGTCGTGCTTCGGGTGGAGCCGCTTGGGCGCGGAAAAGGATTCGAGTTCGTGGACGCGATCAAGGGCGGCGTCGTGCCGCGCGAATATATCCCCGCGGTCGAGAAGGGCGTTGTCGAAGCGATGGAGAGGGGCATCATCGCTGGGTATCCGATGGTCGATGTGCGCGTGACGCTGCTCGACGGATCGTACCACGAGGTAGACTCTTCGGAACTCGCGTTTAAGATCGCCGCGTCCATCGCGTTTCAGGAAGCGGCCAAGCGGGCCGATCCCGTCATTCTTGAGCCGATCATGCTCGTGGAGGTCGTTGTGCCTGAAGAGTTCGCTGGTGCCGTATTCGGGGATTTGAACTCCCGCCGAGGGCGAATTCAGGGAATGGACTCCCGAGGAGGTGCGCAAGTTATTCGCGCCCACGTGCCTCTGGCGGAAATGTTTGGGTACGCCACGGAGCTCCGTTCGATGAGCCAGGGACGCGCAACGTACACCATGCAGTTCTCGCATTACGAGCCGGTGCCCCAAGCAATTTCCGAGGAAATTACTGCGAAGGCGGTGGGTGCCTGAGGGCGACCGTTGCGATCTTTGAGGTAGAGAGGAGATCGAGATGGCGAAGCAGAAGTTTGAGCGGAAGAAGCCGCATGTGAACGT
>CAZHQG010000049.1:0-14929 GCA_964534275.1 uncultured Binatia bacterium (SeqCode) | reverse complement strand
GCGCAGGATCGCATGTACCACGCCCGTTCCCGTCTGGCGTCACGGCGGGTGCGTTACATCCGGGGGACGCCCACGCTGCCAGGCGATCCCGTCGCGGGACCCGATGCATCATGGCATGTTGTTGTAGGGGCGGTTTGCGAAACCGCCCCTACAACCGGTGCGCTGGGCGTGCTGCGATGTTCGTTGGTCCAACGCACGCGGCTGTACGAACGGCATGTAGGGGCGACGCGGTGCGTCGCCCTGCCACCGTCGTGCACGTCGGCCGCATGTGATCCAACCCGGCGACCGTACGTGCTCCGCACCTATTGGGCGACCCACCGGGTCGCCCCTACATTGCCTGCTGGCGGCGCGCAGGATCGCATGTACCACGCCCGTTCCCGTCTGGCGTCACGGCGGGTGCGTTACATCCGGGGGACGCCCACGCTGCCAGGCGATCCCGTCGCGGGACCCGATGCATCATGGCATGTTGTTGTAGGGGCGGTTTGCGAAACCGCCCCTACAACCGGTGCGCTGGGCGTGCCGCGATGTTCGCTGGCCGAACGCATACGGCTAGACGCACGGATTGTAGGGGCGACGCGGTGCGTCGCCCTGGCACCGTTGTGTACGTCGGCTCCGCACGAGCCAACGCGGTCCCAGTGCACGCGGCGCACCGAATGGGCGACCCACCGGGTCGCCCCTACATCGCCTGCCGCCAGGGTGCACGATGGTCTGAACCACGCGCGTTTCCGTGCGGCGTAGGGGCACGGCGGTGCCGCGCCCTGAAATGGTCGCGCGGACGTGGGCGCATATCACCACGTTTGTACCACGGTGGCTGTGGATGGCTGCGAACCGGTGCCCACGATCCCAACCCTGGCGGCAGCACCGGCGAAGCCGCGTGTGCGGGACGGCCTTTCTTGCCGACCGCAAACTGTTTTGGCAGAGGGGTCGCGAAGGTGGAGGATACGGAAGCCCACGCTCGAAGAGAGCGCATGAACACAGGTCGAACAACTGGCAGTTGCCGGTCGACATTGCGGTGGGTGGCAAGCGCAGCCTGTCTTGCTGCATTTCACGCGTGTGGTTCGGACGGGGAACCCGCGGGCGTAGGGACTGCTTCAGTGGAGCCAGTCGTGGTGCGTTATGCGGAGCGACCCGAGGGGGTGTTGGGCTGGGGCTCCCCACGGTTCACTCCGGACGGGAGCGGCATTTCCTTCACATTCGCTCACCGTAACAAGCCTGAGCGTCGCGACATTGGGGTGCTTTCCATGAACACAGGGGCATTCCAGTGCTTGACGTGCGATGTGCCACGATCTCTAGGGTCGCACCTCTGGTTTCCTGATGGTCGCAGGTTGTTGATTTATTACTTCGGAATTTTCACGGACAACTTTTTCGTGTTCGATCTCGACCGACCAACCCAACTTCAACGCATCGAAGGCGTAAAAACCAGCGAGCTGACACACGATCGCTTCCCTGTGCTTTCGCCGGACGGCAAGCATCTGGTTTGGACCAAGGTTCGACTTGATGGATTCCACTTGGTGATGGGCGACCTGGTGCAAGAAGGCGACAGCTACCGCGTCACCAACATTCGCCACCTTTACCCGCCCCCGGTGACCACCGAAGGCAACCTGCGGGAGTGGGCTACCGCGCACGCCTGGTACGAAGCGAAGTCGTTTACCGATGGCGGGAAAACCTTGGTGTTCGCGGCCACGCGCGACGAGGCTGCGAACGTCGATATTTACTTCTTGGACTTGGAGGGGGGCGGGGTGAGGCGGGTCACGAGCCACCCTGAGTGGGACGAAACGGCTGAGTGTTCTCCGGACGGCCGCTGGGTGGCGTTCGAGTCAACTCGCGCGCATGTCGTTCTGCGACTCTTGTCTTTGATCGGCATGCCCCCGCTCATCGATTTCGCGGCCGTGTTGCCGATCACCAACATGACTCTTACGGGCCCATTGTTCGCCACGCACGAGCCTTACTTGATCGACCGCGAGGGCGATCGGGGCTCGTACCACGGGCAACGCCTGAGCACGGAGGGAGATTCCGGATGGGCAACGCGGGACGGGGTGCGTTGGCACCCTGACGGTACCCGTCTGGTGTGGGGGGCGGTGTTGGGTCCGTCCATTCGCGATACGCACTTGGGAATCGCCACGCTGACTGCCCGTCAGCCAGCGCCACCCAGGGAGCCAACTGGAGTCCCACCGGTCGAATGGGCACCACCGCTTCAGGACGTCGGGCTGCGCCCGAACAAAATCGACCGCTTGCTTCCCGGCGCGATTGCAGGGCGCGCCCGGTTGCGGGTGGATGGGTCGCTTTTGGGTGGGGAGTTCGTTGTGGAGTTCGACCACTTGTCCGAGCGACCTGGTGAAGTGCTAGATGGCCAGCTTGCCATTTCTCTCGTCGCTTCGGATGTGGCGACGATTTCCGCTGACGTTCGCCGCACGGGCATTTCCCCTGGTTCCTTGAAAGCCCAGCTGGAGATCCGGGGGAATCAGGCGCGGGGTTCGATCCAGGTGGAACGTGCCCGAGAGCGTTACGCCGTCGAACTTCCGTGAGGTGGCCGCCAGGAGAGATCCTTTGGAGCGAATTCCTCCCGGTGGCGCAGCCGTTCCGCAGTCTCGTTGGCGCCGAGCCTCCGACCACAGCCTTGGCCGAAGCGACTCTAGTCGTCGAGCCGCAGCCATGAGCGCGGTGCGCGCGCTCGCGCGGTATGTTGCCATGCTGGGGTTGCTGTCTGCTGGGTGGGTGAGTGCGAGTTGGGGAGCTGCGGCGGGGAAGATTTACGTTGCCCTCGGGTTTCACGCGAACTTTTACCATTCGTGGCGCGGCGATACGCCCGACGAAGCAGGGTTCGGGACCGACATTCGCGTGGTGCGGGGCATCCTGAGCATCCTCGACGAAGCGAACGCCCGCGGGCTCGATGCTCGTGGTTACTGGGAGTTCGACGGCTTGTTCACTCTCGAGTCGATCTTGCCACAGTACGCTCCGGACATCATCGCTGCCGTCCGCCGGCGCGTTCAGGATGGATTGGACGAGGTCATCCTGGCCCCGTACAACAACGGGATGTTTAGCGCGATGACGGCAGCGGAAATGCGCTTCAATCTGCGCGCCGCTGTGTCGAATCCCTGGGGATCCGGGGTGCAAGATTTGTTCGGGCAGTACACGCCGTTTTTGCGGCCGCAAGAGTACATGTTCACCACGGGCTCGATTCCACTGCTCGAAGCGGAAGGCATCCGCGGGGTCGTGCTGGCATACTCGAACTATCCTTTTACGGCATTTTCCAACTTCGTACCCGCATTGCCGGCTCAGCAGCGCTTTGGCTTGCTGTGGTTGCAAACCGAGGAAGGCGGGGCACGAACGGCGCTCCTGCCGGCGGTGAGCATTGGCGACATCCTCAACTTCGGCAGCTTCGAGCAGTGGCTTCTGGAGCTGCGCCGGCTGCAAACCACCGGGCAGGTACAAGGCGACTTGTTGCTCCACGTGAATTTCGACGCCGATGCAGAAACCTGGCTCCCGATGCGCATGCCACGCCTCTTGCGCTGGCTCCCGAACACCGGCGGCCTGCGCGAATACATCGAGGTCGTGAATCGCTACGACTGGGTGTCGTTCACCACACTCGGCGAGTACGCCGCCTCCCACGCGCCGGTGGGTACAGTTGTCGTGCGCCAAGATATGGCCGATGGGGCGTGGGACGGACAGTATTCCTGGGCGGAAAAGTGGCCGAGCCAGTGGCTGTGGACCCAAATCGAGCACTCGCGCTTGGCGGAGGAACGTGCGCAAGCCTTGGCCCGCACGACGGACCCGGAAACACGGCAGCGCATCGAGCAACGGCTGTTCGACGGGCGCGAAAGTGCGTTTTTCGAGCGGATCCGCGCGCTTTCCACAACCCACTTTGGGATGAGCACGCCGCTGGTGAACGAGGAGCGGCAAGCAAAAGCCGAAACGATTGCCACTCGGGCTGCAAGTGTGGCGCGCGAGGCGGAACGAATTGCAGCGGAAGAGGTCCGTGCCCGTACGACCGTTCCCGATGAGTGCACCTATGGTCTGCTTGTGGTCGATCTCCGCCGGGACGGTTCCGTGGCGGACGCGCTGGTGCGCGTGCCCGTGTGGCTCGATCGCCGGCCTGCCGGCGTGCGCGCCCATACAGTGCCGGGCGGCCCGCTCGAAGCGGCTCTGGTAGACGTAGAAGACCTGCCCCATTCCGGAGTGCGGGCCGAGCTGTGGCTTCGGTTATCTCTCGCGCCCAGCGCTCAGGAACTTGTGTGCGTTCGCTTCGATCCTGCGAGCCCGGCGGAAGAGATGCTTCGGACAAACGAGCGGCAGCCAACCGAACAGCAGGGCGTGGAGTTCAGGTTGCAAAGCGACGGCCGCCCGGAGCGGCTAGCCGTCGCGGGCGTTACCATCGGAGGCACCGACTTCGTGGCCCCGTTCGTGACTTACCGCGTAGCTGGTTCGCCCCGCCAATTCGACGCGCGCTGGCAGCGACTCCCGGCGTCGACCGCCGAGGTGCGGCCTGCGCTGTGGCGTGAACGTGCTCGTGCGGTCGTTCGCCTCCCCGTGGAGAACGATGAGGCGGCAACCGACATCGAGGTCACCTGGAGCCGGTTCGCCAATGCGCCTTGGATCGTGGCCGATGTGACCGTGAAGTATCCGTACACTCCGAAGCGCGACTTGCTCAGCGGGTTGCAGCAGAAATTGCGCCGCCTCGTCGATTTGCGGTGGGTGGAAGTCGCACCATTCCCGTTGCATCCGTTGCTCCGCGGCAGTCGAGAGCGCCCGTTGCGGATCTGGAAGCGGAATTGGCTGGGGGTGGTATCGTCCTACGACCTCGACTACGGGCGCATCAATCCGGCCAACGCATCGGTGGACGCATGCAACCATCAAGTCACGGCTGGTTGGGTGGCCGTTGCTAGCGAGGGAGCCGGCTTGTTGGTCGGGTACAACGCGGATAGGTGGGCTTCGCCTGCGTTTGCCCCGATGCGTTTACGCGAGGAGAGCGGGCGGCAACTGTTGTGGCTGAACCCGTTCGGCTCGTACCATGGGCGACAAATGGACTATGCCCATCTCGGTGGGTCCGGGATCGCGAACGAAGTTGCGGCGCGTGCCGGAGCGCAGTTTCGGCCGAACGGACCAAGCTTCAATGGCCAGACGCAACGCTTTTCGTTGCTGCTTGCCCCCTACGTGGGCGACGCACCGCCGCACGAGCTGCAAGCCACGGCCGAGGTGTTTTTTCACCCTCCCGCCGTCGTGTATGTGCGCACGCCGGTTGGTAGCGAAGTGCTGGTGCGGGAGGATTTGGAGCGTTGGTTTGCGGTGCACTCGGCCGAGGCGCCCACGCCGCTGCCGCCCGAACCGCCGCCCGCATTTTTGGTCAATCCTACCGAACAGGCGGCCCACTTGGTGTGGGATCCGCCTCGAGGAGTGAAGGTGCAATTTTACGAAGCAGCGTGGCGTCGGGCGGGAACGGAGACGTGGACGACCGAACGGGTGGACACTCCGCGTTTGGCCATCGAGGGCCTCGAAAACGATGTGGAGTACGAGTTTCGCGTACGGGCCGTTGGCGACGGTGGAAAAGCCGGGGAATGGGCGCCTGTGCAGCGGGTACGGATCGGGCCCGTTCGCGGCACCGGCTTCGGGCGAGAGGCACGGTCGCTCGACTGGAAGTTGGTGGCACGATTGTTTTTCCACTCTGCTCGCGCCGCCGTGGCGACGTGGATGCAGCGCTAAGCCAGAGGCTCTTTGCTCCAAGCGCCCACCGTGCGGACCAGCGTGGGCGGTGCGTGCGGCGTTTCCGGGCTTCCCCTTGTGTGGCGCCCGTTGCGCGCGGCGGCGAGGCATGTTCCCGTAGGCGTGATGCTCGCGCCCTCGCCGGCGCCGGACTCCAGAGTTGACATCCCGGCGAGCGCTCGCCAGCTTACGGTGCGCTGCGCGGCCAAGAGCCGGCAGCGTTTGCAATACTTCGGAACAGAAAGGAGCGAAGATCATGGATCCGGCTGCGAAGAAGACGGCGTTACGGATGATTCCATACGGTTTGTACATCCTCACTGCGGAAAACGACCGCGGCGACGTGGCCGCTGCCACGGTGAACTGGGTGACGCAAGCGGCGTTCGAGCCCCCGCTGGTGGTGGTTGGGGTCAAGGCCGACTCGAACGCGCACGCGTTGGTGAAGGAAACCCGGAGTTTCGCTCTGAACATGCTCGGCAAGGGCCAACAGTCGCTGGCGTTTACGTTTTTCAAGCCGGCGGTGAAGGAGGGACAAACGATTTCCGGAGAGCCGTTCGAGCGTGGCGTCACGGGCGCGCCGCTGTTGGTGCGGTGCCCGGCGTTTGTGGAGTCGCGCGTTGTGGAGTTCATCGAGCGCGGGGACCATTCCGTCGTGGTTGGAGAGGTGGTGGCGGCTGGGGTCCGGCAACCCATCGAAACGCGTCCGGACGACGCCATCCTGTGGCTCAAGGAGCTGGGGGAGAAAGTGTTTTACGGTGGCTGAACGTTGTGGCCGCGGCCGCACGTTTTTAGCACGCGCGGCCGCACGAGGCTGACGCGCTCGCGCAAAGCGGTGCGAGTGGGCAATGCGCTCCCTGCCTGGACGCTTTCTGTTGTTGCTGGTGTTACTGGCGGTGGTGGCGGTTGCCGTGTGGTGGCAGCACCCGGGTCGCGAAACAGAAGCTCCGCCGCCATCGCCCGAAGCGGTGCGCACGGTTGCTGTGTTCCCGTTCGTAGGCACCGACGAAGAAAGCGCGTTGGTGGGTCGCGGTGTGTTCCACTTGCTCAGCCATCGCCTGAGCGGGAACGGTGTGTGGCGGCGGCTTGCTCCGCAAAGTTTAATACGGCCGTCCGCACCAAATGTCGTATGGGACATCGAGCGCGCGCGTATGCGAGCGCGCGAACTTGGTGCCGCGGCGTTCGTTTGGGGAAGCGTGCAGGTTCGCGGGTCGGACGTGACGCTCGAAGGGAAATGGTTCGAGGTGGATGCTCCCGTGGCCGCGACTGCAGCGGAGGCAAGTGGTGCTCTTCGGAGCTTGCCTGCGCTGGTGGATCGCTTGGCAGAGCAACTTGAAGCACGCCGGATTGCGCGGGACGAGGTACGCATTGCGCGCGTGGCGGCAGTTACTTCCGACTCTCTCCCGGCCCTGCTCGCGTACGTGCGCGCCGAGGATGGCCTCGGCGCGGGCGACTTGGCCACCGCGCAACACGAACTGGAACAAGCAATCGAGGCCGACCCGCAGTTCGCTCTCGCGTATTTGCGACTGGCAGAGGTGGCCGCTTGGCGCCGCCAGGACGAGCGCGCCGCGCAAGCGCGGCAAAATGCTTTGCTGCTGAGCAATCGCTTGCCGGTGCAGGAGCGAGCGTTCGTGGATCTCTTGCTGTTGCGTCTACGAGGGCAAGGAAACGAAGCCGCAAGTGGGTACGAAGCATTCTTGCGCAGCCAGCCGTACGAGTGGGAGGCGTGGTGCGGACTTGCGGATTTGCGCTGGGAACAAGGCGATGCGGCTGGTGCGTTACAGGTTGTCGAGCGCGTGCGCAGCCTGTTGCCGAGCGATGCCGACGCGTGCGGCGCGCGAGCACGCGGGTGGCTGCACGAACGTGGCGGATCGTGATTCGAGCCACCGCCTCTAGTTGGACGCGGGTTCACGGGGACCGAAGAAAGAAAAAACGGCGAGGTCTACTAGACAGCTCGTTCGACAACCTGCTAAGGGGCGTTCGTCGTTGTTTCTTGTTCGCGTGGCCCCGGCATCGGGCTGGCTTGGTTGCGGAAGAAGAAAGAACGGTAAGTCAGCTCGATGAGAAGGAGTCACACCATTTCCACCAAAGTTTTTGTCGGCAATTTGAATTTCCGCACGTCCCAAGAACAACTCACGCAGTTGTTCTCCAGCGCAGGTGAGATTCGCAGCGTTTACCTGCCATCCGATCGCGAAACCGGCCGCCCCCGCGGTTTTGCCTTCGTAGAGTTTGCTAGCGAGGAGCAAGCGGCACAAGCGATTCGCCAGTTCGACGGGCAAGAAGTCGACGGGCGCAAGCTACGTGTGAATGCGGCGGAAGAACGTGCGCCGCGCTTCGGTGCGGGTGGCCGCCCGCGCCCGGGGAACGGTTCTCCGACGGGATGGTCGGCTCCCGCAGGCGGCGATTTCTTGCACCGCGACGAGCCACGCAACTTCAAAACCAAAGGTAGCCGGCGCAATCTCCGCGCGCGCAAGCGCAGCCTCAATTACTGAGCGCGCCGCTCCGGTCCTGCAGGCCTGGTTGCCGGCCCGTATTGACCGGAACCCTGCACTCGGGACATCCCGAATGTCAGGAGGAAGGTGTCGCCATGATCGAACTGTATACAGCGCCAACGCCCAACGGGTGGAAAATTTCCATTGCGTTGGAAGAGCTCGGGCTCCCGTACCAAGTGCGCGTCGTGAACTTGCTCGCTGGCGAACAAAAGCGGCCCGAGTATCTGCGCTTGAACCCGAACGGGCGCATCCCCACGATTGTCGACCACGACAACGACGACTTCGTGGTGTTCGAGTCGGGCGCGATCCTCGTGTACTTGGCGGAAAAAACCGGGCGGCTGATGCCGAGCGATCCGAAGGGACGCTCGGTGGTCTTGCAGTGGTTGATGTTTCAAATGGCGGGAATCGGTCCGATGATGGGACAAGCGAACGTCTTCTATCGCTACTTTCCCGAGAAAATCCCGTCCGTGATCGCGCGATACCAAAACGAGTGCCGGCGCTTGTTCGAGGTGTTGGACACCCGTCTGCGCGGTCGCGAGTACTTGGCTGACGAGTATTCCATTGCGGACATTGCCAATTGGGCTTGGGTGCGCACGTACAAATGGTCCGGCGTGAACATCGAAGGACTCGACCACTTGCGCCAGTGGATGGACCGGATGGCAGCGCGCCCGGCGTGTCAGCGCGGCGTGCAAATCCCCGCACCGGTGGAAAGCCTTACCCGACCGGAAAACGAGGAAGCGGCGAAGGCCTTCGCTGAAGCGGCGCAAAAACTGCTCCAGCGCTGAGCCTGCTGTTCCACCCGGAAGTCGCGACGCGAACACAACCGGAGAGCCGCCGCCTCCCTGCTGCCCGCGCGGGCGCGCTCGTGCCGTGGAACCGTGCTTTGGGTTCGTTTCTGCCTTGCGTGGGTCGGCCGCCCAGCGCGCGACTGCGTTCGTCGAACGCCGCGCGCGAAGACGCCCCGGACTGTTCCCGCGTTGTGGGCTCTTTCGGGCGGTGTCGTCGTTGGATGCTGGCGACGGCGCCCAAGCCGCATGGCAGCGTTTTACCGTGGCTCGAGGTTGCCCGGTACGAGATGCGCAGGCTGGCGGCGGCCCAGGTTGTACTTGTGCATCCGATTGCGAAGGACGTTTCGGGAGATGCCCAGCAGACGTGCGGCACGCACTTGGTTGCCACCGGCGTGTTC
Organism: uncultured Binatia bacterium (SeqCode); assembly: GCA_964534275.1. GTDB lineage: Bacteria > Desulfobacterota > Binatia > HRBIN30 > HRBIN30 > HRBIN30. The sequence goes on along the minus strand of CAZHQG010000049.1, from coordinate 5,560 downwards.
TAAGGCGATCTCGATCAAACGGGATTCCACCTGATCGTACAAACGCTGGGGGGCTGCGGCGACGAACTGTTGGAGGGCTTGGCGGAAGGCCAATTCGCAGCTCGAAGCGTCGTTGTTGTTCGTGGCGCGGGGGAAGACCGACATCAGCGGCCCGAGCTGCAGATCTTCCGCTCCAACCAAGCTGCCCGGTGCATGCAAGCAGGCACGCGCCACGGTGTTTTCCAATTCGCGCACGTTGCCTGGCCAAGGGTGGTGCAAGAGGGCCGCTTCAGCGTCCGGAGTGAAGCCAATCAACGTGCGGCCTTGTCGTTCCCCCTCGCGGAGCAAAAACGTGCGCGCAAGCAAGAGAATGTCGGCACCTCGGGTGCGCAAAGGCGGCACTTCGATGCGGAAGACGTACAGGCGGTAGTACAAGTCGGCGCGGAACGCACCGCGGCGCACACGTTCCTCGAGGTCGGCGTTCGTGCTGGCGATGACCCGCACGTCGACCGCCCGAGGTGTGTTGGCGCCGAGCGGAGTCACTTCTCGAGTTTGCAGCACACGCAGCAACTTGGCTTGGAGGGGGAGTGCCATATCGCCAATTTCATCGAGGAGTAGGGTGCCCCCGTGAGCCAGGGCAAATTTGCCCGTGCGTTCTGCGGTTGCGCCCGTGAAGGCTCCTCTCTCGTGCCCGAAGAGTTCCGCCTCGAGGAGTTCCGCCGGAATTGCTGCACAATTCAAAGCGACGAACGGCCCTGAGGAGCGCCGGCTGTGCTCATGAATCGTGCGGGCAACCAGTTCCTTTCCGGTGCCGCTCTCGCCGGTGACGAGCACCGTGGCATCGGTCGCGGCAGCGCGACCAATTTGTTTGTAGAGCTCCAACATCACCGGACTGTGCCCGAGCAATTGTCCGACCCCTGCGTTGGGGGATGGTGCCACGGCGGGCTCTGACTGCCGCGAGACGATCTCGTGTAACAGCCGCCGCAGCGTCGGAACGTCGACAGGCTTGGGGAGGAAATCCCGGGCGGCTAGGGCTGTCGCTCGGATGACCATGTCGGTACTGGCGTAAGCCGACATCACGACCACGGGAAGGTCGGGGCGTTCCGCACGCAAGCGTGTGAGCAATGCGAGACCGTCGGCATCCACCAAGCGGACGTCGAGAAGCACCGCGTCCAGAGGCTGTTGCTCTACGATGGCGATTGCATCCTCGCCGGCGAACGCGGAGTGGATTTCGAAGTCTTCGGCCAGGGCCCGCTGAAACGAGTAGTGCACGTTGGGTTCGTCGTCGACGATCAAAATTCTCGGCTTCATGCTGGTAGCCATACGGTTGCTTTGGTTCCTTGTCCGGGTGCGGAATCGATCCACAGCCGGCCACTGTGGTTTTCGACGATGCGCAGCGAGATGGCCAAACCGAGACCGTGTCCGCCACGTCGGGTGGTGAAGAACGGTTCAAAAATGCGCCGCCGAAGTGCGGCACTGATTCCCGGGCCGGTGTCGGCGAACTCCACGGCGATGCCGCCGGTGCGCCGCTGCACGGCCACCGTGAGGGTGCCGCCGCCAGCCATGGCTTGCAGGGCGTTCAGGGTCAGGTTGAGAAAGACTTGTTTCAGTTGTGCTCCGTCGGCCCACACCAGCGCTGGGCGCTCGCGCGCTCCCCAAACGATGCGGACGCGCTCCTTTGCTGCCTGTGCCCGTACGAGCAAGAGCGTTTCCTCGACAATTTCCCCAGCGTCTTGCCGACGAAACTCTGGAGGCCGCGGGCGGGCAAACTCCAGGAACTGATCGGCCAACAAAACTAACCGCTGTACCTCGCTTTCGATGACCTGGAGATCGGCCAGCGTCTGGGCGTTGCCATTTGCTTGCTGGCGCATGGCGTAGAGGAGGACCGCAATGGTGTTCAAAGGGTTTTTGATCTCGTGTGCGAGACCCGCGGATAAACGGCCGAGCGCGGCCAGTTTTTCTGATTCGCGCAGGTGTTCCCCGGTTTCGAGAGCCTCTCGGTAGAGGCGGGCGTTCTCGATGGCTGCCGCCGAAAGTTGCGCGAGCAGCGACAGCACGTCGACCTCTTGTGGCCGGAATGAGCGGGGCTCGCCGGTGTACACGTTCAACACACCGAGGTTCCGCTGCCGGGAGCGCAGCGGCAAACACACGAGCGTACACAGTCCTTCGCTCACAGCCAGGTCGCTAGAGAGAAAATCAGGGTTACAGCGTACGTCCTCGATCACAGACGGCATGCCAGTTTGCAGCACTCTGCCAGCGACGGAGCCCGCAATGGGGAGCGGCCCACGGGTGAGATACGCCTGCGGCGCCCCATCTGCGGCAGCAAGTTCCAGAACGCCGTCGCGCTCGAGCAGAATCGAAACCAGCTTCGCTTTGAGGGTGCGGCGCACTTGCGAGGCGACGCGGTCGAGCACGTCGCGAAGATCCAAGCTGGATGCCAGTTCTCGACTTGCCGCAACCAGCGCCAGGAGGGCTTCTTTCTCGCGGTGCGATTCCTGTAAGGCGTAAGCCCACGTCAGCGCCGGTATGGAATCACGAAGGCGCTCGCGCACCTTCGCTTCGAGTTGGGCCGGCGACGTGCCCATCGAGCTGCCATAGACTTCCAGTTCTGCAGCGAGTCCTTGCCCGAGAGCAAACGAGACCCGTAGCACGGGAACGTCGCATTCCTGTTTCGTAACGCTTCCTGGCAAGGTGATGGGTGTGGTTCCAGCAGCCCTGGCTTCGAAGTGTGCATCCGTGGGCTCTGCTTGCCGGTCGCGAGGTGCGTAACTGGCAACGCAGTGGCGCGTTGCTCCGTCGTCGGAACAGCCAATCCAGAGATGCGCGCGTGCGCCGCCGCTGGCCTCGGTAGCGGCGCGCAAAATGTCTTCGAAGAGTCGCTCAGGATCGAACCGCATCGTATCCGAGAACGGCAAATCCGGTGCCACGCCGGAATCGGGCTCTATCCGGCAAAGGCAGCGTCATGCGTTGCTGCGGCGCTGGGCAGGTGCCCGTTTGTCGTGCATCCTTGGAGGCATGACAGGTCAAACGGAAGCGTGACCCTGAGCCGCCTCCGAAGTGAGCGAACGGGTGCGGAAAAATCCGGGCTGCAGTGCGCGTGAGTGGGAGAGCTGGTCCGCGGGAGAGAAGCGGACGAGCAACACGAGGGGCGAGAGAAGAACAACCACAGAGCCCAGCAAAAGCAAATTGTCGGCAAGCGGGGTTGCGCCACGGAACAACCATGCGGCAACGACCGCGCCTAGGTTTCCCCCGGCCGCCACCAACCCGGACACGGCGCCGACGGCTGTGGGGTGCAGGAAGGGCACCACTCCGTATGTCGCGCCGGTCGAGAAATTCACGAACAAGGCAAAGATCACCAGAGCGACGACGGCGAGACCAAGGTTGCTCGACTGTGCGAACGCCGCCAGCGCAGCTCCTTCAACAGCGAGGACCGCAAACAACAAGTAAACTCGCCCGTGTAAACCCAGCCAGCGGGCCAAGGAGTCCGAGGCGGCTCCGCCAGCCGCCCGTGCAAATACGTTCGCGAGCCCGACGATGCCCGCCAAAAACCCCGCCTGCTGTAATCCGAGCCCAAACCGGTCGACGAAGTACAGTGCAGCCACATTGTGGATGGTGAGCTCCACACCGAAACAGAGCCCGTAGGCGAGCGCCAACACCCACGTGCGAAGATCTGCAGCCGCTGCAACGAGCCCCGCCCAGGGCCGGGCAGAGCGATCCCCGACACCTTCGCGCTTCCGTGGAACCCAGTTGCCGCTGGGAGTATCGGTCGTCCACCTCCAGTACGCGGCCGCACACAAAACGAGCAGGCAAGCGGGTACTGCCATCGTGACGCGCCAGGCCTGTTGGGCGGAAAAGCCAGCCGCAACTGCCAGTGCAAGGAGGGCAGGCATGGCTACCTGGGCTAAGCCTCCGCCCAAGTTGCCCCAGCCAGCAGTAACCGCGTTGGCCGTACCTAAAACAGCGGGGGCGAACATCTGGGTCATGTGAAACTGAGTTACCACGAAGGAGGCGCCTACGATGCCAATGGCAAAGCGCGCCAGGATGAACGCGCCGGGGCTTTGCACGAACGCGATGCCCGCTACCGGTGGGGCGCTCGCCACCAACAGCCAAGTGAACACCCGTCGCGGGCCGAAGCGATCGCACAAGGTGCCCACGACGATCCGTGCGACAATCGTCGCTGCCACGCTGGCGAGCATGCTGTCGCTCACGTCCACGGGCGAGAGTTGCAAATCCTCGCGGATCACCGGCATGAGCGGCGCCACCGCGAACCAAGAAAAAAACGCGGCGCAAAACGCGATCCACGTAAGATGGAATGCACGCATGGGCGCCGTATCGATGCGAAATAACTCGATGCGTTGCGCTTTCCCCTGTTCGGTCACAAGATCCACCTCCGGTTTGCTGCCCGTCGCAATCGACGCGCCAAGCGTCGGCTCGCAGCTCAGGGTTCGTGTGCCCGCCGCCCTGCCGGCACGGGTGCTTGCCAGGCAACAGTTCCGGGGCCAGTCCTGCTGCGTGAGGGACAGCCGCGGGACAGCGCCGTGGCGTGCAGGGGGAACAGCAAAGTCGCACGAGCGTTGGCAAAGAGGTTGCACCATGCGCGCTGCGTGCAGCTCCAGACGAACGTAGATGCGAACCACGTGTTCGGTGCCCCGGCGGTGGAAGCGTTTGCCACGCTACACAAGCGCGCCGCGCTGCCGGCGAGCGGAGTGTATCGCCACCCGATTCCATTGCGGGCGCCCAGTTCCGGAGAGCAGTATGCGTTCGAGGTCGATCTCGACGCCTGCACTGGCTGCAAGGCATGTGTGACTGCGTGTCACGCCCTCAATGGGCTCGATCCTGGAGAAGCCTGGCGCAGTGTCGACTTGGTAGTGGGTGCCGAGGATGCTGCAGGGGGACTGCAACACGTGACCAGCAGTTGCCATCACTGCCTCGATCCCGGGTGCATGCACGGCTGCCCCGCCAATGCGTACGTGAAAGATCCCCGCACAGGAGTAGTTCGCCATTTGGACGACCTGTGCATTGGTTGTCGGTACTGCACTTTTACGTGCCCGTACGGCGCCCCCCAGTACGTGCCGAGGCTAGGAATTGTTCGGAAGTGCGACCTCTGTGTGGATCGCTTAGCCGGCGGCGAAGCACCTGCGTGTGTTCAAGGATGTCCGAACGAGGCGATCCGCGTGCGTTTGGTGACCACGTCCGAAGTTCGTGCGCGCGCCGAACGCGGAGATTTTCTCCCGCATGCGACCCATCCTGGCCTGACGAAGCCTGCAACGGTGTACCGCAAGCGCAAGTGGCCTGAAGGAGCGCGGCTCGCAGACTTCGAGCGGTTGCGACCCGAAGAGGCGCACCTTCCCCTTGCCGTGATGCTGGTGCTGACCCAAGCTTCGGTCGGCGCGGTGGTTGCCGGACAGATGGTGCAGCACGCTGGCGCAACGCCAGCTTCGTGGGCAGGGATTCATGCGGCGCTTGCCCTCGGGGCGGCAGTCCTCGCTCTCGGCGCCAGCGTGTTGCACCTTGGACGTCCCTTGCGCGCCTGGCGGGCGATCCTCGGTGTCGGGCACTCCTGGCTGAGCCGCGAGGTGGT
>CAZHQG010000048.1:0-15421 GCA_964534275.1 uncultured Binatia bacterium (SeqCode) | reverse complement strand
CACGGCCCCGCCGGGCGACCCACCGGGTCGCCCCTACATTGCCCGCCGGTAGGGTTCCCTCGGTGGACTGAGCGGACACAAAGCTGCCGCGTATTCCCAACGAAGCAACAAAGAGACGCCTCTCCCTGGCAGGGAGAGGCCGGCGCGCAGCGCCGGGTGAGGGTGGGTTGCGTCGTGGATGTAGGGGCGAAGCGGTGCGTTGCCGTGATACCATGGTGCACCACGGTCCCATGTAACCCCGACGCGCCTGTTCCGCCTGCCCCGCCCCGCCGGGCGACCCACCGGGTCGCCCCTACATTTCCCGTCGGGGTAGGGTACGCGCTACAACACCGCCTCACCCGTCAGCAGAACGACCGGCTGATCGCGCGAGCGCTCCTCCTTGTTGCGGGATCCCCCTATGGGCGTGCGAAGTTTTGCGACTCGAACGGCTCTTTCACGGGCACCAAGCGTTGCCGCACGAGAAATTGTGCCACCGTTTCAGCCGCGACCTTGTGTCCCGCAGCGGTCCAGTGAGGATCGAACTGAAAGAACAACGGCCCCTTGTCCTTTGCGGCTTCGAACGCATCGAACAGGTCCACCGAAGGAATGTGCTCTTGCCACAAGAACGCGCCGATGATGCGGTTTGGACGCTGCCGGTCCCAAGTTTTGCGCGCCAGTGGATGCCGCATCATCATCAGCCCCCACCAACGGTCATCGTGAACCCAAGGCCCGTTGACCAACATGACCGCGAACTTGGCACCGCGTGCCGTGACCTCGTCACGCAACGTTTTGACGAGTTCTTGCGTCACCCGCCATGCCATCTTCACCTCCTCGGAATCGGGAGCATATACCAGCATGTCCCACGGTACGTACGGGATCCGTGGGTCACTGGGCGGAGGAATCCCGCGGTGCGGGCCGGGGAGTAGGATTTGCCCGCCGAGACGTTGGTACAGATATTGCCCCAAGTACGTTTTGCGCCACCACGGTGGCGGGGGCGGTGGCGGCTCACCCGAATGCATCTGCAGCCGACCGGCAGAATTGAGCGTAAAGTACGGCTTGGCAAGGTTGGCATGGGGTGTCTTTCGATTCCACGGCTCGTAGCTTTCGCGTACATCGTTGCAGGTGGTGAACGCCAACAGAACGAGGTCTGGTTGATACTTGTAACCCTCGTGGCGGAAGTACAGCAATTCGTTGTCGGTGCCGTAACTTGACACCCCGCTGTTGATCACTTCGACTCGTGTGGTCGTTTGTTGATTGAGCCGTTCCTCGAGCAGTCGCGCAAAGGTTTCCTCCAACTCGACTTGCAGCGCTTCCATGTAAGAGTCGCCCAAGATGAGGATCCGAAAAACCCCACGCGGCTTCTCGTACGTGTGCTCCACATCGCGCAGGCCCTTGGAGTTTATGCGGACGGTTGTCTTAAACTCGCCGTGTTTGTCGTACCAAAGTCCCCGACGCGCAGGCGGGTGGCGCCAGCCGTAGTCTGGATGGGGCTCCCAGAAGAACCCGGGCGTATTGGTAGGATAGAGCGCGTGGTAAACGTGGAAGCCAAGTTCGATGATTGCGAGGCTCGCTGCGGTGCCGGCTAAAACGAGAATGGGGGTGACCAATACGCGCTGCCACAACGCGGCTCTTGACCTGCTTCGCATCGTGAGAGTTGGCCCTACAAGTATTTCGTTTCTTCACCGCGGTCAATGCGGGAGCAGAAGATTGCTGCTCTCGGAATCGGCGTACTCAAGTACTGCACCAACCGGCACGTCGTGGACATGCTCGGGCTCACCGATCTGCACATCGCCCGACACGCGAAGGTTCCAATGGGAAAGGGGCTTGCCGGTCACGAGAAGTACGACTCTGTCTACGTGCTGTCCCGACAGCCGAGGTACATTTGTCTGAGGGACGAGTTGGTCATCTTTCCTGCCCAACGCGACATGCGGCAGCAGCCGGAGTTCCAGCGGCGTTATCGAAAAGACGAATGCTGCTACCGCCGCATCGATTCTGAGTGAGCCGGCATTGCTCCTCGTGGGCGTGGTCATACCCGCGGGTCGGAAGGCGGGAGGGCATTGGCAGGGTATTATTCAGGCCCAGCTTGCGCTTGTTGCGGAGCCCCGCCAGTTCGAGATGCTGGTTCCTTTCCGCCAGGCTCCTGACGATCTGTTCCACTCCCAGGCCACAGCACCGCTGCCGCTCCACCGTCCCGTCGCGGCTTCTCACTTCTTCGCAAGCGACAGCGAAGCAAATTTTTACAACTTAACCCGTGCCGCGCGGACTAGCAATAACCCGGCGCGTCTCCATCGCTGCGCAGTGGTACCAAGCCCCCGTCGCGTCGCGCGATCTCAGCGCCGGTCCCGATCGCTCATGATCGCTGCGACCACATCGTTCCGTCCGCGTAGGGGGCTGCAATGGGCTCCGACCGCGCGCATCGCACGGAAAAGGTGGCATCCGAATCGGCCTACGACGAGCACGAGCCCGAGTGGCGATTCACTAGATACAGTGAGCGGGGAAGGGCGGAATTTTCTTTTAGTGATCGGCAGTGTCGGTCATGTGAAAGGGAACCGTGGAGTGGGGCTGGTCGCTCGTCTTCCGAGCTACCGCCAAGAGCGCCATGCCGGCCCGGGGGCGCAGGTGCTTCTCGAGGCGCAACCATGGAACCAGGAGACTTGCAACTCGAGCTTGGATTCCCGGCACGGTCCGTCTCTTCAGCAGCACGGAATTCAGGTACCAGCCCACAACACCAGGCAGGTTGAAGTACCGCATCTCCTCCACCGTAAAACCATGCTCGATCAGTTTTCTGCGGAGTTCTTGCTCCTCGTAGCGGCGGTAGTGTCCCAAGGCGCGATCGATTTCCCCGTACAAACGGTGCAGGGCCGGTACTTGCAACACCAGGCGCCCGCCCAGCTGCAAAAGGGTGGCAAACGTCTCCAGCGCTGCTTCGTCGTTGTCGATGTGCTCCAGCACGTTGAGGCAAAGAACGGTATCGAACCGTTCGGCACGTAGGCCATCCAAGCTAGGGTCCTCCCAGTTGACGTGTCGGACCTCCACGTTGTCAAAAGAGCCGAGCATGCGCCTGACGATGGCAAGGTACTGGTCGTTGTTGTCAGTGGCTACCACGCGCTCTCGGTTGCGAAGAAAACGCGTGAACGTGCCGATGCCGCAGCCGACCTCGAGCACACGGTTGCCCACGTACGGTGCTATTTGGCTCCACACCCACGTATTGTAACGCCGCGCGTACCGGAGGCGCTTCAACGTCGTGAAGCCCGGGTCAGCGTTTCCTTGGTCGTCCACGAGCGCGCACTTGAGAATGGTCCAAATCGCCGCCACTCCATCGCGCCAGCCAATCTTCTTCCCTTCCCAATACTCGCGTCCGTGGTAGCTAATAGGAACTTCGTACACTCGGCATCCCAGGCGGGCGATCTTAGCCGTAATCTCGGGTTCGATACCAAAACGATTGGAGGTCAGATGGAGCTGCCGCAGCGTTTCGGTGCGGAACGCTTTATAGCAGGTCTCCATATCGGTCAGGTTTAAATCGGTAAACAAATTGGAAACAAAGGTCAGGAACTTGTTTCCGAGGGTATGCCGAAAAAACAGCACTCGCCGCGGCCAGCCAGCAAAGCGCGAGCCGTAGACCACGTCGGCATCTCCGGAGAGAATTGGCTCGATCAGCCGCGGGTACTCGGACGGATCGTATTCCAGATCGGCGTCTTGGAAAATGGTGATGTCCCCGGTGACCGCAGCAATCCCGGTTCGCAGTGCCGCTCCTTTTCCCCGGTTGCGGTCATGAACAAGCACGCGGATGGTGTTGCAAGGATCGTCGACGCGGGCGGCTGCAAACTCGCGAATGACCTCGCTGGTCCCGTCTGTGGAGCCGTCGTCCACGATCACGATTTCTTTCTTGATGGGAACCGCGCACACTCGTTCTAGAAGCCTCTTCACGGTAAACCGCTCGTTGTAGGCCGGGACGATGACCGAGAGGAGAGGCGTTTCGGACATGGCTCATGTTCATACTTCGTAGGTCTCTCGAACTCAACGCAGTGCTGCGGCGGAGAGAAACCGAGCTCCCAACCGCTGGCGTGAGAAGGCGAGGCACCGAGGAGCAACTCGGGCCAACGATTTGGCTTCCCTACCCACGAAGGCGCGGGAGAGGAAACGCGGCAAGGCAGGGAAGCAGAGAGATCAAAAGGCGCGATTGTTCGATGCCGTTTCCAAGCGCAAGCATCAACAAAGAGCCCGCGGTCAGTAACAGCAACGAATTTTCAGGATGCCCGATACATTGGACCCGTCCCGTGCGGCCGACATATGCGAATAAAACAAGCAAGTTGACACCTAGCCAAGCTGCCGACAGCCACACGCCAAGCCGATATGGCGTCAGGATCCAGTCACGCGGATAGTTCCAATGAAGCCACGTTTGCGGCGCAAGAAACACTCGGAAAAGACGGAATGCATGCTTCGCACTGCCAACGGGATCCGATAAGATGCAACGTAAAACTGCACGTTCCAACTCTTGGCTGCGAAAAAATCGTTCGCGTGTGTTCAGATTAGGCCAACGCCCGGGCGCGATCGGCGGAGCGAGGCCATAGAGCGGTGGCCGAGCGGGAACGGGGCAATGGCTCCACGCCGAATGCAAGTTGAAACCACTGTTGTTCGACCAGGAGATTTGACCGTCGTTGAACCACAAGAGCTTTGCGTGCCAGCCCCCGGATAAGAGCAGCAGGGGAATGAGAAAACCCAAGAAGACGTTACGACCTAGAGGCCACAACCAGAAAAAAGCGCCGGCGATGCTCACTGGCAACAAATAGAGCACGAAAGGTCGGGTAAGCTCCAGCATCGAGAGGAAAAAGCCCGCACTGACGGCCGCGAGGAGGGCTCGACTCCCAGTTGCTGAGCCCGCACGGCGGTATAAGGTCACGAACATCAGAAGGAAAAAAGGGAAGAAAACGTCGTAAACCACCGGATTGCCCTTATGGATTACGACGGTAGCTCGCATGAAAATCAAACCGCTGACGATAGAGAGAATGCCTAGAGCCCGATTTCGAGCGGCGATGAAAAAGGCGAGCACGTAGGAGCTGACAATTGCCAATCGGTATAGATGCTTGCCCACGAGGTCCAAGTTGCCGAAGGCGTGAAAGATGCCAATTTCGAGCACCGACAGTAAGGGGGGGATCCCAGTTCGAAGGTCTCGCAAATATGCGATCACGTCGGAAATGTTTTTAAAGTCGGACGGGTGGAAGATATAACACCACATGATGGCGCACTGGCATCCGCCCTTGTACAGGTCGGGCGCGTGCTGCCTTTCCCCAAGGATCGCGTTCCCCTGCCAACAGATAAGTGCGCCGACTACCACGTACAGCAATGCGACAACGGCATAGGGCACAGGAACCGATTTCCTTCGGGGAGCAACCAGGGAGAAGTTCCGCGTAAGATTTCCGGCCGGCATTGATTTACGGTCCCTCTCCGCTCGCTTACTTGGGCCAGGGTTTGACCGAGATCGGCAGTTCGATCAAGGTGGGAAACCACTTTCCTCCTTGGCTGAGCCCCACCACTAGATGAAAGTCGCCAGGGGTCCCTGGCGCGAAGGCCGTGAGGGTAGCACGCACCGGAACGCCGGGACGGGGGTCGTCCGGCAGGCGAGCAGCGTTTTGCACTTCTTGGATGACTCGGCCACCGGGTCCGACGAGCCGGTAGGCCAAGTATACAAGCGGCTCGCCGACCGAGGCGAGCGCCGGCCAGGTAGTGGTGGACCGGTTCGTGAGTACGACCTCGAGGTCGAGCGGCAGTCCAGTGAACACGCTGGTGGGAGGAGAGCCGTTCAGCCTCAAGTCCACTTGTTGCTGGTCTGCACTTACAGGTTGGATCGGAGTCCCGAGGATCGTCGTCTCGCGGGGATGGAAATCCAAGAGGGCCGGCAGGAGATCGGTAGGCAACTCGCGCGCGGGGGTGAGTAGGAGCGCGTTGTTCGATCGATAGAGGACGCGCATCCCCGGGGGATTGTTCCACTGTGCTCGCTTCCCGGGCGGAAGTCGATCGAGATGCACGATTAGATAGCCGAGGCCGGTGGTCCGCTGGAGCAATTCGAGCGCTCGGTGCTCGGGTAAGGCTCGGGCCAAAGCCATCGTTACAGGATAGCTCGGTGGGTGGTAGCCGGAGTAACCGTTCAATAGGGGGCGCCAGTGGAAAATGCTCAGAAATACGTATTCGCTTTCTTGTCTGGCCCCTATTAAGCCTGGCGTGCCTCCAGGGATCTCCAGAAGGGGAGCCGGCGGAAGCCTCTTGAGCAGTTGGTAGACCTCTGGAACGCCTTGGGCCGTCGGCACCGCTTGCGCCAGGTAGCGGCGCCAGGGGAAGTCGTACTCCACTGCTACAAGGGCCAAGAAGACGGCGGCGGCTGCCACCCGATACTGAGGCCGCTCCATCCTGGGACCGAGCTTGCGTATCACCCTTTGGGCGCCCAGTCCGACAAGCCCGGCGAACCCGAACATGAAAAGTAAACCGATGCGGCTCACTACCCGCATGGAATCGAATCCGGGAACCAGCCGAAGGGCTAGGGCGTACGGTAGGGGAACGGTCACGCCAGCGACCGAAATTTTCGGACCCAAGGAGATCACGTAGCACGCAAGGGCGCTACCGAGACAAGCCGTAACCGGCCAAGAGTAGCGTGTGGCGCGGGGACAACTTCGCACTGCAAGAGCAAGCGCAGTCAACAAAGGAAGGATCCCCACGTAGATCGGAGCACCGTGTGGAAGCCGCCAGCCTTGGCGAATCAGGCCCGGGGGATACAAATAGTTCCTCCAGAGACCTGCCGATGTGCCGGTGAGGCTCCAAAAGCCCTCTTGGTATTGGGGTATGATTCCTGAGGTTTTCAACTGAACGTAGGGAATGCTGATGGCAAGGAACGGTACCGCGGCAGCAAGCGCGGCCGCACTCGCGAGACCCAGGTTCCGCCACGAGAGTCGCAACCGTGTAGCCCACGCCACACCGGCCACATAGCCAGCCAGCGCGATGACCGTGCCGTAGGCCGTGTAGTAAGAGCAGAGCATCTGAAGCAGCAGAACAGCCGCGAAAGCCACGGCGGAAAGCACACGTCCGTGCCGCAACGTGCGGTCGAGAAAAATCACTGCCACGGGAAGGTACTGAGTTGCCAGCAGGTGCGCATGACCGATCATGTGCAGGCGCACCGGGGCAAAGGCGTAGATGAAGCCGCCGAGAAGCGCGGCGAAACGAGAGGTCCCCCAGTGGCGTAGAAGGGCGTACATGGCGCAGCCACAAAGCGTGAAAGAGAGGAACAAGTTTGCCTGGTACGCAAGCACGGGATTTCCGGACAAAGCAAAGAAAGGCCCGAAAATCGGAAGATGCCCAAGCATGTGCTCGGAGCCCGCGAGGGTGCGAGGGGCAGGAGCGAAGATGTTGGCGTCGAAAAGGCTCGACGGAGCGGAGGTCAGCGCGTGCCAGCCCCAAGCCATTACCCACGCGGTGAAATAAATATCCGGAACGACCAGCGCGCCTGCGGAGCCATACGCGTGAATCGCGTCGAGAACCGTTGTGGCCGGGTTGAGAAACAACGGGTAGGTGATCGCGAAAGTGGCGGACGCGTAAAAAAACAGTACAGCTAGGCCTTCCGCAACTTTCCCAAAGGGCTCTTTGGCAAGAGAATGGACAGAGCCGCCAGGAGCGGCGGGATGAGCCAGTTCCGCGTCCTCCGCTCGACCAAACCCCCTGATTCGAAGTTGTGCCAACAGCTTTCCGAATCCTATTGGAACGCGCCCGAAGTGCCAGAGCGACATAATTTGCCGAAAACCGGAGTTAAAAACGCGAGCCGCATACCACGACGTGGTGGTAGCATTCAATCGACAGACCTGGGCACGTCCATCCGCTGGTGGTCGAGCGCCGTTAGCGCGGGCTAGCGCTGGGTTTGGGACCCCCTGGCTGGGAGGTTGGCGGTGTTACTCACCGGGCGGCAGGCAGCGACCGTTGCGGAGGCGCCGAATTTCTGTCCCGAAGAACTGCGGCGTCTGCGCCAAGTAGACGCGTGCCGGTACAGGATTCCGGCGCTAGGCATCAGCAGGCTCGAGTACTGCACCGACCGGCACGTCGTGGACATGCTCGGGCTTACCGATCTGCACATCGCCCGACACGCAAAGGTTCCGATGGGGAAGGGCATTGCCGGTCACGAGAAGTACGACTCGAAGTACGTCTTGTCCTTGCGTCCGAAGTACATCTTGGTTCCAGAGCTGGACCCGAAGCGCATGAGTTTGCCTGCGCAACGGGACATGTGGGCGCAGCCCGAGTTCCTCCGACTGTACCGCAAAGACCGGTGCGGCTACCGCCGCATCGATGCCGAGTGAGCTGCCGCGGTTTGCGTGCTGGTCTCCGTGCCGATCGGCGCGGCGGGACATCAACCGAACAACGTCCTGGCTCTCGGGCCCAGGACTCGCCGGACCACTGCGACGAACGCCACGGTCGCCAGCAGTGCGAGGAGGAACGTCAGCGCGCGGTTCGTGATGGTTCCCCACTGGTTCACCCGGGTTCCGATGCTGCGGACGAAAAACAAGTGGTAAAGGTAAATAGGATACGAGGCGTCGCCGAGCCAAACCAGAGGAGCTAAACGCGGCAAGACAGCACCGACGGCAACGAGTGCAAAGACCGCGAGGTGAACATATGCGTGGGTTGCCGTTGCAGCGGCGAGCTTCGGCAGCGGATAGAGTGCGCTTGCCGTGAGCAACACGCTGGCAATGGGAAGGGCGATCAGGAGCCAAGCGTTCGCCGTGCCCCGACTGACGAATTGCCGGCCAAGTTCCGTCCGCGCCATCCACATCCCGAGAAGGTAGTACCCCCACCAGTAGAAAGGGTGCCTCAGCGACCAAAAGAGGGACCCCGTAAAGAAGAAGGGATTAACCCGATACCAGAAGGATGTGGCGGTGAAAACAATCGTGAGTCCCGCCAGTAGGGTCGTCGGTAGACGCCACAGCAAGGGAGTCACGAGGACGAGCTGGACGAGGACCACCACGAAGTAGTACGGGCCCCAGGCGCTTCCGCACGCGAGGGCGAACAGCACGTCACGCGCACTGCTCCATGAGGCCCCTGTGAGCGGGTGTGGCAGGAACAACGTTAGGGCGCTGGCAAGAAGGTAAGGCGCGAGGATGCGCCTCAGCCGCTGGGCCCAGTACAGCTTGACCGAGTCGGTCCGGGATCGCCCTGCCAGGAAGCCGGCGGCGAAGAAGAAACCGGGCACGGCAAAGATCGTGGCCAGCCCCAGCCACAGGAGGAATGGAGGGCGATTTCTCTCCCCCCAAGGGAGGAAAGCGTGGATTGCCACGACGGCGATGATGCTTACCGCTTTGAGAACGTCGAGCGGGTAGAGCCTTTCGTTCGCCTCGGTCGAGTTGGCTGACCGCACACCTTCGTTCGCTGGCATGTCGCCGTGCAACTAGTACCGGAATTTCCTTGGAAGGCAACAACGGCAGCGGTTACGACGCCGCGTTCTCGGCCGCGAAGCGGTGGGCATCGAGGCGAGCCGCGAGATTCGCCGCCGTGGTTTCACTTTCGAACAGATCCCGAACGCGTGGATGGTGGCGTGCGCCGGGGCGGTAGCCGCGTTCGCTTGTCGTGCGAGTTGCTACGCGCCTATTACGCGCCGGGAGCCACCGGCGTTGGTACCGATGCTGGATGACGTGGCCGCTGCGTGGTTCTTTCCAGGGGGCGCGTGCGAGCGAACAGGGGGGCGACCTCCGTTGCTGTTGGCGCGAGCGAGAAGCATGGCTGACTTGTTCACTCGCGAGCCGAAAGGTTGCCCAGCGCGAGCGAGGCGGCGCGTGCTTGGCGATTGCAAGCGCATGACGCCGCGAATGCACCTGGCAGCTCCGACGGTGCGCTGGTAAGGGGAGGAGCCATGGATTTTCGCGCGTCGCCGCGGTTGCGCATTGCCGTATTAGGGGGCATGGCCTTGTTGGCGATCGGCCTTGGTGTTGTTGCCTATCGACTTTGGAGCCTCCGTCCCGGCGTGAGCAGGGAGGCGCCGAACGTAATTTTGATCACCATCGACACGCAGCGTGCCGAGCGGTTGAGTTGTTACGGCTACAAAAAGATTTCCACGCCGGGCTTCGACCGCTTGGCACGCGAAGGGGTGCTGTTCGAACGCGCGTACTGCGACGTGACGTGGACGACCCCATCGATGAGTTCCGTAATGACCGGTTCGTACGCCACGCGGCACGGATTGCGTTCCACGTATCAGCAACTGGCACCGGAAAATGTCACCCTCGCGGAAGTCCTGCGCCAACATGGTTACCGCACGGCTGCCATCGTGGGTTCGTTTCCGGTGGCCGCGGTGTTTGGGCTCGACCAAGGGTTCGAGAGTTACGATGACCATTTCTCCGCGCCGATCGTCGTTGGGGGCGATGCGCCCAAGGGCCCGGTGGAAAACAAATTTTCCGAGAACGTCGAGGAGCAGAAGCTGTTCCAGTATCGTAAGGCCCAAGCGGACGCTTACCGGCCCGACCGCGAGGTGACCGATGCCGCTTTGGCGTGGCTGCGAACTCATGCAGGCACGGGGAAGTTCTTCCTCTGGCTGCACTACTTCGGTCCGCACGAACTCCAAGACTTGCGGTTGTCCTGGGAAGACCAGGTGCGGCAAATCGTGGCGCAATACGATAGCCAAGTGCAGGAGACCGACCGGCAACTGGGGCGGCTCCTGGCCGGCCTCGACGAGTTGGATTTGTCGGAGCGCACGTTGGTGATCCTCCACGCCGACCACGGGCAGAGCCTCTTCGAGCATTTGTATGTCGGCCACGGCAAAAACCTTTACGACCCGACGCTGCGGATTCCCTTGCTCGTACGTTGGCCGGGAGTGGTGCCTGCGGGTGTGCGGGTGAAAAGCCTCGCGCGCAACATCGATATTTACCCGACGGTGCTGGATCTCTTGGGGATCCGCATTGGTCACACGATCGACGGGGAAAGCCTGCGGCCGTTATGGTCGAGCGTCGAGGGCCGCGAGGGTCGTGTGGAGCGCGAGATGTACTGCGAAACCTACCTGCCAGCCACGGGGATGTTTGCCGACGAGGTAAGCGATGGAAAGGGGGGAACGATGCGCCTGACGTTTCGCCGCCGTGGCTGGCGCACGCCCGAGTGGAAACTTGTCCTGAACGAGCCGTGGCCAACGATCGACGAGAGCAACCCTCCACCGATCCCGCCGGAGCTGGTAGCCCGCTTCACGACCACGGAGCTGTTTCACCTTCCATCGAACCCTTTCGAATTGCAAAAGGGGCTGGTAAAGGATCGCCCCGACATCGAGGGTGCGTTGCGGGCAAAAATCGAAGCGGTGGCCCGAGCGACGGGGCATACCAGCGAACGCCGCGAGCTGGACGACGCTGCCCGCGAGCGTTTGCGCAGCCTCGGGTACGTTGAGTGAGGCAGATGACCGGCGACGAAAGCTAGCTGGCTACGGAGGGACGCAACCGCGGGGGTAGCGACGCGACGTGCTGTTGCTGGCAAATGCGCTCTTGCCGGAGGAGGGAATCTGGGCCATGGTGTGTAACACGAGCGGGGTGGTCGGAGCATGAGCAAGCGGCTGTACCGGTTCATCCTTTCGATCGTAGTTTTGTTGGCCCTTGCAGCAGCGTGGTGGGGAACGCGGCCGCTCCCTGGAAAGATCGTGGCGGCTCGCTTGGGGGAGGAAAGCTGGAAGCTTCCTGCCGAGGCAATGCCGAGTCGAAAAGTGAAGCTTGGCGGAAGCACGCGTAGCGCCGTGGAGGTGAGCGTCCCTTCGCACTTTCTGGTCGATTTGCCCCCGCGAACGAGCGAGGTTTGGGTCAGCACGGGGGTCGACAAGGCCGATCATGGCAGTGCGGTTCGATTCGAGATTGCCGCCGAAGAAGGGGACGGGTGGCAACCGCTATTTTTGACTTCTGTGCCCCCCGAGCGAGGTGGCGAATGGATCGACCATCGCGTCGAGGTTCCCAAGCGCTATCGGGATGCGAGACGTTTGCGGTTCGCGGTGTATCTGCCCGGGGAAGGCAAAGCTACCAGGGTAAAAGCCTACTGGGGATCGGTCTTGGCTTTGAAACCAAAAGGCATTCGTCGCTGGCGTGCGTGGTTGGACCCCCAGCAAGCTTGGGAGCGGCCCAACGTGATTTTGATTTCCTTGGACACGCTCGGAGCAAGGCATTTGTCGTGGTTCGGGGCACCGGCGGGGGTGAGCCCGCACATCGATGCGTGGCTGGACCGCTCCTTTTCGTTTCGCCGGGCTTACGCGCAGTACCCGAACACGTTGGGGTCCCATGCCTCGCTGTTCACGGGTCTCTACCCGACAGGACATGGCGTGGACGAGACACTTAGCCGAAAGGTGCCATCTTCTACGTTGGCCGCGGCTCTCGCCGAAGCGGGTTACGTTGCGTTTGCGTTTACAGAGAATGCGTTCGTGGCCTCGGATTTTGGTTTCGACAACGGTTTCGACTGGTACGACAACGGGCAGGCCCCTTTAAGCAGCGCGCTGCGCGTCCTCGGCGCCGCGGAGGAAACTTTCGGTAGGGCAAGACACGCCTTGGACGAATGGCTCTCCTTTGGTGTTCCGTTCTTTTTGTTCGTGCACACGTACGAGGTTCACTCCCCTTACACACCTAAGGACCCGGAAGCACTCGCACTGGTGAATCGGATTGACCCGGATTACCGTGGGCCATTCGGCACAGCTTTTGACGCTCCGGACGTGGAACTCGAGTACAACACTGGGATAAGGCAACTGCCGGAACGAGAGTGTATGCGTGCTCAAGCCTTGTATCGCGGCGAGATCCATTACCTTGATCGCCTCTTGCACGAGTTCTTGACCCACCAGCAGGCCTTGCCCAGTGCCCGGAACACCCTGGTGATCGTGACCTCCGACCACGGCGACGAGTTTTGCGAACACGGTAAACTGGGCCACGGGGAAACCTTGTACAACCCGGTATTGCACGTGCCCTTGGCCTTCTACTGGCCGGGGCGGGTGGAACGAGGGACTTACGACGAACCGGTGGAACTCGTCGACGTGAAGCCCACAGTGCTCGAACTCGCCGGATTGCCGGTACCCCCGGGGCTGCAGGGCGTGAGCTTAGCGCCATTGCTGCTGCGCAAAGAGAAAATGCTTGTCCGACAGCCCGCCTTTGCTGAAATGCGCTTCACGCCGTTCGCCGTTGATCGTGCTGCACGGGGGGAGTGCACCGCGATGGGCTTGCCGGCGGACTGCGGGGTGGAGCGCGTCGCGGTGCAGGACCGCCGCTTTAAGCTGATTTCCTCCCTCTATCCACCGTTCGAGTTTTTGTTCGATTTGGAAACGGATCCTGCAGAAACGCGCGATGTGGCCGCGGAGTTTCCGGCGGAGGCAGAACGGCTGCGGCAGTGGGTGCGGAAATACCGCGACGGTTGGCAAGCAGCGGACGGGTCTCCGGAGAAAACATCCCCGGCGGTCGATCCGGCCACCCTCGAGCGCTTACGCGGCTTAGGGTATGTGGAGTAGTCGCAATCTCCGCAAGCCTGGTCGCGGAGAGAGTGGTCCCAAGGGGATTCGAACCCCTGTTACCGACGTGAGAGGCCGGCGTCCTAACCGCTAGACGATGGGACCGATCATGAACGACAACGCGGCCGAGCGACAGGCCGCCGCCCGGCCGCCTGCTGAGCTGAGGAGGTAGGACTCGAACCTACAATCGCCTGATCCAGAGTCAGGTGGCTTGCCAATTAGCCGACTCCTCAACGCGCTCAGCGCCCCTCCAATTAAGCGGAGAACTCGGGCGAGTCAAGTTGCTCCTGCAGGTGTGCTCGCCAGTTGCGGCGCGAGTTCGAGAGCGCGGTCGATCCGCGCGAGCGTGCGCTCCTTCCCCAGCACGTCGAGCACCTCGAAAATCCCGGGACTGACCGTCCCGCCGGTTACGGCAAGGCGGACCGGTTGGGCAATTTTGCCGAGGCCGAGGTGAAACTTTTGCATCACCTGCTCGAAGGCTGCTTGGATGGAGGAAACGGTCCACGAGTCGAGCGCCGCGAGCAACTGGCGAAGTTCGGTGAGAGCCGGGAGGATTTCGGGCTTCAGGAACTTGCGTGCGAGGTCGGCCGGAATGGCAATGTCGTCGGTGAGGTAAAATCGACCGAGTTCGACCAGCTCCACGAGCGTTTTCGCCCGCTCCTGCAAAGTGGCCACCATTTTTGCCAGCCACGCAGTGTCCCCAGGCACCGGGTAGCCCTTGGCCGCGATGAACGGCTTGACCGCTTCGGCAAGGGCTTCGGGCGGCGATGCCTTGAGGTACTGGAAATTCAACCACTCCAGCTTTTCTGCGTTGTACACGCCGGCAGACTTGCCCACATGCTCGAGCGTGAACTTTTCGATGAGTTCCTCGCGAGTGAAAATTTCCTGGTCCCCGTGCGACCAGCCCAGCCGTGCGAGATAGTTCACCAACGCGTCGGGCAAGTAGCCCATGTCGCGGTACGCCAACACGGAGGTGGCTCCGTGCCGCTTGCTCAAACGAGTACGGTCGGGGCCGAGAATTTGCGGCACGTGGGCGAAGGCCGGCAGCGGATAGCCGAGCGCGCGATAAATCAGGATTTGCTTCGGCGTGTTCGTAAGATGATCGTCGCCCCGAATCACGTGGCTGATTCGCATGGTGGCGTCATCGACCACCACGCACAGGTTGTACGTCGGGCTGCCGTCGCTGCGCACGATGATGAGGTCGTCGAGTTCGCTGTTCTCGAATGCCACGTGGCCCTTCACGAGATCCTCCACCACGGTGGTCCCTTCCGTCGGCGCCTTGAAGCGAATGGCATACGGCCGATTGGGCACGGCCTCGGTGCGAACGCGGCACGTGCGATCGTACATGGGCTTGCGGCCCGCTTTGAGCGCCGCTTCGCGCTTGGCCTCCAGCTCTTCTTGCGTGCAGTAGCAACGGTACGCGTGGCCCGTTTGCAAAAGCCGCTCGGCGTGTTCGATGTACAAGCTCAGGCGCTGGCTTTGGTAGTACGGACCTTCGTCCCACTCGAGCTTGAGCCAAGTGAGCGCATCGAGGATGGCACGGATGGACTCCTCGGTAGAGCGTTCGCGGTCGGTATCCTCGATCCGGAGGACGAATTGCCCGTGGTTGTGACGCGCAAAGAGGTAGTTGAACAGGGCCGTCCGAGCCCCGCCAAGATGCAAATACCCGGTCGGACTCGGGGCAAAACGCGTTCGCACTGCAGTCATAGGAACGCCGGCCGCCTAACAGCACGGCGCGAGGCAGTCAACGCGAGCAGCGAGCAGTCAAAGGTAGGGGCGACGCACCGCGCCGCGGCCTGACGCCACACGGGAACGGGCGTGCAACACACGATCCTGCGCGCCGCCTGTGGGCAATGTAGGGGCGACCCGGTGGGTCGCCCGGCGGGGCCGTGGCGGGCGGGCACCCGGGATGATGATGTCGCACGACGACAGGATCCACCCTCACCCGGCGCTGGGCGCCGGCCTCTCCCTGGC
>CAZHQG010000047.1:0-15643 GCA_964534275.1 uncultured Binatia bacterium (SeqCode) | reverse complement strand
CCCGGGGGCGCGCGGCTGGAGGGACCGGCGGTGAGATCGAGCTGCGCGCGGGCGGGCCCGCAGAAGGCCCCTGGACCTCCGGGACGCTCTCGGTGTCCTCTACCGTGGATGCCTCCGGTGGTGACTGTGGCTCCGATGGTTGCGGGACTGGTGGGACCGTCGCGCTTGCGGGGTGCGAGACGTTGGTCACCAGCACCGGGAGGGTCCTCTCTCGCGCGTCGGGAAGTGCCGGGGCAGTATCGATGACCGGCCGCTTTCGCGTACGCGTCGACGGTACGGTGAATTGTCAGCGCACCACCGCCGGCGGAGCCGATGGTAGCGTGCGCATCGAGTTCCCCGCGATTCGCCCTCCACAGGTGCGGGTGGGTGGCGTGCTGCCGGTTCCGCTTCTCGATCCCAAGGAGGATTGCAGCGAGCAGCGGGCAACCGAATGTTTGGTACCGTGCCCGACGTGCGGCGACGGAAGAGCCGAATATCCGGAGGAGTGTGACGATGGCAACCAATCGGGTTGCGACGGTTGTTCTCCCGGATGTTTGGTCGAATCGTGCGAAGCAGTAGGAAGTTGCACTCCCTGCAACCCTCGACTCGGCTGCCCGCCAGATCCCGACACAGGGTGTCTTCCGACGCCGACACCGACTGCTGGGGAAGATCGTTCCCCGACTCCGGAAGCAACCGCTACATGGACCGAAACTCCGGACGAAACCCTTCCGACTGCTACTCCAAGCGCAACGGCATCGCGAACGCCGACTCCCACGGCCACGCCCACGCGAACTCCCACTCCCACTTCTACGAGGACACCCACCCCCACCATCACCAGAACCCCAACGGCTACCCCAACGATCACGCCCACCCCGCGCTCCCGGCACGATATCGAACTACGGCCGCTGCGGCCGGTGCTCCTGCGGGTGCGCGAACCAACTCCGGCGGTGCGTTCGGTGCGTGTACACGTACGCAACGCATCGACCCCTGGATCTGCCGCCGTGTTGCTTCGGGCGACCGTGTTGGCCACCGACTGCCCCACCTCGATGATCGCGGAGAGGTTAGATTTCGATCCCATTGCCGCGGGCGTGCAGGATACCGTCTTGCTTGCCGCGGGCCGGAGTACTGAAGGCATCCTCTCCGTCTCCGTAGATCCCGAAGAGATTCCCCCGACAGGGGCGTTGTCACCCTATCGGTGCCGTGTGCTGCTTTTTGGGGGAGCGGCAGTGACAGGAAACGAGGATCCGACCCCGGAGAACAACACGACGCTTTTGGAGATCAATGTGCTGGACCTGACCGAGGAGTGGGAGGAACGGCCCCACCAAAGCGTGGTGCTTTCGATCGGACCACGTAGGCTGCGGTTCCGCAAAGGCCAGGACGAAATTCAAACTCAGCTTCGTGTGGCTGTGCGCAACGCCGATCGCCGCGACGTCGACGGCCACGCAATCACCCTTTTGGCGGCCGACGGAGATTGTCCAACCGGTACGGTGGGCACGCCGGTGTTTCACCGCCCCAACATCATGCCGGTGGAGAAAGTTTCCGTGCCCAACCGGGGCACGCGATTAGCACGCGTACCGATTCGCTTACCGAAGGCCCAGCTGTTCCCGCTTCGTTCGACCGGCCCGTTCCGCTGCACGTTGCTGTTCGAAGCGGTGGGGCCGTCCGGCGATGGCGATCCGAGCAACAATACAGCCGTAGCGACGTTGGACGTGTACGCGGAGTAACCGATCCCCCGCAGCGCGCTAGATGCGGTCGCGAATTCTTATCCGCGCTTTGGCAATTCCGCCTCGGCGTCCGCCGAAGCGGTCACTTCGTTCCGGTGGTTGATGCACTCCAGGGCAAAGCGCACGTAGCCTTTGCCGTTGCGCTCGTACTTGTCGGTGACTTTGCCCTTCACCCAGGTCACGTCGCCCATGAAGTTGAACCGGTGGTAGCGGGCATCGATCTTGGTGATGAACGCATTGTCTCCGATCCAGTTCGTAACTCCTTGAATGAGCCAGGAGCAGCGCTCCGGGCCAAGGTCGTACGCACCCGGCAAACCGAGCAGGCGTTGGGTGAAGGCGTTGTCCCAGTGCACGCGTTGTGGCGGTTCCGGCACGCCTTGCTCGTTCGGGATCATGAGAGCCGGATGTTTTTCGTAAAGCTGCGCGGCCACTTTATTGCCCACGAGGTAAATGCCGAAATACGACTCGAAGGCAATTTCGGCAGTGGGAGTGAGGGGACCCTTGATCAGCGTATGGGTCGGTTCCCCGATTTGTACGTCTTCCCAGTACCGTTCGGCCGTGCGTTGCTCGTTGCGGTACTCTTCGCAGAAGCGGTCGATGTCTTCTTTCGACCAGTGTGCGAGTTGGATATTGCCGTACTTCTTCTTCTCTGCGGTTTTGTGCCGCTCCACGCGAATCCAGGTGTCTTGCCGCAGCCCGAGGTAATTTCCGTTCTGGTCGTAGTATTTGGCTTCGTATGTCTGGTACACGGCCCTGCCGCCGCCGAAGGTGCTTTCCTTTTCGCGGACCTCCTTCAGGTACGCGTCGGCTCGGATGCGGTCGCCAAGCATGGGCGGCCGTTCCCACTCGTAGTACGACCCAGTCCAAATGGAATGCACGCCAGGAAGGCCCTCGGGCAGGCCGCTATGACCAACGGCGCGCAAGGTGTCCATGGTTTGTACGATGATCGGCGGGGCGAGTAGGGTACCCCAGCGGGTTTTCTTGGCATACTCCTCGTCCAGATACATCGGGCTCAGATCGCCGATGGCCAGGGCAAGGTGATAGATCGCATCGCGCGTGATTTCTGTGCGCCACGGGCGGCGCCCGGTAAACCCTTTGCCGATCCGCGCCCGTAGTCGCTCCAGACCCTCGTCCGTGATGCGTCCGTAAATCGTCTCGCTCATACTCCACCTACTCCTGTGGCTTGCTCCGTTTGCTGCTGGGCCCGTGCGGATGCCCCTGTTGCGGCCCCAAAAGGCGGTACACGGCTTTTGCGAGCACGCGCCGTTGAAGTTCGATTTGCTTGGGACTCAGCGGCTGGTACCGAGGGGCCATCACTTTGAACGCGTTGAGGTTCGTGAAGTACGAAAACACCATCCCGAACAACGCCATGGCGAGATGCGGAACTTCCTCGGGCTCCCAGCCCGCTGTAGCCGCTGCTGCAGCGAGGACCTTCACGCCTTCTCGGTACATGGGCTCGAGCCACTTTCCGAGTCGCGCTGCCCCGCCACTGTTTTCATCCAGTAACGCACGCTGAAGAAGTTGCGCCAAATGGGGATGTTGCGCGAGGTGGGTAAGCAAGCGGTCCAGCGTTTCTTCGGGTCGGACCCGCCCCTCGGCGAACGACTCGCGGATGAACTCCAGGATCGGCCGCAACCCCCGCTCCAGTACCGCATCGTACAGTGCCTGTTTGCTCTCGAAGTGATTGTACAAGCTGGGTGCGGTAAGCCCGAGTTCGCGGGCCAAATCCCGAACAGCCACGCCATCGACCCCGCGCGTGGCAAACAAACGCTCGGCCGCGTCGAGAATCAACTCGCGCGTGGTAGGAGCGTCGTCCGCCTGGAGTTTTCTGCGCTGGACCTTGCGAGGAACACGGGCCACGCGAGACTCCGTATAAAACTAACGTTCGTTCGTCAACGGGCCACGAACCCAAACGGGCGGCCGCTTTTCCAGAAAGGCCGCGAATCCTTCCCGAACCTCGTCCGAGGCCAGAGACTCCGCGAACATGGCATAGTCGATCGGAGGTAAATGCCGATTGATGTCGCGTTTGAGCAGCGTCCGTGCGCGGGGGGCGGTTTGCAGGACTTGCTCGACCAGACGCTGTGTCTCGTCGGGGAACTGCTCCCTGGGAACCACTCGGGACACGAGTCCGATGCTACCTGCTTCGGCTGCGTTCACCACCCGGGCAGTGAACAGCATGTCCTTTGCTCGAGCCAAGCCAATGCGACTGGCTAGCCGCGCGCCAAGAAAACAGTCAGCAACCCCGCGAAGGAGCTCTGGTGCGCGAAATGTCGCTTGCTCCGTGGCGATACTGAGATCGCTAAAGAGAACGAGATTCAGCCCGCCCCCGTGGCAGGCCCCGTTGATCGCGGTGACGACCACCTTAGGGCAACGCTCGAATTCTGCGAAGGGAAGGAGATCGAACCGGTCCGTTTCGCGATCGATTCCTTTGCTTCCCTCGTGTCGGCCGCCCATTTCTCCGCCAACGCAAAAAAACTCGCCAGTGCCCTTCACCAGAAGCACGTCGATGTCGGGGGATTTCTCCGCGAGCACCGCAGCTCGCTTGAGACCATGGTACATTTCGATCGTGAGTGCGTTGCGCCGCTCGGGCCGATCGATGACGACGGTCAGTACGCGATCGGCAACCGAAGCCCGCAAATGAGCACTGCCGAGGTCGACGGAACTCCCAGACATGGTACGCCTCCTTGCTGCCCCGTGCCTCTACCTGCTCTCTCGCGCGCATAAAAGGGGCCCAGGGTTTCTCCCGGAGCGGTGAGGCATGTGGTCATCCCTCCATTGGCTCCGTTGCTTTGCCGGCGCACGGTGGTCCGGCGACAGCGACGGGTTCCAGCCCCGGTGGCGACGAAAAACCACCAGCGAATTCACGAGAAGGTCTTGCCACGGAGCGCGCTTCGGGATATGAACAATCGTTAGTTTGGTTCGGGTCGAGTACGTCCGAATGGCAGAGGAGGCGAGAGCATGGCACGAGAGTATAGGCTGATTTCGGCTGACTCCCACATCCTCGAACCGCCGCACATTTGGAAAGAGTACATGCCGAAGAAGTTTCACGACAAGGCGCCAAAGGTGGTGCCCGACGGCGATGGTGGGGAGGCATGGCAGTTCGCTCCCGACATTCCTCCTGCACCGATTGGCATTTACGCTTCTGCGGGGCGCAAGCACGAGGATGTGCGTTGGACGGGTGTGAAGTTCGCCGATGCAAATCAAGGCAACTTCCACGCGATTCCTCGGATGCAAGAGCAAGACATCGATGGGATCGATGCCGAAGTGTTGTACGGGTCGGCACGCATGATGAGTCACTTTTTCTCCGACCCGGATCCGGAATTTCAAATGGCGGGAGTGCAGGCGTACAACAATTGGCTTGCAGAAGAGTTCGTGAAAGTTGCGCCCGACCGCTTTATCGGCCTGGCGTGCATGCCGGCGCTCAGCGTGGAGCACTGTATCCGCGAAATGGAGCGCTGCTTAAAGCTGGGGATGAAAGGGGTGTGGCTCAACACCATGCCAAGCGTGGGGCCCACGATTCGCCCGGAGGACGATCCTTTTTGGGATGCGTGCCAGGCATTAGGAGTGCCGGTCCACTTCCACGTGCGTGTCATGCGTCAGGTCCAGAGGCCGAAGCCAAAAGGCGTGCGTGGAGACGATTTGACGGGGTTGGCCACCGTGGGTGCTGCGAACATGATCGTCGACATGCCGGAAATTATCAGCTCTGGAGTGCATGATCGCTTCCCGGATTTGATTTGGGTGGCAGTGGAAACGGGCGCGGGCTGGGTACCGTACATTTTAGAGCAGATGGACGATCGCTGGTGGCGCAATCGGTGGTGGCTGCCGGTAAAGCTCAAACACCCGCCGAGCTTTTACTTCCGAAGGAACTGGCGAATCGCTTTTATGATCGACCATTACGCGGTGCGCAACCGGTACGACATTGGAGTGGACAACATGATGTGGTCGACGGACTACCCGCATCACGGGTGCGACTGGCCGGAGACGCGACGCGTGGTGGAGGAGATGTTTCGCGGCGTGCCCGAGGAAGAGCGACGCAAGATGTGTGCGCTCAATGCCGCGAAGCTCTACGGCCTGGTGTGACGAGTCGCGCTCGCCTCTACCCGCAGTGGGCGCGCCGATCGCGCGGGCCTGCGTGGCGTTCATAGAAAGGAGCGATCGCCACTCGGCTGGCGTGCGCACGTAGGAGCGTGACCATCGCCGGCGGGCTGCAAGAAGGTCGAACTCGTAACCAACCGAAATGCGCACGGCATCGACGTCGTCCGGGCCTGCCGAGGCGAACAGCGCTTCCGCAAAACGAAGCGCCTCTTGGTCGAAGTCGGTAATCTTGTGATCCACTGTGGCGCGAACCTCTACGTACCGCGCAAGGGTGTGCGCGCCGCCAGGGTTGCGGAAGTGGAATGTTCCGGAGAACACCTCCGCATCGCGAACCCCCTCCAAAGCGGCGAGCCGGCGCTGCCAGGTGACGATTCGCGTCCACTCCTTGCCACCCCAAAACCACCATTGGGCCGCACCGCCCCCAGCGCACACGATGAGCCAAAGGACGAGAGCGATACGCGCCAGGCTCCCACCGGAAGCCTCGCGGAACGATGTGGGCAGCTCGGCGTCGCGGCGAACCACGTAAACGCCGAGGAGGCGGTCGTGGAGCGCCTGGCCGTTGCGACTCCCGACCCAGTAGCTTGCGAAGAGAATCCCACCGTAGCCGATCGTGGCGGTGACCAGCACGAGATGAGCCGCGAGTGCAAGCGAAGGGGACTCGGGAAAGAAAAACGTGCCACGGAAAAAGAACGGAATCGCCAGGAGCACTGCGCGCGCCATGCTGCGCTCGAGACTGAGCGAACGTCCGTTCTTGTCCACGACGCGTAAACCGAGCCAGCGTTTGCCAAAGGTGTGCCCTCCGGTGAGCGTGCTGTTTTGGCCACCGATGTAGGCCAAGAAAAAGAGCAGCCCGACCCAGCGGCCGCGAGGACCCAAGGCAATGAACTCGGGCTCGTAAAAGGCCGCCAGGAGTTCGGCAACCAGCCAAAGGACAACAAAGTCTATCGCGGCGGCAGCCAGCCGCCGACGCGCCGAAGGGAACACGGTTCGGTCGAAGTCCTGGAGGGGATTCGTCGAGGACATGAGCGACTCTGGTTGTCACAAGGAGTGTGCTCGCGCAACGAACGCGTTCCTCACGAGTCTCTGTTCGGAGGCTTGGTTGGTCGAGCAGAACGCAGGAAAGCGAACACCGCGCGGGCTGGCTGTTCTCGTTGTTGGAGTTCCCTGGGCAGGAACGCGGCAAGGCGGAATTTCTGGTCTTCGTACACCGACCTAAGGCATGCGCCCCCTGCGCGCGCCGCCTACGGATCGTGTGCCGCGAGATATTGCGTAAGGGCAAGGGCGCGCAGATGCCCCAGCCGGGCAGAAATCGCGGCAAGCGGCGGAGAGGTTGCTTCGCCGGAGAAACATCGAGTACAAGGAGGCCACATGCCTTACTTTTCGCACCGCCACGCGCGACTCTACTACGAAGTGCACGGCCCGTCGCTTGGAGAGGCGCCGGTATTGGTATGGGCGCACGGTGCCGGGGGAAATCATCTTTCGTGGTGGCAACAAATTCCCCACTTTTCTCAGCGTTACACTTGCATCACCTTTGATCACCGCGGATTCGGATTGTCGGAAGAAGAAGACGGCAGCCCAGGCGGGGCAGCCTTTGTGAGCGATCTACAAACTCTGCTGGATCATTTGGGCGTCGAACAAGCCGTGCTGGTCGGTCAGTCGATGGGTGGGTGGACAGTCCTCGGCTACGGCGTCCAACATCCGGGGCGGGTGCGGGCGATCGTCCTTGCAGATACCCACGGCGGCCTCACCTCCGAGGCGATTTCTCAGGCATGGGCTTCTGCGATTCATCGTCTAGCGACGGAAAAACCAGTTGCGCATCCGGCAGCCGGTGCCCGCATGGCCAGAGAACAACCGTGGAAGTACTTCTTGTACTTGCAAATAGCCGGATTGAACTCCGAGCACTCGGTGCAGGAACTCGGGGAGCTCCTCGCGGCGGCCGGGAGCCCTACGCCGGAAGAGGTTCAGCGCCTGCGGTGCCCGGCACTTCTCCTTTGGGGAGAAGAAGACGAAGTCATCCCGCTTCGAGTAGCCGAGGTGGCCGCGACCTACTTTCCGAATGCAACGCTTGCGGTGGTGCGGGAGGCTGGGCACTCCGTGTACTTCGAAAAGCCTGAAGAGTTTAACGCCCGGCTAGAGGACTTCCTGCGCGCCAACGGAATCTAACAGTTCCAACCAAGCTGGTGCGGCTCCCTGCAGTTCCCTTGGCGTCGCCGTAGCCGCCGCTGGGGCGCTGATTGCGGTCGTCGCCCCCGACGCGTGACCGGACTCGAGCAATGCCTACTGGTTGCACCGGCTGCTGAGCCAGCTTCGCTGTGGATGGTCTGCGTCGCGGTCCACTTCGCGAGTAGTCGGAGGTGTCTTACCTGTCGGGGCGGGTTCGCGTGTCGGGCGGATCAGCCGCGTCCGTTCTCCAGCTCTTTGGCGTCGACATCCACGACGCGTGCGGCCTTGTAACTGAATCTCGGCACACCGCCGCGGGGCACGAAGTGGAGTTGTGTGTCGAGGCCAAGTCGCTCCCGGAACCGCGCCCGCAATCGTGCCGTTAGGTCGGAAAGCTCCACGGATCCAGAATACTCCAACTGCAAGTGCAGTTGTGGCAGGGGACGGTTCGGACGCAAAATTTGGTACTCCGCAGACGGCGTGGAGACTTCAGGGAATTCGTACAGGACCAATGCAACATCGATGGGGAGGATTTCTTTTCCAGAAACGCAAACGATGTCGCGTGCGCGACCCTCGTAAAACAAGCGCCAGTGTGTCTCCCCGCAGGGGCACGGCTTGGTGTTCCAGCGGACGATGTCTTCCAAATCGTAGCGGAAGAGAAAATTGTCTTTCTCCAGTACGGTAACAACCAGGTTCCCACGCTCCCCGTGGCCGCACGGCTGTCCAGTGTGGCGATCGATCACCTCCACCACGGCCAGGTCTTCGGCGACGTGAGCACCGTCGCGCTCGGCGCAGGCGCTGCCAAGTAAAGGAAGGGCCTCCAGGCCGCTGCTCACCATGGCGTATTGCTCCGCAGGATGATCTCCCGCGATGCGAAGGTTCAAATCACGCTCTGGGTCCAAACCCCAAGCACGGGCAGCTTCAGCGAAGCGGGTGGCGACGTTGCCGAAGAGCCGGTAAGCGTCGGGACGAAGCCGACGCCACACTTCCAACACATCGCGAATTTCCTCGTCGCTTCCAGGCGGCCCGGACGGTACGTTCAAAATGCCGAGCCCTTCGATGCCGTGGCTAAAGTGCCAACCGCCCGCGTTGGAGCCGAACGGATGCGCATTGGCGAGACACATCCCTGGCCGGATCCCCCAGCGCCAGCGCGCGCGAAAGGAGGCACAATAGTCCACTTCGAGATCTTTTCGCGTCCACAGGATCAGGGTTGGCCGCCCGCTCGTGCCCGTGGAAGTGCCCAGCCGCACCGCTTGTTCCGGTGGTGCTCCGCGGTAATCGCCAAAGGGTGGATGTTCCGCCTCGCTCTGCCGAAGTTCATCCTTGTTCGTCGTGGGTAAGCGCCGCAAGTCGGCGAACGTTTGCAAGTCTTTGGCGGTCGCCCCCGCGGCTGCAAATTTGCGCGCAAAAAATGGAACCGGCGTCGTCCAAATTCGTTCCCACTGGCGTTTCAGGCGCTGCCACTGCAAGGTAAGCAACTGCTCGCGCGGGAGCGTTTGCACTTCAGGGTCGAAGAACTGTTGATCCTTGGCGGGAAACGAGGCGGGGAAGCTTGCCTTTGCCATCAGCGTGGCCTCGATGCAGGCTCGGTAGAAAGCGCCTTTCCGCGCAAGTCCCGGATCGCAGCAGTGAAGGGTGGGCGGGCGGCTTCCTCGGGAATCTCGTGCTCGGGAACGACCTCGACCTGCATTTGCAAGAGAATCCTTTCCTTGATGGCAGCGGCAGCGGCGCGCGCCAGCGTCTCGGGTTCTGCAACGGGCTCGCTCACGCCGAGGCGCAACACGACGCGCTCGTAGCGTTCCCCGGGCGGGTGATCGACGACGATCTCGAAGCGCCGAACCGCAGGAAACTGCTGCAACACGGTGCGCACCTGCTGAGGATGCACGAGCACTCCCTTGATCTTGCGAATGCCACCCACCTGCCCCACGAACTGCACCCGCGGGCTCGGATCACCGCAGAGGCACGGATCCGGCAAAATACGAAAGGCATCGCCAGGCGCGTAGCGAATCAAGGGAAGGGCGCGTGGACCAATCTGCGTTGCAACAAGTTCCCCGACCTCGCCCGGCCCCACGGGCTCACCGGTGATCGGGTCCAAGAACTCACAAAACAAATCACGCGCGTGCAGATGCATGCCGTCGTGCACCTGACACTCTCCGGCCAGGGGCCCGATTTGCGCCTCGCCACAGTGGTCGAACAACTCGATCCCGAGTTTTTCTTGCAACTCCTTCCGCAGCGGAGGCGTCAACGCCTCCGCGGTAGAAAAGCCAACGCGATAAAAAAGATCGCGGCGAGGATCCAACCCCATGGAGCAGGCAGTGTCGGCAATATGGGCAAGAAAACTGGGCGTTCCCGCATACACGGTGGCTTGCCAAGCACGGGCGACTTCCACCTGAAGGGCAGTCGATCCCGTACCGCCATTGATCACCAAGCAGCCTGCCGCCTCGAAGGCGCGGTGCAGCCGAAGCCCTCCGGGCATGATGTGGTAAGAAAGCGTGACGTGAACCACTTCCCCGGGTTGCACGCCCATCGCCCGGATCGACGATCGCAAGGTTTCCGTTCCCTGATTCTCCTCCGGCAAACGGGGGAGAAAAATCGGACCCGGCGACGTGTGTAAACTCCCGAAGGCAGACCGCGGCACGGTAACGAACTCACCAAAGGGAGGATGTTGGCGCTGGTTGGCCACGAGGTCGGTCTTGCGCAGCAAAGGCACTTGGCGGCGAAATGCCTCGTAGTTGGAAAGCTCTGCCACGCGCACACCAGCCTGGGCGAATACACGCTGGTAGTACGGGCTCCGTGCAACCACCCACTCCAACGTGCGCTGCAATCGCTCGAACTCCGACGCCGCCGCGGGCCAAATCATAAGCCAATCGGTTAACAAATGTTCAGAAGACCGGTCAAGCGGCGGACGAACAGCATCGCGCCCCCGCTTCGTCTGCTTGGGTCCGGTTCCGTGTTGTGTGCTGCGGATCGTCGAGTCGGATGCGATCCCCGAGCCCGTAGTCGTTCGTCAGGGCAGCCGAAGGCTAGGCTCCAGCGAAGGCGAGCGTTGCTACCATGATGCGGGACGCAAGAGTGCGCGAGAACTCCGCGCGGCTTCCCGTTCCGCGGAAACTCGGGCGCCGGTCGAATCGACCCTCGGGGGAAAAAGCGAGTCGGGCATCCTCGGGGGTGAAACGTGAGTGGTGCCGGGTCAGCGGGAGGACTCACCGGCTCCTGTAAGCCAACGCGGGTTGGCAACAGCAAGTTTTTCTACCACGGTCGCTTCGAGGTGAGCCCATAACTGCTTGTCCGCCAGCAGGCGGTCGATCGGAGCTTCCCGGATGAAGTTGCAGAGTTCCTCGGTCCACGCCCGCACTTGCTGACCACAAATCGCAGGGTCCGTGGGCGGGGAGTCGGTGCCCTTGCCGAGAAGACGAGAAAGGCGCAGCCACTCGTTTGCAGTATCCGCAGGTGCTCGCGAGAGTTCGCGGCGCACGATGCCGATCACATTCGCCGCGACCCGCGCGTGAAATTGTCGCCGCCCCTCCACCGCGGGAACGATCTCGTGCTCCAGAAAGTGCTGGACGGCTGCAAGCAGCTCGTCGACAGTGGGGCGGTCTTGCATCGGCTCTCCTTCTTATGGTCTTCGGCAATGCGGCTCTTGCTCAGCGAAACCGCTCCGCCAAACTGCGGCAGTCTCCGATGCGCCGGTTGCCGATGGTGGCGCAAGCGAGCTGGCGGCGCATCACCGGGCTGCCAGAAGCAGCCCCCTCCGAGCGTACCTCGCCAATGCCGGGAACCAGGATTGTGGTGCTGCTGAGCTGCATCGGGCCGTCCGGACTTTGGTAGGTCCGCTGGACCTCGAGGCGGACCCCACCCGCGTACGCCCCAGCAAACCATTGTCCGGCAGGCTCCGCATGAGCCCGTGTGACTTGCACGACGGGCAATCGACCCGCAGCTTGGTTCGTGCCAAGTTGGCGTAAATCCGCGCTGCTAGTTGCACGGCTTTCTCCCGCAAACAACGGTACGCTCAAGTACGGCAACGGGGGCTCGTAGGACAAACGCAGGCCGCGCGTGTAGTCTTCCTCTGCGACGAGCCACAGCGTGGTGCCGTCGTCGCGCAAAATCACTCGGCCAGTGGCCATCCCGTCTTCGCTAAGCGCCACCTCGTAGTCGTTGCCTTCGGGGAGTTTCGTGACGTGTTCCACCTGCAGAGCTGCCGGGCGGAATCCGTTGGGTGTGGGTCGCTCTACGAGAAACACGAAGTGGTCCCGATCGTTATGCGGTACGAGTTCGGCCAACGAGCGAGCAAACAGTGGCTGTGTCTTTGCTGCGCCGCAACCGCTGCCAACAGCAAACAGGATTAGAACTCCCAGAGTCCGAACATGGGAGCGGGTCATGGTGATTGGGTGTCTCCTTTCATTGCATGCAAAAGTTCGAATTCCACCTCGGCAGTTCGCCTTCCAATGGCCGCAAGTTCGACGTTCGGCACCGCGCCGTCGAGGTGGGTGCGAAGTTGGACAATGGTAATGACTCCCCATTTGAGATTGCCCAGCACTTCCCAATAGCGCACTCGCTCCGGGTCGATGCGAACTCCCGCGGCTTGTTCGTACGCGGCAAAGAACTCGCCACGATCGGCCAACCCTCCCACGGGCAAGTGGTCGTTTCCGAATCGCCAGGAACGCACACAAAGCCATCCGAGATCTTCCAGGGGGTCTCCTACATGGGCGAGTTCCCAGTCGAGCACGGCCCGTAGTCCGTCCGGGCCGAAGAGGATATTCCCCACGCGGAAGTCGCCGTGTACGACCGTGCGCCGCTCTTCGGGTACGGCGTGCTGGCGAAGCCAGCGGAAAGCCAGTTCGAACACCGGATGGGGGTCCGGTGCGAGGCCACGGTAAATTTGCTCGAAGCGGTCGAGTTCGAACAAGGCTGCCGGTTGCCCTGGTGGGGGAGCCGGAAGACCGCGTAGATGCGGGTGGTCCGCGGGAATCGAATGGATTGCCGCTAACGCACGCGCCAATTGCTGCGGTAGTCTCCGTCGAGCCTCCGCGTACATTTCGTCGCGGAGCAACCGCCGCGGCAGGGTTTCTCCGGCTACCCGCTCCATCAAGAAAAACGGAGCGCCGAGCGAGCTCGGATCCTCCTCGCACCAGTACACTTGGGGCACGGGAACTCCACTTTGCGCTGCCAACGCGAGCAGCTCGAATTCTTGCCGTCGCTCTCCCTTGAGGTGGCTACCGGGAGGATCACGGCGGAGGATCAGCGCCCGGCGCTCGTGGCGTCCGTTCGCTTGCCACTCCGCGTCGAACCCCCAAGTCTCGCGCGAGGCTCCTCCAGGCAGCCGCTGCAAGCCCGTGACGACCACGTTGGTGCTGCCTGTCTTGTCGGCAATGTATCGCTCGAGGCGCGCAGTCAGTTCGTCCTGGCCCACAGCGCGTTCCCCATAGCGTAGGGTCGCGGCCGCGAAAAGCTGCTCAAACAGCCACGACACGCACGCCTGAGCTAGGGACAAACCCGAACCGGTAAGGCCCCGCATCCGCCCCCGGCGGGAGACGCTTCCGGTAAAACGTTGCGTCGAGTGTGGCAAAGAAGGCGTCGACGGCGGCTTCGGGAATAAGCTGCACCGTCGCTCCCCCGAACCCAGCACCGGTGAGTCGCGGGCCAATCGCACCAGCCGAGCGAGCGCAAGCCACAAGCTCTTCCAGTGCCTCGCAACTCACCTCGTAGTAGTCGCGACAACTCGCGTGCGATGCCTCCATCAAGCGTCCGAGCGCTTCGACATCTCCACGGACAAGCGCCTCAACAGCTTGGTCGACGCGCTCCGCTTCTTCGAATACATGTCGGACCCGGGCGAGGATTGGTAGTGGCTCCTCTGGCGGCACCACAGGCGGGCCCGGCGGCAACAGCTCGTCGAGCGACACATTGAGAGAGTGCGCGAGTTCCCTGGCGCTGACCGGGCGCGAAGGCACAACTTCAGCGAGCGCATCCACGAAACGGGAAAGCGGCCACGAGGGTTCGTAGCGGCACGCATCGGCTAGCCGTGTCAGCGGCAAACGCCTTCCCTTCCCGAGCACCATAGCCAGCGTGCGGCAGCCGAGCGTGCATTCCCACACTCGTCGGTTGTACGCCGTGCGTGCGTGCCCGGACTTTTCCGCCCGCACCAAGCTGTGGCAAACCGCGATCCGGTAGCCGCTGGGGAAGGGCACAACTCGGGTCCGCAGCGGGAAGAAGTCGATCCGCAGCGCTGTACCCGGTTCGGCGAGCAAGCTGATGGCTTGGTCCATGCCACCGCTAAGCGTGCCGACGAAACGCTCGGCAGCGGCAAACTGCTCCGCAAGTTCGTTTCGAGGAGGAAATTGCTCGTGAAGCGCTAGCAAGGCCACCCCCGTGCCGACCACCAAAGCGGACGACGACGACAAGCCAGCGCCGGCTGGAAGCGACGCGTCCACTAGCAGGCATGCGCCCCGTGGCTCGGGTACGTAGTGGAGCAGGACCTGTACGGCAGCCTTGAGGTAGTTGCTCCAAGAACCGGGAGGGTCTGGCTGCAACGGTTCCACTAGAGAACACCGGGCAGGGCTCGACTCGGCTGACGAGACCGCGTCGATCCGAGCTTCGTGTTGCAATTTGGCTGCGACGACGATCTCGCGGTCGATGGCGGCTGGAAGCACCGGAAAGCCGTTGTAGTCGGTGTGCTCTCCGATCAAGTTGACCCGTCCCGGCGCACAGACGACGAGTTCGGGGGCAACACCGAACCGTTGTTGGTACGCCGCTACCGCGGCGCGAACTCGCTCGCGGAGCGGGCTGTCGAGGTCCGACAATCGTTCGGGATCGAGGCTCGGGTTCATTCGGTGCTCGGATAGTGCTTTTCTGCCCATGCCAACGCCTCGGGCGTGCCGAGATCGCTCCAAAAGCCGCTGAAGGGTAGGGCGTACACTGTTTCTCCGGCAGCAATCATCAAGTCGAGCGCCTGGGGCAGTTCGCGCTCGCCGCGTTCGGAGAGAGAAACCTTGCCCGCGTAGTCGAAGACCACCGGCGCATAGATGCCCACACCGGCGTTGTTCCAGCGCGTTGTGGACGTTCCTGGCTTGGGCTTTTCGACGATGCGGCTCACCCGTCCGGTTGCGTCGAAGTACACCGCTGCTCCCGCCCAGGGGTCGTCCACTTCATTGACGCCGATCCATGCGGCGGCAGGCTTCTCCTTGAAGGCAGCGCGTAGACGGGCGTAGTTTTCCGGTGCGACCAACACGTCGCCCCACGATAAGAAAAAAGGCTCGCAAGGCAGCGTCGGCCGGGCCAACAAGAGGGCATCGGCAGTCCCCAATGGCGTCGGTTGCCACACGTACTCCAGTTGCAACCCGAATTGTTGCCCGTTCCCGAGCGCGCCCTGGATTTGCTGCCCAAGGTACCCCACGACGAGGGTGGCTCGTTTCACCCCAGCACGCATGAGTCCGCGCAGGATGTGCACGACGATGGGCCGGCCATGGACTGGCAGCAACGGCTTTGGACAGGTTCGAGTCAGCGCACCCATGCGCTTGCCACGACCGGCAGCGAGAATGACCGCGTTCACGTCGCACCCTTAGGAAGGGTTCGCGGGGCTCGCAAGACGTGTGGCCGGGGCTTGCACGCAACAGCAGCGTTCCGCACTCGCCCGCGGCCGATGCGGATGCCCTGCTGGTGGCCACCGACCGGGCCGCCGTTCAGCCGTG
>CAZHQG010000046.1:0-16059 GCA_964534275.1 uncultured Binatia bacterium (SeqCode) | reverse complement strand
CGCGGAAACCGCGCCCTCCGACGGCACAGGCGCACGCCTACGTTCCGCAGGGCTCGCGGCACGATTCGCTTGGTCACCACGGCGTGGTTGCTGCGACGTGCACCCGACATTGCCCCTCCCAGCCCCTGCCGGCAATGCGCTCTCGTCGTCGATCCGCTCGGGTAGACTTCCCCGCGTCGAGCATTCCCGCCGTCACGCGGCGAAGGACCGCTTCGGACCTTCCGCAAGCATCGAGCGCAACGTGCCGGCTGGGAGCGGTGTGGCATCGCGACACGATGCTGGGATCCCGTGCCTCGTCTTGAATCGGCTTCGCTTTCTCGTCCGCAGGCGAACTCGGGAGCATGCAGCCCCTGTTTGCCACAGCGCCGCGCGTCCTGCACCTGCAGGAGATTCCAAGCCTTAGCCGCTCGCGTAGCCGTGCCAGCGGGTCCGTTTTGCTTCGGAGCGTCCGGGGTTCTAGAGAAGGCTTCTCCGAACAGGTGCACTGCGATGGCCGAGGTCCCAACCAGCGAGCGAACACGCGTTCTCCCCGCAAGCGACGACGAGACCATGCGCGAAACGGCCCGCCGGGCTGCGTGGTTTTTCGTGTGGAGCGTGTTCTTTTCCCTGACGTTGGGGGCCACGATTGGAACGGCTTTGTGGCTTTCGCTGACCTTGCAAACCAACCTGCTTGGTCCGCTAGCGCCGGGAAACACGCGTCTAGCTCACGGGTACGCCCAGGTGTTTGGATTTGCAGCCTTGTTCGTGTGCGGCGTCGCGTACCACGTGTTGCCGCGCCTGAGTGGACGCCCATGGCATCGAAGTCCGCTGCTGAGCGTGACGCTTTGGGGACTCGTACTTGGCGCCGCCACGGCAAGCTTGGCAGCCCTGTTTGGGGCGCACTGGCGTTGGCTCCTCTTGGGGCATCTCGGACTTGTCACCGGTGCAAGTGCGTTCGCCTGGACGATCACGACCCACCTCCGCGGTGCGCGCGTCGCGGTGCCATTGCCAGCATATCTCCAACTCGGTTGCTGGTGGCTTGTCGGCGCAACCGCGGCACCGCTGTTGTTCCCCGCGCTTCTCGTGCACGCACACAATGTCCTGTGGGAAGCGGTTCTGTGGGGATTCGCGACCAACTGGATTTACGGAATGAGTCTCCGCATTTTGCCCGCGGCGCTCGGGCTGCCTTGGCAAAGCCAGCGAGCGGACTGGCTCGTCCTCGCCTTGCACCAGCTCGCTGTGGCATCGTGGTGCACCGGGGTTGCAGGAACGGAGCTCGGGGCGGGCCCAGCGGCAACGATTTCGCTCCGCGTTGGCGGCATTTTGCTTGCCGTTGCCGTCGCTGCGTACGTGTACCGGGTGGGCTTCTTGCAAACCGTGCGTGTTCCGGTTGCGCATCCCATGCCCGGAACGGAGAAGTTCCTGGTGGCCGCCTACGCATGGCTCGGGGTCGCGGCCGTTTGTGCGCCCCTGGCAGTGGGGAGCGGCCTTGCGCCACACACGGGCCCAGCCTTCGATTTTGCGCGCCACGCGTTCACCATCGGGTTTTTGACTCAAATGATCGTGGGAGTATCGATGCGGGTCATCCCCACAGCAGCAGGAATCCCCATCTGGAGCGAACGGCTGCGCGACGCCACGTTTTTCTTGCTCAACGTAGCGGTGGTTTTGCGCGCCGGCGAAGCCGCCGCCGCGTGGGGAGGAAACCTTGCGTGGTACCATTGGTCGGCTTTGTCGGGCCCGGTAGCGTGGAGCGGCTTTGTCGCGTTTGCGTGGAACTTGATCATGAGCGTGCGGCAGAGGTCTCGCAACACGAGCAATCGCTCTCCAGACTCTCCGCCAGAGCGCGCGCATGGCCGCTGACGCTTGCGCCTCGCTCTTGCGTCCCCAAACACAGGCGCCCCGGCCTCGGGGCGCGTCCCGTGCCCGCCGTCGCCCCTCAAGAAGCGAGCAGTGGAACGAGCTCTTCGAGTCGGGCGCGAATGGCGTCTCGCGCTGCCCGAAACTGCTGCAATCGCTCCTCTGCGCTCCGCCCCTCGAGATTTGCCGCAGGGTCGGGAACAGGCCAGTGCAATCGATGCCGCGCGCGGAGGAAGACCGGGCAAACCTCTTCGGCGCAGAGGGTTACGACAATGTCGATGTCCTCGTTCTGAAACTCGTTCACGTGCTTGGAGCGCTGACCAGAAATATCGATGCCCAACTCCCGCATCGCTTCGATGGCCAGGGGATGCACGAACCGCGGCGCGCTGCCGGCGCTCGCCACCTGCACGGCGCTGCCGAAACGCGCGCGGGCCATTTGGCTTCGCGCGGAATTGGCCACGCAAAGAAACAAAATTTTTTTGTCGGGCATGGCGAGCCCCTAGCAAGCACCCGCGGGCAAGGCGAGGCGGGACATGAGGCTGAACGACGGGCCTAGTTTCGCAGCCTCTGGGAACTGTGGTGACTTTGGATTCCGACTCGCACGACGCGCCTGCACGCCGGCATCCTGGTGCTCGGCCATCGGCCAATCGGTTTTGGCGGCTGCTCGACCGCTAACGCGCCCCGAGGAAGCGGGAAAACGAGTGCAAATCCGCGTCGGTGACTGGCGTTGCCCCAGCGGCTACCAGTCCGGGGTTTTCTCCGTTCCACGACAAGACGGGGCGGCCTTGGTCGAGGGCGGTCAGGCACACGCGCTCGATTTGCCCGCCCGGCCGTGCATGCAGGGCGAAGACGACGTCTGCCAAGGCGACGACCAGTGCATCGCGGCGAGGGCCGTTGTGACCCACTGCGTGGTCGAGCAACCGGAACGGCGACAGGACGAGTTGCCCACTGGCCAGCGCCTCCGCGTTGCCTTCCCGAGCGTGGGTGCAGGGGTCGCAGTCGAGCTCGGGCCCGAGGGCAGCGAACAATCCACGATCGAGAACGACCACGCGGGGAACACCCAACGCGCGGCACGCAATGGCGACCAGCCGGTAGGTGGCCTTGCCGGCGCTGGTGACCACGGCAAACCCTTCCCGCGCTGCCAGTTCTACTGCCCGGCGCACACCCGCAACCATCTCTTCCGTCGGCGCGCGCGAGTGCAGCACTGCCAACGTAGGTCTCTGGAGGCAAGTCACGTCACCCACCACAAACAGGAGCGGGGGCGGGGGTGAGCCGTACAGCTGCAGGCGCTCGGGGTAGTGGCGGTCGAGCAGGGTCCACGCCTGTCCTCCGTGGGCGACAAGCTTGGTGGCCAGCCATTCGCACCGCCGACGGTGCGCCTCTCGGTGCCGCTCGAGGCAGCGCAGTGCGGGCTCTGGCAACGGAAACTCGCGCCGCAACACCGGGCCGGGCAGGTGGAAAAACATCGCCAAGCTATGCCCGCGTTCCTGGCAGCGCTCCAGGATTTCCAGGGCGGTCCGTTCCCCCACGTGCGGGAGCTCTGAAAGAAGCACCGCGTACAGCGGGAGTTCCTTGTTCATCGCAGTTCCCCGTGGTACGCGTTTGCAACAGCAGGAGCGTAGCAAGGATGCACGACGGCACCGTTACGGCACGCGGGCTTCGGTTTCATTACGTGGAATGGGGCGAGAGCGGACGGCCGCCCATCGTGTGCTTGCATGGCATCACTCAAACCGCGCACAGTTGGGATGAAGTCGCTGCCGGGCTCGCTGCCGACTACCGGGTGATTTCCATCGATCAACGCGGACACGGAGATTCGGATTGGGCGCCCGATGGCGATTACACCCGCCACACGCAAGCAGCCGACCTGGAAGCGATTCGCTTGGCGCTCGGCCTCGAGGAGTTCGTGCTTGCGGGAATGTCCATGGGGGGCATCAATGCCATCACGTACACCGCTCAGCACCCCGAGCACGTGCGGGCGCTGATTGTCGTGGACGTCAGTCCGGAGATCGAGGCGCGCGGGGTCGAGCACATCCGCCAGTTCATTCAGCAGGAAGATGTGTTGCCCGATTTCGAGGACTTCGTGGCGCGCGCTCATGCGTTCAACCCGCGACGGTCTCTCGACAACATTCGCAGCCGCTTGCGGTACAACCTCAAACAACTGCCAGACGGCCGTTGGACTTGGAAATACGATCCGTACCTGCGGAGCCCGGACCGCGCCTTTCGTACGTCGCTGCTCGCGGGCTTGTGGGAGGACGTGCGCAAAATCCGTTGCCCGACGCTCATCGTGAAAGGAGCCGAAAGCGACATCCTCTCGCCTGCGGCAGCGCAAAAACTCCAAGCCGCAATTCCCAAGAGCGAACTTGTCACCATCCCTGGGGCAGGCCACTCGGTGATGGGCGACAACCCCGAAGCGTTTGTGGCTGCGACCCAAGCGTTCTTGGCGCGCCTGTAAACGTCGCTTTGCGACCGGGCCCAGAGGCTCGTTGCCGTAAAGGGGTGCACCACTGTCTCTCCCGCACTGTTCACCAGTACCCATCCCGAGCGAAACTCACGTAGCGGCCGTGCCCGATCACGATGTGGTCGAGCACACGCACCCCCATGAGTTCGCCCACCTCCCGAAGCCGCCGCGTGATCGCCACATCCTCGGGGCTCGGAGTGGGATCGCCGCTCGGGTGGTTGTGCACGAATACCACGGCTGCAGCCGCCTCGCGTACCACGGGTTCGAAGACGTCCCGCGGGCACACCACCGTGGTGGTGAGCGAGCCTTGCGAGACCCTCACGTCCCGAATCTTGCGGTGCCGGTTATCCAGCAGAACCGCGTAAAACGACTCTTTTTTCTCGCTCGCAAGCCGTTCGCGGAAGTGGGCATATACGTCGGCCGGATCGCGAAACACCTCCCCGGGTTGCCACGGGTGTTCTCCGTATCGTTTGCAGAGCTCCACCAATGCCAAGAGCTGCGCGGCTTTCGCCGGCCCGAGCCCGGGAATTTGGCGGACCTCGCCAAAGACCGCCGTTGCCAGGGAGCGGATTTTGCCAAACCGCGCAAGCACGGCACGACCTAGGTCCACCGCGCTGTGCCCCCGCCCGCCTTGCCGGAAAATCACCGCCAACAGTTCCGCTTCCGTGAGGGCTTGGGGGCCTTGGGTCAAGAGCTTTTCGCGCGGCCGGTCGTCCTCCGGCCAAGACTTAATGGTTCGCTTCATACGGGA
Organism: uncultured Binatia bacterium (SeqCode); assembly: GCA_964534275.1. Classification (GTDB taxonomy): domain Bacteria; phylum Desulfobacterota; class Binatia; order HRBIN30; family HRBIN30; genus HRBIN30. Next base: position 11,014 of record CAZHQG010000046.1, on the reverse strand, counting down.
ATGGTTTTATCTTACTCTTGCAAATCTGTTAAGTCCCCTAGACCACCTCTCTTCTTTATTCTGATGAGCCAGATCCCGTGCAACCGCTCATGCTAGGGCTCTCTCGGCGAGTTTGTTCCCACGTTCGCTTGGTACGTTGGCGGGCGTACGATTCGCGAACCTGGAAACGGTCTTCACCCGTTGGAGCCAGCCCGCCTCGGTTTGCGTTCACAACCGGTTGCCGATCACGAGCCCGCAAGAGCGTAGGCCGCGCACGGAACATCCACGAGAACCTCTGCGTTCGAGGCGCCAGGGGGCATTGTGCCGTTTAGGAGGATTGCCAGGTGTACGAGCCACGCAACAAGGCAGCGGCGCGTGTCGTCTCCTGTTCCTGATCATCTCTCGGCTGCATTTCATCGAGTTCTCGAAGATGCACGCGAGACGGCGCATTAGAATATTGCATCCTATGTTAAAAAAATTTTCACTTGCAAAGGTTCGAACCCGATTTCATTTTCGCAGCCCCAAACTTTTTTAGGGGGTTGCTCCCATGTCTTGGCAACTTGTGTCTACCAGATTCGCTCGCGGCTGGCGGTTGTGGGGCTTTGTTCGGCTGCGCCGGAACGAAGCGTGCAGCCGCTTGGCAGTTTTGGCTCAGGCGCACTTGCCGCGTTGTCAGGGGCGGACCACTCCGACAACAATCTCGCAGGTTTCCGGGCGGCGACTCCTGTGCGGGGGCGCAGCGGCGGTGTTGTTGGCGTTGGTCGTTTCTTCGAGGGCCGACGCGGCTGGGTGCTGTGCCTGCAACCTGTGTAACGCTTGCTACGACAATCCAACTGGCAACGCCCAGTGCCAAAGTTTTTGCGACACCCAGTGCGGTGGGGGCGGCGGAACATGGGTCGGAGGCGCGGGGAATACGTGTGCCAATGGGTGCGGAGGGCTGTACTCGAGTCCGACCCCAACCCGCACGCCGACCGCTACAGCAACGAACACTCCGACCCGGACCTTGTCCGCAACTCCAACGAGCACTCCCACCATTACGGCCACGTTTACGCCGACGCTGTCGCCGACGGTAACCCTTACGGCCACAAACACGAACACCCCCACCTCGACACCAAGTCCATCGTCGACTCCGACGCTCACGCCAACGCACTCGCCCACGCTGACGCCCACGGACACCCCGACCGTTACTCCGACCAACTCGCCGTCGCCTACTCCCTCTCACACACCAACGTCCACCTCGACGCCAACAAGCACGCCAAGCTCCACTCCAACCGAAACCGCCACACCGACGATCACCCCCACCTTCACCCCTACTGACACCCCCACCTCGACACCGAGTCCATCGTCGACTCCCACGCTCACGCCAACTCATTCGCCCACGCTGACGCCCACGGACACCCCGACCGTTACTCCGACCAACTCGCCGTCGCCTACTCCCTCTCACACACCAACGTCCACCTCGACGCCAACAAGCACGCCAAGCTCCACTCCAACCGAAACCGCCACACCGACGATCACCCCCACCTTCACCCCTACTGACACCCCCACCTCGACACCGAGTCCATCGTCGACTCCCACGCTCACGCCAACTCATTCGCCCACGCTGACACCCACGCACACCCCGACCGTTACTCCAACCGACTCCCCGTCGCCTACTCCCTCTCACACACCAACGTCCACGCCCACACCAACGAGCACGGAAACCGCCACGCCAACCGACACGCCTACCCCAGCACCCACGTTTACACCAAGCCCATCCCCCACAGACTCCCCGACGCCCAGCGCCACGCCAACGGGAACGTCTTCGGCAACACCAACGGCAACACTTCCTGGAGCCGGAAGCTCACCGAGCGCCACACCAACCAGCGGGGGAGGCGGTGGCGAACCGACCCGCACACCGACTCCGACCCCGACGAGGACCTCCTCGCCGACCCGCACTGCAACACCCACCGCGACGCCGACACCCACTCGAACAGCATCGGTCACACCGGTGATCCCTGAACCGGCCTGCCGCGGAAAACGAACTTTGCGCGTTCTCTGGTCCGCGCATAAGGCAGCAGAAACGTTCGCCTGGGTTTCTGCAACCACGTGTTTCCCCCCGCCACGGTGTTACGGCATTCAGCCTGGCACCCCGGCCGTTGTTGCACCAGTGACGGTACAGCTCATGCTGACTGACTCCTCGGAGCTCACCACCGAGCTGGTGGAAGCCGCTCAGAACCAAGGCGGTTGCCCTGGCGGGATGGACATCTTTTTGGATCATGCTGGCGCGTCGGGCAAACTTACTCGCCGTTTGCACTTCAGTTACGGGCGCGACGGCCTAACGACCATTCGCGGCAAGATCCTTTTCCCCTCGGGCAGTACGCCTTCCTCGCTCGCAAGCCCGCGCGTGGAGGTGCGCATCACCGATTCGAATGGCTACGTCGTGGTCGTGAGTTACACGAACTGTCGCTGGAGAATCAACAGCCTAACCGCGTTCTTGACGTGCAATGGATGACCTCTGGGCGCTTCACCGGTGGCGTCGAAGCGGTGACGCCCTGGGGCTCGAAACTCCCCTCCAGCCAGCGCGGAAGGACTCAGCTCCTCCAGGTGCGTGTACCCTTCCGTTGCTGGTCTTGTTAGATTGCAGTGGGTGAGAAGCCGAAAAGTCTTGAGTGACCGCACTCTTGCAGCCAAGTTGAAACAACTCCGACGAGCGGGGAAGCGCATCGTGTTTACCAACGGCTGCTTCGATCTCTTGCATCCGGGGCACGTCCGCTACTTGCGGGCAGCGCGTCGCCTCGGCGACGTGCTCGTCGTCGCCATCAACAGCGACCGCTCCGTGCGCCGGATCAAGGGACCGCAACGCCCGATTGTCTCGGAGCGCGATCGCGCAGAAGTGTTAGCCGCTCTCGAGATGGTCGATTTTGTCACCATTTTCGACGACGACACCCCGCTCGCCCTGATCGAGCGCATTGTTCCGGACGTGCTCGTGAAGGGCGGAGACTGGCCCGTGCATGCAATCGTCGGAGGCGAGATCGTGCGCGCGCACGGCGGGAGCGTTCGCTCGCTCCCCTTTGCACGAGGGTACTCCACGTCGGCGCTGCTCGAGCGCATTGTTCGCCAAGCACAGCAAGCGCGTTCCTGATTGCATTGGCGACGCAGGTCTCCGCTGCGCTCGGTGCCAGCGAAGGACCGAACGGGGGACTTCGCGCTTACAAGAACAACGTCATCCCAAGCTGCATCGCGAAGCCCATATCCCCAGCAATTTTGATTCGTCCTTGCATGAATGCCGCTTGAGGATCGAGCTTGCCTTGTTGCAGTTCGGCAACGGTCGCTGCAGGCATGGTGATCGTCACGCGGGGTTCCCCTTCGAGCGAGGCATTCCCGAACACGACGAGGCAACTCCAGTCGCCACCCTCGATCCCGGTCAAAACAAACCTCACGGTGCCATTCACCGTCTTGATTCGCTCCACGCGCGACTTGCCGAGCGGCCGGCGAGGATCGGCACCCAGAGGAACCGGCAGTCCACCGGCAAACCGTGCCCAGTCCTCTTGGGTTTGCACGATGGTCATGAGCGGCGGGTGCGTCGGCTCGCTTGCAATGCGCATCTCGCCGCCGGCGAAGTTGGCATAGCGGACCACTGTTTCCGGCCCTTCGATCCGCCAAGCAATCGTTCCTTCCGCCGCGCGCAAGTCGGCAAGCTGGCGCTCGAGTTCGGCCAGCCGCTTTTCCAGATCGCGAACCTGCTCCGCAAACCGTGGGGCCACTCGCTGAGCGAGAAACTCCTCTACCGAAGGTACCGAAGACTGCGCATCCATCTCGCTCTCCTCCCTTTACAAAGCTTGTTCGTGCCGCTAGCCACGGGTGCTCTGCGAGAGGACCAGGCCATGGCCAGAAGCTGTGAAATTTGCGGGAAACATCGCTCCGTGGGCCACAACGTGAGCCACGCGAACAATAAAACCAAGCGCACGTGGCAGCCAAATCTGCAGCGAGTGCGTGCGAGTGTCAATGGCGGGGTGCGCCGCATTCGCGTGTGCACGCGCTGCCTGCGCTCTGGCAAGATCACCAAAGCACCCGTGCGCTCGGCCTTCGTGTAACGATCGAGCGAAGGCACGCCCAGGAAGCGCCGGGGGCACGGCGCCGCCGTGCCCCTACATTTCTCTTGTGGCGTCGCGTGCGTGGCCCCAACAGTACCAGGGTCGCTTCGCGAACCGCCCTTACAACGCCGCGCGATGTTGTGGCGCAGCCCGTCGTGGAGCCCCGAGGGAGCCCGGGTTTCTTGCCCGCATCCACATATGTCGTGATGCGGACCGCCGGGGGCACGGCGCTGCCGTGCGCTCATTGCGCCCGTGTGCGGTCACACTTGGCGCCAACCGGCGGCGAAGATGGATTTGTGTTGACACCGTGTGCGCACCTGTAGCATACGCCGCGGTTCCCAACGGCCTCGCAAAGCGCGAGGCCACGCAACGCTTCCGGCGGCGTGGCGGAGAAGTGTCCCGACCCTGGAAGGGGCACTTCGGTTTCCGAGCTACCAACGCTGATCTGGCAGCGTTCTCAACGCCCGTGGCCCGTGGAGCGCGTCCGCCGCTCGTAACCTTCGCGCCCGCCCTAGCCCGGCAAGGGCTGCGGTGTTACCGTCGCCCGCATGCCCGACTACCGTCGTCGCGCCACCAGGGAAGCGATGAGCCTCCGGTTCGATTTCAGCGGCTGTTTTGCCGCGGAACTTGCTGAACAAGCTGTGCCCCGTGCGGCGATCGAGGCGCTTGCCAGCCGCCTAGTTACTGCCCACCAGCAAATCCAAGCCCGCGAGGAAGCCGGCGAACTTCCAGTGTTCTCGTGGCTACATCGTCGCGAGGGGCTGGCCGAGGTGCGAGAGCTGGCCGAAGCGGTGCGGCAGCAATTTCAAACCTTGGTCGTGGTCGGTACTGGAGGAACCGCGCTCGCCGTGCAGGCGCTCGTTCGAGCCCAGGAAACCCGCACCCGTGTGGTGTTTGCCGACTCGATCGACCCCGATTGCTTTGGCGCTCTCATCGAGCAGCTCGACCTGTCCACGACCGCGTTCAACGTCATCAGCAAGTCGGGGGAGACTCCCGAAACGCTCGCGCAGTTTCTTGTCGTTCGCGACTTGCTCCTGCGCCAACTGGGAGCTGTCGATTACGCGCAACACCTGGTCGTCACAACCGATGCAGACCAGGGGGCGCTCCGACAAATCGTCCATGACGAAGGCTTTCGTTCGCTGCCGATTCCGCCTGGGGTCAGCGACCGGCTTGCCGCCATCAGCCCGGCGAGCCTGTTTCCCGCGGCCGTGAGCGGTATGCGCATAGACGACATTCTCGCTGGAGCTGCATGGATGGAAGCCCGATGCCGCGAGCCGAACGTGTGGCGCAATCCGGCCTTGCTGCTTGCCGCAGTCCTGTACTGGGCTACCGTCGAGCGGAACGTACGCACCTGGGTGTTCGTTCCGTTTTGCCACAATCTGGAAGCGCTGGCGCAGTGGAGCGCCGAACTCGTGGGCGAATTGCTCGCCAATGGGGGAGGGAATGGCAGACTCCAGTCTTCCCCGCTTCACGCGTGGTGGATCCGTAGCGCGGATCCGACGTTACTAGCGCAGGTGCTGCTCGGCAGTGCGAGGGATACCTTTGCCGTTCCCTTGGCCGTGCAGGATCATGGCCGTGAGTGGCCCGTGGCCTCGGCTTACCAAGATCTCGAACCGCTCGCGTACCTTGGCGGGCATGGGTTGGCGGACATTTTGGCGGCCGGACGTCGCGCCTTGGAAACTTTGCTCGTGCACCACCGGCGCTGGTTCGTATCGGCAGCGTGGCCGCAAGTGAACCCGTTCACGCTCGGGCAGTGGGTGTACGGATTGCAGCGTACGGTCTTCTACCTCGCAGAACTCTTTGGCATCCAACCCGGGGCAGAAGAGGCTGGCGATGCGTGCCGGCGCTTGCTCTACGGGGCCCTCGGGCGTAAAGGCTTCGAAGCGCAAGGGATGGAAGTAGAACGCTACGTGGCGGAACGGCCGAGCGAGTGGGTACTGTAAGAGCACGGGCCCAGCGAGGAGCAACAAAGCATGAATCGTTTGGCGAACCATGCGCGATCCCTCGAGCCGGCTAGCAGTGGGGCCGGAAGCGAGCGCCGCCGCGTGGTGGTGCTGCCACCGGAAGTTGCGGACAAGATTGCTGCCGGAGAAGTTGTCGAGCGGCCGGCGTCGGTGGTCAAGGAGCTCGTGGAAAACGCACTCGATGCTGGCGCGCAAGCGATTCGCGTAGAACTGGAAGATGCTGGCCTCGGACTGATCGCGGTCACCGACGACGGAGAAGGCATGTCCCGCGAGGATGCGGTGTGCGCCTTCCAGCGGCACGCTACCAGCAAGGTGCGCACCTTGAGCGACCTCGAACACATCTCGACCCTTGGATTTCGCGGCGAAGCGCTTGCCAGCATTGCGGCCGTATCCACGACGACACTGCGCACACGGCGGCGCGACGACCTTGCGGGCACGCAAGTGGTGGTCGAAGCCGGCCGGTTGCTGGAGGTCAGCGACGTGGGCGTGCCAGCCGGAACGCGCGTGGAAGTGGTGGGGTTGTTTGCGAACGTTCCCGCGCGGCGCAAGTTTCTCAAGGCGCCTGCCACCGAGGTCGGGCAAGTCAGCGAGTGCATCACGCGCACGGCGCTTGCCTGGCCGCAGGTGGCGTTCGAACTCCGCCATGGCCGGCGATTGATCCTCGACTACCCTCGGGCTTCGTCTCCCGAGGAGCGTTTGGCCCAGGTGTTCGGGCGCGACCGGGCCGCAAATTTCCTGTCGCTCGAAGCCGAAAGCAATGTCGGTCGGGTCCATGGGTTCTTAAGCCCGTCGCAATGGAGCTTGCCCTCGCCCCGACAAATTTTCACCTTTGTCAACGCGCGTTACGTGCGCGACAAGCTCGTCACCCACGCGCTGGTTGCCGGTTACAGCACCCTGTTGATGACGGGCAGGTACCCGGTAGCCGTGCTGTTCTTGGAGCTGCCACCAAACGAGGTGGATGTGAACGTCCACCCAGCAAAGTTGGAAGTGCGCTTTCGCCGCGGAGGGGCCGTTCACGAGCTCATCAGTCGCAGCGTTCAAGAACGCCTGCGCGCCAATCTCGTGCCCCTGAACGAAACCAGCAAATCCGCGGCACATGCTGGCGACACCGCGGGACTCCGCAGCGCGGATCTCCCATTCTCGGAGCCGGCCCTTCGTGCCCCGAGCGCAGGCGTGCCGCGGTGGGTGCTGGAAGTTCCATGGCGAGCGGAAAGTCAGGCGCCCGTGCGGCCCCCCACGGCAACCGCCAGCGGAGCCCGTCCGGCGTTCTCGAGGCTCCGGATCGTCGGGCAAGTGTTCGATGGCTACCTCGTGTGCGAGGGGCCCGACGCGTTCGTCCTCATCGACCAGCATGCTGCACACGAGCGGGTGGTGTTCGAACGTCTGCGGTCGTCGTACGCCCGCGGCCCGTTACCGGAGCAACTTTTGCTCACCGGAACGGTGGTGCCCCTGTCCCCCCACGCTGCGGCAAGTATCATCGACCATCGCGACGAAGTCCGTAGGCTCGGCTTCGATCTCGAACCGTTTGGTCCTGAAGCCGTGGTCGTCCGCACCGTTCCGGCTTTGCTCGCCCATTTGAACCCCGTAGAACTGGTTCGGGACCTGGCCGAGGAAATTGTCGATGTCGACCGGGCGCAAGGGTTCGATCGGGTCGTGGATAGCGTGTTTGCGCGCATGGCCTGCCATACGGCAGTGCGGGTCGGTCAAAGCCTCAGCCCCGAGGAAATCCGTGGTCTTCTCGAGGCAATGGACGAAATCGATTTTTCCGCTCACTGCCCACACGGCCGCCCGACGTTTCTCCTCTGGCCACGGGGCGAGATCGAACGGCTGTTCCGCCGCGTCTAGTCTCGCCTAGCCGGGAACGGATCGCGCGGAACATGACGCCGTCGATCGGGGGCAACACAACGATGTGTCTTGCGTACCCGCCGTGGGTCCGCGTTGTCCTTGCCGCGCTCGCACTCTGGCGTTGGTTTGCTGTGTGGGCCGTGAGCGCCCTCGTGCTCCTCGCCACCGATCCGCCGATCACGCCGCCCGTCCTCGTGCGCCTTTCAGCCGTTGGGATTGCTGCCCCCTTTGTTCTCGAGCAAATCCTTCGCTGGAGATTTCGTGCCCGCACTTCCAGCGATGGAGACACCCTCGTGCTCGAATTTCGCCAGTTCCGTCTCGAAATCCCGCGGGAACGCCTTCGAGGAATCGAACCTTGGCGTGTGCCGTTACCCGCTCCGGGGTTGTCCTTGCTGCTGGCGGACGGTACCCGCTTGCGCGAGCGTATCGAGGTTGCGGATCCGTACGCTTGGGCGCAAGTACACGGGCTTCCCTGGGAAACTCCGGCTTCAGTCCTCCAGCAAGCAAGCGTCGCCTTGGCCCACAGCCGCGCCCAACAACCACGCTGGCGCTGGTACCACTATGCGACCAAGTTTGCCGTTTTTGCTTTGCTTCCAGCAGCCCTCTTGTTCCAGGTACACCAGCACATCGCGTATGGTAGCTTGTGGGGCGAATACTACTTGCGCGGGCTTTCCTCCTACCTGCGCACCTGGTGCGTGTATTACGGCACCGTGGTGATTGATCTCCTCCTTTATGCCGGGCTTTGGCGAAGCGCCACCGAGGTTGCCCTTTGGCTCGGATGCATGTTCCGGCCCGACCTCGCCCCTGCCCTCCGCTCGCTCGGCGAACGCGCCTGTAGCTTGGGCTACTACGTGGGCGTGATTGCCCTGCTGGCGCTGCGCTTTCTTGGCTGAGCACGCACGGAGCTTGGCCCCCGGCACTCCGGCTCGAAACAGCGGGGTTTCAGAGCCTCTGGCCTGGGGGCTCGCTCGATGCGCACAGGGGAGTTCCCCGTGGTACGCCAGTACGGAGGCAAGCTCCAAGAAGGACTTTTGTGGAAGGGTCCGCCGTGGGAACCTTTTTGGAATTGTTGGCTCTCAAGAAGTGTGAGAAACGCTTCCAACGAAAGGAGGACAACGAACATGACGACCGAACGAGCTGTCCGGTTACTGGCAGGCACTCTGGTAGGGTTGAGTTTGCTGCTTGGGTACTTCGTTCACCCTGCGTGGTTTTTGCTCGCTGCGTTCGTGTCCCTGAACCTCATCCAGTCTTCGTTCACCGGTTTTTGCCCCGCGGAAAAAATCCTGCGGAAGCTTGGGACGAAGTGAGGACGCGGGGATGCAGAGCCAGTATTGGCCCGGACTCTGGCGAGCAGCGGCCGTTGGTGTGCTTGGCTCCTTGGTGCTGCTTGGCAGCCGGGCGCGTGCAGCGGAGCCGCCCAGCGAGGGTTGGACTCTCCGGGAGGTCGTTGCCATGGCGCTCGAGCGCAACCCAGGAATGGCACAAGCAGAGGCACGAGCACGCGAAGCCATGGCGCGTGTCGGCGAAGCGGAAGCGGCGTTTTTCCCTCAGCTCGGAGCCCGGCTTACCTTTGCTCGTACCGACGACCCCTCCCGTGCCTTTGCCATGCTGCTTGCGCAGCGGCGGTTCACGTTTCAAGGGAACTTCAATCGACCTGGCCCGACCCAGGACGTTCGTCCCGAGGTGGTCGCCGCGTATCCGCTTTTCCGTGGCGGCCAAGATTTCTTCCGCCGCCAAGCAGCCAGCGCCGGTGCCGACGCAGCCCGAGCCGAGGTTTCGGCCGCTCGCAATCAGCTGATCGATGCCGCCGCGCAAGCGTACTACGCTCTCTTGGCGGCACCGGAGCAACTCGCGGTTGCGCGCGCCGCGCGTGCAGCCGTACAAGCTGCCCTCGACAACACCCGTGCTCGCGTTGCCGCAGGCGCCGCACTCCGGTCGGATGTGCTGTCGCTCGAGACCAGACTTGCCGCAGTGGAAGAATCCGAAGTGCGCGCGCGGAACGCCGTGGAGTTGGCACGCGCGGCCGTGCGTCTCGTGCTCGCGCTTCCCCCCGACGAACCAGTTGCCGTGCGGCGCAGCGAAGAGCCTGGGGGGCCTTTGCCGGCGGACTTCCAAGCTGCCTTGGCTCGCGCTTACGAGCGCCGAAGCGAATTGGCCTCTGCTCGCTCGCTCGTGGCAGCACGCGAAGCGGAACTCCGCGCCGAGCAGGCGAATTTCTTGCCGCGCATCGATCTCATCGGTTCTTACGGCCAAAACGCGCGGGATTTGTCGCTCGCCGCCAGTCGCGACAATTGGTTTTTTGCCGCCACCGCGGAAGTAGACTTGTTTTCCGGGGGGCGAACGCGTGAGCGCGTGCGTGCAGCGCAACAGCGCCTGGAGGAGGCACGCCAGCTCGAGGTCAAGATCCAACGCGACATCGAACACGAAGTGCGTGTTGCCTTCGCCAACTGGGAAGAAGCGCGGGAACGGCTGCGGGTTGCAGAGTCTGGCGTGCTTGCAGCAGAGGAAGCGCTGCGGCTCGTGAACGAGCAGTACCGGCAAGGAGCGGTGATCGTCACCCGCTACCTCGAGGCCGAAGCAGCCCGCACCGCAGCGCGCTCGCAAGCGGTCGCTGCACGCTACGACCTCGACCGCAGCACTGCCGCGCTGCGCAAGGCGATTGGAAGTTGGGAGGAGGACTTGCAGCCATGACCGCGTCTCACCGAAGCCGACTGTCCCCGCGTTTGTTGGGCACGGTCGCTGCCGTTGCTGGCCTTTCGCTTGCGGTGTTGTACCTTGCCGGTGCATTTGGTGGCCACCGCGTACCTCCGGGTACCCATGCGCTTCCCCCCGTGGCCGTTGCCGGCGACGAACACGTTGCCACGGTGCGGGTCGTGCCCGACACGGTCGACTGGCCAGGTCTCGTTCGCTCGCGGGTGGTGGCCAACGTGGCCCCCAAGGTCCTCGCCCGCATTCAGGAAGTGCGCGTGCAAATGGGCAGCGTCGTGCGTGGCGGCGATCCGCTGGTCATCCTCGACGCCCGCGATCTCGAGGCTCGACGGCAGCAAGCCTTGGCTGCCGTCCGTGCCGCCGAGGCGGAAGCCCAGCATGCGGCGCAGGAGGAACGTCGGGTGCGTGCGTTGTTCGAGCAACAAGCGGCGACGCAACAAG
>CAZHQG010000045.1:8766-16176 GCA_964534275.1 uncultured Binatia bacterium (SeqCode) | reverse complement strand
GCACCTGCGCCGCCAGCCGTAGCGCGCGTGTGCGCCAGGCGGCGAAACGTCACGCCCCGGGCTGCAGCCAAGTCGCCAATGGCATCGAACGCGCGATCGTTCGAAACGATCTCCAACACATCTCCTGGGCGTGCCTGGCCAAGCCAGCAGCCGGCGGCGGTGGCGATCCATAGATCGCTCCAGTCCCGAACCCCCCGAGCTGGCGCACTGTGTACGAGCTTTGCCCCCAGACTTGCGAGCCGGCGAGCAAGCGCTGGGGGAACTGCACGCCAGTTTCCCACCGCGGTGAGTTCCACCTGTTCCTTTTTCGGATCGATGGCCAACCCGTGCAAAACTTCCATGAGCGGGCCTTCGGCGGTGGTGTTTTCTACGTCGATGAACACCGCTCGGCGTGGGGTTGTCGGCGGTTCGTGGTCCGCCGACGCCGGCTTCGTTGCTTTGGTGCGCCGGGCACGCTGTCGGGTCGTGGTGCTCGGCGCCTCGGGGATTTCGAACAGGGACTGCGCCGCGCTTTCATTTTTTGAACGCGTACTCGAACGTTTGCTCACACCTGCCGTATTCACCAAGTACACCCCGTTCGCAACTTGCCGGCGAGACCGTGCTGCCCTCGACTGGCGCAAGAAGCACCGTGCCGAGACCTTGCACCACGGCATCCGGCGATCCGCCCTGACCTCACGCCGGCGCTACCGGCGCGCCGATCCGAACTCGTGCTCACACGCGCGCGGTCGGCGCTGGTGCATCGTGCGCGGCGGCAAGGATTGCGTCCGAGTTCTCCACCACCGCCCCCGCAGCGCGCATTTCTTCCAGGGCACGCTCGCCGTCGCCGGGCTTCACGTTCACCGCGCGCATCCCGTCGGCCACTGCGTGGACTTCGAATCCTTCCTTCAGTGCGTCCAGCACGGTTGCGCGAACACAGTAGTCGGTTGCGAGCCCTGTGACGTATACTTTCTTGATCCCGCGCTGACGGAGGAGTTCTGCCAGCGGATTGCCGGAGTCGTCAGTCCCTTCGAAACCGGAGTACGCGTCTTTTTCCGGCCGAGTGCCTTTCTTCACATAAGCCACGATGCGGGAACGGTCGAGCTGCGGGTGCAGCTCCGCCCCTGGAGAACCTTGCACGCAGTGCGGCGGCCACGGGCCTCCTTGCGCGCGGAACGAACAGTGATTGGGCGGATGCCAGTCTTGCGTTGCCACCACCACCGGGAACAACGGTGCAAGCTTGTTGATGACCGGAACCACTTGGTCGCCCTCGGGAACGGCAAGACTCCCGCCCGGGCAAAAGTCGTTCTGCACATCGACCACGATCAACGCTGCGTCGTGAAAATCCCGGAGCCTCGTTGCTTGTTCGGCCATGGTTGCATCCCTCCTTCCTGGTGGAGTTTCCGTAAGCGTGCGCTTAACCACCGCGCCTACAAGCGCAACCACCTTGCCCCCTGGCACTCAGGGATGGGCTTCGCTTTTAAGAATGCATGAGGCGAACCAGTCACGTACCACCGGGCTTTCGCCCAGTGCCACGCACCGGCGTGATTTATGTCATGACCGAAGCGGGGAAGCACGGGTATCGCCCAGGCGACCCTTCCTGGGCCAATCTCGGACAAGGTGCCCCGGAAACTGGGCCGCTGCCCGGCGCGCCGCCGCGGCAGAATGCTTTGCCCCTGGCCGACGACGCGTTCGAGTACGCCCCCATCGACGGCCTGCCAGAACTCCGCGAGCGCGTCGCCGAACTCTACAATGCACGCTACCGGCGTGGGAAGAAAAGCCAGTACACCGCTGCCAATGTGGCAATCAGCCCGGGCGGACGAGCTGCCCTCACCCGCCTCGTATCCACGCTCGGGCGCACCAACGTCGGCCACTTTCTCCCCGACTATACGGCGTACGAAGAGTTACTCGATTCGTTCGGGACTTTCGTTCCCATCCCGCTCATTCGGCGCCCCGAAACCGGGTACGCCTTCTCGGCTGAAGAATTGCGCAACGAAGTACTGGGCCGAGGATTGTCCACCGTCGTGTTGTCGAACCCCGCCAACCCCACGGGTGCGCTGATTCACGGCGGCGAGTTGGAACGTTGGGTTCGTGTAGCCCGCGAGCTGCGGTGCACGCTGGTGTTCGATGAATTCTACAGCCACTACATTTACCTCGACCCACCGCAAACCGTTTCTGCGGCCGCGTTTGTCGAGGACGTGGACGAGGATCCTGTCGTCATCCTCGACGGCCTTACCAAGAATTGGCGGTATCCAGGTTATCGAGTGGCGTGGACCGTGGCTCCTCGACCCATCATCGAGGCGGTCACCTCTGCAGGCAGCTTTCTTGAAGGCGGATGCTCGCGGCCCATGCAATTGGCTGCCCTTACGCTACTGGACCCCGAACTCGCCCGTACCGAGGCAGAAGCGATCCGGCTGCACTTTTCGGGCAAACGTGCCTTCTTGCTCGAGGCACTGACCGCATTGGGGGTTCGCGTCCACCCGCCGCAGGGCGGATTTTATTGCTGGGGGGACGTTTCGGATCTCCCACCCCCATTGAACACTGGAATGGGCCTGTTCCGCGCTGGCTTGGAAGCAGGGCTCATTACTGTGCCGGGGGTATTTTTCGACATCAACCCCGGCCAACGCCGCCCCGAACGCGAGAGCCGCTTCGAACACTTCGTGCGGTTTTCCTTCGGGCCGCCATTCGCAGAGATCAAGCGTGGCGTGAACATCCTGCGCGAACTCATCGCTGCCCATCGACGCGAATCCCACGCACGCGCTCGTAGTTGAACCACGCGCTTCCCTTTGGGTCCGGGCAGCTACGGCCGCGGCCCAAACGCCGCCAAGAGTCGCATTTCGGGCAAGCGTTCCTATTGCCAATTTGTTCCGAGTTGTGGTAGGCGCCGGGCACCGGCTTCGGGATACGAGGCCAACCAACGAAGGGAGGGTATGGAATGCAAAGCTGGTGGTTATTTCGTGGGCGGCTTTTGGTCGCAGCGAGCGTGTTGGCGTGGGGAGGGGTCGCCTTCGCAAACACGTTGACGCAAAACTCGTCGTGGACCATCGACCGTGCGGGCACCACGACAAAGTATCGCGTCACCGCGTACGGCGATTCGATTTACGCCGGGTACTACGGTTCGCTGTCCCGCGTTGCCAAGCGGGCGGCTCCTTACGTGGACGGCGAGTATCTCGCCAAACTGTGGAATGCGGATATCGAGGTGATCCGGCGCACCAAGTCAGGAGCGAAAGCGGACGATATTTACAACAACAAGATCGTGGCCGAGCGTTCGTACATGCAAACCTCGAACACCCGCGTGGTCACGTTCGAAATGTGCGGGAACGACTTTTTGCAAGCGCGCAGCAACTTCAGTGGCCAAACAGGAACCTGCAACTACTCGGTTCTCGACAATGCCTTGGCGAATTGCACGACTTACCAGGAACTCGCGATGCAAGCGATCAATCAGTACGCCAACCCTGCAACCAAGCTCAAGATCATCGCCAACCTGTACTACCCGGGGTACAATGCCGACAATACGCTCAGCAGCTGCACAGATCCGACCACCGGCCAGCGCATCAACAAGCGCGACAAGTTCCTGCCGTACCTGGCAAAGAGCAACTGGCGGGCTTGCGACTTGGCTCGCCGCTACGGCTTTGCCTGTGCTGACGTGTTTGCCCAGTACATGGGGGCCGACTACGATTCCAACGGCGACGGGCAAATCGACAGCGAGGCGCTGCGGTACATTCCGGGCGAAACCGAGGCTGCGTACGTGCAGCGGATTACGGTCACCCTCAAGTCCACGATCCGCGACGCCAACTACCACTTCGTGAACTCGAGCACGAGCTACGACTACATCCAGTCCGACGATACCCACCCCACCTACACTGGGGGAACGATTTACTTGGGATTGATCGGCGGAACGGGTTCGGGGTCTGGTGCACCGGACTACAGCGACTCGCAAATCGTGGGTGGCAAGAACCCCGTTTGGAACGTGTATGGTCACGAACGCATGGGCTGGTCGCTGTCCGTGTACAACCCAAGCACTCCGTGAGCCCAGGTCCTACTCCGACCAGGGTAAGCTTGCAGCGGGGCGGCATCGGCCGCCCCGCTTTTTTTTGTGCGAGGGCCTATTTCGTCGTCGCCACCGCTTCGCATCCGGCAAGCGCAGCGTTCACACCAAGGAGGATTTCGTCCACGGTGACCTCGCCATCACGATTTGCGTCAGCGGCAGAACAATTCTCCAGCGAAGAGATTCCCAACAAGATGTTCACCGCGGCGACAAGCTCGTTGACCTCGACCCGGCCATCGCGGTTGCAATCGCCTCCGCAGGAGGGGAGGCCGGGGAAAATCGTGACGGTCACCTGTGCCGGTCCCGATCCGACAACGCGACGAAGTTCCCACCGCCAGCGGCCTGCATCCGGCCGGGGCACACGGCACGCACCCCAGTTTTCCGCACGCTCGTCTTGGCAAACCCACTGCTCACGTGAAGCCGCTTCTACGGGCGCCAGGAACAAATCGAAGTCATTGTCCACTGCACCCAAGCCAGTGCCGCTGCCCGACTGGCCGTTGAACGTCACGCGAAGCTCCGCAGCGCGTACGGGCACGTCGAACTCCATCTGCGCGCGCGGGCGTGCTGCCGTCAGCTCCACGGAGTAGGTTTCCACCAGACCATCGCCGAAACTCCCCGGCAAAGCACAGGAGGCACCCACATCAGAGCCACCAGTCGCCACTAACCAATTGCGCACCGCGGCAATCGAAGTGGCAAACGACTGATCCGGGGGCTGGCAGTCGAACGTCGAACCACCGGATACCACTCCGGCCAGCACCGCACGCCCTCCCTCTTGCACGACAACCGCGCCTCCCGAGTCTCCCGAACACGCGTTGGCTCCCGAGCCCGTAAAGTTCCAACAAAGGTTCCCGTCGGCGGGAACATCCGAAGGACAGGCACCAAACACGACCAACCCCTCGCGTTTGATGCCTGTGTCATCCACACTTCGGAAACCGCTCCTGGTCGTACCGTAACCCACCACGCGTCCGCTGCTGCCGTCAGCAGGTTTCGCGGTAACGAGCGGGAGAACCGGAACACCCTCCGCGGGCTCTGTCAGCTCGAGGATGCTCACGTCATTGCCGTTCCCGAACTCGTAGCCCGGGTGCAAAGTCACCCTCCGCACAGGAAGCACACCGACGTTGGCAAGGAACACGGCGATACTGCCAGGATCCGCAAGCCCTTCGGCGACGCAACTTTCGTAGTTGTCTGCACTGTCGGGACAAACGCAGTGTCCGGCCGTGAGAACCGTGTGGCATCCAACGAGCGCGCCGGAGCACAAACCAGCGAGTTCGCTTTGCGTGGCATCGGAGTAAAACGCCACCAGCGCCACGGCGGGATACTGGTCGGTGGCTACACCGTTCACGATTCGCGGCCACAACGCTTGCACCGTACTCCTGCCAAGCATCGCCGCGACCAGCACAAGCAAGAAAAACCGATTCCGCATCACGTCTCTCCTAGCTTGCGTGCACCATCCAGCGAAGTCGAGAGGCATTTTTTCCAAGCCGCCTGAAGGGCGAGTCGTCGCACTGCTTTCGGCCTCTCGGTACCGACTGCCCGCATCCAGCTTCCGCTGTTGCCCGACCTACTTGAGAAGCGCTCCGATTCCCTGCACATTGAGAAGCTGCCCGACACCAGATGTTTTCCTTGTTGCCCATGCCGTTTTCGATTTTTTTGCCACTCTTTGCTGCGTTCTCGCTCGTTGTTGCGCTCGCTCTCCCGGCTCGCGCCGACAACCTCCGTGGTTGGGGGTACTTGGTCGACCGCCTGGTGCTGGACGGCGAGGCTCGTGCGGAAGTGGAGCGGATTTTTACCGACCCCCGCATGCCGCCGTTCGACAAGCTCGAGTTTGCCCCGGAACGGCGCCCCGAACCAACTTCTCTCTATCGCGGCTTCCTCAAGCCCGCGAGCATGGCCCAAGCTCGTGCTTGTTGGAACCGCCACCTCAGCGAGTTCCAACGCGCACAGCGCGATACGGGCGTGCCCGGGGCGCTGCTTGCTGCCTTGTTGCATGTGGAGAGCCGCTGCGGGGCAAATACGGGGAACCACCGGATTCTGTACCGCGTGGCACGTTTGGCCATGGCGCCAGCACCGGAGAACTTCCGCTGGAACCTTGCCCGATGGCTGGATGGAAGCGCAACGTCGCCGTCTCGGCTGCACGAACAATTGACCGGCCGCGCTCGTTACCTGGAAGAAACGTTTTACCCCGAAGTGCGCGCCACGTTGGAGCTCGCGCGCCGCTGGCGCGTCGATCCGCACGAATTGCGCGGTTCGTCGGGCGGAGCGATCGGCTGGCCGCAATTCCTTCCAAGCAGCGTGTTACGGTTTGGGCGCGACGGCAACGGCGACGGCTTCGTCGACTTGACGAATTCGGCTGACGCCATCCTCTCTGCTGCAGAGTACCTGCGGGCTTACGGGTGGCGACCGGATCTCGAACGGCCCCAGCGCCGGCAAGTGCTCTGGAACTACAACCGGTCGTTCGCTTACGTCGACACGCTGCTGACCTTGCAAAGCCGCTTGGAGAGTGGAAGCGAGGTTCGCGGGACCCAGCAACGGGTTGCGACTGCCAAGCGGGCTACGCGCAACGGGAAGCGCTTGGGCAAAAGCCCGCGCGCACAGCACACGCGGAAATGATTACCTCGAAGAACGATGATTTGCGGGGTCGACTTTGGCGCTCGCCTCGCGGGCACGACCGCAATTTGCACCGACCGCGGCGCCATCTTGCAGCTTGTACGCGTTCCTAAGAACCACGACGCCGACGAGTACCTGCTCGCTTTTTGCCAGAAGTATTTGCCGAGCGCCGTGTACTTAGATGCACCGCTCAGTCTTCCCGACGCCTACTTTGGCCGGGGAAGCGATTTCTTTTTCCGGCAGTGCGATCGAATGCTGGGCGCAATGTCTCCCATGTTCCTTGGGGGACTTACGGCCCGGGCCATCCACCTCCGGCACCGGCTGGCGCCCACTCCCGTCTACGAAGTCTACCCCCGGGCCGCCGCACGCTGCCTGGCCGATCGCGGCATCGATGGCTACCGCACGACCTCTCCATCGGCCTATGCCCGCGCATTGGCCGACGTATTGCCGTTGCCGATTGCGAGCGAGGTCTCCTCGTGGCACGAGGTCGACGCTTTGTTGGCGTGGTGGAGTGGCTGGCGACACACCCAGGGCGAAGCACAATGCTTCGGGGATCCGTCCGAAGGCATCGTGTGGGTGTGAGCCGCAACCGCGCCCGCCGTAACGCAATCCGCCCCGGGCACGGCACCGCGTGTGGTGTAGACAATCGTGCATCCTACCGTCGGGCGATGTAGGGGCGACCCGGTGGGTCGCCCGGCAGGTGCAGTACACGCAGGACAGCGGCGTCGGATTACGCGGGCGCCGCGGTGCACGACGGGGGCAGGGCGACGCACCGCGTC
>CAZHQG010000045.1:0-8756 GCA_964534275.1 uncultured Binatia bacterium (SeqCode) | reverse complement strand
TCGCCCCTACATGCCGTGCGTACAGCCGCGTGCGTTGTACCAGCAAACACGGCAGCACGCCCGGCGTACCAGTTGTAGGGGCGGGTTCCGAACCCGCCCCTACAATTTCCATTGTTGCATTCACATCCCATCGCTACACGCTCTGTGCCTTCACCAGCCGCGCGCGGACTAAATTAACTACCGCCTCGTACACCGCCTCGCGCTCGCCTGCCGTCAGCCCCAGCTCGTCGAACACCACCTCTCCAGCGCCCGACGGTCGGGTGGGTGGATTTCGTCAACCGAACCATTCCACATCCATTGGGTCGGTGCCAGTGGCATGGACGTTTTCGCGGTCCAGGTGCCAGCGCAAGGGATTGGTCGCAATGTATTCGCGGATGCGTTGCAGGGAGTGGTCGTTGCGGATGATGTGTTCATAGTAGTTGCGTTGCCAGACGGTCGCGCCGGGCGTGCCGCGCAGGGCATTGATGCGGCGGGCGGAAAACGTCTTGAATTGACGCACGATTTCTGGAAGACCGTGTCGTCTGGTGGTCACCATCGCCATTGTAGGGGCGGGTTCGGAACCCGCCCCTACCAGATCATCCACAATCAGGACAATCCCGTGCACGTGGTTGGGCATGACCACAAACGCATCCAATTCAACGTGCGGGTTATGGTTGGGCAAATCGTTCCATGCCCAGGCAACGATCTCCCCAAATGGATTCACCCGCATCTCGCCCTCCACCACCTCGCCAAACAAACATTCGCGGTCCTGCGTGACAATCGTGACAAAATACGCCCCCGCCTGGGTGTAATCGTATCCCTTCAGACGGATGCTGCGGCGGTGGTGTTTATTGGGGTCGTAAGGCATGGTTCACATTTCGTGTATGTTCAACCGAATCGGGATAGGGCGCACCGTGACCGGTTGGCGCAATGGCGGAGGCGGTATCAGAGGGGGGAACGATTCCCGTTGTCATCGTAGTGGCGGATTCGTAGGGGGGACCATTCCCGTTGCAATTGTGGGGATGGTAGGGGCGGGTTCGTATGGGGGACCATTCCCGTTGCAATTGTGGGGATGGTAGGGGCGGGTTCGTATGGGGGACCATTCCTGTTGCAATTGTGGGGATGGTAGGGGCGGGTTCCGAACCCGCCCCTACAATTTCCATTGTTCCATTCACATCCCATCGCTACACACTCCGTGCCTTCTCCAGCCGCGCGCGCACCAGGTTTATCACTGCCTCATAGACCGCCTCACGCTCGCCTGCTGTTAGCCCCAGCACGTCGAACACCACCTCGTCCAGCGCCCGCCGGTCGGGTTGACAAAGCAACCCGGCACCAGTTCGAGTTGCTCTGCTCATCACTTGCCTCCCTCCTCCACGATCTTGATTTCCTCCGGCGTCAGGCCGTAGAGGCGATAGACCCGCTCGTCGAGCTCCCGCTCCCAGGCCGAAACGTCGGCTAGCGGATTGGCTCGTTCCGCCGCGAGGATTTTGTCCACCAACGCCTCCAACGCCGCCTGGTCCGCCCGCGAGGCGGAGGGGATGGGGATTTGGATCATGTAATCCGAGAACGCGCGCATGTAGCCACCGCGCACCTTGTTGGAAACCCTGGAGTAAAACCATTCGACGGCTAGGGAGTTGAGCAAAGCCGTCATCCATTTCTCCCGGGTCGGAATGAAGTAGCACGTATTGGCGGCAAAGAACCCTTGTTCGTCCCAAGTGAAGCTCTGATGTTCGTAGATGTCGGGATATAGAATCTTAGGCTGCTCGAACTCCTGCCAGTAGGTGCAGGAGCGAAGTTCCCAAAAGTATTTGCCTTGGTCGTCGCGGGCGATGAGGTCGCGCCGGAAGTTCTCGAAGCGAGCATGAATTGCCGGGTATGTCTTGGCGAACACCTTCTCCGCTTCGGCCTGTGGCTTGCCGGACCACGGGTGCTGCTTGTTCTCGGAAGACTCGATCCTGATCAAATACTGCCCTGCGAATTCCACCCGCCACCGTTTCACGTCCCGGCCACGAAGGAACGGCTTGAGCACTTCGGCGGAAGATTTGTGCTCGGCAATCAGTCGGTCGCGCGTGGCGCGGTCCACCACGAAGGCTTCGTTCAGGCCAGTTAAAATACCACGATACAGTCGCCCTTTGACGTACTCACCCAGTGGTGTTCCAGCAGCGCGAAGTTTGTCCAGCAGCCGGAGCACGGCGGGCGATTCCAGCCGCCAGCCATCGGGGCGGAGTTCGTGTTGGGGGAGCTGGAAGCTCTGGGTGCGGAAGACCTCTGGAAACTGTTCTACCGGCGGACCGGGTCGCCAGTTGAGGACGCGGACCTGGGGGTCGGCGGGCGGCGTCTTAGAGAGGATGATAATGGTCGGGTAGGCGATGGCGGTGAAGACGGGCGCGTCGCCGAAATCAATAATACGGTGCAGTGTCTGCCGAGCGAGCAGACCACGGAGTTTTTGGCCGTAGTCGGAGCGGAAAAATTTGTTGCTGGAGATGAAGGCCAGGGCGCCCCCATTGCGCAAAATCTGGAGGGCTCGCTCGTAGAAATAGACGTAGAGGTCGGCTGTGCCCGTGTAGCAGGTGTAGCCCTGAGCTTGGAGCAGCGGCTTGAGTTCCTTGATTTCTTCCTGCCGGATGTACGGCGGGTTGCCGATGACGATGTCGAAACCGTCGCGGA
Organism: uncultured Binatia bacterium (SeqCode); assembly: GCA_964534275.1. Classification (GTDB taxonomy): domain Bacteria; phylum Desulfobacterota; class Binatia; order HRBIN30; family HRBIN30; genus HRBIN30. The sequence continues at coordinate 6,110 of CAZHQG010000045.1, read as the reverse complement.
GGCCGAACATCCATTCGGGGTCGAAGAAGTCGGCGGAGGAGTTTTGGTCGTAGGGGTCCCACCGGGCGAGTTTCTCGGTGGTTTCGCGGGGGAAGCCGTCGGCTTGCAGCAGCGCGCTGATTTCGGCGCGGAGTTTGGCGTCTTGCTCTCGGCATTTGGCTTTCGTAGCCGGGGTGCGGGCGGCGAAGTGACGCTCGCGGACGCGGCGTAGTTCGGCTTCCTTGGCGTCAATCTGCGGGTTCCGGAGGACCATCTGCTTTGGTTTCTCGATGCCGATCAGCGTGTTGGCGGCGACGAACTTGGTCTCCAGGTTGGGCAGGGAAAGGATGCCGCGATTGGGTTTGGCGTCATCCACCCTCTGGTCCACGATCAGGGAGATGAAGAAGCGCATTTTGGCGATCTGGACAGCGATGGGCTGGATGTCCACGCCGTAGATGCAGTTTTCGATCAGGTAAAGCTTGCGCCCGTAATCGAGTTCGCCGCTGGCGAACGCTTTTTCGATGTCTTCGATCACCTTTTCGCGCACGGTAGCGTCAGGAATCTCGCTAGCCTTGGCGATCTGCCGCTGTTTCCATCGCTCGTTGTGGGGATCGAGTTTGCTCAGGATATGAACCAGCTTGTGCAGCAGCCCCATCGGGAACGCACCGGAGCCACAGGCAGGGTCGAGGGCTTTGAGGTTGTCAATGGCGACGATGAGACCCTCCACTTCCTCCGGGCTGAACTGGTGGGGCTCGTCGTTGTAGGCGAGCAGGTGGCGGAGGCGCTGTTCGTCGAGGTCGGGCTGGGCGGAAGGATTCGGCAAACGGGTTTTCAGGTAGGCGATCAGCGCCTCGTCCACCATGTAGTCCACAATGGGTCGCGGGGTGTAGTAGGAGCCGGTGGCTTTGCGGGCGGTGGTGGCGGTTTCGGGGTTGTAGGCGGCCAGGAGGTTTTCGAAGACCTTGCCGGCCAGTTCGGGGTCGAGGGCAACTTCCTGGTCCAGCGGGGTGTTTTCGGTGACGGTGAAGTTGTAGCGGTTGAAAATGTGGATAAGCCCGCGGACCTTGGCGCGGCGGTAGCGGGCTTCGCCGTAGGCAGCGGAAAGGTCCACCACGCGTTCCTCGCCGAAGAAGAGGAAGTCGGGGACGCGGAGAGGGTTTTTCGGGTGATCGGAGAAGCCGTCAATGCGCTCGTCGGGCCGGTTTTCCTCGGCGCGATAGACCTTGTCGAGGCACTCGAACAGGCCGCCGTTGAGGAAGGGAATACCGCGCATCAGGTCGAGGAAGGCGCGCGGGTCGGTCAAGTAATCCTCGTAGCGGTAGAGGTTGGTGATGCCGTGGTGGGGGTCGCGGCCACCGGGATGCTTGCTGCGCTTCCGGAACCCCCGTTGATGCATCTCCTGATTGAGCGTGGCGAAGAAGAGGTTTTGGAGGATGGCCTTGTAGAAGCGGGTGTCGTTGCTGGTGGCAAGGTGTGCGCCGTTCTTGAGCAGCGTGGCCAGCCGTGCGGGGTCAAACAACTCATTGGGGATCAAACCCTTCTGTTTAACAAACCAGCAGAAGATCAGCCGGGTGATGAGCCGGATGAGGCTCTGGGCCTTATAGGCGTCGGGATTCGGCGTGCCTTTCGGCATGGGGAAGGTGACATGGTCCCTGGCCCAGAAAAACCAATTGGCGAGTTCCTGGTAGAACTGTTTGGTAACTGCCTCGACGTCAAAGGCGCGGTTGAGCTTGTCGGTGACGTCCGTGATCGGCGGCTGGCCGCCGCCAAGCTCCTCTGGGCTGAACGCGAGTTCGGTCAGACGTTCGAGGGTGGTCCGCGCCGGGCTGCCGACTTCGTAAGGCAGCGTGCGTAGCTCGGTCTTGCCGTCCGATCGTCGGCGCGCCCACGTAAAGGCTAACCTGGCGGGGTTACTGCCGTTGGCTCCGGCTGCCCCTTCCTGCGGGGCACTCAGGTAGCACACCAGGTGCTCTGCGCAGAACGGGGAGAGGGCTTTCTGTACGGCCCGGCGTGCTGTGATGCCAGGCAGCTTCTCTTGCGGCCAGACCACGTAGTACACGGGTAGGCCGCTCATTTGTGCAACAGGCAACGCCACGACTTCGACCGGCAAGGGCGCTGAAAGTTGTAGCCGGTGTTCCAACAAGCCCTGTGGCCGCGCCCATCCGAGCTCCTCGCAAAAAAGCGAGCTTAATTGGGCCGGAACCGATGCGCGTGCCTGCTCGGGCCCACGGAATTGCCCGAGAGCTTCCAACCTTTCGCGGAGACGTTCAAGCAGACTCATGGCGTCGTGGTCGCTTTCACCAACCCTAAGGAGCAAATGACTCGCGGTTCGGGCGGCTCGTTCGATTCTTCGTCTTTGACCTCGCAGAGCGCACCCTCTGCCGCGCGTTGTGCGAGAATGTCGACAAGATCGGGATCCGAAATTCCCAACCGCAGTTGTCGCCGAATGGTGTCTTCAGCGGACCTTTTCAGTGGATAACGCCAGATGAGATCGAGCACCTTCTGGAGCCGCTTTTGCCGCTCGGCCGTGTCACGGTCCGCGTTTGCTTGCAGTTGGCGGCGATATCCCTCAAGACGCTCCCAGAGTTTGCGCCGTAAGCTCCGGAGGCTGCCGAGTTGACCGCTCAAAGTTGCCTGTTCTTCGGCGGCTAGGGCGACGCAGCGAGCCACCAACTCGTGGTGCCGTTCGGTGCGCTCCACTGCCGGGGTCTCCGGCGGGCAGGCGATGCAGCGAAAGATGGTCGAGAGCCCTTGCGGCACGAGATTGCCATCCTCGTCCACGCGAACAAGAGCATCGGTACCGTCGGGGAACTGGACATACGTCACTACGCCAGGGGGCCCGTCCATCAAGCCGGACGATTGTCCGCCTGGAGTTCCTGTTTCTGGCAACGCCCGCGCTGCGGCGGCAATTGGAGGCAGACTGAGGGCGGCCTTTTGATCGGCAGCAGCAGCGCTGTTCCAAACTTGCAACGCGAGGCTGGCCAAGTCGATATCCTCGTCAGTGCCTTCCTCATCGAGTGCGTTCGATTTCTCGGTGTACAGCTCGTAGAGCCGCTGGGCTGCTTGTTCGCCAAAGAACGAGTCGTCGGTACCGACGACTTCTTGATTTTGCTCCAGGCGGTGCACCAGCCGGCGACGCAATTCGATGATGCGCTCGATGCCCTCAGCAGGCCAAAACGAGTACACGTAGATCGTGTCGTGCTTTTGGCCGATGCGGTCGACGCGGCCAGCACGCTGGATCAACCGCACAATGGCCCACGGCAGGTCGTAGTTGACCACGATGTGGGCATCTTGCAGGTTCTGACCTTCGGCCAGTACGTCCGTGGCAACGAGCACGCGCAGCTCGGTTTCTCCAGGGGGTAGCCCGTCGTTGGTCGAGGGGCTGAAGCGCCGCGCGATGGTAACCGGATCCCCAAACTGATTTGTCAGCACGGCGATGTCTCGGACGCCGCGTGCTCGGAGCTGCTCTTCGAGGTACAAAGCGGTATCGGCAAACTGCGTGAACACGAGAACCTTGGAGTCCGGGTGGCGTTGGGTGAGGAGCTTCATCAAGGCGTCGAGTTTCGCGTCACGGGAAGGATCCCAGTCGCCCGCCCGTTCCAACACGCGAAGCAGCTTTTGAGCATCCGAGCGCAGAGCCTTTGCCAGTGCAGGAGTGAAGAACTTTGCGTCGAGCCAATCGAAGCGGTTGCGGAACTCTCGGTTGTACACCTGATAAAGCTTTTCGGCGTGCGTGCTGTATTCGCTCCAGGTGTCTTGTTCCAACCCTCGCGCTTCGTCGCCGACCGCCGGGGAGGAATCGTTTCCATTGGCAGTTTCCGCGAACTCTTGATCGGTATCGTTTACCGCAGTGTCGAGCATGGCGACATCTTGTGTGCCGATGGGGACGGGCAAACCCTTTTCGAGTGCGTACAGGGTGACGAGATTGCGCACGATATGCCGGCGAACGGAGAGCAAAAAGCTGTGTCCACTCGATTCGAGACGCTTAAAAAGGTTCGTACGGCAAAAGCCGATTAGCCGCTTACCGGCGCGGTTCAGGTTTTGAAGGATGCGTTTTTGCTGGTCCGAAGCAAGTCGTTCCGCGTCGCCGACCAAATAGTTGGCCAGGCCGTAGCGAGGCAGCTCGAGGTTTTCGATCACTGCGACGACGTCGTTGCGAAATAGCCGGGCGTACTGGTCGTTCGGATCCGACTCGTCGAGTGCAAAGTCCACGCGTTTGGGTTGGCGCAGTGGAAAGTACTGCGGCGCTCCGTTGAGCCACACGTAGTAGCGCCCTTTTTGTTCGTCGAACTTGGCGTAGTGCTTAATAATGAATTGTCGCGTGCGGCGGACGAGAAACAGCCGCATCAGATCTTGCCAATCCTGGGCGAAGGGGCTTTGCTCGAACGCTCGCAGGGAGCTGTGAAAACGGGCCAGAAAAGTGGCCTGTTGAACAGGAGCTAGGGATTGCAGGTAGCGTTCTGGCCGTATGTGCAGTTCCTGGTCTTCGTCGAGGAACAGGCGAAGCTGGTTGCTGATGTCGGTGTAGTGTTTGTTGTAGGGGGTTGCCGTGAGTAGCAAGACGCGCGACTCGTTGCGCTCGATGTATTCTCGGATGGCGCGGTAGCGTTTCCCTTCGCGGTTGCGGAGGTTGTGGCTTTCGTCGATGATGACCAGTCGATAGCGTGGCAGATTCGGAAGTTCGTCGATCGTGCGTCCGAGGGACAGCACCTTTCCGACGATCCCGAACTTGTGCAGGCAGTTTTCCCACATGGGCTCGAGTTTGGGCGGACAGATGACCAGCGACCTGTCGTCGTTGTCTTCTTGCATCACCCGCGCGATCGCGGTTGCCATGAGCGTTTTGCCAAGGCCAACGACGTCGCCGAGAAGCACGCCGCCGTGGCGGTAGAGTTTGCGCGCTCCAAGCAAGACGGCTGCTTTTTGGAAATCCAGGAGTACGTCGCGAAAAATCGAGGGGATTTTGAACTCCGCCTCGCCAAGGCGGGCGTCCTCTGAAAGGTGGTACGCGATTCTGAGGTAAACCAAGTACGGTCGGATTCGTTCTTGGCATGCCCAACTGTTTTCGATGAGGTCGGCCAGTTCGGTGGTGAGGTCGAACGCGAAGGAGTCGTTCCACCGATCGTCGAACCATTGCTGAAGCTTGCGTGCGGCGTCCTGTTCGACGACGTCCACATTCAGTTCACCTTGATTCAGCAAGCCCGCCAAGGTGAGGTTGCTGCTGCCGACAAAGCCGATAAGCGGCGTGATGTGGTCGTTACGTTCGACCAAGTACAACTTGGCGTGTAGCGGGTAGCGCAGAAATGCCTTGATGCGCACTTTTCCCGATCGAAGTTGTTCGGCGAGCTGACGCAGCGCGCGCTCTGCTTCATTCGAGGGTACACCGAACTCTAGTTGCTTTTTGAAGCCCTCGGTGATGCGGCGTTTGAGGAGAGCGGCTGTGGGGCCGTCGATCTGCGGCCACCCGGCGTCCGCTGTGCCGACGTGTTGCGGACTTTGCAGCAGTCTCGTGGCCTCTTCCGGTGGGCGATACATGCCCACGAGAACGCGGCAGGCGGAGCGCTCGTCGCCTTCGGCAAGAGGTCCGAGAACCTCCACGAGTTGGTTCCAGCCGCGCAAGTTCAAGTAGCCGACACAGAAGGAGCACTTCACTGGCCCCTGAGCTGCGCGACGGAGTCCGTCGACTAGTTTCGCTTCGATATTGTCGTAAATATTCGGCATCCCACCCTCGAACTCAGCCTTGCTACTTACAGGCGTCAGGACCGCTTTTCTACGTGTTTTTTCCGTGGCGTGTTCCTGGCAGGCAAGTTGGGGCAGTCAGCGAACATGGCAACACGCCGCGCGCACCAGTCTGGCAATGCAACGAATACGAACACGTGTTGTAGGGGCGGTTCGCGAACCGCCCCTACAACATGCCGTGTTGCATCGGATCCCGTGGTGGGATCGCCCGGCAGCGTGGGCGTCACCCGTGTGCAACGCACCCTCCCTGACGCCAGACGGGGACGGGCGTGGTACACACGATCCTGTGGGCCGGCGGCAGGCAATGTAGGGGCGACCCGGTGGGTCGCCCGTTGGGGGCCGCGCGGGGCGGGCCAGCCTGCATGATGAGGTCGCACGACGACAGGATCGACCCT
>CAZHQG010000044.1:0-17926 GCA_964534275.1 uncultured Binatia bacterium (SeqCode) | reverse complement strand
AGCGACTCCGCCGTCTCCGTGCCGTCCTCGACCGCGGCCTCGTGCTCGCCGGGCTCGCGGGACCTGGCCGCTTCCCCTGCTCCCTGCGCGACTTGGCTTGCGCGCTCCGGGTTCGAAGCCGGTTCGGTTTTGCGGTGCGCTAGCGGCGGCGGGTGCGCTGGCTCCGGGTGCCTCCACGCGAGCACCAACACCAGCGAAGCGGCACCCAGAGCCGCTAGCGGTTTTGTCGGCTTCCACGGGATCAGTTGTCGCGGCTCGTATTGCGACCGTGCGCGTACCAACTGCAACACCAGCACCGGAAACAAGCGGGAACGCTGGGCCTCGGGAGGAATGGACACGAACGTAGAAAACCGCTGCGCGAGACCAGCGCGCGAATCGATCCAGGCGGCAGTGCGCTCGCGGTCGATCGAACGCTCCACCGGCCAGCTTGCGAGCAAAGTACCCAGCACGGTGAGGGAGGCCACGAGCATCACAAGCCATCCCGAGGGAGCCGTCCGAACGGCGGCGCCGCCCCACCAAACTGCAGCAGCGACACCGACGAGCGCCACACTGCAGGCGTACGCCCCAGCGTGCAAGCGTACGCGCCAACGCCAGCGCCGCTGCACGGCTTGCAGGCGCTCCTCGATGTCGCGTGCGCTCACGGAAATGGCCGCCATCGCCAGACTCGTCCGAGCAACATAGTGAACCACCGCGCGCAGGGTCAACGCGAGCTGTCTCCCGCGCCCCTTCCACTTACGCCGCGCTCTGTGGGTGGCGATCCGGTCCATCGTGGATTCCAGCGCGGCCTGCGCAGACCATCGCCACCCGGCACCGACCGACGGGCGCGCTGGCTTGAAACGGCGCGCCCATCATTCGCTGGCAGATGTTCCGCCGACCAAACCCGGGTGCGTGGAAGGTCCACGGATGCTGTGGACAACCGCTAGGCCAAGCTCCATAGTGCGTGGTTGCCATGCGCAGAATCAGGTTCCTTGCAGCGCTCAGCGTTGCGCTGGTCGCCGCAGTGGCGTTCGCTGCCGACGACCGCATCCAACTGCCCGGCGCGCCGCCACTCCAGCCCGAGCTGGTTCAGCGTCTGTGGAAGGCGTGGGAGGATGCTGGCAAGCCAGTGCATTCGCGGCACCGCCGACCGGACGGGCGTCCGCGTTATCTGAACCGGTTGGTGTCGGAGGCGAACCCGTATCTCCAACTACACGGGCAGAACCCGGTGGACTGGTACCCTTGGGGCGAGGAAGCCTTCGCGCGTGCCCGGCGTGAGAAAAAGCCGATCTTTTTGTCCATCGGCTACTCCACCTGCCACTGGTGCCACGTGATGGAAGAAGAAAGCTTCGACAACGAGGAAATCGCTCGACTTCTCAATCGCGATTTCGTTTGCGTGAAAGTGGACCGCGAAGAACGTCCCGACATCGACGCGGTGTACATTGCCGCTGTGCAGCGGTTGACGGGCAACTCCGGCTGGCCGCTCACGGTGTTCCTCGCGCCCGACGGCAGCCCGTTTTACGGCGGCACGTACTTCCCCCCTGACGACCGTGCGGGCCGGCCGGGGATGAAGCGCTTGCTCGCCACGGTCATCGCCTCGTGGCAAAAGCAAGAGGGAGCGGCAACCGAGGCTGCAGAGTCGCTTCGCGATGCGTTGCGCGCGGCGGGCCCCATTGCCGGCGGTGTGCTGGACGAAGTCGTGTTGCGGCGCGCAGCGGTGCATGCCACGCAACTGTTCGACCCGACCAACGGCGGCTTCGGGAAGGCCCCGAAGTTTCCGCAACCTCACGTGGTGCAGTTCCTGCTCCGTTACGCGCAGCGCACGGGCGACCGCACCGCGCGGCACATGGCGTTGTTCACGTTGCAGCGCATGAGCCAGGGAGGAATCCACGATTTACTCGGCGGTGGATTCCACCGGTACGCAACCGACGCTGCCTGGCGGGTGCCGCACTACGAAAAAATGCTCCTCGACCAGGCCACCATTGCCAGCGCCTATGTCGAAGCAGCCCGGGTTACGCGGAGCGCGGAGTACATCAGCCCGGCCAGCGAGACCTTCGCCTACGTGCTGCGCGACTTGCGCTCGCCGCAAGGGCCGTTCTACACGGCGGAAGACGCGCAAAGCGAGGGCCAGGAAGGGAAGTATTACCTGTGGACCCGGGCAGAAGTGCTGCAAGCCGTGGGTCCGGAGGACGGCCCCTGGGTGGCTGATTTCTTTGGTCTCGCCGACAACCAAGGCCCGGCACCGCTCTCGATTCCGGTGCCCGCCGAGGACTTTTTGCGCCAGCGCGGCATGAGCACGGAAACGTTCATGAAGAAAATTCTGCGTGTCCGCGCCGCGCTGTTAGCGGTGCGCGGGCAGCGCACCCGCCCGTCGCGGGACGAAAAAATCCTCGCTGGCTGGAACGGCATGATGATCGCCGCGCTGGCCGATGCCGGCGCGCAGTGGAACCAGCCCGAGTACCTCGAGGCGGCTAAGCGCGCCGCGACCTGGATCCTGGAGCACATGCAGCCCAACGGCCGGCTGCACCGCAGTTGGGTGAAAGGCAAGCTCGGTACGCCTGGGTTCCTCGAGGATTACGCGTATCTCGCGTACGGCTTGCAGCGTTTATTCGAAGCGACTGGAGAGCCGCGTTGGTTGGAGGAAAGCGACCGATTGCTTGCCTCGATGCTGCGGTTGTTCTGGGACAACGAGAAAAACACGCTCCGCTTCACGGCCTCCGACCACGAGCGGCTGGTTGCGCCTCCCTGGGTGATCGAGGACACTGCGGCGCCCGCGCCATCATCGGTTGCTGCTCTCGCCCTGCTGCGCGCGGGCCATTTGCAGCAAAACGCCCAGTACCAAGAGCGAGGCCGCGCGGTGCTTGTGGCCAACAGCGGCGACATTGCCAAGGCGCCCACAGCGTACATGTTCGCGCTGCTCGCATTGGATTTCGCCCTCGGCCCACGGCAGGAAATTGTGGTGGTGGGACCACCCAAGCGCGAGGACACGGTGGCGTTGTGGAAAACCGTGCAGCAGGCCTACCTGCCGCGCGCCGTGCTCGTGTTGCACGACCCGCAAGATCGTCGCACCCAGGCGCTTCTCCCCTTCCTCTCCCGCCAGCCGATGCAAGGCGGCAAAGCAACCGCCTACGTGTGCCAGAATTTTACTTGCAAACTTCCGGCAACCGATCCGGAAGAGCTGTCGCGACAACTCGCTGCCTTGCAGGAACCGCCTTCACCGTCCCAGCCCTGACCGCATGGAGCCAGCCCCTGCAAGGGTAACCATGGCGTGAAGATGGCTCGGCATGACAACGGACCGGCACACGCGAGCGTAGAGTCCGTACCTGCGGTGGATCGCATCACGACGCGACACGGTCTCACAAACGACCGAGCCTCCACGTTGCAGAACAGCAGCGCGGCATAGGACGAACAAGCGCAGCCGTTTCCGGGTCAGGCCTACAACAAACCGAGCGCAAGCAAGATGCGTAGAACTGCTTGCGTGTAGAAGCCGGCAATCACATCGTCGAGCACGACACCGGCGCCGCCGCCCAGCTCGCGGTCGATCCAACCAGCTGGAAAAGGCTTCAGCACGTCGAACAACCGGAACAACACGAACGCAGCGAGCAGCACGGACCACGATGCGGGCAACAGAAGCGTGGCAGCCAAGTAGCCGGCCACTTCGTCGATGACGATCCGGCCACTGTCTTTTTGCCCGAACGCAGCTTCTGCCTGGCCAGCGATCGGGCATGCGGCCGCCGTAAGGAGCACGAACGCCGCCACGGCGGCGAGCCAATGGTATTCGGCCAGCCGAGCGAAGGCGATGGCCAGGGGTATGGCCGCCGCAGAGCCAAAGGTGCCAGGGGCGACAGGGACGTACCCAACGTAAAAGAACGAAGCCAGGATTTTGCTCAGTTGGGCCACAGAGGTGCGTCGCCCAGGCCCCGCACGGCAAGCCGCGAGGCCTTAGCAGGCGAGATGCGCGGAAGCGTGCCGGGGCGGCTCGAACGCTCGCCACCCCGGCAACACCTCGAGAACGGTCAGATTTTGCCCTGGAGGAAGAACGTGATGACCAGAGCGTAAATCGCCAAGGCTTCCATCATGGCCAGGGCGATGATCATCGGCGTCTGGATGCGATCCGCCGAGTTCGGGTTGCGACCGATCGACTCCATCGCTGCGGCACCGGTACGGCCCTGCCCAAGAGCAACGCCGCCTGCGGCAATGCCGATCCCCAACCCGGCGCCGAGGCCGATCCAACCCTTGGCACTGCCATCCTCGGCAAATGCCGGAAGGGCGACCACCATCACGGTGACCAGCCAGAAAAAGAACCGAACGACTCTCTCCATATCCAACCTCCTTTTGGATTTTCGCTGCCGCCACCGAAGCACCCCACCTTCTCTGTCCTCCTCGCCACCAGTTGGTGCGGTGGGTGCAGCGCTGTTTCACAATTTCACGTCCGCTTCCTCGTTCACGCGTGCGCCTCCGCGTGACCATGAGCACCGTGATGCTCATGCTCGCCGTGGTCGGCAATCGCAAGCGACAAGTAAACCACACTCAAAATGGTGAACACGAAAGCCTGCACGAGAGAAACGAAGGCACCGAGAACATAAAAAGCCACCGGGATGACCAGCTTGGTGAGATCCGTGAAGATCTCGAGCACCAAGTGGTCGCCGGTCATATTGCCAAAGAGACGCAAGCCCAGAGAGACCGGGCGGATCAAGTTGTCTGCAATTTCCAACGGTAGCATCAGTGGCGCCAGCCAGATGATTGGGCCGAGATGGTGCTTCAAGTACGCGGTGCCGTTTTGCTTGAGGCCGAACGTCACGTAAAACGCCAGCGAAGTGACCCCGAGAGCGAAGGTGATGTTGAAATTGCTCGTGGGCGGAGCGAAGCCAGGGAAGAGCCCGAGCAAGTTCGCGGTGAGGATGAAAATAAAGAAGGTCGCGTACACATGCAGGTACTTGCGGCCGCCCGGACCCAACACTCCCTCGATAAACCCAATAAACCACTCGACGAACACCTCCATGGCATTGCGCCAAGTCAGCGTGGCATCGGGCACCACTGGATCCGACACTCGGGCAAGCTGCCGTCGTGCAAGCAATGCCCACAACACGAGGAAAAGCATCACCAGCGTGGCGTGCACCGTATGCGCTGGCAAATCACGCAATCCCGGAATCAAGCTCACCCAGGCGAACGAGTGCTCCATCGTCTCATGCCTCTCGCAACGCCGCTGCCCGCGGCGCCGTCGTCACTGCGAACACCGCCGCAACGGTGAAACTGGCTACGGCGGCCGCAAAGCTCAGCGGTTCTAACCGTACGCGGAGCCACAGGGCTCCCACAACCACTAGGAACAAAGAAAACTTCACCACAAGCGCTGCGACGGCAACAAGACGCGCGCGGGTACTCACGATGCCGCCAATCCGCGCGGCCACGAGGGTGCGAACGAGCACGGACCACGCCCCCACGTTCGCCAGTACCCACAAGCAACCTGCAGCAAGACTCCACACGTCCCCCAGCCCGCTCCACAATGCCAAGGCTGCAAGGGCCGCGCACACCGCAAGGTACCACTCAATCACGCTTGTCAGCGTCAACTTCAACCGTCTTCGCCTCTTGTGTTTTCTCGAGTCGTTTCAGTGCCCACAGCAAGCGGCTCAAGCCGCCTGCAAGCCCTGCCAACGTGAACAGCAGGGTCAGCCACGGAGCCGAGCCGAAATAGCGATCTAGGTAGTAGCCTGCAATCACCCCGCCCACGACACTGACGGCCAGCTCTGTCCCGCCCGCGATCAGGGGCCCGAGACGGGCAATGGTACGCGAGTCGAACGGCATTATCCCGAACTCAAGCGGCGCAGCACGCGCTTCGCCGCTGCAACGGTAGCGTCGATTTCCGCTTCCGTGTGTGCCAGGGAAAGGAACGCTGCTTCGAACGGGGAGGGTGGCAAATAGAAACCTTCCTCCAGCATTGCGTGGAACCAGCGGCGAAAGAATTCTCGGTCGCACTGGCGAGCGTCGTCGGCGTTGGCCACCTGCGCGACTCCGAAAAACACGGTCCACATCGAGCCCACCCGGTTCACGCAAGCGGTCAGCTTCGCCTCGGCGATCGCTTCCTCCAACCCTTCTTCGAGGCGTTGACCAAGTTCTTCCAGACGCTCGTAGGTTCCCGCGTTCTCCAGCAGTTCCAGCGTGCGCAACCCTGCCGCCACTGCCAGCGGATTTCCTGAAAGCGTTCCCGCGTGGTACACGGGCCCCAGCGGCGCCACGAGTTCCATAATCTCTCGCCGACCCCCAAAGGCCGCGAGGGGCATCCCGCCGCCGATCACCTTGCCAAAGGAGGAAAGATCCGGAGTCAAGCTGTAGCGCACTTGTGCGCCGCCCCATGCGACGCGAAAGCCGGTCATCACCTCGTCGAAAATCAACAGCGCGCCCTCGCGGCGGCAAACCTCGGCGAGACCTTCCAAGAACCCCGGCTTCGGCGGGATCACGCCCATGTTCCCCACGATCGGTTCCACGATGACCGCAGCGATCTCCCCAGGAAACCGTTGGAAGCACTGCTCCACGCTTGCGAGGTCGTTAAAGCGTGCCACGAGCGTGGCCTGAGCGACAGCGTCGGGAACCCCGGCACTGTCGGGGATGCTCAGGGTCGCCGCTCCTGAGCCCGCTTGCACCAGCAGGGCATCCACATGGCCGTGGTAACAGCCATCGAATTTGATCACACGGCTGCGACGCGTATATGCGCGCGCAACACGCAATAGGGCCATCGTTGCCTCGGTTCCGGAGCTCGTTAGCCGAAGCAGCTCCACCGATGGCACGACGCCGCAAACCTTCTCGGCGAACGCTACCTCCGCGGCCGTAGGAGCACCAAACGTGGTGCCGTCGCGCATGGCGTCATGAATCGCGCGGAGCACTTCGGGGTGCGCGTGCCCCAGAATCAGTGGACCCCAAGACCCGACGTAGTCGACATAAGAACGCCCGTCCACATCCCACACCACGCAACCCTTGCCCCGAGAGAGAAACAGCGGCTCCCCCCCGACCGCGCGCCAAGCGCGTACCGGGCTATTGACCCCTCCGGGAATGCATCGCTGGGCACGGGCGAACAATGCGCTCGACAACGAGGGACTCATGGCCCACTCGCTAGCGCGAACCCCTGATCTGCTCAACGAAGCCAGTGAACCGCCGCCTCGGGGTGCCGATACCGCGGATGCAACATGAAGTGCATTCCCTGTGGATATCTTGTGGATTCTGGGCCGTCACTGGTGTATAAGGCGCCCTCGACTGGTGCTTGGATGCAAGCGATGCGGGAGGAAGTTCGAGAAGTCTTGGAGCACCTGAGAGACTCGATTGCCTTAGGTGAGGAGGACCGGGCTGTTCTTGGACACCTGCAGTTTTCTGGTCACCGCGACAAGCTCGTGGTTCTCGAAACGGCCCCTGGCTTGGTGACCTTCGCGCAAGAGCGGCTACTCCCCCACATCCAGGAATCGCTGCGGCAGCGAGTCCGCCTGCCGGTGGAGGTGCGGATCCGCGCTGTGCGTTCTCCCCAGCGGGAACTGTTTCCGGTGCTCGACGATGACTCGCGTGCGGCGGATACGGACGCGACCAGCAACGAACCTCGGCCGAGCCAGACCTTCGACGACTTCGTTGTTGGCGGGGGGAATCAGTTCGCCCACGCGGCAGCGCTCGCGGTGGCCACGAATCCCGGAACGCAATACAACCCTCTGCTCCTTTACGGAGGCGTCGGGCTAGGAAAAACGCACCTCTTGCGAGCAATCGCCACGCGCCTTCGCGAAGACCATCCCGACTGGCGTGTACGGTACGTCACTGCGGACTCGTTCATGGCCGAGTTGGTGCAGGCAATCCGCGCTGACGACGTGCCCCGGTTCAAGACGCGGTTCCAACATCTCGATGCGCTCCTGTTCGACGACGTGCAATTGCTCGCCGGTCGAGAACGCACCCAAGAGGAGTTTTTCCACACGTTCAACGCGCTGTACGAGCGCGGAAAACAACTGGTCCTGACTTCGGACAGACCTCCGAACGAGTTGCTCGGCCTTCAAGAGAGGCTGCGCAACCGCTTCCAATGGGGCCTCGTCGCCGACATCCAACCGCCTGACCTGGAAACGCGCATCGCCATCCTGCAACGGAAGGCGGAAGCGGAAGGCACATCTCTTCCCGAAGACGTTGCTTTGTTCATTGCCGAACACGCCCGGAACAACATCCGCGAATTGCAAGGCGCATTCACCCGAATTTTCGCTTTTTCCTTGCTGCAGCGTCGCGACATCGACCTCGCGTTGGTTAAGCAAGTTCTGCAAGCGTCGTCGAGCCGCACGATGCGCCTAACAGTGGAGCACATCCAGGAATTGGTTGCGCGGTTCTTTGGGGTCCGAGTGACCGATCTGCGGTCGCGGCGACGAACTCGTGCCGTAACGATTCCCCGGCAAGTTGCGATGTACCTCTGCCGGAAGTACCTGGAGGCCTCGTTCCCCTACATCGGCGAGAAGTTTGGCGGGCGCGACCACACGACGGTCATGCATGCCGTGGAAGCTGTAGAGCGACGTCAGGCTGGGGATCATCGGCTGCGCGCGGCGGTCGAGGCATTACGTCGAGCAATTGAAAGTGGTACGGAACCAAACCTCAAACTGTGGAAAGAACATGCAAGCTGACCAACCGAGCCCAGTTTCTTCCCTGATCACCGCGAAACTCTTCACCGCCTTCCACAGGTGGGGGAGCGTTCTTGACCAGGCCAGAAGCGCTTTTCCACATATCCACAGCCCACACTACGAACCCGAAAAAGAATTTTCTTTACACAAATAAGAGTGGGAGGAAACGACCATGCAATTTCGCATCAGCAAGGATGAGCTCCTGGGTGCTCTTTACTTGGCGCAGGGGATCGTCGACAGAAAAATCACGTTGCCGGTGTTGGCGCACATCCTGATCAATGCCGAACCGCGACAAGTCACCATCCTCGCTTCCGACCAAGAAATGAGTCTCCGGCGGAAGTGTGGGGCGACCGGCGTGAAAAAGGGCGCAGCTACCGCGAATGCCCGCGTTCTTTACGAGATCGTCCGTTCCCTCGACGAGGGGGAGATCGAGATTCGATCCGGAGAGCCGCACGGGCTCGAGGTACAACAAGGTCGGTCGCGTTTTCGGATCCACGGGGTGGACCCCGCCGAGTTCCCACTGTCGGAGGGCCCTGACGGTCCTTCGAAGAGCGTCATCCCGATCGATGCAGAAATACTTCGTCGCAGCTTGGAGCTGACTCTTTTGGCAGCGTCGACGGACGAAGTTCGCTTTGCGCTTTATGGAGTGTGTGTGGAGCGGCGAGACAACATGCTCCGCTTTGTGGCTAGCGATGGCCACCGCTTGAGCATGGTGAGCCGCGCCGTGAAGGGAGTGCGTCCGGACAAGCGGGTGCTCATTCCCCGCAAGGCGGTAGCGGAAATGCTGAAAGTGCTGGATGCCGCCAGTGGCGAGGTGCAAATCGGTTTTTCCGACCGACGCGTTACCCTCACGGTTGGGGACGTCGAACTATCCACAGGTACAATCAAAGAGGAATTCCCGAGTTACGAGTCGGTCCTGCGGGAGGACTCTCCGCTGGTGATGACCGTGCCTGCAGGGCGGTGGGCCAAAGCTTTGCGGCGGGTTGCCATTGTGGCCGAAGAAAGGTCCAACGGCGTTCGGATGGAACTTTCCGAGGGCAAGCTAGACTTGTTTGCGGCCAATCGAGAGGTGGGAGAGGCGGGCGAGCAAATCGACGTGGATTACTCTGGCCAGCCGTTCAAAGTGGCGTTCAATGCCAAGTACTTTTTAGAGATCTTGCATTTGCTGCCAGGGGACGCGCCCGTGGAGCTTGGCATGCTGGACCACGAAACTGCAGCCCTGATGCGTACCTCCGCGGAACCCGACCTGCTTTACGTGGTCATGCCCATGCGTCTCGACTGAGCTAGCGGCGGCCAGCCCCCGCGAGGCCTCCGAACCCGCCTCACGCGTTGCGGCGGTAGCGAAGTTTCGGCGGCGCCACTTGCGCAGTTGAAGGTTGGAACCGCGCGTTCCTTCTGGTCCGTGGGATGCGAGCTCTTTCGCTGCAGCGGGCGGGCAGTCAAGGAATCTGACTGCGTTGTGTGAGACCCGCCGCGATGGGTCGGGTAGCTGGGTCGAGAGGTGTGAACAGCGGCAAGCACAAAAAGCGTTTTTTTCGCTTCGGGCATGTCGCTTAAGTGATTGAATTTATTTGGTTTTTTTTCGCTTTTCACGCTTTGCCGCCCGGCCCAGCTTTGCTAAGGTGTGCGCGTGCAAGAAAAACAGCTTTTGGCCGAGGGTGTAGGCGCAGGTGGGGTGGTGGAGGAGGGTACGAGCGGGACGTACACCTCGAAGGAAATCACCGTTCTCGAAGGGTTGGAAGCCGTCCGGCGGCGGCCCGGGATGTACATCGGGGACACGGGTGAGCGGGGGCTCCATCATCTCGTCTTCGAGGTTGTGGATAACTCTGTGGACGAGGCCCTTGCGGGATTTTGCGACAACATCGAGGTGACGATCCACGTCGATGGATCGGTGACCGTCGAGGACAATGGTCGAGGGATCCCGGTGGACATCCATGAGACGCTCGGTGTGTCCGCCGTGGAAGTTGTCATGACCCGGCTGCATGCGGGCGGGAAGTTCGACAGCGGGGCCTACAAGGTGTCTGGGGGGCTGCATGGTGTCGGGGTGTCGGTTGTCAACGCTCTCTCCGAGTTCCTGGAAGTCGAGGTCAAGCGCGACGGCAAGGTTTACTTCCAGCGGTACCAGCGGGGCAAGCCTGAAGCGCCGCTTCGCGAGGTGGGTCGAACCAGCGCACGGGGAACCAAAGTCACGTTTAAACCCGATCCGCTGATCTTCGAAAACACGGAGTTTAGCTTCGAGATCTTATCCCAGCGCTTGCGGGAGCTTGCGTTTCTCAACCGTGGTGTGCGCATCAGCATCGAGGACGAGCGGACGCAAAAGCGGCACGAGTTTCTCTACCGCGGCGGCATCGAGGAGTTCGTCCGCCACTTAAACCGGGCAAAAACGCCCCTCCACGAAGATGTCATTTACCTGCATGGCAGCCGCGAAGGTTGCGAAGTCGAGGTGGCCATGCAGTGGAACGAATCGTATGGCGAGTCGATTTTTTCCTTCGCCAACAACATCAACACTGTGGAGGGTGGAACGCATCTCATCGGGTTCAAAGCCGCCCTCACACGCACCATCAACCAGTACGCAGTCGCCCACGGGCTTCTCAAGAAGGACGCTGAGGGCCTGCAGGGCGAAGATGTTCGAGAGGGGCTGACTGCAATCATCGCGGTCAAAGTCACGGAGCCACAGTTCGAGGGGCAAACGAAAACCAAACTCGGGAACAGCGATGTTCGCGGTTTTGTCGAGGCCTTGGTGAACGAAAAGCTGAGTGCGTACCTGGAGGAGCATCCGACCGAAGCGCGGCGCATTGCCGCCAAGGCACTAGAGGCTGCCAGAGTCCGGGAAGCCGCGAGAAAGGCGAAAGAACTGGCACGGCGCAAGGGTGCGCTGGATTCGGGCTCGTTACCGGGGAAGCTCGCCGATTGCCAAGAGCGCGACCCTGCCAAGTCTGAATTGTTCATTGTCGAGGGAGACTCTGCCGGAGGCTCGGCGAAGCAAGGCCGAGATCGCCGCAACCAAGCGATTCTTCCGCTCAGGGGAAAAATCCTCAACGTGGAGAAAGCCCGCTTCGACAAGATGTTGAGCTCGCAAGAAATCCGTCTGCTGGTGACGGCGCTCGGCACGGGCATTGGTCGTGAAGACAAGGACCTTTCCAAGCTTCGCTACCACACGATCATCATCATGACCGACGCGGATGTGGACGGATCCCACATCCGCACGTTGCTGCTGACGTTCTTTTACCGCCAGTTTCAAGAGCTCATCGAACGCGGCCACATCTTCATCGCGCAACCGCCGCTGTACCGCGTGAAGAAGGGGAAAAGCGAGCGGTATTTGAAGGACGACGCCGCGTTGGAGGACTACTTGCTGGATCTGGCGACGGAAAAGCTCACGATGGAGTCGCCGACGACCGGGCAAACCTGGGCAGGCCCGGCAATCAAGAACATTGTGCGCCGTGTGCGGCGACTGGAGCGTTTGTTCCAAGTGGCTGAACGCCACCACCGCAAACGGGAGGTGCTGGAATACTTGCTGCGCGACGGGCGCTTCCACGCGCAGGCGCTCGGCGACCGCGAGGCCATGGAAGGACTAGCGGCAGCCTTGCAAAAACAGCTTGAACAAACCGCTACCGGGGACGGTGCGGAACAGTCTGTCAGCATCGAAGCCGACGAAGAACACTCTTGCTACCGGTTACGTGTCCGGCTCCGGCGTGCCGAGGGTACGTGGGACTTCTTGCTGGACCTACCGTTTGCCAGCTCGCCGGAGTTCGAAGAAATGACCCGCATCTATCGCGAACTCGCACCCCTTGGCGACCCACCGTATGTGCTGCGCGACGACGGCCGAGCAGTGGAAGTACCGTCGTTGCGCGCCCTTGCGCAACACGTTCTCGACGAGGCGCGGCACGGAGTGGACATTCAGCGTTACAAGGGCCTTGGGGAAATGAACCCGGAGCAACTGTGGCAAACGACCATGAATCCCGAGACCCGTACCCTCCTGCAAGTGAAAATCGAGGACGCGTACGAAGCGGACGAAATTTTCTCGACGCTGATGGGCGAGGAAGTCGAACCGCGGCGGCGCTTCATCGAAGAAAACGCACTGAACGTGCGCAATCTGGATATCTGACGGAGCGATCGCTCACCCAACACAGGCCACGCACATGGATCAAGCCACCAAAGGGCAAAGAATAGCGGTCAATATCGAAGACGAGATGCGACAGTCCTTCATGGACTACGCGTTGTCCGTCATCATCAGTCGGGCCGTTCCCGATGCGCGGGATGGTTTGAAGCCCGTACAGCGTCGGATCCTCTACGCGATGTACGATCTCGGCAACGAGTGGAACAAGCCCTACAAGAAGTCCGCGCGCGTGGTCGGCGACGTCATCGGTAAGTACCACCCGCACGGAGACGCGCCTGTTTACGAGGCTGTCGCGCGCATGGCGCAAGATTTTTCCATGCGCTACCCGCTCATCGACGGGCAGGGGAACTTCGGCTCGATCGACGGCGATCCGCCGGCCGCCATGAGGTACACCGAAATCCGCATGGCGCGGATCGCCAGCGAACTCTTGGCGGATATCGACAAGGAAACGGTGGACTTCGTCCCGAACTACGACGAGACCCTTCAAGAGCCTGTGGTGCTGCCGGCGCGCATCCCGAATCTCCTGATCAACGGGGCGGCGGGAATTGCCGTTGGAATGGCGACGAGCATTCCTCCACACAACTTGTCCGAGGTCATCGATGCGCTCGTGGCGTTGGTGGAGCAGCCACGGCTGACCAACCAGGACTTGATGGCTTACGTGAACGGTCCGGATTTCCCCACAGGTGGCTTGATCCTCGGCCGTGCGGGAATTCGCGACGCGTACACGACGGGGCGGGGCAGCATCGTCGTCCGTGGACGGGCCGCCATCGAAACCGACCCGAAAAGTGGGCGGCAAAGCATCGTCATCACGGAAATCCCCTACCAGGTCAACAAAGCGCGCTTGATCGAGCGCATCGCGGAGCTGGTGAACGAGAAGCGCATCACGGGCATTTCCGACCTCCGCGACGAATCGGACCGCGAGGGGCTGCGGATCGTTGTGGACGTCAAGCGGGATGCCATCGCCGAGGTGGTGTTGAACCAGCTGTACAAACTCTCGGACCTGCAAACTGCCTTCAACGTGACCATGCTGGCAATCGTGGACCGCCGACCTCGCTTGCTCGATTTGCGGGAAGCGCTGCAGGTGTTTCTCGACCACCGCCGACAAGTCGTTCGGCGCCGCACCGCGTACGAACTCCGCCAGGCAGAAGAGCGCTTGCATATTCTGGACGGCCTCAAAGCTGCGTTGGACCACCTGGACGAGGTCATCCAACTCATTCGTGCAGCCGCAGACCCGGCCACAGCGCGTACGGCGCTCATGGACCGCTTGGGCCTGAGCGAGCGCCAAGCGCAGGCCATCCTCGACATGCGCTTGCAGCGGCTCACCAATTTGGAACGCGAAAAGTTGCTCCAAGAGCGAGAAGAAGTGATCGAGCGCATCGCGCGGTACCGGAAGATCTTGGCGGACGAGCGCGAGGTGTCTGCCTTGATCGTCGAAGAACTCCGGCAAATTCAACAGCAGTATCGCGACGAACGGCGCACGGAAATCATCGACGACGCTGCCGAGATTTCCGCCGAGGACCTCATCCCCGACGAGGAAGTGGTGGTGACCATTTCTCATGCGGGGTACGTAAAACGGAGTGCCTTGCACGAGTACCGCTCGCAACGACGGGGGGGCCGAGGCCTCATTGGGGCGACCACTCGGGAAGAGGACTTCGTGGAGCACCTCTTCGTGGCCTCCACACATGCGTATCTCCTGGTGTTCACGACATCCGGCAAGGTGTTTTGGCTGAAGGTCCACGAAATCCCTCAGGCGGCGCGCAGCGGGCGAGGGAAAGCAATCGTGAACTTGTTGCAGCTTGGCGCAGAGGAAAAAATTTCCGCCGTGCTGCCCGTGCGGGACTTCCAGCAAGACGCGTACGTGTTTTTCGCCACCCGCAAGGGAACGGTGAAGAAAACGCCGCTGGCTGCGTTTGCAAATCCCCGCCGTGCGGGCATCGCGGCAATTTCCCTGGAAGAGGGGGACGAGGTGATTGGCGTGCGCCTCACGGACGGCCAGAGGGAAATCATCTTGTCGACCGAAGCGGGCCAGGCAATTCGCTTCCGTGAAGAGGATGTCCGGCCCATGGGCCGGACTGCCGCCGGAGTGCGCGGGATTTTGTTGGACAACGGGGATGCCGTGGTGGGCCTCGACGTGGTCGACCCTGCGGCCACGTTGCTGGCGGTGGCCGAGAAGGGGTACGGCAAGCGTACGCCCATGGAAGAGTACCGAGTGCAAGCGCGTGGCGGCCGAGGGATCATTACCATGCGCGTGACCGAACGCACGGGCAAAGTCGTGGGCGTGCAGATGGTCCAGGAAGAAGACGAGGCGATGCTCGTGACGAACACGGGGCGCGTGATTCGTTTTCCCGTGCGGGACGTTTCGGTGATCGGCCGCAACACTCAGGGAGTGCGGTTGATCGAGCTCGACCGGGAAGAGCGGGTTGTGGCCGTGGCTCGGCTCGTAGAACGAGAAAGCGACCACGCAAACGGCGCGAATGGCGAGGGCAACGGCAGTCCCGAGGGAGGGGCCGCAGAGCCGTCGCCAACGAACCTTCACTAGTCGAGCCCAGGAATCCCGAGGCTCTGCACGCGCCGCGCGTTCTCTCCCTGTTCGTACGCCAGTAGGCGGCCTTCTTGGCGATAAACACGGTACGCCAGCGCCGCCGCTAGGACGCGGATCGGGTAGTCCGCTGGCAGGCTCTGCAAATAAGGCTGGATGGTGAGGAAGTCCTTGGCCCCATAGCGCTCCATGACGTACTGGAGGCCGCCGTTTTGGGGGCCCATGTTGTACGCCAGGAGAGCAAGGAACAGATCGCCTTTTTGCTGCTGCCAGTAGTAGTGCAACGTGGCTGCCGCCACGAATACGTTATGACGGGGGTTGTCGAGGTCGAGCCGCGGCTGGCCAAGAATCACTTCCGCGGCGCGGCGTGCTGCCTCCGGGACGAGGGTGATTTGGAACAGCCCTTGTCCGCCGTCGCGACTACGCCGCGGCAAGAAGGACGACTCGGTGGCCGCCAACCCGACAAGCACTTCGTGCGGCAAACCAAATCGTTCCGCAGCCTCCTCGATCACCGGCACGAACGGCTCCGCACGGCGAAAGATCGTTGCGTATTCCTGCAAATTCGTACGGCGATATGCAGCGTACACTTGGTGGGCAAGACGTTGCCGCTCGCTCTCCGCGCGGGATGCCAAGACCGACTGCAGATCGGCGTAGACGTCGGGCGCCCAAGTTCGTTGCACGATCCACCACGCACTGGCGAGCCAGAGCAAGACCAAGCCGGCGGGCAACATTGTGTGCAAGGAAACCAGGCGGGTGCGCACGAGCGACCACCCAGCAAGCAACCCCGTGGCTACCGCGAAACTCACTGCACTGGCGGTGGTCACGCGGAGCCAAAAGGGCGCGATCCAAGAGGCGGCGACAAAGGTGCGACCGAACACTGCGAGTGCGTATCCGCAAGCGGCAAGGGCAGCCGCGAGCCACTCGAGGGTAAAGAGCGCGGCCCGCAAAGCCCACGGAACTTGAGCACGGAGGTCGGGCGGGCGCTGCCGGGGCGCCCGCCGGGATTTGCTGATCTTCTTTTTCGCGCCGGAGCGGCGCGTAGGCGTCCGCATCCTGAAAGTGCCATCAAACACCCGCGCCGCCGATCCAGGCGTCGGCCTTGGCAGGGTGTTCTTCTTCTGTCAGCCCGGCGGAGCTAGCGCTCCCAAACGACGTACTCGTCGAATTCCTGGCCGTCGAGACTGACCGGAAAAGGGCCAGCGACGCAAAAGTCCGGGATTTCGTGTCGGGGTTCCAAGCCGAGCCGAGCCAAATCTTCCTCGAGGGCTCGACGAAACTCTGCGTCCGAAGGACGCGGGGCACCTTTCGGTACGCGGACAACTGCCAGTGCGGTCGCGGTTGCTCGAGACATGCGTTGCAAAGTGGCGGGGATATAAAAACGGCAGCCACAGGATGCAACGCCTCTACGCTAGTGGCGGCGCGGCGACACGTTTGGTGTTTCGCCTCATGATCCCCGGTGCGAGCGCGCGCACGATGTAGCCGGCGCGGATGAAAGGAGGCACCGTGACCTCGTACTTGCCCGCGCGCAGTGCGCGAATGGTTGCTTCCACCACACGCGCCGGCTCGATCATCATCCGTTTGGCCACCTCGGGCATGCGGCGGCGTGCTTGTTCGTCGAAAAACGGCGTGTCGATTGCTCCGGGGCAGACGGTGAGCACGTGCACGCCGAAGTCTTCCACTTCGTACGACAGGGCTTCCGCGAGGCCGACCATCGCAAACTTGGTAGCTGCATAAGCACTCTCGTCGGGCACGCCGAGCTTCCCGGCAACCGAGGCCATCATCACGATCCACCCGCGGCGTTGTTCCACCATTTTGGGCAGCAGAGCTTTGGTCCAGTAAACCGCACCGAAGTAGTTCACCTGCATGATGCGTTCGATGTCGTCGATGTCCCACTCCAGGAACGGGCGATGGCCGCCGTACCCGGCGTTGTTCACGAGTAGCTCCACGGAGCCGAACTCTGCCAAGATGCGCTCCGCGCTCGCAAATACTTCGTCGCGTCGGGCGACATCGCACGGTACGACCAAGGCTCTCCGACCAAGGTCGCGGATGGCCCCAGCCACCCGATCGAGTTCGGCTTTTCGCCGCGCCACGAGCGCGACATCCGCGCCTTCTTTTGCCAGCCGTAGAGCTAGAGCCTCTCCAATTCCACTCGAAGCGCCGGTGACGACGGCGCGCAATCCTTCGAACGACCGCAACGCTGGCACGGCAATTCCTCCTGGGAGCCGTGTGCCACAGCCGCAAGAAGAAACCAAGCGCGGGCAAGGCAACGCGAACCCGTACAGGCTATCGTGCACGGGAGGTAGCGGCGGCGAACACGCGCCAACGGCTTAGCAGGCCTTCTTGGTGGCGCAGAAAGCTGGATTCCACCACACCGGAAGCGAACGCTGCCGCCTGTTCCCAACGAAGCAACAAAGAAACGCCTCTCCCTGGCAGGGAGAGGCCGGCGCGCAGCGCCGGGTGAGGGTCGATCCTGTCGTCGTGCATCGACGTTCGACCCACTCCCTCACCTTTCATCCTCTCCCTCGCCCTAGCCAGGGCGAGGGAGAGGAGTCGACGTGGCTTGGTGCGACGGAGTGACGGTTTGCACATGCAGTTGCACGGCAGAGAAAAGACGGCTCTCCCTGGCAGGGAGAGGCCGGCGCGCAGCGCCGGGTGAGGGTCGATCCTGTC
>CAZHQG010000043.1:0-18390 GCA_964534275.1 uncultured Binatia bacterium (SeqCode) | reverse complement strand
GACCCACCGGGTCGCCCCTACATGGCCGGCCGGTAGCGTGCGCGATTGTCTGAACCACGCGGTTTTCGCTGGTGCGGCGGCACGGCGGTACCGTGCCCTGAAATGGCCTTGAACGACATCGCGTAACTCTGTTGTGCGCCACCAGCGCTATGCTGAGGCTTAGGCGCTTTACCAACGGGCCGCAGCGATCCTTCAAAAGAAACACTTGGTCCCGCGCGTCCACGTGTCGCTAGGCTTTTAAATAGCATCGCGGCACTTCGCCGCGCCCAATGCCGATGCGCCGAGACCGCGACAGGATCCACCAACAGGGTCTCGCAATTGCGGAGAAAACGCTGGGCTCCGACCGTTCCGACGTGCCCCAATCCAAAGTGGCCTGGCGCGGCTCACGAAGCCGAGGGACGTTACGGCGAGGCTGTGCCGTTCATCAAACGCTCTGGCGATCTCGGAGTGGCAAGGACCAAGCGGCGTACGGCTTGTGGAAACAAGTGTTGCGCGTCGGGTCTGTCGGCCCACCGTTCGAGGTCGGTGGCACCAAGGTCAGACTCTTCATGTCGATCCTCCAATGTCTCTTGCAGTCATTCCAGCAGCTCCCGGAACGAACCGAACGGCATCACGTATCGATGCTGCGCCAACACTTCCTTGATGCGATCGGCTTCCTCCACGGAGATGAGTCCCCGACGAAGGGCCAGGACAATGATGCCCGGTGTGTTGACGATCCTGTCCCTTCCGATGCGTGCCTCCGCCTCGCGCCGGAACCGACCGCGCTCGTCGCACGCGACCATCCAGCCGCGCTGAGCTGCCATGGCGAGACACGCCGCCTCGCCCTTGCCCATGATGGCGGATAATTCGGCGTACAGAGCGATCTCCACGCTATCCGTGCTCTCGACTCGTAGCACCCAGCCGGCTTCGAGCGCCTCACCAAGTGCCCGGGCATGTTCCGGATACGTAACTTCCAACGCGATCACCTGTTCCGGCAACACGAAGTTGTATCCCTCGATCTTCCCCAGCAGGTCGAGCCGGCTGGCATAAATCAGGTTGATCACGACGCTCGCATCGAGCACGACCGTCCGACCCACTGCACCGGACACGCGTCACTCCCGCGGCACCAGCACCTCTGCAGGCGCCGCTCCATCGAGCGCCGCTTCTCTCAACAGCGCTTCCACGGCGGCTGCGTCTAGACCGGCCAGTGCCGCCAGCTCCTCGAGCTTTCGCCTCGTGATCTCCTCTCGCCGATAGGCCTCCAACGCGAGAGCCACGATGCGCGCCCGGATGCCGTCGCCGTCCTCCTGCGGCTCCGCGAGGCCGAGCATCTGGGCGATCTGCCGACCGCGCCCAGCTTGCTCTTGGCTCTGCAGGTCCGCGAACTCCGGCTCGTCGAGGAGCTTGAGGCTCTTGAGCCGAAAGAGCGCCGAGATGCGGCTCACGCCAAAGTGATGCGCTAGCAGCACCACATCGTAGAGCTGGATGTCTTGGGTACCGGGGGCCGGACGTGCCTGAGCCACCAGCACTTCTTCCTCGTCGAACACCTCGGCCTTGAGCCGGCTCGGCTTGCCCTTGGCGAGCCCCTGAAGGAAACCAATGACGCCCATCGGTGGCATGAGGAACGCCGCTGCGAAGGCGTTGGCGCGGACCTCGGGCAGGGTGTCGCGCTGGCTCGTGCGGCTGATCGTACCTTTCTCGTCGCGATCGAGCAGCACGTGACAGTACTCGTGGGCCAAGGAAAACCGCTGCCGCGACGGCGCGTGCGCCTCATTCACCACCACCAAGACCCCCACGTCAGAGTCGGCGACCGTCAGCCCTGAGACGTCGTCGGGTAAGGCGGCCTTTGCCGTCCGCACCCCTTGCCCCTCGAGCAGTTCGGCAACACTAGGCAGTGGGGCGTCGCCCAACCCCAAGCGGCGGCGCTCCTCGGCCGCAACCCGCTCGGCCTGCTGGATGGCCTCCCACTTGGTCCGGGGGACCCGGAGGGGGTACGCCGGCAGCGCGGTCAAAGCCACATCCACTCCGAGCAATCGCTCGAGGCTCGTGATTTCGCGGCCGGCAGCGAGACTGTGCCGTACCGCGGTAAGCACCTGGGTGTTGCCCGCCATGTCCGGCTGGCGGCGAAAGAGGGCGACCAAAACGTCGTCTGGCCGAAACTCGTCGGCCAGAAACGCACGGATATCGCGCCCGTAAAGGTAGGCAAGCTTGTCTAGCTCAAGGCTCGTCACCGCGCGATTGCCCAGCTCGATTTGTGCAATCGTGGACCGCGACACCCCGAGATACGCCGCTACTTCGTCCTGCGTGAGGCGGCTTGCCTCGCGAGCGGCCCGGAGCCGCCGGGCAAGTTCCTGCTGATCAATCGGCATGGCACGTCTCCTTGGGGTTCATCCTCAGGGTTGGCTACTTCTATCGCTCGTTATAGAAAGTGTCCCTCTCACAATGATGCGCGGTCGCTTCCTCACGGTCGGTCCCGAAGTCGCACGCCTGCTCGACCTGCACCTTGGCTTCGAAGACAGGTCCGTACCTCTCAAGGGGCGCCTCGGCACTCGCCCCGCACCCGACCGTGTTTCGCGATCCCACTATCATGGTTCCGTCCGCCCGCGGTTCGAGACCGCACCGGCTTGTCCTTCAGGAGCTGTTCGATTCGCTCCAGGTTCAGCTCGAAGATTTTCTGCGCCACGTTGCCTTCCTCTGGTTCCATGGGCTTGTGATGTGCCCCGTGTGGTGGCTTCCCGTATGGGGCCGGATGTTAGAAAATCGAACGCGCGGTGTCAAGTTCATACCTGCAGCGTTAACCCAAGCGGAGAAAGGGCGATTTTTCAGCGATGACTGCCTCGGCGGTTGGCGCGGTTCGGCACCTGATCGAGCAATACCGGCGCTTTTTGCGCACGAGTTACCGCTTCCTCGACGATCGCTTGCGCTCGCAGTTCGAGGCGCATTTGGCTGCGGCCGACGTAGTCGTCCGCGGTCCTTACGTCACGTTGGCGCAGGACTACGAACTGGGGGCCTCGCTGCGGGACCTTGTCGCTGCAGGGCGCGCGCATCCGGACTTGCTGCGCGCTCGGTGGCCCTTCGGCGATCAGCGGCTGTATCGCCACCAAGAAACGGCCTTCGAGGTTGGCCGCGCCGGACGCCCCTTTGTGGTGACCACCGGCACGGGCTCGGGCAAAACCGAGGCGTTTTTATTGCCGGTGCTCGATGGGATTTTGCGCCGCAAAGAGCAAGGAGTTGCGGGCGTGCAGGCCGTGCTGCTCTACCCGATGAACGCGCTCGCCAACGACCAGCTCGAACGGTTACGCCGCTTGCTTCGCGGTACAGGCCTACCGATTTCTTACGGCTTGTACACTGGAGACAGCGACGCAGCGGTGCAGAAGCTGCAAGAAGAGCCGGCGGAAACGGAACGCGTGACACGCGCCGCGATTCGTTCCGATCCTCCGGACATCCTGCTCACCAACTACAAGCAGCTCGACTTTTTGCTGGTGCGACCGGAGGACCGCATACTCTTCACTCCCGCGCTTCGTTTCCTGGTGTTGGACGAACTCCACTCCTATCGGGGTGCGCTCGCTACGGAGATTGCTTGCCTGATTCGGCGTCTTCGCGCGCACGCAGGCTGTGGCAGCGACGGGCTCGTCGCGATTGGCACCTCCGCCACGGTGGCCTCCGGAGCCGGAGGGGTGGAGGCGTTGGCTGCCTTTGCCACCGCACTCTTCGGACAAACGGTTTTGCCCGCGGACGTGATTGCCGAGCGCTTTGTCGCGCCTCCGCCGCGTGGAGAGCTGCGCACTCCGGATCCACCTGCATTGTCGGACGAGGATCTTCTCGACTTTGAACCCGAGAACGACGCTGCGGTAGTGCGCTTGGCCGAGCGGCTCACCGGCTGGCAGGCAGAGCCCACGGGTCCGCTCGCCAAGCGCGTGGAATCTTTGCTGGAGAACAACGCGGTCGTCGCCCTGCTCGAAGAGGTGTTTTCGCAGCCGGCATCGTTGCACGATGCGGCGACCGCCTTGCGCGAACGGGTCGCCGGGCGTGCCACGCGCACCGAAGAAGAGCTGCGGCGGGAGGTAGAAGCCTACCTGCTGGTCGGCAGCGTGGGGGACGACCTGCACCCGCCGCGGCTCCGGCCGAAGTTGCACACCTTTTTTCACGGAGTGTACGACGTGTGGCTTTGCCTCGACCCCAACTGCCGCAAGCTCATCCCTCAGGGTGGAGCTGAATGTCCGCAATGCGGGTCGGCTGCGCGGCCTGCAGCACTGTGCCGCACGTGCGGTCAGGACTTCGTGAAAGTGCGCTTCGAGGGCGACAACGGGGAAACCGTCGGTACCGGAGACTTTTACAGCGATGCCCGCACGGGCTTTCTCACGCCGCGCATCCACGAACTACCGTCGCCCGAAGAAGACGAAGACACGAACGCGGAGGGGGTCGACACAACCGCCTCGAGGAGGCGCGCGGAAGACGCCGAAGAAAAGCTCGAGCGCGTAGCCGTGTGTGTCGGTTGCGGCCGCGTGATGAAGCCAAGAAGCCAGTGCCCTTCCTGCAACCGCACGGGTGTGCCGTATCTCGCGGTGCGCTGGCGGAAACCGGGCGAGCCAAAGGCGGGCATCCTTCATGTATGCCCAGCATGCGGCGACAGCTACACGAACGGAGATATCGTCACCCCGCTGCGCACCGGCACGGCGTCGACGGTGTCCATCTTGGCAAGGCACCATCTCGATCGGCTCGATGGTCCAGACCGCAAACTCCTCCTCTTTGCTGACAACCGCCAAGATGTGGCCCACCAAGCTGGCTACACTGCCGACAAGTACCGCCGGTTGGCATTGCGGCATGCGGTCACCCACGAGATTCAAACCGCCGGCAGCCAGGGCGTATACTTAGTGGAACTCCCGCAACGTTTGTTCGATGCGTACCAGCGCCTGGGCATCATCCTGGGGAAGCAAACGCGTCCCCAGCGCAACCGTTGGATCGACGCGCTCACGTACGAGTCGGCCAACGAGTTCACACGCTACGCGCGCCAGCGTGCATCGCTGGAAAATCTGGGGCTCGCCGCGGTGGAGTACGAGTTTTTAGACGACTTGCGGAACGAAGCAGAATTCCTGGGGGCCGTACGCGCTGTGGGTCTCGATGTCGACACCGGAGTGCTGACCGCACGTGCGGTCCTGGACATCATGCGGAAGAATCGAGCGGTCGCGTTCGATTTTTTCCAGGAGTACTTGGATCCGAACCGCAAGCGCCGTTATCGCGAACTGGAGATGGAGCCTTACGCGGTGCGCTTCCCCGACCGCGACCGGCACCCAAAAGGGTTCGCATTGGATCGGCCTGCACACGTACGCCAGTCGCGCGCGAGTTCCATCTTGGGCTTTTATCAGGAAAACCCGCAAGCCACTTCGCTCACCGCCGTACAAAAACTGGTTGCCAGAGTGTTAGGGGGCGACCGCGAAGCAGCCGAACGTTTTATCCGATCGCTGGTGAAGGTTCTCCGCCGCTTGGAGGTGTTACAACCCGTTCCGCACTTTCCGTTGCCACCGGAATGGCGCTCGGCCGGGTTCGAGATCTTGCAAATCAACCCGAACACGATTCGCTTGGTCCCGCCGGAAGCCGGGTACCGGTGCGTGGCTTGTCAGAACTGGTGCGCTTACGAACTGCCCACGTGCCCGCTACCCAAGTGCTCTCGCGGGCATCTGGTTCCGACAGTGGTGGACGAAGACAACTACTATGTCCGGCTCTATCGCGATCGCCCGCCGCGGCGACTCGCGATTGCGGAGCACAGCGCAGCCATTAGCGGTGAGGTGCGAGCGCAGCGAGAAACGGACTTCAAGGAAGGGCGCCTCGATGCCTTGGCCTGTACCCCGACGCTCGAGCTTGGAGTGGATATCGGTCCGTTGCTCACCGTGGTGTTGCGCAACGCACCACCCACCCCAGCCAATTATGTACAGCGAGTGGGGCGTGCCGGGCGCCGACTGCGCATTGGTTTTGTGTCCACCTTTTGTGCTGGGGGAGCGCACGACCGGCACGCGTTCGAGCATCCGGAATGGCTGCTGGCCGGCAGTTTTGCGCCGCCACGGCTGCGTTTGGACAATCCGAAAATTGTCCATCGCCACTTGCGCTCCTACCTTCTCTCGTTGTTGCCCGTGCAGCTACCGCGGCTCATGGGCGACTTCTTGGACGATTTGCGGGAACCCAAAGCTTGCCGGCTCGAACGCTTGGAAGAACTATTCGAGATGGTGCGCCAAAACGCACCCTCCTTGACGGAACGTCTCGCGGACCTGTTTGCGGGAGACCACCTCGCGCGCAGAGTGACCCGCTTTGGACGTGAAGAAACACAAGCCATCGTGGCAACGTTCGAAGACGGTCTGCGGCAGATTCTCGACCGCTGGTGGCAACGGATTCGCCAGATCCAAGAAGAGTACCGGCAATACTCGACCGTTGGCTCGCCAGCACACGACATGAAGAAAGCCGCTGCCCGACAGCGCGCCTACCGCGAACTCACGCAGGATCCCGAACGCGCGTACGTACTGAACTACCTTGCCACGCAGGGATTCTTGCCGGCCTACCAATTTCCTTTGGACACTTTCAGCCTCGACCCTGGGGTTACCGATACGCCCACGCTCTTTCGCCCCTCGGCAATCGCCATCGAGGAATTTGCCCCGGGCAACTTCGTGTACGCGAACGGTCACAAGCTTCGCTCCATTCGGGTGCTGTTTGCCGGCGGCCCCGGAAGCGCCGCAAGCCAGCCGACACGGTCGGACGCGGAAACTTCTGGCCGGCTGCGCCAGTTTTGGCTGTGCGCCCACTGCGAAGAGCTGAGCGACAAACCGCGCAACCGTTGCGACCGCTGTCAAAGCACCGCTTTGCAGGCGTTGGAGTGCGTGTTCGTGGATGCCTTCGAGGCAGAGGAATCGTTGCGAATCGGCTCTGACGAGGAATCGCGCCAGCGAGTGTACTTCGTGCGCCGGGAGAGTCTGCTCCCGAGCGCTAGCGTGGAGGTCACGCTTTATGGCTACCCCTTTTTTCCGGTGGAGCACCACCGCTTGGCATCGTTGGTGGTCACGAACTGGGGACCGGCAGATTCCAAGACCGGGGAGCCAAGACGGTTTCGGCTTTGCCCCGATTGTGGCCGGCACTGCCCCTACGATCCCGATGTTCAAGATCGCGCACAAAGGCGCGGCTTGAAGCAATGGGAAGAACATCACAGCAAGCTGTGCCGGGGCACACCGGAACTGCTGGTCCTCGGTTACGAGTTTGCCAGCGACTGCGCCGTGCTGAGCTTTCCGACGCGCGAAGATCTCCGCGGGATCGGCCGAAGCCGACTTTCGCCAACGGCGGTGACGCTCGCGGAAGCGCTTGTCGCCGGAGCCAGCGATTTGCTCGAGTTGGAGCCCTTCGAACTGGCCGCGTTTCCTCGCCTCCCGAGACCCGGGACCGCAGCCGAGGAAATTGTTTTTTACGAAACGGTGCCGGGTGGAGCTGGTTACGTAGAAGAGCTGGCGCAACGACTTCCGGAAGTGGCCCTAGCCGCTCAGGAGCGGCTGTACGGGCATGGCTGCATCCGCGCATGTTATTTGTGCCTCAAACACTACCGCAACCAGCGTTGGCATGCGTTCTTCGACAAGGATTGCGTGCGGGATCTCTTGGCAGCCATTGCCGCCCTGGACCCTGTGAGCGGCGCTCGCGCGACTGCTGGAGCAGGACTCGCCGCGCTCACGAATGCGCTGGCGGCTCGCGTCGCGGAGTTGCGCCCGGCCCCACCTGGCATGCCCCGCGAAGGGCCACAATCGCACATCGAGGCGGTGCTGCTCGACGCATTGCGCGCCGTGCCTGGCCTGCCTCCTCCCGTTCCGCAGTATGCCGTAAAAGACGGCGATCGCATCGTCACCGTTCCGGACTTTGCATACCCGGATCAGCGTATCGCGATTTTTTGCGACGGCTTTGCCTACCATGGCAACCCGGAGACACTGGAGCTGGATGCCCAAAAACGGAACTGGCTTCAGCGCAACGGATGGCTGGTGCTGACGTACTGGGGACGCAGCATCCTCAAGAAGCCCAACGCCTGTGCGCAGGAGGTTGCCGACGTGTACCGGCAGCGAACCGCGCGAGCGCCCCTTAGCCCTGTCAACCAGAACGCCTGACAGGCCGGCGAGCCTTTCTCGCCGACACGGCGCCCGGCAGCTTCCGACGCAGCAAAGGGGCTGATTTGCGCGCAAGCATGAAAACGCCGGCAGAGGCCGGCGCTTGGCGAGCGGCGGGGCGGCATCGCTTTGCGCGAGGCGGACACGGAACACACATGGGCAGTTGGACTATCCGCGCCGCGATTGGCCGACAGGGGCAGGGATGCTGTGTCGTGGGGTTCGTCGTGGCCCGATGATGGGGGCGCACCAGTGATTGTCCGGGGGCTCGGCTCTCCATGAAGCGAAGAAACGCGCTGCCGGGTCAATCATCCGGGCGCACTCGTGATCATCCCGGCGTTGGGGCCGGATGTACGCGCGAGCGGCTGCTCGCGCCAATCGTTGGCGCCAATGTTGCCCGCGCGAACAAGGCGCTTGCCAAGCAAAGCTCCGCGTGTCATTTGGGTTCGTCAGGGCAAGGGGAAAAAACGATGCAACGATTCAAAGTCGCGGTCTTGATATTGCGCGCTGTCGGTTGGACCGATGTGCGCGCAGCTTGCTCGAGGCGCCTGGCGGTTGCGGGAGCGCGTCATCCTGAAGTCAGTTGCGCCGCAAACGAGTTGTGGATGCGGTCGGCAGTGAACTTCGGACCGAACGGAGAGGTGGCACGAGGCGGGAACGGGAGGCTGGTTCGGCATAGGGCATAAGAGAAAGGGGGGGACTTCGATGTCGTTGCCTTCGGTCGAACGGCGGGGTGCGGCGCGCCTTCGCTCGCGGCGCCCGTTTCCCCGAGCCGTTGGTGTTTGGGCATTTGCGCTCGGCTTGTTGTGTGCGGCCATTCCCGTACGCTCGAGCCATGCCGGGATTTGCGACCCGGATTCTGCGGCCGTGGGAGCAACCGCACCCGCAGCGCCGCCGCCGAAGCAGTACCACTACGTGTTTGTCGTGGACACGTCAGCCTCGATGATGGGGCACGGCGATGGCAAAGGGCGGGTGATTTTTCCCCGGGTGAAAGACGAGATCCGAAGATTCGTCGACCGCGTACCATCCGGATCTCGGGTTACCTTCCAGCCGTTCGATCAAGGGCCGGGTCCTGCAGCAACCTTCGTAGTGCCGGACGAAAGGCCCAAACTCGACGCGTACTTGGCAGCGCTCGAAGCGCGCGGCCGCAACACGTATCTGTATGCGAGCCTTCTCGAACTGTTCCGTCGGCTCCCGCACGATCCGTCGGTGGCCACGGTGGTGTTCCTGTTTACCGACGGCAACGACAACGATCCGGGGCCGCTGACCATGGAAGACGTCACCCGCAACTACAACATCCGCCGCGGCCCGTACGACTGGTTTTATTACTTCTTTCTCGGTCTCGACATCCCGCCAGAGGTCGAACAGGCGGTGAAGGACAAACCAGGGTGGTTCTTGATGGCGGTGCCCCCCAACCAAGTGCCGCGGCTGATCTCCATGCATGTGGTGCCTACCGCGCTCGACCTCGGCAACTTGTTCGACAACCCGCAGGTGCAACGCGAGCTAGACCTCCAGTTCGACAGCGACGCGCCACCACCGGTCCGCGCTCGCGTCGTAGCACCCGAACTCGAAGCGCACGGCAGCAGTTTGCAAGTGGAGCCCAAAACGCTGCTTGGCGGCGGGAAGAAAACCTTGCAGCTCTCGCTGCTGAATCCGCAACAGTTGCCGCCCGGAGAATACCAGGCGGTACTGTGCCTGGAATCCACGGAAAGCACGGCTGCGCTGCGACCGGTGCCGGTGCAAACCCGCTTCCGCTACCAGCCCGGCGGGTCTTATCGCATCCTGGCGCTGCACAATGTTCAGTCGCTGACGTTGCGCCAGGGGGAAACTGCCCAGTTGCACTTCCGTGTGGAAGGCGACCAGTGGGCGACCCGTCCGGTCGAGATTTTTCCTCCAGCAACCGTTCCGGAGGGACTCGGCCTAAAGCTCAACGGCGCCACGGGCCCCGTGCAAGTGCTGCCCGGAAGCGAGGTCCGCGTCGAAGTGACCAACGAGTCCTTGTTCTCCAGCAAACCGGCCAGTTTCGCTCTCGGCGTCGGGCTTCCTGCCGGTGCCAGCGGGCCATCGTCGATCGAAATTCCACCCGTGGTGCCGGTGGTGCCCTGGTGGAGACGGCTCCTCGACTGGTGGTGGCTGTGGCTCTTGCTGCTCTTGTTGCTGCTGCTCCTACTCCGCCGGTGGTGGCTGGCAAGGCGCCCGTGGGCGGAGTGCCAGTTCGAGAACAAGGACTGCAAGGCGTTCCGTGCAACGCTGCGAGGTGTGCACCCGGTCGATCTAGGAAGCGCGCTCGGCGTCCGGGAGATCACGGGACTCATTGTAAAGCCGAATCCCGCAGGGCGGCCGGTTATCACGGACAAGCCGCCAGATCTGCAGCTCGACGCAAATAGCTGGACGATACAGCAGGGAGAGCCGGTAGAATGGGGCGAAACGTTAAACGTGTCCCGCAACGGAAACAATCTTGGGACCCTTACCCTATCGCAAGTAGGAACGACAAAAGCCAAGGGTCGCCAAAGGGGGTCAAGCGATGACGAGTATTAGAGAGACTCGGTTTCTCAAACGGACCATTCTCATAGGCCTTGGCGGTACAGGGAAAGAAGCGCTTCTTCGCGCCAAACGGAAATACATCGAGACGTTTGGCGAGGTGCCCCCGCTGGTGAAGTTCTTGTTGATCGACACCACACCGGCGGTCACCGACCGGCTCGAAGTCACTGATCCGGACGGAGAAACCAAAACGGTAGCGCTGTCACCCGACGAGGTCCTCTACATCGAGGCCCGCGGCGCCAGTTTGCTCCCCAAAGTCAACGACGAAATCCGGGAGTGGTTCCCGCCGCAAGCGGACCTCAAGGCGAACATTATCTCTGGCGCGGGCCAAATTCGCGCCCTGGGGAGGCTCGCGCTGTTTGCCAATGCGCGCTCAGTGTACGATTGCTTGCGAGAACTGGTCAGCGATGCGCGCAATTACAAGGCCGAGCGCGTCTCGAACGACTGGCGCTACGTGTACGAGCCGTTCTCGCCTCATCTGACCGTGTGCGTGGTTGCCTCCCTGGCAGGCGGTACGGGTTCGGGCATCTTTCTCGACGTGGCCATGATCTTGCGCGACATGCTTAAAGACGAAGAGCAGCTTTTTGCCTACCTTCTACTGCCCGACATTTACGTCAATCGGCCCGGCACCCAAAACGTGGAAGCCAACGCCTACGCGGCGCTCAAAGAACTCGACTACCACATGAGCTTGCAGGAGACGTATCACTACACCTTCGGGGGACGGGATATCGAAGTGCGCAAGAAGCCCTTCGACATGGTCTTCCTGGTCAACCGCGAAAACCGTGCTGGCAAGACCTTCAACGAAATCAGTGACATGGCCGAGTTGCTTGGCTTGAGTGTGTTTTTCATGAGCGGCCCACTGGGGAAAGAACAAGCCGACTTGTTCGACAACATCGTGATGCAGCTCGCCGAGCAACAAGGCACCTACTATGGCCGCAAAGCGCACTACGCGAGCATCGGCGCAGCCGAACTGCAGTTCCGCCCAGAGCGCCTAAGTACAGAGGGAAAGGCGAAAATTGCAAGGAAGCTCGTCGACGCGTTGCTTGCAAAGGATCACCCGTGGGACCCACACGAGCTCAAAATAGTGCTGGGGGTTCTCGAAAGCGCGCAAAAGCCGGAAATTCGACAGAGCGAACGGCCAGGATTTTCGAGCAGCCGAGACGAGGACGAGCGGTCGTTCCGAACGGCCTCGGACAAGTTAGCGGGTCAGATAGTGGATCTGCGTGCTCAGGGCATCGAACGTCTCCGCCAGCAAGCCAACTTTCCAGCCGAGCTCGACGCCGCTCTAAAGAAAGCCTTCGGCAGCTATAGCCTGAATGAGCTACTCGCCGGCCTAGAGTCCCTGAGCCAAACCGTTTCGTCCAAGGTGGACGAATTGTCCCAAGAATTGGAGAGCGCAAAGAGCGACCGGAACAAACAGGAGGACCGACTCAAACGCGAGCTGCCCGTCAAGCGAAGCGACCGCATTCGCAGAGCTGTGAGCACCCTGATAGGCGGCGTCCGCCAGAACGCCGACAACGAAGCAAAATTCGACCGAAAAGAGCTGGAGGCCATGCTCAGTACTGCCGGGCGGCTGGCTTGGGCTGAAGCACGGAAAAGCTGGTTGGACGAGATCGACACCTTGGTGAAGAGCAAGATCGAGAAACTGCAGGACGTTGTACGCAAGCTGCAACACTGGGTAAGCCGTTACCAGAACGAGGCGGACAAAGGGCAAGGACCATCGACTACGGGAGACGATCTGCCGTTCACCCTCACTTTGCCACCGCCTTACTTGACGACCGCCTCGACCAGGGAAGAAAACGAGCACAACTATCTCGAGGAAATTCGCAAGTCAGGACTCGCGGCCCTTCTGGACGACCCTGTAGGACGTGTCGAACAGGTTTGCGAACAATACAGAGGTCTCTCCCTCAGCGACTGGCTCACAGACGTGGCGGGAAAGCCCGATCACGACCCCGTTCGCGGTGCAGTCGAACGTACCCTGCGGGAACTCGATCAGCTTGCAGCGCCCGCGTGGGACTATCAGGACGCTTGGGTTTCGAACCCACGAGTGACCCACCGGGAACAGGTGCACATCCTTGGATTGGAGAAGGGCAAAGACGACCGCTCACCTTTGCAGCAAGGAGGCGAGTTCTCGCGCGTGTTCGCAGGCAACATCCAGCAGCGCAACGTTCTTCACGTCGTGCCGACAAACCAGCCGGATCGCGTGTACCTCTACAAGATCGAAGCTTCCATCCCCGCATTCGTGTTGCGCAACATCGAAATGTACGAAGAACGCTATCAAGATTTGCGCACCCAGCGGAGCTTCCACGTCGACCGGCGGCTGGAACCGAAGCTCCCGGAACTCGGCCCCCGACCGGCACGGGACGAAGCCGCGAGCGTGTGGACCCGAGCTCGGGTACTTCTCCTGGTCCGGAAACAACAGGGCTTTTACCAGTGTCTTGCCGAAACGATCAACGGAGGAGAACGGTGGCACCGCCTCGGGCGAACACTTGCCGAAGCCTTCGATCGTTTTGCCAATAGCTTTTTCCTGTTTCGCGAACTGCAATATCATGTAGAGGAACAAGAAAGACCTCGCCGGGAGGAAAAGCCCGCGGAGTATCGTGAGACGGTAGAGAAAGAAATCGAGAAACGGGGCCGCTGGCTCGAGGAGATAAAACGTCAAGCACATCCCAACGGCGATCAAGAGGCTGCCGAGAGGCAACGCGACGCCAAGGTCGTCCAGCTCGAACTCGACGCACTGAAGAAGCTCCAAGAAGAACTGCGCAAGGAGCGCAGTGACGACCAGGACGAGTTCGCGACCTTAAGCTGATCGAGGCGTCATGCTGCTGCATCCCGTCGTCGTAACGGCCACGGGGAACTGGCCGCAGGACCTCGTGGCCAGGCTTCTACCACGGTGGAGCCAGCGGCTTCGCGTGGCCTCTCGCGTGCTCGAGTTTGCCAAGGGACCGCCGTCGGTCGGCTGGGCTCACGCGATTCGCACGCTCCTTCAGGAACAACGCATCGGGGAGCTTGTGCGCGAAGGTGTTCAGGTCGCCCCAACGATCGACGTTGTGTGGCTAGCACAAAGCCATGCTCCGGAACTGGAAGCCGAGCTGGAAGACTTGGAATCGCAACGCGACGGACCGCTATTCAGCGGCCGCGAAGTTCGGATCCACGTGCTCCTGCTTTTGCCAAGCGTGTTCCCCATTGGCCAAGGGGAACCGGCGCGAGCCCAGGCGAACATCGAGCGCCTCCGGCCCGACCGAGCAGCCTACCCGCCTTTGCGGGTTTGGCCCATTTCGCTCCGCAATCGTGCCGACTTGCACCTTCGCGATGCGAATGAACTGGCCCCATTGGTGCAACATTTTGTGGAAGCGCTGATCTGCACCGACCTGCCTGTCCACCCGACGCTGGGTCGGGACTGGGCAGGAGTCGGGTTGTGCCGGATGGCGGTAGCTCGGCCCGCGCGGGAATCCGTCGCCGCGCGGCTCGCATCGGTGCTGATCAAGAAGTCCCTCGCTCCTGTCGTAGTCCCCAGTTTGCCAGCGTGCCCCGTCCACCCTGCATCCATTCAAGCAGTGGACCCTCCTCCGCGCCCGGAGCGACGCAGTTGCCACGAACTTCCCGACTGGAAGGTGGCGAACCCGTGGCAAGAGTTCAGGGAGAGTGTTCGCGAACAGTACCGGCGAAGCGTCGCCCAAACTGTCAGCCAGACAGAGCGCTTGCTCGGAAACGAGGCCGTCGAACACGCGTTGCAATCGGGCGTCCCCGCAGTGCGCGCCTTACGGAAACGCCTCGAGCAAGAACTGCAGACCGCACAAGCACAGTTGAACGAGGCCACAGCGCCTTTCGATGCAGCTTTCCAAGTCCAAGGGCTTCGCACCTACCTGGAATCGTTACGGGAGGCAGCCAATCGCGAAGACGGCACCTTGCTCGGATGGGGCCGCGAGCAAATCGAGAACGTCGATCGGGCTCTAGAATCCTGCGACATCGAAGCGTTCCTCCAGCGCGACCCTGAAGCACAAGAGGCAGAAGAAAAGATCCAAGAAGCCCAGAGCCACTTCCGCCGCATCGACCAAGAATGGAAACGAACGTTCGCACCCCCCGAGGATGCGCAACAACCCGCGGCGGCCGGCGTGCGAGGAAGACTGCGGCGATGGCTTGATCGAGGTGCGAAATGGGCCCGTGGAGCGTGGCGACGCTTGTTCCTCCCCCCGACCGTCGCGGAAAATGACGAAGACGCAGAGCGACGCAAGCAACTGTGCGAACGTGCATGGAAGCAAGTTCAGAGCGCGTACGATGCAGGCAGCAAGGTCACCGATCGGAGCACGTATTGGCTAGAGCGGTGGGCCGAGTTCCACCTGCGCCGCGCCTATCGCGATGCGCTCGTGCGGGCGATCGAGCGCTGCGAAACCACCGAGCGACTGGCAAAGCAACTGCGGGAAGCCGCGGTTCGTCGTCAGTCTCCGGGCTTGACCTTGCAGTTCCACGTTTCGGAACCGACCCTCCAACGAGCACTTCACGAGGGCGCCGAAAACCTCATCCGCGACGGTGCGCTGCGGGCCTTGAACAAGGACCAGTTGCCGAGCCTGAAAAGGCGCATTGCCCAGGAAGCTGGGCGGCTCGCGGCGCAGGTAAAAACCGCGCCTTTGTCCGAATTGGTCGACCCAGACTCCTGGCGCGCCGCATTGGAAATTGCGGCTCCCCGCGCGATGATTGCGCATCGGCCTGACCAGTTGGCGTTCACGTGCGTGATCGGCCATGCGAGCCCGCCACCGGGGCTCGGGGTGCAGTACCAATTCCCGCACTGGCTTACGGAAGATACCGAAGCACTGGTGTTTCGCTTCGTGTGCCCCGTCCTACCGGAGGATCTGTTACCTGAAGAACCACGGATCGAGGGTATTCGTGTCGAACCGCTCATGCCGAGAACCGCCGTCGGAGGCGAAGCGTCGATCCGCCAACGCGACTCTCTGCGGCCAAACCCACTGTTGGAGCAAGCGTTCGATGAATAACCGTGGCTTGCACCATTTCCGCGAGAACATCGTGCAAAAAGCGACCGCGCGGGAACCAGAGTTCCGTCACCTCCCGTTGTTTGTCACCGAGTACTTGCTTGCCAAGTTCGCTCCACGCGGGGACAAAAGGAAACTCGAGCGGCTGAAGAGCTTCGTGCAGCGCCACTGCACCGAATCCGCGCCCGAAGAGTGGGTTTGGGACCAGACCCAAACTGGGCGCCGACTGGTACTGGTTGGCGAACTCACCGTCGCCGTGAACCCACGGACGGGTCGCCTCGATGGCCAGCTCTCCGCCCTGGGCGACGGGAAGCTGACCGTCCCGTTCGAACTTGCCGACCGCTACCCCCAGCTCTTTTACGGAGCCTGGGGCACCGTGGGCATCGCTTACCACAAGGACCGAAAAAACCTCGTGGTGGAAGACTTCGTGCCCATCCAAGTGCCCGGAGCGCGTCTCGACGCATTTCTCCGGGGCCGAATGTATTTCAACGAAACCCGTTGGGTCGACTTGCTGCTCAAAAGCCTCCACATCGATCCCGCCTCGCTCTCGGAGGAAGCAAAGCACTTCTACTTGTTGCAACTCGCTCCCCTCGTCGACGGGGCGCTGCCCATGCTCTACCGCACGAACCAAAGCGGAAGCGGTCTCCTGGATCTTGCCAACCTGTTTCCGCAAGCTCTGCAAGTTCGCCACCCAGAAACCCTGGAAGCCGGGTTGCACCGCAACCATCTCGACCACCTCCCGGGGATGATCCACACACATTCCGTGATCGTGCTCGACCCCCTGAGCGATTTCGTTTGGACGCGGAGCCATTTCCACACCACGCTCCTCGAAGACCTTCGCAACACGGCGGAACGAGGGAACGCGGCGGATGCGTCCGTGGCCCTCGTGTGCCGAGTGCGGAGCAAGACCCGGAACTCCCGGCTACCCCTGCCAGAGTGGGCCAAGTCGCACCCGGACTTTTTCCGCTCCGTGGTCGGGCTCGCGGTCAGCGCCAATGACGGACAACCCGTCGCGCCATACGACGGCCCCGCGCTTGCGTTGGATTACCTGGCGGAAATGTTCGCTCGCTTGCGCCGAGAGCCACGCAAAGTGGATCTCGACCAGTTCTTGCCCGATTCCTTGGACCTCACCGACGAGCAGGCCGTGCGCCGCCTCGCTCGAGCGTTGCTGAAGCTCGTGTACCCAGCGGGCGACTATCCCCAAGATGCCGTTGCCCGCTGGACTCGTGTCGCCCTCCAGTGCCGCGAAGCTCTGTACGATGAAGCTTCGCGCCACCGGCCAGACGCATTCCCGCCACGGGCGAAACCAGCAGAAGAACCGGAACCACAACCGGAAGCGCCACCGGCACCGCCGGCCGAAGAACCACCTCCGGCTGCAACCGAGCCATCGAGCTGATCGCGGTGATTGCTCGCGCTACGAGCAGTCAGCACCGCTTCCAGCGAAGCATCTCATCAGCCCCGAGCCTGGAGGGCGTCGGGAACACCGCTCCAACCAGCAGTCGCGATCGAACCTCCGTTCCTCAGGTCTGGTCGGTCGGCGCCCACCTGGGCTGGTCCAGCGCCCTGCGGCACCGCAAGCGTTCGATTACGGGACAGCGACGCCACCGCGTCAAGGCAGCGGCATTGGCCGTGCGGCAAAGGGCCGGTGGCCCCAGGCAAGAGCGGCACCAGCCCTCGCGCACGCCGGCGATTTACTTCGCCGCAGCCTGTGGTTGCTCCTCTTCCATGGGCTCCCACCACTGGCACCACCAGTTTTCACCGACCAAGATGCGAAGTTTCGGATGCCAGCAGTACGAGATGTCTTCGTCGGGGTTCAAATAGTACAAGCAGTTGCGGCACCGTTCCTCGCCGTTGGGTTTGCCGCGCAAGATGGCATCTTCCGCTAAATGTCGAAGTTCGAGCGACAGCTTTTCGTCGATCGGCTTTGGCTCCGGTCGAGGGAGTTCCACTTCGTCGGCCATGTTTGTCACCTCCTCGTGATCCGATTCCACGTTCAGTCCCGGGCTCCACGGGCCTCGCGGGAGGACTCGCTTACACAAGGCGCGCAAAGCTGGCAATCGAGTTGCGCGACGCTGCGCACCTGCGTATGACCAGATCCGCTTATGGGAAACAACCCTGCGGACCGACCGTTCTTCCCCCGGCCTTGGCTACAGCGGGAGCCCGGGCAACTGATCGGCCGTGGCCATCCTGCGGGCGATTTTCTCGAGGCGTACCGTTGGCGCTTGCTCGACGAGCAACCCGGTTTGTTGCGCGTACGGGCACACTTGCCCGATCACGTGAAAAACCCGCGTGGGCAACTGTTCGGAGGCTTTACGCCCACGTACGTGGACCTCGTGGCCTTGCTGACCGTTCGTGCCGGTCAGCCGCGCGAAGGATGGAAAACGTGGCTGGCAACGACCAGCATGCGTCTCGATTACTTCGAGCCCATCGTCGGACCGGAGTTCGTCATCGAGAGCAAGCTCGTGAAAGCGCGGGGGCGCACACGTGCCGTAGAAACATGCTTTTACGACCCCGAGGACACGCTGGCCGTATTTGCGTTCACGCTCATCCGCGAAATGCCCCTCGATCGGGTTCTCGGGGACGGTTGAGCGGCCGTCGCGATGTGCCAGAAGCCCTTCGAGTCGCCCCCGGCCGCCCGAGATCGAAGTGGCGGGAACGACCGAATTCCCCCCTCTCACGATCGCGTAGAGGCCGTTCGTGCAGCGAACCAGCGCCGTCGGAGTGCGGCGAGCCTCAGGCGTCGCGCGCTGGCGCGCACG
>CAZHQG010000042.1:0-20391 GCA_964534275.1 uncultured Binatia bacterium (SeqCode) | reverse complement strand
CGCGCGGGCCGGCAGCAACGCTCGAGCCACCGCGCGCCAACGGTCGTCGCTGGCACCGGCACCATGACCGGTCCAGCGCCGGAGGACCCGCTTTACGTTGGCATCGATGGCCGCGCACGGGAGCCCATACGCAATGGACAGTACGGCAGCCGCTGTGTAGGCACCAACACCCGGAAGCTGTCGGGCTAGAGCTTCGTCGCGCGGAAACGCCGAGTGACCGTGCGCAACCAGCCAGCGAGCTGCTCGGTGCAGGTTCCGCGCGCGGCTGTAGTAGCCCAAGCCTGACCAAGCAGCGAGCACCTCTTCTTCGCTTGCGCTGGCCAGCGCCTCGAGTGTCGGGAAGCGATGCACGAACGCAGCATAGGCCTTAGCCACGACTTCGACACGCGTTTGTTGTAGCATGACCTCTGCGACCCAGATGCGGTACGAGTCCCGGGTCGCCCGCCATGGCCACGGTCGGGCATTGGTTCGATACCAACGGAGCAAGCGACGCCGCATGCGCCGCAGCCGTGCA
Organism: uncultured Binatia bacterium (SeqCode); assembly: GCA_964534275.1. Classification (GTDB taxonomy): domain Bacteria; phylum Desulfobacterota; class Binatia; order HRBIN30; family HRBIN30; genus HRBIN30. The sequence continues at coordinate 19,877 of CAZHQG010000042.1, read as the reverse complement.
AGACAAACGCTGCTCTCCTTCTGCAGCAGTTGGGCGCTCGCCGGGTGCGTAAAGCCTCGCCCGTTGCTCATTGGGATTCCACACTCGGCGACTTGCTACCGCCGCCTTCGCGAGGGTTGCCGTACCACGCTGCGAGCCTCGAGCCAGAAACGCCCAGCATGTAAAGCAGCGGAAACACGCGGTCGGCCACTAGGTAATAAACCGGGCGCGCTTGGAAGCGCCGGCCCGACACCAGAACCGACCTCGGCACGGTAACGATCTTGCCCGCCTGCCGCAAACGGCGGGAGAACTCCAAGTCCTCCATGAGATCCTGTTCGCGAAACCCACCGAGCGCGTGAAACACCCGGGTACGAACGAACATCGCCTGGTCGCCGTAAGGCAAGCCAGAATAACGGGAGCGCAAATCTGCCAAATGGAGCAGGGGCCCGAGCCAAGCACGAGGCATGTTCGCCTCCGGCACGTGCCAGGTCCGGAACGCCCCACCCACAACCGCCGGATCGGTCAGGCTGCGCCGAATCCACGCTGCGGCATCCGGCGGGAGGGACACATCTGCGTGTAGAAACAGCAATACCTCGCCCTTGGCAGCTTGCGCCCCAAGATTCATTTGGCGGCCCCGCCCAGGAGGGCCGACCAAGAGCGAGACTTCTGCGAAGGAACGGACAATCTGTTGCGTGCCATCCGTGCTTCCACCATCCACCACGAGGATTTCGTCGAGCCCTTCGACCCCGAGCAATTCCTGCAACTGCCGCCCGATCCGAGCTGCTTCGTGGAGCACGGGCATGATGACCGATATCCGCAAGGACTGCATTACCTCGATGCGGCGTGCTTCAGCGTGGTGCTGCCACGTTGCCATCATCGTGCGTCCTCTGGCGCGGTTTCTCCGCTCGTTCAAGGCGTGAGGGAGGTGGCAGGAAGACCTGCCAGATCGAATCTCGAACTGACGGCCGCAATCTCTCGGGCATAGAACACGCAGACTGGTGGCAAACCATCTCTCACGAGCCGTTCGGAGAACACTGGGCAGACCGGTCACGTGGATTTTTCTTCGGTGTGCAACGGACGCGGAGGCTACGAAAAGCCGCCTGCAAGGCTCGCAACTTCTTCTCCTCTCCCCAGCCGCTTTCCGTGCCAGCGCTTCACGTGCGATCGGGGAGAAGGCCCAGCTCGTGAAGTTGCCCACGTGTCGCCGGGGCATGGATGGCTCCGCGGGCCAATGCGGCGGCGAGCCGAGCGAGATCTTCATGATGGTCGACGTCGAACCACTGCCCGATAAGCGCAACGCGCAAGCCGCGGGCGCGCAACTGCTCTCGAGTTTCTTCGCAGGTCGTGGCAGAGCTCCAAGAAATGCCTGCGAACGCACCCAACGGGCAGGCTCGCATTCCGAGCAAGTAAAATCCCCCATCGGATGCAGGTCCCAACACCGTGTCTGCGGTGAGCAAAGCGCCGCGTGCTTGGCGCAACAAACCAACGGGCAGGCCCGGAGAGTCGCTTCCCAAAGCGAATGCCATGCACGACTCTCGCAATGCGCGCCGCAAGGTTCGCTCCAGCCGCTGGCCCAAATCCCCGTCGCCTTGCAGCCACACTTCGTCCGCGACGAGCCCGGCAACCTCGACCAGCTCTTCGAGCACCAGCACGGGCCGAATCCAGGGAATCCCGCACAGGAGGGACCACGTGTCGCGCAAAAACGCCTCAGCCAATGCGCTCGCGGCCGCCGGCCCGATCGCTGCCGCGAGTCGCGTCTTCGCTCGTCCAGGCAACGGAGGCTTCGCGAGTACGCACGCGGTTATACGATCGACCATTGCCAGCGCCACACGGCAAAGTAGCGGCGCAACACACTGCCGAGTCGCGGCGTGAGTTTGGTTCTGTTCCACGCATCGCCGAGCTTGCGCCACACTTCGGCTTGCGTCGGGTACGGATGCACGGTTTGCGACAATTTCCCCGCACGCTGGCGGCTGGCGACGGCAAGGCACATTTCGCCAATCATTTCGCCAGCGTGACGCGCCACCAGTGTCGCCCCGAGTACGCGGCCAGATCGTTTTTCGACGTACAATTTCGCGAATCCATCCGGTTCCCCGTCCAGCACCGCCCGATCGACGTGTTCGAGCGGCATGCGGAACACCGCAACCGCATCGCCCACAGCTTGAGCTTCCGCCGGGGTCATGCCCACGTGCGCAACTTCGGGGTCGGTGTACGTGCACCAGGGAAACACGACGTCACTCACGCGCCGCCGAGGAAAGAATAACGCGTTCTCGAGGGCGATCCGGGCCATTGCATCCGCCGCATGGGTAAACTTGTACCGCGAGCACACATCCCCAGCAGCGTAAATGCGGCGGTTGGTGGTGCGCAGATACTCGTCGACCCAAACTCCGTGTCGATCGAATTGAACGCCCGCAGCCCAAAGCTTCAACGAGGAAAGCACAGGTTCCCTGCCCGTCGCCACCAGGAGTTCGTCGCCCTCGATTTCCCGAACCCCGTCCCCAATGGCAAACGTCACCACCTTGCGGCCGCCCCGAATCCCCACCGAACGGACCGTTGCGCCCAGTGCGAGTTCGATCCCTTCGCTACGAAACTGTCGCTCCACGAGGCTGCTCGCTTCAGGATCGTCGCGAGGGAGCAAACGAGGATCGAGAGCGACCATGACCACCTCGCTGCCGAACCGTCTGAATGCCTGTCCGAGTTCGCAGCCAATTGGACCCGCACCAAGAACGACCAAGCGTCGCGGCAGCTCGGTCAGGCTGAATATGGTCTCGTTCGTCAGAAATCCCACACGGTCGAGGCCGGGAATGGGTGGGATGGAAGGTCGCGACCCCGTGGCAATGATCGCCCTGCGAAAACGGAGCCTGGCGCCGTTGACTTCGATGGTGTCCGTAGCCACGAAGCAGGCTTTGCCCAAGAACACGTCGACACCTAAATCGCGCAGGCGCCAAACCGAATCGTTGGGCGCCAGTTCCGCGCGCAACCGGCGCATCCGCGCCATGACGGCAGCGAAGTCCGCGTGAACCTGGTGGGAGCCTTTGACACCAAAGCGTTCAAGCGTGTGAGCCTCGTACAAAGCGCGCGCGGAGCGCAGCAAGGCTTTGGACGGCACACAGCCCACGTTGAGGCAATCGCCACCGAGGAAATGTTCCTCCACAAGCGCCACCTTCGCGCCCAAGCTGGCGGCGCCCACCGCGGCAACCAGACCAGCGGTACCTCCGCCCACGACAACCAGGTTGTAGCACCGAGCCGGTGTCGGGTTGGTCCACCGACTCGGGTGCACCTGATGCACCAGGGCGCGGTTGTAGCCGTCGTCGGGAACAAGAAGCTCCTGCGCTTCCCGATACAGTGCATCCACCTGGAGAGTAGGGCGTTTGTACGTCATCGTGTCTCCTCATCGTTGCGCGCTAGCACGGTTCGCCGCTGTTTCCTGTCTCGGGGGCGCGGCGCCCGTCAGCGACACGCGCAATGCCTTGCGCGCAGCGCGGGTGATCATCATGGTTGCCGCCAGCGTGGCTACAAGGCCAGCCCAGTACAAGACGTTACCCAAGGGGCCCGAAGCTTCCGGTCGTCCACGCACCAGTTGCGCTGCATTGGGCACCAAGGAACCCAGATAAACATAGAGGAACGTCCCGGGGAGCATCCCGATAGCGGAAGCAGCGACGTACGACCAAAAAGAAATGCCTGTGAGTGCCAAGCCGTAGTTCAGAAGATTGTACGGGAACAACGGCGAAAGCCGCAGCAAGAACACAATGCGAAACCCCTGCGCGGCGATCGCTGCATCGATAGCCTCGAACTCTGGCCTCGCGGCAACTCGCGCTGCCACCCACGGGCGCGCCACGGAACGCCCGAGAAGAAAGGCCAACGCCGCAGCGATGACGCTCACTGGCGATATGAGCAGCGTGCCCCAAACCGGACCGTACACAAAGCCCGCCACCAGAGTCAGCGCCGCCCCTGGCAGCATTGCAATCGTGGCAACGACATAGGCCACAGCAAAGCCGGCCACGCCCAGGGCACCCGCCGAGCGAACCCAGTCGATCAGCAGGAAACTCCACTGGTCGAGTGGCACCCAGTACCACGCCAACAACACGCCCGCGACGGCGATACCGCCAGTCACCGCTCCCCACGACCACGACGACGACCGGGTACGGTTCATTGCGGCACCGCGTGTTCGCTCAGCGCAAGCAAGGCAACGGAGGCTGCTGCGCCCAGCGGGGTGAACATCCAGGCGACGAACACCTGTGTCCCCCACTTCCAGACGTGCCGTTCCGTACTCGACCCCGCGATGGCCGCGACAGACACGTGCGTGGTCGAAAGAGGCACTCCGAGCAGGGTGCCACAAATCACGAGGAGGGCGGTAACGTAGCTGGCTGACGCTGCTGCTTCGGGCGAAGTCCCTACACGGCACACGAGCCTCCGCTCCACCGGTCCACTGATGAGCCATCCGCCCGCAGCCATGATGGCCACCACTGCAAGGACAAGGACGTACGCGACGCGCGGGTCCGCACCAAAAGCCAAAATTCCAAGTGCGCTCACTTTGGCCGCATCTTGAAGCGAGCGGGCAAAGCTCACCGCACCTACTGCCCACCAATGCCCGGGCTGGTCCGCCCGCTGCGGCTCCTCGCCGCTGTTGGGGCTTGCGGCCAACCACACGTCCGCCGGGGTTGCGGTAGTATAGCGCGCAAATGGTGCAGAGAAGCGCGCCCGAATTTTCGCCCGCAGCCACCGAAGCGCGACCACAGCCGTGAAGGCGAGAGGTGGGCTGATCAGCAGGGGCAGCAACACATTCCGCCAAAGTGCGCTCCCCGGGGAAAGGCCAGCGCCTTGCGAGAACAGCCACAGCTCCGCCACGGTGCCGCCCACCAGTGCATGGGTGGTCGACACCGGCCAACCAGCCCAGGTCGCCAGCAACAACCAGCAGGTGGCACCAGCTAGAACGTGGGCAGCTTGTTCCGCTGAAACTGTGGCGGCGAAAGTTTCATACATCGGGCCGACGACCACGATGGCGGCGCAACCGCCAACGCACAGCCAGCCCAGGGCCCAGCGGCGCGCCGACCTCTCGCGGGCAACGTCGGAACGAAGCAACGTGGCAAACGTCTTCGGCAAGTCGTTCGCACCGTTGAGCGCGGCGAGGGCGAGAACCGACACGCACACGTACAGGAACATAGGGCCGTTACGCCAGGGCACCGGAGCAACTGGATCCAGCGCCCGCCGTACAGCCAAAGCAGTGCTCTCCGGTCGCGATGGACAAACCAGCCAGTTCGCTAAACGAGTCGATGTCCCAAATCGTCCGCGGAGCTCGAGTGGGGCGAGCCAATGGCCGTTCCAGCATCTGATTGAAGTCGCAGTCGTACAGCCGTCCATCCCAAGACACGTTTACCAGTGTGCGGCACATGACGGCCCACATCGTTGCGGGGTTGAAGTGCTCGGCGAGCACGTTCAGGTAGTGCGTGTAGCGCCCTGCTCTCTGCAGCGCGTGGGCAAACCGCCCAACGGGCATGTTCGTCAGGGTGAGCAGTTTGTGAAACCTCACCGCAAAGCGGTTCCAGAGTTCCTCTTTGTATCTGGCTTCAAGCGCGGCTTGCGGCAGCGGCAAAGCCGCTCCCGTCGGGTTGTAGACGAGATCGAGTTGGAGCGGCGACCCGGGCAAACCGTAACCGAGCGCGTTCAGTTGCCGAAGTGCGTCCATGCTCTTGTCGAACGCGCCGGGGCCACGCTGCTTTTCCACATTGTCCGGCTGGTAACAGGGCAAGCTGGCCACGATCCGCACTTCCTGCGATGCGAGAAACCTCGCTAAGTCCTCCATCCCCGGCTCGAGCAAGACGGTGAGGTTGCAACGATCAATCACGGCTTTGCCCAATCGTCGTGCCTCGGTGACAAGCCAGCGAAAGTGCGGGTTCAGCTCCGGAGCGCCGCCGGTCAGGTCCACCACGGACACCATCGGACTGCGAGCGAGCAACTCCACCACACGAGCCGCGACCTGTTCGGGCATCATTTCCGTGCGCTTGGGACCAGCCTCTACGTGGCAATGTTGGCAGGCCATGTTGCAGCGTTTGCCCAGGTTCACCTGCACGGTCGCCACCTGTTCGCGGCGCAAAGGATATGCGTAATGGCGAGCGAGCGTGCGGGCAAAACACGGGGGTGCTTCCGCTCGGGGGGTGGGATCCGGGGAGCGCGGCAGGTCTCTCATCCGCAGCACTTTCCTGACGGTCCTGGGCAAGTCGCAGGAGTGGCTGCGGGGATTTCGGCCTCGCTCCCACGGTTCCAACTGGCCTGATCCCGCCGCCGGGGACCCATATTCGACGGAGCTGGGGGCGATTCTCCGTCGCTGGGGGGCGAGGGCGGCGGGATCAGCTCGACGTGAGCGCGATATGGCTCGCGCCCAAACTGTTCGTACGTGCGCTGGCACACGGCCACCCGCTTGCCGCGTGGAAGCACGTGTCCATCCTCGTCCACGACACTACAAAACGGTCCCCGGTACATGACCTCGTAGTTCTCGGCAGTGCAGCACTGCTGCGAGGCGGGTTTGTATGCGACCACCGTGACACTGCGGAACTCGATGCCGTCGATGATGCGCCACGGGGCGACTGGGCGTTCGACAATGGTGGTCCCGTACATGCCGGCCTGCTGAAACTCCTGGACAAAAAGGTCTTCGCGCCAGGCTCCGGAAATGCAGCCGCTCCATAATTCCGGGTCTTCCCGCCACGCTTCGGGCACGTCCGAACTCGCGACAATGTCCGAGATCACTGCGCGGCCGCCGGGGCGCAAAACCCGCACGATCTCGCGAAACAATCTGGTTCTCTCGGCGGGCGCAACCAGATTCAACACACAGTTGGAGATGACCACATCGACACTTCCGCTCTCGACCAGCGGGCGTTCGCTACGCAGGCGTTCCACCGCGGCCTCTAACCCGACCAAGTCCGCGCTGCTCGACACCGGATGCTCGGTAAGCCAGGCGTCGAGGAGTTCGAGATCCAGAGCGAGATCCTGAATGCGCCCTTTACGAAAGCTCACGTTGGCGTAGCCGAGTTGTTCTGCAACGAGCGGCGCGCTTTCACGGGCTATTGCAAGCATTTGATCGTTCATATCGACGCCAATGACGAAGCCCTTACGCCCCACCACCTGTGCAGCCAGAAAGCAAATCTTGCCCGCTCCGCAGCCAAGGTCGAGGACGGTCTCCCCCTCGCGAAGGTATTTCGTCGGGTTGCCACAGCCATAGTCGCGCTGCAGCACCGCAGGCGGGATGATGGCCAGCAAAACCGGGTCGTATTCCGTCGGACAGCATAAACCTGGCGCTGGCTCTTGCGCGGCCAGCGTATACCGACTTCCCACGGCTTGCTCGACTTTGGCGTCAATCCCAACACTTTGAATCATCGATCGTCACCTCCCATTGATGCTCCAGTCGTAGTCGAGGTACTCCACCTCGGCCCGGCCCGCCCGCAAGAATTCTCCCATCTCCGGGGCGGCAAACTTTGCGACGTACGCCAGGACCGTTGGCGCTGCCGCAACAAAATCAGCTTGAAACCACTGAAAAATCCGCGACAGGTACACCTTGCCCTCGCTGGGAGCAAAACGGTTCTTGCGAGGATCGAAGAGAAAGCGCCGCGCAGCCTCGTCAAGTTGACGGTCGAGGTCATGTCCCCGGTACGCTTCGTTGCGCAGCTCCGGGCAACTCTTCGAGGCACACACGATCGCGAAGTGAATGCGTGGTTCACGGAACTCCTTTCGCAAGATCCCGTGTTCGATGTCGTTCAGAGAAAGCCACGCACCTCGCAACCGCTGCAAGGGGATGAAACGTCGGCGAAACGGTGCTCCAGGCAGCAGGCCAATGTCTCGGATGCTTTTGAGTGGCCAGGAATCCAAAACGAGTTGCACCGTGTAAGCGTTGTACGCGTTGATCCAAAACGCGAGCTTTTCGGGCTCGGACCACGATGCGTAAGCTTCCGGGGACACGGCCTGGAGTTGCGCCAGATAAGCCGCAAGTTCGCTCCGGCCCGTTTCCTTCCACTTACTATACTGTACCTCCCCATCGTGCACGTATCGCTGCAGCAACCGGTTCCATGCAGTGTGCGCGTGGTCGAACCGCCACGACGTTTCCGCGGCACCGCTCGACACCAAGACGACCAGTACGACGCCTGCCTGAAGAGTCGCCTGCGTAGTTCTCCGTGTTGCCCACCTAACTTGTTTCGGCGTCGTCGGATTGGCAGTGGCCTCTCGCATCGCGGGGTATAGGTCTCCTCTGGGCGGGAAACGTTACATTGAAGTGCGCAGCGCCGTTCCTCCAAAGGTGCAGCGAGCCCGCGCCCTTGGACGAATGGCGATGCACCGCGCCGCGTTTCAAGGCAAAGAGCGGCCGCACGCGAACACGAACGGACCAACAGGCCGTCGGGGCGTGGCTTCCGCACCGCCATTCGATCGCGCCGGCTCACGTTGGAAGCAACGCGCTCCTTGTTCGAGCCGAACTCGTGGCTTATCGTTCACCAACGCCCCGCCATGGCAAAGCGCCCCACAAACCGTGGACCAACAGACGACGCCAACGTCGCACCGAGCAGCAGCGGAGGCGCGAAAAGCGCAAGCGGTCTACCCGCCAGCGAACTCCCGCTCCTCGAACGCCTGCTCGCTGGCGACGAGGCCACATTCCGCAGCTTCGTGGTGCAACATCACGGGGCCATGGTCCAAGTGGCTCGGTTATTCGTAAAGAGCCTCGCGGTGGCCGAAGAGGTGGCGCAGGAGTCGTGGGCCGCATTCGTACGCGGTTTGCCACAGTTCGAACGCCGATCGAGCTTGCGCACATGGCTGTTCGGAATTGTTGCCAATCGGGCACGCAGCGTAGCCCGACGGGAAGGCTTCTATGTGGCGTTAGCGGACGACGAACTGTCGGCCGACGCCGAAGGAGGCAATCCGGGGCCCTCGCTGGGCCGACTGCGGTTCAGCTCGGACGGAGCCTGGAAGGAGCCGCCGGCAAGCTGGCGTGACGAAGACCCGGAGCGCATCGCGGCGAACCGGGAAGCGATGGACCGTTTGCGCCAAGCGCTCGAGAAGTTACCACCGGCCCAGCAAGCCGTGGTCGTGTTGCGGGACATTCAAGGCCTGGATACCGAGGAGGTGTGTAACATCCTCGGAGTTAGCGAGACCAACTTGCGGGTGCTTCTGCACCGAGCGCGCACGAAGTTACGGATGGCTTTGGAACAGGCGTTTCAGGTTAGCGAACGATGAAAACGACTTGCGAACAACTGAGCGGTCGTTGGACGGACTACCTTGAACGTCGCCTGCCGTGGAGCGAGCGGCTGCGGGCACACCTCCACGTGGTGAGATGCGCGCACTGCCGGCGCTACGTCCGGCAGCTACGAGCAACGGCGGGAACCTTGCGTGGGCTCGAGGTCAAGCCTCGACTCGACGCAACGACCTTGGAGGCGTTGACCACCCGATACCGCGAACAGTTGCGTCGCACGCCTCCGCAGCCAATACCGTGGCCGGCGCGCGTTTTGGCCAAAGTGGACCTGGCCTTACAGGGTTGGCGGAGCGTGGCGGTGTCGCTCCTGCTGCTTGGAGTCGTGGCGGCCGAACTTGGAGCTGCACAGCTTCGTCCAGGCAACGGAGAAGGGGAGCCGTACTGCATGGTCTCGCAGGCAGTCGTGCTCGGTGCCGTGTTGGCAACGTTTGCCGCCCTTGCGGCGCGGGCCCGGGTGCGCCTTGCGCAGCGCACATGGGGCGTCGTGACCCTTTTGGGGACAGTGGGAGGCTTCAGTTTGGCCCAGGGAACATGCGGAGAATCGGCGTTTCTCACGCACGTGCTGCGGTACCACATCGGCGGCAGCATCGCGCTCGCACTGTTGGCCTATCTCACCCTTCAGTGGCTCCTCGCGCAGCGGGCACGGTAGCGCCTGGTCGACAAGCCTGCTCGGTTCGCTCCTCTGGCTTTCCGCTAGCGCCCGCAACGCGTCCCAGCCGGCGAGTCGAGCCGTACGATCCCGGCGCGCGCATGGGGCGGCCCTAGTCTGGGCGTTGCTGGCGGCGGAGGCCGCGGAACAGCCTGCACCGCATTTCACTCGATCACAGCTCCACTTTGTGCAGGCGTACGTGTGGCGCGTACTCGAGCAGCGGCGCAAGGGTGTGAAGTTTGTACTCCTTTTCGTAGCAAATCCGCACGATGCCCGTGTTCACCAGCACCTTGAAGCAATGAATGCAGGGAGTGTGGGTAATGTAGATCGTGGCGTCGCGAATCGACGTGCCGTTCTTGGCGGCTTGCGCGATGGCGTTGATTTCCGCGTGGATCGTGCGGAAGCAATTCTCTTCCACCTCGCCCGTAGGCGTCGTAGACCGATACACGAGGCACCCGACATCCAGGCAATGCGGCAGTCCCGACGGAGCCCCGTTGTAACCGGTGGCCAAGATATTTTTATCCCGCACGATTACGGCACCCACTTTCGCCCGCAGGCAAGTAGAGCGCTCCGCTACCGTACGCGTGATGGTGAGGAAATACTGATCCCAGCTCGGACGCACGTGTGTCATGTTCAGACTTCCTGCAAACCCAATTCCCGCGGTTGTTCGCGCGGGCGCTCCACTGGCACTTGATCGCGACGCGATGGTTCAGGGCCGTACAGCGGCGCCAACGGGCGCGGCACGAACAACGCGACAAACAACAGCACCGTCATCACGAATCCCCAGCGGCGCCATCCGCGCAGCGGGTTCCAGTCGGTCCGGGTCGGTGGATGATCGAAGCCAAAGATGAGGGGGAAGAACGCCCAGAAGTACCAGCCGGGCCAGAAGATCAACGCGCACACGACCACACCGCCCCACGCCACGCGGGCCCACAGTGCATGCCGCCTACCAAAGAAGGCATAAGCAATGTGGCCGCCGTCGAGCTGGCCCATCGGCAATAAGTTCAGCACGGTGACGAAAAACCCCACCCATCCGGCGAATGCGACGGGACTGAAGTACACGGCAAAGCCCTCGGGGACTGGTCCCATCACCCAATGCACGAGGGCCTTGGTGAGCAACGAGTCGCCCAGTTCCAGCCCCATGCTGTCGGGAGTCACAGGCTCGATGCGTGATTGCTGCAAGCCAATCACGAACGCGGCTACCGAGGCAAAAAAACCTGCCCACGGCCCGGCCGCGCCCACGTCGAACAATGCTGCCCGAGTGGACGGGATTGCTTCCATTTTGATGAAGGCCCCGAACGTCCCGATAAAAAACGGCGGTGCCGGCAGGAAGTAAGGCAAACTCGCTGGCACACCGTGGTGCCGAGCAGTCAGGTAATGCCCCATTTCGTGGATCAGGAGAATCGAGATCAGGGCAACAGCGAACGGCAGGCCCGACCAAACGCGTCCCGGTTCCGCAAAAATGTCCACCCCTTCGAGCAAGGCTCCGTTGATGGTCACCGTGCAGAAGGTGACCAAGAACAACGCCAGCGGCACACCCACGCGCCGCCACCATGGCGGGCGTGGGCGCAACGCTAGAGGCACACCGGGAAGCCCGATTGCCGCACGGTTGAGAATTTGCAGGACCTTGAGTTCCTCGTCGGACAGGCGGTCAGCGACGCTTTTCCTGCGTTGCCACCACTTCATCGCCAATCCTCGCCTCGAGCACGGTGGCCGCACTGCCGTTGCGCACGGCGATTTCCAATAAGCCCCAACTGCCAAAGAGCGCCCCGACTCCGCCTACCGGCAAACTCGCGTACGTTGGTACAATCCCGTAGACCCATGAGTTTTTCAGCCTAAAACAAACTCGACCCTTATCAAAGGCGGCAAGCGACGGCACATCGAAGTTGGTGACAAGATTTCCAAAACGATCGATGTACACGATCGTGCCCACCAACTCCCCATCCCGGCGCTGCGGCGCAGGGAATTCGAGCTCGACCATGGTGTCGCTTCGGGGCCCGACCTCGGCCAGTGCGGTGCCCGCCGCCAAATGGCCCGCAACCGCAGCAAAGATGTCGCGGCCATGAAAGGTCGCCGACACTGGCTGGCAAAACAACCGCGCATTCTCGAGGCGGCGGATCTCTTGCCGCTCGTTGGGCGCGGCCGCTAACGCGAGCAAGCCGTTATCGGGACCGAGGAACACGTGCCGGCGGGTGGCCACGGCCAAGGCGTGCCGCTGCGACCCGACACCCGGGTCGACGACAGCCACATGAATGGTGCCTGGAGGAAAAAACTCTACCGCACTCCGCAGCGCTAGCGCTCCAAGCATAATTTGCTGCGGAGGAACTTCGTGCGTCAGGTCGACAATGACCGCCTCTGGCGCGCGCGATAGGATCACGCCCTTCATGATCCCGACGTACGGGTCGGCTAGGCCGAAATCGGTCAAAAGCGTCACGATCCGCGAGGGCATACCGCTTCTTCGTTCAACCCTCCGCGGCGTTACTACGGTACGCGAGGCCTTCCACCAAGCGCTCCGGGCGTCGATCCCAGGGGCCCAACCATTTCTCGATCACGCGCTCGGCTGGGCAAACTCCCCGCCGCACCCAATCGCGCACCTGTTCGAGGTACATCGCTTCGCTTTCTTCACCTGGCGGGCGCTGCCGGTCCAGACCGTACTCTGCAATGTCCACAAGTTCGCGCGCGAGTTCACGCAGCTCGAGGCCGCGGATCTTGGCTCGAAGGCCACCGCGGTGGGCGTCGTGATACACTTGAAGGCGCTCTTCCCACCGCCAGTGCTTCACCAGATCCCACGCAGCCAGCAGCCCGTCGGGATCGTAAAACACCCCCTTCACGAGGGCCGGCACCGCAAGCATGAGTTCGGGGGGCTGGCTATCCACCGAACGAATCTCGATGTACCGCTTCATCCGCGCTTCGGGGAACAGAGTGGTGAGGTGCGCGTTCCAATCAGCGACCGTGGCCCGCTGCCCTTCATATCCCTCGCGCCAAAATTTCCGGAACGTCATGTGGGTCATGTCGATCCAGCGTTCGCCACGCACGATGAAGTACATGGGCACATCGAGCGCGTATTCCACGTAGTCGGTGAAACCCGTCTCGCGTGCGAACACAAATGGTAGGAGCCCGCAGCGGTCGGGGTCGGTATCGGTCCAAATGTGCCCCCGAAAACTCAAGTACCCGTTCAAATCGCCATCGCTCAGCGGCGAGTTCGCGAACATCGCGTTGAGAATCGGCGCCAAGGCATTGCCCAGGCGCAACTTCGCGATCGCATCGGCCTCGCTCTCGAAGTCGATGTTTACCTGCACCGTGGCCGTTTGCTTCATCATGCGGTGGCCCAAGCTCCCGACTTTTTCCATGTACGGCGCCATGATGCGGTAGCGCGCTTTGGGGACCCATTCGATTTCGTCCACGCGGCTTACTGGCTGCATGCCGAGCCCGATGAAGGCGATGCCCAGCTCCTCCCCAATGGCCACGATCTGCCGCACGTGCTCGCGAAATTCCTTTCCTGCCTCGTGCACGTTGACCCATTGCTCGCCGCTCAGTTCCAACTGCCCGCCCGGCTCCAAGGTAATCGATGCGCGCGGGCCGCTCAGGGCAATCACGCGCCCTTCTTCCAGCACGGGCTGCCACCCAAACCGCTCCGCCATGCGCCGCAACACCTCTTCGATGCCGCCGGTAAACGGAGCCGCGCGACCATCGGTTTTGCACACTCCGACCTTTTCGTACTCGGTGCCGATGCGCCACTGCGTTCGCGGCTTGCACGCCTCCTCGAAGTATCGCACGAACTCGTCGTACGACTCGATGGGTACTTCTTGAAGCTCGTTGGCCACGTACTGCGACATGGGCACACCTGGACCGAAGATTCGCCCCCAACTTACCCGCCGTGCTTTGCCTGGCGCAAGCAACCCGTCACGACCCTGCACAGCAGAGCTGCTCGCTATCCATGGCTGCTCGGCCCCATACGCTGGGCACGTAGCTGCTAGGTCCTCGGTTCGCTCGGGCTCCAACGACGAAAAAAGCGGCGCTTCACAACCTCGACAAGCCCAAGGTACACCGCCACCAATCCTGCCAGCACGGGGAAAAACATTCCTGGCAACGGCGTAAACCCTAGCAAGCTCGCTACGGGCGAAAACGGAAGGGCCAAGGACAACGCGACGATGAACAGCGAGGTTGCAACGAGCCATGGGTGCGGGCGACTTTGCAACGGGCTTTGCCGAGTACGGATGACAAAGATCACCAAAACTTGGGTCGTGATCGACTCGACAAACCACCCTGTGTGAAACAGGCGTTCGTCGGCAGCAAAGAAGTGCAACAGCAAGAAGAACGTCACGAAGTCGAAGACGGAACTCAATGGTCCTACCGACACCATGAAGTCGCGCACGAAACGCATGTCCCACTGCCGCGGGCGGGCAAGATCCTCTTCGTCTACCCGATCGAGCGGCAAAGGAATCTCGGAAATGTCGTACAGCAAGTTGTTCAGAAGTACTTGCATCGGGAGCATCGGCAAGAACGGCAGAACCAGCGTGGCCCCCGCCATGCTGAACATGTTCCCGAAGTTCGAGCTGGTGGCCATCATGATGTACTTCATCACGTTGCCAAACGTGCGTCGGCCCTCGCGGATCCCCGCGTGCAACACCCCTAGGTCTTGCCGTAACAGAATCATCGCGGCCGCATGTTTGGCGACGTCGGCCGCCGTGTCGACGGAAATTCCCACATCCGCAGTGTGGAGCGAGGGCGCATCGTTAATGCCGTCGCCCAAGTAAGCCACGGCGTGGCCACGCGCCTTGAGAGCTAGGAGCACGCGGTTTTTCTGCATCGGGTCCACCCGGCAAAACAAATTGCAGGTGTCGACCCGCGCCCGCAGGGCATCGTCGTTCATCGCCGCAATCTCGCTACCCGTCAGCACGCCGCGAATCGGCACCCCGAGCTGCTGGCACACGTGGCGGGTCACGCGCTCGTGGTCGCCCGTGACAATTTTCACCTCCACCCCTGCAGCGGCCAACGCTTGCATTGCGAACGCAGCCGAGGGTTTCGGCGGGTCGAGAAAGGCCGCAAAGCCGGCAAAGACCAGCTCGCTTTCGTCGGTAACCACGGCATGCTCGTGCCGGCAGTCTACTTCTCGCAAGGCGATGCCTAGAACGCGAAATCCTTCCTCGCTGAGCTGCTCGAAGAGGGCAACGATCCGTTGGCGGGCCACCTCGTCCAGCGGCGCGGTTCGATCGGGAGCCTCTTCGTACTCGCTGCACAGCCGCAAGATATCTTCGGGCGCTCCCTTCACGATCAACCATCGACGCCCAGCACGCTCGAGCAGCACCGACACGCGGCGCCGCTCGAAATCGAACGGCACCTCGTCGATCTTCCGCCAGCCCGTGACATCCACCTCTTCATGTTCGAGAATGGCCTCGTCGAGCGGGCTTTTGAGCCCAGTTTCGAAAAAGCTGTTCAGGTACGCGAGTTCCAACACCCGCGCGCTTTCCTGTCCTCGAGAGTCCACGTGACGCTCGAGACGAATTTTCGCTTCGGTGAGCGTGCCGGTTTTGTCCGTGCACAGGACGTCGATGGCACCGAGGTCCTGAATGGCCGAGAGGCGTTTGACGATCACCTGCTCTCTGGCCAAGCGCAGGGCGCCGCGTGCCAGCGTCACCGACACGATCATGGGCAGCAGTTCAGGAGTAAGTCCAACGGCAAGCGCGACGGCGAACAAAAAGGACTCGAGCAATGGCCGCTCGAACGCCAAGTTCACCAGCAGCACGAACAACACCAGGGCAACCGTGAAGCGCATAATGAGGAAGCCGAATTGCCGCGTGCCCGCTTCGAACGCTGTGGGCGGAGCCGACCGCTGCAACGTGCCGGCGATCCGCCCGAGCAAGGTGTGCCCGCCCGTGCGCACAACGACCATCCGCGCGGTCCCGCTAATCACCGAGCTTCCGAGAAACACAGCGTGCGGGGCTTCGGGGGCCAGCGCGAGTTCGTCGGAGCCAGGGGGCGCGGGATGTTTTTCCACCGGATAAGGCTCGCCCGTCAGTTCGGCTTGGTGCACGAAACAGTCGCGTGCCTCCACAAGGAAACCGTCGGCCGGAACCAAGTCGCCCGCAGCCAGCAGCACGACGTCACCCGGAACCACCTCGGCAAACGGAATTTCCACCACTGCTCCGTCGCGCAGTACGTGGCACGTAACGGCAACCTGAGCTGCTAGTGCCTCTGCTGCACGTTCCGCTCGGTACTCCTGCACGAAGTCCAGGGTCACGCTGAGCAAAATGATCACGGTGATGATGCCTGCGCTGGTCGCATCGCCGGTCAGCGCCGACACAAGGCTGGCAACCAGCAACACGAGCACCAGCGGGTTACCGAACCGTGCCGCCAACTGCCTGAGGGCCGCTCCCCTTCGCGCCTGGGCCAATTGATTCGGACCATATTCCGCGAGCCTCCGCGCGGCTTCTTCGCTGCTTAGTCCCGTCAGCTGCCCAGTCATGCTTCCGCCGTCTATCACACGGACACGCGATGGGTACTGCACGCAGCTTTTGAACGTCCGATCGCCCTGCGAGTCCTTGTTACACCCATTCCCCGCACCCAACACGGCCGGGCCAGTGCTTCTCCACGCACAGCCAGGGCACCCAAGGGGATCGCGCCTACCCTCCGGCCTCGAAGCGCAACATCGAATCTTCGCTCCCGCCCTTACGAAGTTTGCTTTTTCCGCCGCGCGCGGAAAAATTCGCGCATCAAGGCAGCACACTCGTCTGCCAGCACTCCGCGCGTAACCACGGTGTGATGGTTCAGGCGGCGATTGCCGAGAACGTCGATAACGCTGCCGCACGCACCCGCTTTGGCATCCGGAGCACCAAAAACCACGCGTGCCAGGCGCGCCTGCACGATTGCGCCTGCGCACATCGCGCAAGGTTCGATGGTCACGTACAGCGTGCACTCAGGCAAGCGATAGTTTCCCAAGCGCCGAGCAGCCTTGCGCAACGCTTCGATTTCCGCGTGTGCGCTAGGGTCGGTTTTCGAAATGGGCCGGTTGTACGCTCGGGCCACAATGCGGTCGCCGCACACCACCACCGCGCCGACGGGCACTTCGCCACGAGCAGACCCGCGCCGGGCAGCACGCAACGCCTCGCGCATGAACCCTGCATCCAAGGTGGCGGCTTGCGGCCGCTTGTCCTGCGGCCGCATCACGTTCCTACTTCCCTGCGGCAAGTACGGACCGACATGGACTTCGCCGCACCAGGCAATGCTCCTCGTGGTTCGTCACGAACGCGCCCGTGGGAGTTCTTCCACCCGCTGGGGCAAACTTGGTTAGCGGCGCAGCGACGAGGCAAGGCGACAACGACCACAACTCGCTCCGCTGTGGATTACGAGTCGGCCACTTCGTCTTCGATCGGCTCCAGTTCCAGAATCACACGCGATTCCTCTTCGGGCAGCTCTTCCACGGCACGCAACCGGCGCTCCATCGCACGCGTGCGGCGGCCGGTTTCTTCGATCGTCCGCGAAGCGGTGCTGAGTTGCCGTTTTACCTTGTCCAGCACCTGGCCGAACTTGCCGAATTCGGTTTTCACGGCGCCCAGCACTTTCCACACCTCGGCAGCTCGTTGCTCGATGGCCAACGTTTGGAAGCCCATGCGCAAGCTGCTCAAAATTGCTGCAAGCGTGGTGGGGCCAGCCACGACGATGCGAAAGTCTTGCAGCAACTGCTCCACCAGGCCCGGCTGGCGGAGCACCTCTGCGTACAGCCCTTCCGTAGCCAGGAACATGATGGCGAAGTCGGTCGTGTGGGGCGGGTCGACGTACTTGTCGTAAATGTCTTTCGCTGCCAGGCGCACGGTGCGCGCAAGGGCCTCGGTAGCGCGCTGCACGGCTTCGGCATCGCCTCGTTCTGCGGCTTCTTGGAGACGCAAGTAGTCTTCCTGAGGAAACTTGGAGTCGATGGGAAGCCACACGACGGCGGAGGGGTCTTTTTTCGGTCCCGGTAAGCGGATGGCGTATTCCACGGCTTCTCCGGAGTCTGCTTTCACGCGCACGTTCCGTTCGTACTGCCCGGGCACGAGGATTTGCTCCAGAATGGCGCCGAGCTGGATTTCGGCCCAGGTGCCGCGAACTTTCACGTTCGACAACACGCGCTTCAGGTCGCCGACCCCGTTCACCAGGTTTTGCATTTCGCCAAGCCCGCGGTGCACCACTTCCAGCCGTTCGCTGACGACTTTGAACGACTCGCCCAGGCGCTTTTCCAAAGTGTCGTGGAGTTTTTCGTCCACGGTTTGGCGCATTTCCTCGAGCTTGCGCTCGTTGCCTTCCTGCAGTTCCTTGATGCGCTGGTCGAACGTGCCGCGGATACGTTCGAGGGCACCTTGATTCGCTTCGCTAAGCTCTTTCAACTGGCGGCGCAGGGCGTCCATCTCCGTGCGCTGCACACTGCCTAGGTCGGCCAGCGTTTTCGACACATTCTCGCTCACCGCCTTGAGTCCGTCGGACACCTCCTGCCGCATGGCGGCAACGCGTTTTTCGTTGTTTTCCAGCAGCTCCTTCATCCGCTCGTCGAACGTCGTGCGAATCCGTTCGAGCATTGCTTGGTTCGCGTCGCCCAGCTCTTTCAGTTGCCGGCCGATGCCTTCGAGGTGGCTTTGTTGATTGTTCCCCAAGGTTTCCAGAGTTGTGCGGAGATGTTCGCTCACGGCTTTCAGTCCGCCGGAAACCTCCTGGCGCATCTCGCCGACCTTTTGTTCGTTGCCTTCTCGCAGCTCCTTGATGCGCGCGTCGACCACGTCGCGAATTCCGTCGAGGGCCCGCCGGGTAGATTCGGCAATTTCCTTGACGGACTTCGCCATCGATTCGAGCTGCGCGGTTTGCAGCTTCCCCATGCTGTCGAGAGTTTGCGCGAGCGTCTCGGTCGAGCGGTGCAGGTTCAACGTCACTTCGTTGCGCAATTCACTTGCAGCTTGCCGCTGCTCTTCGCGCGCCGCACGCAGCTCCTCGCGCACCATCTGCTCCGAGCCGCGTCCGCCCCCGAGCAAACGCACCAGCACAAAAGCCAACAACACCGTGTTGAGGATGCCTAAGACCAGGAGAACTCCGAGCATTGTGAACCACCCCGTGGCGACCATGGCAGGTTTTGGCGGCAAATGCCACTAGAGGAGAGGAAACGGGGAGCGACTGTGCTGTGCCCCGTAGTTCGGCTGAGACGATTTCCCCAAGGCCCGAGCACCCTCGCCCAAGCTTCCCTGCCTACGATTCAAAGGATCAACAATGGGGATCACTCGCGCCAAGCGAGTTCGAGCCTTGCCAAGGGCGAACCGCAGCGAAATTTCCCCTAGTAACGTTGGGCTTACAGTGCGCGACAAATCGTGGGGCGAAGGGCTCGACTTACAAGAGCCCCGCCCGTCGAGCGGCTACGCCCCCTTTACTCCTCTGCCTGCCGACCCTGCGCCGAGTCCGGCCACCGCCAGGAACCAACCTCCCCTGTGCGATCTGTGTAGGTCCCGGTCATACTGCCGTCCGGCTCGATCCGTCCAGTGAATCTTGCTGCAACCTCCCCGCTTTCGTCCTTCACGACGCCGGTGAGGAATCCGCCGCGAATCTTCCCCTCGACCGTGCCGTTTCCCAGCAGGAGAACAATTTCGGGACGAAAAATTTCGGGACACGCACAGAAATTCGCGGGCACCGAGGGTAGTGTGTTCGCAGTTGGCCTCCTTGCCGTCCGGATGCGTGGTTGACCCTTGCCGGCTGGTTCGAGGGCGCGGCGTTGCGGGGGGGCGATGTTCGCGCGTTGCCGCGCGGTTTGTGAATCTTCTCTGGCCCCGATTTGCCCGCCGGCTGTTTCCTGTGGCAGTGCCCACCCCGAAGCTGCGCAAACTGTCGTGCGTGTCCAAAATTGCGTCTTTTGCCCGCCGATTGGCTGCAGGATCGTCTGAACCACGGGCGTTTCCGGGTGGTGTAGGGCCACGGCGGCGCCGTGCCCTTGGAACCGTGGGTTGGACGTCGGCCCGCATCGCTACGTTTGCTCCACGACATCGAGGGCCGTTGTAGGGGCGGTTCGCG
>CAZHQG010000041.1:0-21433 GCA_964534275.1 uncultured Binatia bacterium (SeqCode) | reverse complement strand
ACGCCGTCGCAGCGCACGGCGCCCGCGGCGCCCGATCGTACCAGGCCACGGCACCGTCGTACGCCTATCTGCTTCCGCCTGCAGCCACGAGAGTGGCTGCGTCTCTCGGAGGCAACTAGGAACCCGAGCGGCGTGCTTCGCGACGGATCCACCACGTGATCGCGCCGGCAAGAACGAACGGCAGAAGCGACAGCAGCACGGCAGTTCCGAAGTACGCGGTCAGTTGTCGCTGTTCCGCAGCGAAGCACACCGGACACGCGCCGGCAGTTTCCGGCCACCCGGCCGCAGCCACAGCGGCGAGAACTACGAAGCGCAACCAGCGATCGACCAAGTCCATCGCGACGTTCCTAGGCAAGATACACCAACACGTACAGCACGGGCCACACGCCAACCACGAAATACCAAAACAAGCGTACGGCACGGTAGCTGCTGGGGGCGATTCCAACGCGGCTCAAGCGCACGGACGCCCACACCAACGCAACGATTGCGGCCACGGCGTGGGCAGCGTGGGTGCCAACGATCAGGTAGAAGAACGACCCGTACGGCCCGGAGCGCATCGTGAGCCCGTAAGCAAGAAGCCGAGCCCACTCCACACCTTGCACGAGCACGAACACAGCTCCAAGCGCCGCCGCCAGTAAGCTGAGGCGGCGCACGCGCTCCATGGGCGCCTGCTGCCCTTGGGCAGCGCGTGCGGCCATCCACAAAACAAGCCCGCTCGCCAGCAGCACCAGTGTGTTCAGTGCCGTGACTTCCACCGGCAGTCGCGGCTGCCCGGGGGGCGGCCACGCTCCGATCCAACGTGCCTTCACCACCAGAAAGGCACTAATCAAGCCGGCAAAAAACATCACTTCCGTTGCCAAGAACAGCAGCATCCCCAGCACCGCGTTGGGGATGCCAAGATTGCCGGGGCGGTCCTGCACGGTTGCCACCACGGTAGCCACAGGTGTCGCCCCTTCCTCCTCAGTGATGCGCGGCTGGCGGCGGCTGCACGGTACGCGCGTGGTACCAGTTCTGGCCACTCTTCGCCAGCACGTCCGGGGCGACACCGGCAAACAACAAGCCCATGAATGCGAGCATGGTGAACAACAGGTACCAAATGTACCGCCGCTCGATGTTCAAGTGCATGAAGTACGCAGCCACCAAGGTGGCCTTCACGACGGCCACGCCAAACGCGGTCACCAGCGTAATCCACAGGTGGCCGAACACCGGGCCAAGGACGCTAATCGCGAACAGCACGAGCAACGCAATGTATACCTTGATGTAGTTGGGGTGGCTCGTTTGGGTTTCCGCGTGTGCAGCCATGAGCGCTTACCTCGCGATGTAAAACAATGGGAACAGAAAGATCCACACGGCATCCACAAAGTGCCAGTAAATTCCGATCAGTTCCACTCGGTGCAGGTTCTTCCCGCGCGCGGCATCGTTGGCGACGATCCACAGGATGATCATGCCGACCACGACGTGCAGCCCATGCAACCCCGTGGCGGTGTAGTAAAAGGTCCAAAACAAGTCACGATAAATCGTGAACCCGTGGCGAATCTCCCCCGACCACTCGATGGTCTTGACGCCCAAGAACACCAGTCCGCCCAGAACCGTAAGGCGCAAAAACCGTGCGGCTTTCGCCCCGTCGCCGTGCTCCGCCGCCTGGTGGCCAAGCACAGCGAACAAGCTCGAGGTGAGCAGCACGAACGTGTTGAAGCCACCCGCCCAAACGTTCGTGTGGCTGGCCTCGTCGGCCCAGTGCGGATGGTGCAAGCGGAACATGATGTAGCTTGCGAGCAGTCCGCCAAAAATCACGATTTCCGACGCCAACACCCACCACACGGCCAGACGCCCAGTAGGAATGCCGGTAGCGCTGCGGCGGGTTGCCAACGGAACGGGGAATTCACCTGCGTGAGTCACGCTTTTGCTCCTCCCTGCAACTCATTGCGGCAAGTGCTGAGGCCAAAAATCGACCGGCCGCCCGGGCACGCTGTATTCGTACGGACCGCGATACACGGTCGGCATTTCCGCAAAGTTCCCGTGTGGTGGCGGCGAAGGGGCAGCCCACTCCAAGGTGTTCGCCCGCCACGGATTCGCCTCTGCTTTTTCCCCAGCGAACAAACTGCGGATAAAGTTGTACAGGAACACGAACTGGAAGAGCAGCATCACCACCAAGGCCAGCGTTGCCAGCACACGCAGGTGCTGCAGCCCGGGGGTAAAGAGCTGGGAAAAGTGCTCGTAGCTATAAATCCGGCGGTGTTCGCCTGCCGCTCCGAGAATGAACAAGGGAATGAAAATCAAGTTAAACGGGATGATCGTGCCCCAGAAGTGAATTTTCCCCAAGGTTTCGTTCATGTGGCGACCAAACATCTTGGGGAACCAAAACGTCAGCGCCGCGAAGCCACCGATAATTGCGATGGGGAAGAAGGTATAGTGGAAGTGGGCCACGACGAAGTAGGAATCGTGCAAGTAAATGTCGGTCGCATTGGCGCCAAGAAAAATTCCCGTGACGCCCCCGATCAGGAACTCTGCAATAAACGCCAACGCCCACAGCATCGGCGTACGCAACTCGATCGACCCACCGTAAAGAGTGGCGATAAAGGCAAAGGTCATCTCGGCAATGGGAATCGAGATGATCAGCGTGGTGATGGTGAACAAGTGCGCCATCCGCGGGTCGATGCCGGCAACGAACTGATGGTGCGCCCAAACGAAAAAGCTGATCACGCCCGTGGCAAAGCTCGTGTACAGAATGGTTTTGTACGCGAACAGTTTTTTCCGCGAGAACACGGTGATCACTTCGGCCACCACGCCGAGTGCGGGCAGCAACACGACGTACACTTCGGGGTGACCGAAGAACCAGAACAGGTGTTGCCAGAGCAACGGATCGCCTCCGGCCTTCGGGTCGTAAAAGTGCGTTCCCAGCAACTGGTCGAACAACAGCATGATCGCGCCGGCTATCAGCGGGCCCACCGAGGCCATGAACACGATGCTGGCAATCACCACCATCCACACGAAGATGGGGATTTGCATCGGCCCCATGCCGGGGGCGCGGGCATTCATCACGGTGGTGATGAAGTTGATCCCTCCGAGGAGAAAGGCGACGAACTCCAGGGCCACCGCAATGAGCCACAAGGGAGCCCCCCACGGAGTGTGGTTGAACTGAGCGCTCGCAGAGAGCGGGGGGTATGCGGTCCACGCTCCACCAAAGCCGCCGCCGGGTACGAACAACGAAACCAGAATGAGCACGGCGCTCACGAAAAAGATCTGGTACGAGAGTCGGTTCAACCGAGGAAAAACCATGTCGTCGCAGCCGATCATCAATGGAATGAGGAAGTTGCCTAGACCGGCGATCAAAATCGGCATGGCGACCCAGAAAATCATGATGGCGCCGTGGTTGGTGACTAGCGCGTTGTACTGCAGCGGGGTCACCACACCGTACAACGGCACGTGCTCCCCGGGAAACGCCAACTGCATCCGGAACACGTACGCGAGAAACGCACCCACAAGCCCCATGAACATGCCGGTAAAGAGGTACTGGAGGCCGATCACCTTGTGATCGGTCGAAAACACGTAGCGGCTCCAAAAACTTTGCTCGTGCGCTGCCTGCATCTTCCTCATCCTCCCTGCGCACTGCGGCTACCGTACCATGCAGCGTGCTCCTCGGCCGTTTCCACGGTGAGGCGAGCTGGCATGAGCGCGTGGCCGATTCCGCAGATTTCCGCGCACTGGATGTCGTAGGTTCCGCGGCGTGTGGGCCGGAACCAGCCCGTGACGAACCGGCCGGGCACCGCATCTTGCTTCAGGCGGAATGCCGGCACGGAGAAACTATGGACCACGTCGCGCGAGGTGAGTTCGAAGTGGTACGTCGTGTCGAGCTTGACGTGGAGGTCGTTCACCGTGCGGACATCGTCATCGGTGTCGAGTTGCCCGTCCGGACCCGGATGCACGAACACCCACGCCCACTGCTGCGCGATAATCCGGATGCGTTCGTCGGCTGGGGGCAGGTCCTGCTTGACCGACTTCCAAACCAAGATCGCCCCGGCAATCAGCACGACGTCGCACACGATCACGAAGGCATGGGGCACGCTGATCCAGCGTTTCTCTTCCTTCTTTTCTCCGGTGATGTAAGCAGCCGAGTTTCCCGGCTTTCGCCGAAAACGTACGATGAACGTGAACAGCACCGCTTGCGCGAGCACGAACCAAAAGCCCACGGTTACCAAGATCAAGGTGAAGAGCCAGTCGATGTGCTGGGCGCTGGTCGACGCTTGGGGTACGAGCCAAGAAATCATCGGGCAGCCTCCTTCAGTGAACCAACAACCACGCGCCCACCGCGAACGCGATGCAACCGGCTAGCGTGGCCAAAAACCACTTCCACGCAACTTCATCCCACTGCAGCGTGTCTGCCATGCCACCTCCCCCTTATTTCGCCAACGTCCGGATGTAGGCAACCACGTCATCGATCGCGGCATCGTCAGGGAGCGTACTGGCCATTGCCCGCATTTGGGCGCCAGTCGCATCACCCGCCGCGGTACCGCGCATTCCGCTGCGGAACTTCTTCAGCTGCTCGACCAGGTACCAGTCGGCCTGCCCTACCAATTGTGGCGCCTTGAGTGCCTCGTTGCCCTTGCCATCGATCCCGTGGCACGCCACGCAAGTCGCGTAAAAGGTTTGTCCCCGGCTTGGATCTCCGGAAGTCCGCGCCGCCCGCGGCGGGTCGGGGCGCAGCGAGGCTACGTACGCAGCAACAGCCTCCAGATCACTTTCCCGATGCACGGCTTGCGCCATCGGCCGCATTTGCAAGCCGGAGGTATCGTCCGGATGATAGCCGCGTTCGCCAGCCAGGAACTTGTGCAACTGTCCCGCCACATACCAAGCGGGGAAACCGCCAATCCGCGGCGCAAGCCGCTTTTGATCCCCCTGCCCTTGGTCACCGTGGCAGCTGCTGCACAGCACGTACAGCTCTCGCCCTCTCTCGAGGTCGGCCGCCTGTGCGGCAACGGGCCCAACGAGCAATACCGCGGGTAAAACCCACGCTATTCGCGCGCGTGCCTTCCGCGCCCCACGTACACCTCCACGTCTCGGCTCTTGCCGAAGCCACACCTTCACCATAACGAGTTCACTCCGTTAGCAACGCCCATGCCCCAAACAGCCAACTTCTTTCCCACACGGCCATCCTCAACCGCATTCCCGTACGCGCATTTTTGATTTCCATCGGTTCCCAAGCTTGAAAAGGCGGCTCCCGAATAGGAAGCGCGACGATCGCTCGCCAGCAAGGTGCTGCGGAAGACGCGCACGCCAGCGCCCACCGGGGCTCATGGCGTTGTTGGATCTCGACCTGGAGCGGCAGACGACAGGGGGGCCAACAGCGCTTCCACGTAGCGGGCGATGATATCCGTCTCGATGTTCACACTCGCGCCCGGCCGTTTACGCAGCAAATTCGTGTGAGCTTGTGTGTACTGCACGAGGGACACGGCAAACGACTCCGGTGTCTTGTCGATAATCGTGAGGCTGGCACCGTCCACCGCTACAGGACCTTTCACGACCATGTACCGCAGCAGCGCGGGCGGGGTGCGAAAACGTACAATCACTGCCTCTCCTTCCGGCGTGAACGAGTCGATGTGGGCCACCCCTTCCACCACTCCGCGCACGATATGGCCACTCAGGCGGTCGGTCGGCCGCAGCGATCGCTCCAAGTTTACCGCCTCTCCCTCGACCAACTCCCCCAAATTCGAGCGGCGAAGCGTCTCCGGCATCACGTCGGCGGCAAACCAGCCGGCGTCCCGGTCGAGCACGCACACCGTCAGGTCCACACCATTCACCGCAATCGAATCGCCCAACTTTGCGTCGCTCAGCACCGAACGCGCTGCAATGCGCAGTTTTCCACCTTGATTTTCCAGAACTGTCCCAACTTCCTCGACGATACCGGTAAACATACGCTCTTTCCCCAGAGCACCCGCTGCGGATGCACCTGTTTCGTATCGAGCAAGCGAGCTTTGGATGCAAGCGTGGACAGAGGACTCACTTTGAGGACCCACGGTACTCACTTCGAGCGACCGCAGCGAGTGCCACGGAGTGCGCTCCGCTTCCTGGGCGGTCGGCCGTGGGCCTGGCACCACTTTTGATTCCAGTTCAGGCCGAAGGAGGGAGGTACATGGCGCGATTTCGCTTAGCGGACCGTGACGGGCTGTTTCGCCTCGACTTACGCACCACGTTGCCAGCCAGTGTGCTTGCCGACCAGCGCACCGAGCCGGTGCTCGCGGCAGCGCTGTTGATGGCTGTGGCAACGCTGATCGAAGGGGGCGACTGGCCCACACGCGCGCTGGAAACCATGCGGGATTTCATGTCGGAGATGCATCACGAAGTGAACCAGCAGCGACACACTTGAGCGGCTGTCCTGCGTGCGGCTGGTGGTGGCGGGGGACAAAACTCCGGGCTCGCGGGCATTGCAAACGACGAACTTGGCTGGCAGCCGAGCGGCCCCCCAACGCATTGGTTGCCGGCCAGGCCGACCGGGCAGACCGACTACCACCAGGGTATCGGTCGCCCGGCCGGCAAAGGATTCTTTCGAGCAACAAGCCTCCGGCCACCATGGAGCCGCAAGCAATCTCGAAAGGACTTAACTTCGCTGAGACTCCGCGCGAGGAATGTACCCGTGCTCTTCTAGATACGTGAGGAGCTGCTGCACGCACTCCTGTTCCGTGTGGCGATCGGTGTGGAGCGTGATTTCCGGGTTCAACGGCGGCTCGTATGGAGCCGAGACCCCGGTGAATTCGCGAATTTCCCCGGCGCGCGCCTTCTTGTAGTGCCCCTTCGGATCGCGTTGCTCGCAGACCTCGACCGGGCAGGAAACGTACACCTCGATGAACTCTCCCGGTTGCATCAAGGCGCGCACGCGGTCGCGGTCGGCGCGGTACGGAGAAATGAACGCCGTGATGTTCACCACTCCAGCGGTGGTGAACAACTTCGCGACCTCGCCAATCCGACGAATGTTTTCGACCCGGTCTTCCGGAGAAAAGCCGAGGTCGCGATTCAGGCCATGGCGAATGTTGTCCCCGTCGAGCACGAAGGCGTGCACACCGCGCTCCCACAATGCTTTTTCCAACGCCACGGCGATCGTGGACTTTCCCGAAGCCGGCAGGCCCGTAAGCCAAATCGTGCAAGCCTTGTGGCCGACAATGGCTTCGCGATCTTCTTTGGTCACCATCCCTGGGTGCCACACGATGTGCTTCGATTTCAGGTTACTCATGTTCTGCTCCGCGTAAGCTTCCCGGCGCACTAGCGCGAATGCACGCCAATGCAAAGTACAGTCGTGCCCCGGCGGCAAGAACGGAGGGTACCGATAGCCGGACGGAGCGCCCCTGGATCGACCGTTCTGGGCATTTCCAGAACCTTACGCGCCGGGGCGGCGTCCAAACTCAGACCAGCCACCGAGCATAAGGAAAGGTCCGAGGTCGTCCTTGTGCGGCTGCGTCGCGATGGGTATCCGCTGGGCTCATGGAAACTCACGCAACGTCCGCAGCAGCCAGTGGAGTGCGGTGGGATCTTTCGGAATTGTATGCTGGGCCTGACGATCCGCGCTTGGAGCAAGACTTTGCCCGTGCGCGCCAGCGAGCAGAGGAATTCCGCAACCAATACCGCGGGCACGTTGCGGATCTAAAGGGGCCGGATCTCTTCCAGGCGGTGCGCGAACTCGAAGAGATTTTGGAGCTTGCCGGGCGCTTCACCGCGTATGCGAGCCTGCTTCATGCGGCGCAGGTAGACGTGCCCCGCCACGGAGCCTTGCTGGCACGCGCGCAGGAAGAAGCGTCGTTCGTCCGGCAAGCGCTTTTGTTTTTCGAACTCGAGTGGCTGGCGTTGTCCGACAGTGCCGCGGCCGAACGGCTCGACGATCCGGCGCTGCAACGGTATCGGCATTTTCTCAAAAGCCTCCGGCGCTATCGGCCCCATGTACTCAGCGAGCCGGAAGAGCGCATCCTCGAGGAAAAGGCCAACACCGGAGGCCGTGCATTTGCCCGCTTGTTCGACGAAGTATTGTCGCGATTGACCTTTCGCCTGGAGTACGGTGGGGAGGCGCGAGAGCTGAACGAGAGCGAAGTCCTCGCCTTACTGTACGAGCCCGATCGCAACTTGCGGCAAGCCGCTGCGAAAGCGCTTACTCAGGGCCTGGAAGCACATCAGGTGTTGCTGACCTTCGTATTCAACGTGTTGGCACAAGATCATGCCATCGACGACCGCCTGCGGCGGTACGCCGACCCAATGGAAGCACGCAACCTCGCGAACGAGGTGGATGCCCCAACCGTGGCTGCCCTGCTCGACACGTGCGAGGCGCACTACTCGCTCGCGCAGCGCTACTACCGGCTGAAGCGCCAACTGCTGGGTGTTCCAGAACTTTACGATTACGACCGTTACGCCCCGGTCGGCACCACGCTTCCACAGATTTCTTGGAGCCGCTGCGAAGAACTTGTTCTTGGCGCCTACGGGGACTTTTCGCCGCGCATGCGGGAAATTGCGGAACTGTTCTTTCGCCATCGCTGGGTCGACGCCGAGCCCCGGCACGGAAAACGCGGTGGCGCGTTTAGCGCGAGCACGGTCCCAAGCCTCCACCCATACGTGCTGCTGAACTACACTGGGCAACTTCACGACGTGATGACCGTTGCCCACGAACTCGGGCACGGAGTGCACCAATACCTTGCCCGCAAGCAAGGCTACTTGCAGATGGACACACCGCTGACGCTGGCGGAAACGGCCAGCGTGTTCGGCGAGATGCTGGTGTTCCAGGCGCTCCGGTCGACCCTCACGGACCCGGAGCAACGCCTTGCCTTGCTCTGCCACAAAATCGAAGAGGTTCTCGCCACGGTGTTCCGCCAAGTGGCGCTCACCCGGTTCGAGCAGCGCCTGCACCGAGCTCGCCGCGAACAAGGGGAGCTTTCTCCCGAACTCATCGGCCAGCTCTGGCAAGAAGAAAATGCCAAGCTGTATGGGGATACGGTCCAGCTCACCCCGGAATACCGTTGGTGGTGGTCGTACATCCCCCACTTCGTGCACTCGCCGTTCTATTGTTACGCATACGCGTTTGGAGAGCTGCTCGTCCTCTCGCTGTTCGAGATGTATCGCCAACAAGGCGCGGCATTCGTGCCGCGGTATCTCGCTCTGCTGGAGGCGGGAGGGTCGGACCGGCCAGATGTTCTGCTGCAACCGTTTGGGATCGACCTGCGCCAAGCCGAATTCTGGGCTCTAGGAATGCAACCGCTGGAGCGGCTCATTGCCGAGGCGGAGGCACTTGCCAGGAGGTAACAGGCCGAACCGAGCCGCATTGCTCCGGTGGAGTCCAACGACTACCGTGACCGCATGCACATCACCATGGTGAAAAAACGCTTGGCTGACGGAAGTGAGTGCCGCAAATGCCGCGACGTCACCCACTTCCTGGAGACGAAGGGCTTGCTCTCACGCATTGACGAAGTGGTTTGGGCGGACGAACGCGACCCGAACAGCGCCGGCATGCAATTGGCCGCGAAGTTTGCCGTGGAGCAAGCGCCCTTTTTTGTGGTGCGGGACGAGACCGGCGAGCACGTTTACACGAGCGTGTTGCAGCTCGTTCGTGCCCGCCTAGGCGACGTCAGCAGCGCTGAGCAAGCACGCGTCGTCGATCCCGACGAGATCGGCGGAATTTGAGCCGTCGGAACCCGTGCCGCCCCGCGATGCGACTCGCGCTCGCTCGCGGGCCCGGACTGTCCCGTCGCCCGTAGATGGTGTGGGCCCCTTCGGGCCCACCTCCGCGCGCAGCGCGCAGGCACGCGCTAACGCACGTTTCCCGCGTGGAGGCCGCACTCCTTTTGCGTTTCTTCTTCCCACCACCAGCGGCCAGCGCGTTCGTGCTCGCCCGGGTTTGTCGGCCGCGTGCAGGGTTCGCAGCCAATGGAAATAAATCCACGGTTGTGGAGCTCGTTATACGGCACCCGGTGCTCGTTGATGTACGCCCACACTTGCTTGGAAGTCCAATTGGCTAGCGGGTTGAACTTGACCAGGGGCCGCTCCGGCGAACCAAACGTCGGATCGATTTGCACAACCGGCACTTCCGCCCGCGTACCAGGGCTTTGGTCGCGCCGTTGGCCCGTGATCCACGCTTGAAGAGGCTTCAACGCACGCACCAGGGGCTCGACTTTCCGAATGCCGCAACACTCCTTGTGGCCATCCTTGTAAAAAGAGAACAGGCCTTTTTCGCGTACGAGTTTTTCCACCGCTTCTGGTTGGGGGAAATACACTTCGATGGGGATCCCGTAATGCTCGCGGACCTTTTCAAGAAAACGGTACGTTTCCGGATGCAAACGCCCCGTGTCCAGAGAAAACACGCGGAAATTCCCACCAATCTTGCTGGCCATGTCGACCAGTACCACATCCTCGGCGCCACTGAAGGAGATGGCAATTTGGCCTGGGTATTCCTGCAACGCGAGTTTGAGGATGTCACGAGGGTCCCGATTCGCGTATTCCGCAGCCAACGAAGGAATTTTTTGAACGTCGAGCGCCATGATCTTCCTCTCCAAAAAGAACTCGGCCACCAAAAAAGCGATGGCCGGCGGTTGAGCGCGGTGATACCGATGTAGGGCCGAGCCTGCAAGGTCTTTGCTCCGCCTCTACCGCCGGCAACGGCTGTCGAGCACACTGCCCAACCGCCCTTGCAAGCACTGCCCACAGCCGGCCCCGAGTCCGCTGCGCAGGTGTCAAAAGGCGTTGGCGGATCACACTGGGGGACTCGCCAGATGCCGTTCCGATTCGTCAGGCACCTGCTACGAGGGTCGTGCCCTGTTCCCGCTGGCGAAGCACCCGCAGGCTCGTCCTCGATCGTTGCCCAGGTCCTACAACAGGAAGCTCGTGTACCATCGTCCCCCGGGGCGCGCCACGCACTGTGCGCCCTCTAGTTTGCCCCGCGCCCATGACGGTTCGGATGGACCGCTGCCGCCCAAGCAGGGCGAACGCACGGCTAATTCGCGCGGGCGCGGAGGCTCAAGTGATGCACGCTAGCGGGGTTCGGCTGAGCCAACTGGAACACGATCGCGCGGGCAGCATCTTGTGGCTGCAGCATGCCGCTCGCACGCCGCAAAAGTCCTCGTTGTTCCCAGTGTTTCACGGCTTCTTTGGCCACGGCGGGATCGAAACTTCCAGCGAACCCGGTTCCGGACACATTGTGCACTTCCAGGGTCATGACGCGAATTCCCTTGTCGGCTACCTCGGCACGCAAGCCTTGTGAAAGAGCGTGCACGGCTGCCTTCGTTGCCGCGTACACAGCCAAATACGGCCATGCCTCGTATGCGGCAGCGGAAGTAACATTCAAGATGTCTCCGGCACCGCGGGCCAGCATAGGCCGCAACGCCGCACGGCAGGCAAACAAGGTGCCGAGCAGGTTCGTTTCGATCATCGTACGCCACTCCTCCGTGCGGCCATCGGCAATGGTGCGAACCATTCCCACCGCCGCGTTGTTCACGAGCGCGTCGAGGGCACCGTAGGTTTCCAAAGCGGCTTCGATCAAGTGCTCCACGCTTTGTTCGTTGCGCATGTCCGTCGGCACCGGCACCGCGGTGCCGCCGGCTTGGCAGATGCGCTCACAGACGTTCTCCAGCGCCTCAGGCCGACGTGCCGCCAGAACCACCCGCGCCCCGGCGGCTGCAAGTGCTTCGGCCGCAGCCGCCCCGATCCCGCCGGAAGCGCCGGTGACAATGACGACCCGGTCGCGCAACGCGTCCATGGTTGCCTCGTTACCGGCAAGGCAGGCGGTTCGTCAAGCAAGTTGGCGGCTCGACGTTCCTCGCTCCTTCTTGCGAAAATCGCTTGACCTCTGCCATGCCAGCGGCTTACAAGTTGGCCAATTTTGGGCCGTACCTGCTACACCAGGTCGGCGGCCGGGGAGAGATGGCAGCGTCGGGGAGTCGTTGCGATTGCGAGGTGTTCAGCGTGCCAGGTTTCCAAGGAAGGGTGGACGGATGAAATCACGGATCGTGCTGATGGGCTTACTCGCCGGGGGGTTGGTGTGGAACGGTTGCGCCGCGCAGCGCTCGTGGAACAAACCGTGGGGGAGAGGCGCGTGGCTCCCAGCAGCGATTTGCAGCGTCGCCGGGGCGGGCGCGGGCGTAGGAATCCAAGAAGCACGCAGAGGAGAATCCACCGTCATCGTGCGCGACGCGCAGGGTAATGTGGTTTCGTTCAAGAGAGTCAAAGACGACGCCGAGTATTGGAAGGGCGCGCTCATCGGTGCAGCGGTGGGGGCTGCAGTTTGCGGAGTGTTGGGCCACTATTTCCTAGACGAGGAAATCGTTCCGCCGCCACCACCTCCCCCTCCGCCCCCAACACCTTCGCCCGAAGCCTTGCCACCGCCATGGGCACGGCGACTCATCTTGCGGGGCGTGAATTTTGACTTCAACAAGAGCGACATCCGTCCGGACTCGCGCCCAGTGCTGGACGAGGCCGCCGAAATTTTGCGCGCCAATCCAGAAGTGCGCATTTCCATCGAAGGACATACGGATGCCATTGGCAGCGACGCGTACAATGAGAAGCTGTCGGTGCGCCGTGCTGAGGCCGTCTTCCGTTACCTCGTGAACCGAGGCGTCGCACCCGAGCGGATGGAGGTCGTAGGCTACGGAGAAAGCCGCCCGGTGGCTGACAACGAGACCGAGCAAGGGCGGGCGCAGAACCGGCGCGTCGAGCTGCACATCATCAGCCCCGTGCCCATCGAAGCATTGGGGGGCGGAGAAACACCGCCGGCAAACGGCGAAGCGCCACCCGTGCCCACGCCTGAAGCAAACCCTGAGGGCCAGGATGCTCCCGCAGCACCTCCAGGCGCCGGTGAATCGGCAGCGCCCACCGAAGGAGCGCCGTAGTCGGGAAGGTTACACCGGGACAGGCGCCGGGGGTTTGCCGGCAATGACCTGCTCGATCACGCTCGCGATTCGAGCTGCGGCGCGCCCGTCGCCGTACGGGTTTTGCTGCGCGGTCATCGCCTGGTAGGCGGCCGCATCGTGCAGAAGCGTTCGGACTGCCCCCACAATGCGCTCGGGGTCCGTGCCGACGAGCTTGGCCACGCCAGCCTCGACGCCCTCGGGCCGTTCGGTTTTGTCGCGCATGACCAACACCGGCTTTGCCAGCGATGGAGCTTCTTCTTGAATGCCGCCAGAATCCGTCAGAATCACGTCCGCACGGCGCATGAGGGCAACGAACGGCAGGTACTCGAGAGGCTCCAACAGGACAATGCGAGGTTGCTCCCCTAAAAGCCGGAACACCGGTTCGCGCACGCGGGGATTCAGGTGTACGGGGTACACGACCACTACGTCAGGTTCGCTCTCGACCAGCGTGCGAAGTGCCCGGCAAATCCGCTCGAATCCCGCGCCAAAGCTCTCGCGGCGGTGCCCGGTGACCAAGACGAGTTTTCGACCGCGAAGTTGGGAAGCGAGCTCCGCAGGCAACTCGACCTGCAATTCGCCCTGATCGAGCCGTCGAGCGACATCGAGCAGCGCGTCGACCCCTGTGTTGCCGGTCACGAAGATCCGCTCCGGAGAGATGCCTTCGCGCAGTAGGTTCTCCCGTGCCCACGGTGTCGGCGCAAAGTGCCAGTCGGCCAGCACCGTCGTGAGGCGCCGATTGATTTCCTCGGGAAACGGCCGTCGCTTGTCATACGTGCGCAAACCGGCCTCTACGTGCGCGACTTCCACGTGGGCGTAAAAGGCTGCCAGGGCAGCCACGAAGGTCGTGGTGGTATCGCCTTGCACGACAACCATCCGAGGCTTTTCGTTCCGCATCACGTCGCGAAGCGCCACGACCCCCGCGCTGGTCACATCGTACAAATCCTGGTCCGGCTTCATGAGATCCAAGTCGATGTCGGGGCGAAGCTGGAACACGCGCAAGACTTGATCGAGCATGGTTCGGTGCTGAGCCGTGACGCAAACCCGCACCGGCACACGGGCACGCAATGCTTCGATCACCGGCGCGAGCTTGATTGCTTCTGGCCGGGTGCCGAACACCACCAACACACTTCCACGCGCTTCCATCACCTGGTTCTCGAATCTTCAGGGTTCGGCCGGTAAAACGAACTCGAGTGCCGCGTGCAACTGCTGCTCGACCTGCGGACGCTGCCCCGCGAGGTTGTTGCGCTCGTCGGCGTCGGCAGCCAAGTTGTACACCTCGTGGCGCCGCAATCGAGCCGCCAGCTCCGGCGGAACCTGCGCGGGTGCGGGGATGTCGAGGAGTGGGTAGGGTTCCCGGACAATGTACTTCCACTGTTGCCAGCGCACCGCACGGCACCGCTCACCAATGCGCATCGCGACTCCGCTCGGAAGACGCACTTCCTTGCTCGCCGCGGCGGTTGCAAGACCGTACGTCTCCAGCGGTAGCGCGTCTCCGCGCGGGGGCGACTCAGCACGGCAACCCACCCACGAACCGAGGCCCGACGCACGCCAAGCAACTTGCACCGGCAGTCCGACACAATCCACCACCGTCGGCGCGACGTCCAGGAGCGAAACGGGCGTGGACACTTTGCGTCCGCCTAGCTTCTGCAACTCCGCGCGTGGCGGTACGACCACCAGCGGCACCCGTACCGCAGGCTCGTACAAGCTTGTTCCCGGGCCAAAGTCGTTGTGCTCCAAGAGGGCAAAACCCGTGTCCCCATGCACCACGAACCAGGTACTTCGATCGAGTCCCAGATCGACGAAGCCTCGAAGCAGCCGCTTGAGTTCCCGGTCGGCCTCGCGTACGCGTTCGACATACAGCGGGACCGACGGCGTCGGGGGACCTTCGGCAGGCCACACGGGGCTCGCGGCAAAATAGTGAACCCAGAGAAAAAAAGGCCGCGCCCGATGCCGAGCAGCAAAACCGAGAGCGCTGTCGGTCGTCATCGGATCCGGTTTGCGCGCGTTGCGCTCCAGCTTGTTCAGCCGCGCACTTCGCTGCCAGCCACGGTCGAAAAACCGCAAGCTCGGCACCGGCACCGGGTCGGTTCCCCAACCCACGATGGGTTCGTCGAACCGTGCATCGTACTCTGCGAAGCCACGAAATCCGAAAATCGGATCGAGCTCGTAGCTTCCGACTACGGCCCCCGTATCGTAGCCCGAGCTTGCGAACAGTTCGGCAAGCTGGCGCTGGGTTGGCCTGAGACCATCGAGTGGCCCACGGACCCCGTGCTCTGCTGCGAGCCCACCCGTAAGCAAGGTCGCCGCTGCAGCGCGCGTTGCCGGATGATTCGAATACGCTTGGGTGAAACACACACCCACCTCGCAAAGATGCGCCAAGGTTGGAGCCACTGGCTCTGCAGAAGGGAACACATCTGGCCGGGTCCACGCGTCCAGCGTGTCGGCACGTACCGCGCCCAAGCTCACGATCACCACATTCGGTTTTCGCCAAGCACGCGCCACGAGAAAAACGAACAGGGCACTGACCACGCCGACAGCCAGTGCGGATGCCAGGGCGAAACGTGCAGGCATCGTGCGGTCTCGACGCAGCAACACAATTAGCGACGCGCACCGCCCCGAGCTGCCTCGCGCTCGACGGAAGCCGGGCCACTGCGCAACGGCAGGCCGCGAAACAGCCGGACTTTATCGCAGTCGGAACAGAAGTGTCCTTCCGGCAGGGGCGATTCTGGGCGGGTCCAAATGCGTCGGGCGGTGCGAAACTTTTCGTTGTTCCACATGCGGCGAAACGCCCCGCGCTGGTACGCATCGAAGTCGTCTTTTTTGTGGAACCCCGCACAACAAGAGGCGAAGCCACCGTCCCAGTGGAAAACCGCTTTTTGCCAAAGCCAAACACAACGGTTTCCGCGCACTTGCAAATAATCGAACGAGTACGCCTTCGAGGGAGCCCAGGCAGGGTCGTCGTGCAATCCGCCGATGGCAGAAAAACAATCCACCCCCATTTCGCTTGCCATCGCCCGCGCCGTCTCCACGTACGGCTCGTTGTGGGCAAAGACCAGGTACTGCCAAGTAATGTGGGGATTCGCCCGACCGCTCGCGCGCTTGTACTCCACGAACCGGCGCAAGTTGTTCAACGCGAGCTCGAATCGGCCCCCGCGCCGATAGGTCTCGTAACTGCTTTGGTCGACCCCATCGATCGCCGCCGTCAGGTAGGAAAGGCCGGCGTCCACCAGGTCGCGCAGGCGATCCTCCGCTAGCGGAAAACTCAGATTGCTCGACACGATCGTTCGCACGCCGCGCGCTTCTGCATAGGCAACCATCTCGGGGAGGTCCTTGGCAAAGAGCGGTTCGCCCCAATTGAACAGTTCCACCCGGTACGCGTACGGCCCGAGTTCGTCGATGATGTCGCGGAATGTTGCCAGGTCCATGCTGCCGCGCCCGCGCCCACCTTGCTCACCCCGCCCCGTGGGGCAGTAGGAACAGTGCAGATTACACTTGTTCGTGACATCGATCGCGAGCTCGTACGGAAACGACCAAAGTCGCTCGCGGCCGATCTTCATCTCCAGCTTCACAAGGTAAAAATTCAAGCGGCGCCGGACTTTTCGCCAAACAGTTTGCACGCGCACTACCCTACCACGCGCCGCAGCGGGTTTGAAAGATGCTTGGGCCCCGGGCTGGCCACGGTAGAACCAGTACCCTAGCCCGATGCAGCGCTCCCTTC
Organism: uncultured Binatia bacterium (SeqCode); assembly: GCA_964534275.1. Lineage (GTDB taxonomy): Bacteria > Desulfobacterota > Binatia > HRBIN30 > HRBIN30 > HRBIN30. Next base: position 4,846 of record CAZHQG010000041.1, on the reverse strand, counting down.
CCCCAGGGGAAACATCGCCTGCAAGACAGCCAATCCTGTAGAGCAAATGATCCAGCAGCCGCCCGCAACGTCCGCGCACGAAATGGAGGTCGGTCCCTGTCGGAGCGGTCGCTGTGGCCGTGTCGCGGCCGGGCCATCGTCGTTCGCTCCGTCTCGTACAGGCAGCACGCTTCGAGGGCGTTCTGTCGTGGCAGCGCGCCGGCTGCTGCGGCATTTGGACTACCAGCTCCTCTCCGATTTGAAGCGAAGCTCCGCGAATCGCGACATGCCATCGGCCCCCCACCAAGCGGATCGGGATACTGCTCGCAGTCCGAGTCCGGCGACGCGCTGCGCAACTCAGCCACGGTCGGCAACTCCTCGCCGCCCCAGGACACTTCCGGAGGACAACTGGCCGCGCTCGCTGACCCACCGTTTCGCCCACGCGACCATGCATCACAACCCGCTTCCACAGCGATGCCAACTTCGTGTGCAGGATGTCGTTGCAACAGCCCCCGAAACCATTGTTTATCTCGCTTGTTCTCGAGGCGTTCGGATCAACCGCGGCCGCTCAGCGGGGTTTCGTCCACTGCCATTGGCACGGGCACGAAGTCCTTGGTTTCCGGGCTCCAGGCGAACGCCGCAGCGTCCACGACCTTCCCTCCCCGGAGCGACAGCACCACTTGAAACGCCCGAGCGTACTGGGGGTCTTCCAACCAGCCCTCGGCAGCAGCGCGATCCTCGGCAGAAAAATACGCGTCGTGCTCAGGATGAGAATGGTAAAATGCGACCAAGCGGAGCTCGCCGCGATAAGCCGCCTCGAGCAACGGGGCCACTTCTTCGTACTTCATGCTGTACGCGGTGCGCGCTGTGCGGGGGAACGTTTGCGGGTCGCGCGCGTGAAGTTCATTTTGCACGTTGGTGACCGGAACGACTTCGAGCGTTCGATTCCGTTCGACAATCACTCCGCAGCATTCGTCTGGATACGTTTGTGCCGCATGCTTGCAAACAGCTTCCCATACGTTTGCGGGTAGGTGGAACATGATCCGACCAGCCTCCTCTAACTTTGGCTCGGTGTAGTCGCAGCGCGCACGAGCCGGGTCAGCAATTCGTTCAAGGGCGTCGAGATTCCGTGTAGGGCACCGCGGCGCCACACTTCACCGTTGATTGCATCGATTTCGGTCCGTTTCCCGCGTTCGAGATCCTGCAGCATGGAAGAGCGATGCGCTGCCGTGGGCGGAACGAGGCGGGAATAAAAGTGCTCACGGTAACTTTCTGCACTGCTCCACGGCAGGGGAACTCGTTCCGCTTGGGCAACGGCAAAACACTCTGCGATCACCTGATCCATGAGCGCTCGGGTTTCCGGGTTTGCTGCTAAGGCTCCGTACGGCCAGCGCAGCAAAGCTCCTAAGGGATTCAACGCAGCATTGTAAAAGACTTTCGCCCACAGCTCCGCAACGATGGAATTGCAAGGTTCCGTCGGAATGCCCGCTTGCCGGAACGCCGCTGCCCATCTGTGTGCCTGACTCACTGCGTTGTTGTCGGTAGCCAACCAAGCGCCTACGCGCACCGGCTCGGCACACACGGTCACTTCGACCACGCCCGGTTCCGTCACCTCCGCACCAAAGATCACGCGGCCTCCGAAGACATGAGCTGGATCCACGTGTGCTGCCAAACGCTCCAGATTACCCAAGCCATTTTGCAGCGAGATGGCCACGCCCCGCGGCGCCAGCCACTCCGCGACCAGCGGTGCCAGTGTGCCCGTGTCGTAGCTCTTGACGGTTACCAACACAGCATCGAAGGCGGACTTCCAACTTGCGGGCGCGGTGGCCACATCGAGGCGCGTGGCACGGTGCTCGCCCCAGATGCCGCAAATCCTCAAGCCGCGCCGCGCCACTGCTTGCATGTGCAAGGTGCGGCCAAGCAACGTGACCTCGAAACCAGCGTTGGCAAGCAGCCCGCCAAACACCGAGCCCACAGCGCCGGCTCCAGCAACTAACACGCGATCCGTTGCGAGCCCATTACCAAAGCTTCAGGCCTGGTGGCAGCGCGTGCTTCCAGTCGGGCAAGCAACGGGCCGAGCGGGGTGAACGAGCACGACTTGTTGGCATCCTTCTGCGCAATTACAGAGCAGCGCCCATGGCTGCGCGCCGCAAACGACGCCAAACCCGCCAACGCGCCGGTTGGCACACATGGATGCAGCTGGGCGTGGTTTTTCTCGTCGCCCTCGCGCTTCGCCTCGCGTACGTGCAGTCGATCGCGGAAAGTCCGGGAGCGCGATTCCTGCAAACAAATCCAGAGCGATACCATGCTTGGGCGCAAGCGATCCTCGATGGCAAATCCCCGCGGCCGCCGCTCGAACAACCTCCGCCCTATGCTTATTTTGTCGCCACGGTTTACTGGCTCGGGGGAAGCAGCCCTGGGCGTGTGCGTACAGTGCAAGCCTTCGTCGATGCAGCACAGTGCGCACTGCTCTCGGTTCTTTCCCGATCGCTGGCTGGTTCCGTGGCGGGTTGGGCAACAGGTCTGCTGGCGGCACACTACGGTCCTTTTCTGTACTTCACCGGCGAACTCGTACCCGCAACGATTCCGCTTTTCTTGCTGGTGGCCGCGGCACTGGCCTCTCGCTTCGAGCGGTGGGCTGTCGCTGGCGTCCTGTCGCTAGCCGCGACGCTCTTCCGGGCGGAGTTGTTGCTTGCGGTTGCCGCTTTCGTTGCGTGGCTTCGCTTCCGGGGGGCCAAAAACGGCGCCCGAATTGTGGCCGTCACGCTTCTCGCTGGCTGGATCGGCGCGACCGCGATTGTCTCCATCGCGGCAGGACGCTTGGTTCCGTACACGACTGGAGCCGGATTGAATCTTTGGCTCGGCAACAACCCGTACGCGGACGGCGTCGATCCGTTTCCGCCCTTCCCGTTGCAGGCAGCCCTGCAACGCGCGGTCGAGCGGCACGGGCGTGACCCAGTTGCACTAGACCAATGGTTTGCTCGCACGGCCCTCGACTTCTGGCGTGAATACCCTTCCGCAGCTTTGCAGTTGCTTTGGAAGAAGTTTCGGTGGACGTTGGTCGATCGCGAACTCCCGAACACGAGCGACATCGAGTGGCAACGACAGTACAGCTGGTTGTTCCGACTCCCGTTCTTTCCTCTGTCCTGGGGTGTGGTCTTGTGTTTAGCCGCTACCGGCCTGGTACTTTCTCCGCGTTCCCGCGAGCATGCGCTCGAGCCGTTTTTGCTCACGGCTGCCGCAGCCACCAGTTTGCTCGTGTGCACCGCGTTTTTCACCAACGCCCGTTTTCGGCTGCCCGCCGCTCTTTGGCTGCTGGTTTGGGCGGGAGAGGCGGTGCAAGCAGTCAGCGGCCGCAGGCATCTGCCGCAGCGCAGCCGCATCCTTGCTGCTGCGACGGCCGTGGCGATCGCGGGTTGGCTTGCGTTCTCGAATCCGTACGGTGTTCGCTCCTACCGAATCGCGGCTCTCGACGTGAATACGGGTGCCGCGGAGCGACTTGCCGGACATCCGCAAAAGGCGGTCGTTTACCTCGAGCGCGCCTTGGCTCAGCAACGGGACGACGAAATCGCGTGGGTGCACCTTGCGCTCGCGCGCGAACAGCTGGGCGAGCTGGCTGGCGCAGCAAACGCCTATCTCGAAGGTCTTGCCGCGGCTCGAACCCGCGACGATTTGCAACAGGCAGCACGGCAGTTCTTTCAGCGACACGGTTTCGCACCGGGTTGGATCGACCAATGGCTCGCCGCACCGTCGGCGGCTGCCCGCGACGCTTTGCGAACGCAGGTTCTGCAAGCACTGCGACCAACTCCATAAGGCGCTGCGCGCAGCTCCACGCAAGAAACCCGTCGACAAGAAGGGGGCCGGTCAGGGTCGCGACTCAACGCCCTCGCATCGCGACATGCAAAAATCCCCCTTGTCAATCGCTCGCACTTCGGGTTATGGGTGCGGTGCTCGCCACCAGCTTTTTGCTGGAGAAAGGGAGAAGTAGAAAGAGATGCAGAACGGGAAGCGACGTTGGGCGTGGGGGTTTGTACTGGGCCTCGTAATTTCCTTTCCGCATTGGTTGCAGGCAGAGCCCTGTGACCCGAACGACCCGCGTTTGCTCAAACCGGACTTGAAGGCCCTCGCTCCGCTGCGTGCTCGTGTGGCCGAGCGACAGGGCGCCCGCCGGCTGTACTTCACCACGAAGATCGCCAATGTCGGAAAGGGACCCCTCATTATCGAGGGGAAAACCGTAAACACGCCCTTTGGCCCAGTCACGAAGGCGACGCAAATTATCCGCCGCAGCGACGGCACAACCTGCACCAAGGATGCAGGCTCGTTCGAGTTCCACAAGAGCCATAACCATTTTCACGTAAACGACTTCGCCGAATACTTGCTGCGCAAGGACGATCCCTACAACGGACCCATCGTGGCGCGAGCAAGCAAGATTTCCTTTTGCCTGATCGACATCGAGCCTCTCCGCGGCTTCTACGACGGCACACGCCAGGTGTTCGCCAACTGTGGGGTCCAAGAGGGCATCCAGGGCATTTCGCCTGGTTGGGCAGACGTGTATGACGACTTTTACCCCGAGCAATTGATCGAGCTCGACATTTGTCGCACCGACGGCGGCGTGCCTCCAGGACAGTACTATCTGGTCAACGTAGCGGACCCCGATGACATGCTCCTGGAGGAAAACGACGACTACGCCTCCAACGCTGGCTACGTGCCTGTCACCGTACCGGCGCGCACCGGGAACTTCCCGGTTCCCTCAGATCCTTCTTGCCCGCAGCCACCGCCGCAACCTACAACTTCCCCCACGGTCCGGCCCACTCCGACTGCGACACCACCGCCGGTCATCAATCCTCGGCCCACGCGAGCACCGCGC
>CAZHQG010000040.1:0-22125 GCA_964534275.1 uncultured Binatia bacterium (SeqCode) | reverse complement strand
AGGGCGACGCACCGCGTCGCCCCTACATGCCGTGCGTACAGCCGCGTGCGTTACACCAAGGAACATCGCAGCGCGCCCGGCGTACCAGTTGTAGGGGCGGTTCAGGAACCGCCCCTACAACGCCCCACGACATCCGTGGTGCAAACGTGGCGATGGGCACTGGCGTGGATGCGATGATTTCAGGGCACGGTGCCGCCGTGCCCGTACAGCACACGGAAACGCGCGTGGTTCAGACAATCGTCCGCCCTACCGGCGGGCGATGTACAGGCGCGGCGCAGGCAAAGGAAAGGCCTGACAGGTTGCCGGCGCTCGATACGTTCGGGAAATCCGCTGCTCGTATTGCGAGAGAACTGAATGCTCAGCGCTTGCGGCGCGGCTTTGCCGTCCGGGCAGGCTTTGCGGCGGCTTTGATCGCTTTCGCAGCGGCGCGGGCGTCGTCGGCAGAGCGGAAGCCGAACACAGCCGAGAACTTACGCCCTACGGTTTGTGCCACCACAAACTCGATGTTCACACCCGCGTTGGCAATGCCGCGGGCCATTGCTGCCCCCAAGCCGGGGCGGTCGTCGCCCTCCACGAACAACGCGGCCACTTGGGCCGGCTGCAATCCCGCTTGGGTTGCCGCTTGGGTGAGTTTTTTTCCGGTGACGGGAAATACTTCCACTGCGGCACGCCCTGTGTCTCCGAGGGCATAACCCATCACCACACGCAGATTGGCACCGCTCGCGGCCAGCGGCTCCAATACCTCGGCCAAGATGCCCGGCGCATTTTGCACTTCTTTCCGCCACAATGTGACTTGCTTGACCGTCATCGCCATAGAGCCACCTCCTGGCACGATTTTACGCCGGCCGCGGAGGCGAACTCAACACGCGCGTAAGTCAGCGTACGGAAAACCCCAGGAGCTGCTCGAGTTCGGCCAGAGCAACTTCCGGATCGGCTACCTTGATGGTGGCCATGCCCAGGGCCCGCGCAGCCTTGAGATTTTGACCGATGTCATCGAGAAACACGGCTTCCGGGGGCTCGACGCCAAGCTGAGAACAGGTGTGGGTGAAAATCCGCGGGTCCGGTTTGCGCACACCCAAACGGGCAGACTCTACGACCACGTCGAACAGTTCCGAAAACGGTGTCGTGTCGTCATGCTCGCTCAGCCAATTGTTGGTCACCGCTGCGGTGCGCAGCCCGGCCCCACGGATGCGGTGAATCGCGCGAATCATTTGCGGGCGCGGCACCGTTGCCGCTTGCACCATCTCCATGAGTTCGGCTGCCGCAATGGCTACCCCAGCCTGCTGGCACTCGGCTTCGAACAGCGGGACGAACTCCTCCAATTTCAGCTCGCCGCGTTCGAGTCGCGCCCACGCGCCTTCCGACCCGCTGCGGACGATGTGGTGATTGATCCACCCCGCCGGCAAGCCGCGTGCACGCTCGTAAGCAGCAATCGCGTGCAGGGGAGAACCGACCACCACGCCACCAATGTCGAACAGTACGGCGCGAAATTTCATTGCCGGCGGTTGCTAGCTCCTCCGCGCCAACTCTGCCAGCAAGCGACCGCTCAACCGGGCCCGCCGCCGTTCCCGCCGCTCGGAAACAATCCCAACTGGCGCACAGGCGCGAACGATCGCCGGTGCAGCGGGCAAGGACCAAATCGTGCCAGCGCTTGCAAGTGCTCTCGCGTGCCATAGCCCATGTTCCGGTCGAATCCGTACTGCGGGTACTGCTCGTGCCACTGACGCATCATCGCGTCGCGTCGCACTTTCGCGACGATGCTTGCTGCAGCGATGGAGTAGCTGAGGGCATCTCCATCGACGATCGCACGCTGGGGAATGGCAACCCCGGGAACCGTCCGCGCGTCGACGAGCAAAAAGTCTGGCTTTACGTGCAGCGCGTTCACTGCTCGCCGCATGGCTTCCAACGTGGCACGCAGCACGTTCATCCGGTCGATTTCGGTCGCATCCACCACCCCGACCCCGATGGATACGGCAGCCGCTTCGATCCGGCGGGCAAGCTCTTCTCGCTGCCGAGCTGTGAGGGTCTTCGAATCCCGCACTCCGGCAACATCCACCGTTGGCGACATCACGACCGCAGCGGCCACCACCGGACCCGCTAGGGGGCCCACGCCAACTTCGTCGCAACCGGCAACCCAGCGTACGCCGCAAGCCCACAGCTCGCGTTCGAAGCGGAACAAGTCAGGAACCTCGCGCTTGCGCCGTGCGGTGCTCACGCCGGTCCTTAAACAACGGCCGCAGCGAACAGTAAAGAGCACGCGCCACCCTCAGCCAACGGAAGCGCCGTGCTTCCAGCGTGCGCGAGCATACAAGACGCACTGGCTGGCGAGGGCTCCAAGCGCATCGATCCCGCTGTCCCAAAGCGAAGCCGTGCGGCTGATCACGAATGCTTGATGCAATTCGTCGAGAAGCGCCCACGCACCCGACAGCACCAGGGCCTGCGCGCTCCACGCCCAGTGCCATCGCAGCGGCCGGCCGCGGCGGCTAGCCCAAAACACCAACGTCGCCAAGATGAAGAACTCGGTAAAATGCGCTGTCTTGCGAACGATGGTGTGCGCGAGCACAAAGCCGGCGGGGGTGAGGTCGGGAAACAACCAGCGCAACACTGGATCGATGTAGCGGTGGGTGTTTTGCGCGGAAAACGGGTCGGTCGAAAATGCGGAAATACACGCCATCCAAAGTGCAACGACGGCCCAGTATCGTAAGATGTGCAGCCAGTGGTAAACGGAAACCGACGGCGAGGCTGGCGTGGGATCCATGATGGCAGATTTCACTGAGTGCGGGTGGGCGTGATGGACCAGCGTGTGTGGGCCTTTCTTGCGGGCATGATGACGACCTTGGTTGTCGCCGCGCTACTGTGGCTGTTCGGCTGGTTCCGAGCAAGTCCGGTGGAAGTGGCCGGCTTGCCGACTCCTCCCGCTCAGGCAACTGCGGCCTCGTTGCCCACACCGTCGCCCTCGCCAACCGCGCGAGAAGTGGCTGAGCCTCCCTCCGGCTACCGGCTTGCCGGGGTCGCCGAGAACGCTGGCCAATTGTACGCCGTGGTCGAGCAGCCGAACGGGCAACATGGGATTTTCCGCCAAGGAGAAGAAGTTCCCGGCTTGGGAACGGTTGTCAGTGTCGGCGGCGAAAAGGCGGTGTTTCAAACCAGCTCGGGCAAGCTCACGCTTTGGGTCGCCCCGGCACCCACTCCCACGCGCACACCGACCACCCCGCGGCCTACTCCTACGCGGCGGGAGCCGCCCGCTCGTTCTCCTGCCGCGGCCGGGTCAACTCCAAGATGAGATTTTTCAACCGTTCGGGGTCGATGGGCTTCTTGAACAGCACGCCCTGAAGCCCCTGCAAACGGCTCCGCTTGATGACGTGGTCGCGATCGTAATAGTAGCCGGTCATCAAAATGACCGGCGTGGAGCCGCGCCGGCGGATTTCCATGTACAGGTCGTACCCATCGAGGTCGGGCATCACGACATCGCTGATCACGATGTCGACCGGGGTGACGTCCAGCACGCGCAACGCATCGAGCCCATCGTGCGCCTCGATCACCTCGCAACCCTCCCCCCGCAACAGGTCGCGCAGCGAGTGGCATACGCCCACGTCGTCGTCCACCACCAGCACCCGCAATCCTTTGAGAGGAAGGCTCTTGCGGCTTTTCTCCGCTGCTTTCAGATCGGTCATTTGCACGCCGGCATGGTACTCTCGAGTTTGGTACGCCTGCCCCTTGGCAAGCTCCACCAGTCGATTCACCGCAGCCTGGATCTTGGCAATCTCGCGGCGCACAGCCTCGATGCGTTCTTCTTCCACCACAGCGCGCTCGTCAGGCACCGCCTCTCGGATACAGCGCTCCAGCAACTCTACTTGGTTGACGATGGCCTCGAGTGGATTGTTGATCTCGTGGCACACGGCCACTGCCACCTCTCCAAGCGTCGCAAGGCGATCTTTGCGCCGGATGTCGCGCAGGTCCTTCGCGAAGCCGATGGAGCCGATCTCGAATCCGACCTCGTCGCACAAAATCGATCCGGAAATCGCCACCGGAATCGACTCTCCCAGGCGGTCGACAAACGTGGTCTCGAAATTCTTGAGTTTTCCCGGGCCGCCGTACTCCTCGCTCCGCATCGCGGCCATCACCCGCCGCGCCTCGGCCATGGAAGGGTAAATTTTCGTGACTTTTTCCCCCAGAATTTCCGCCGCAGTGTAGCCGAGGACTTTTTCCGCCCCGTCGTTGTAAAACACGATCGTGCCACTGCGATCCACCGCGATGACGATGTCCGGTGAACTCTCGATCAACTGTTCCAGATAATGCGGGGGGAACTTCGGGGGGCGCGATGTTTCCGCCATGGAGAACGATGTGTCCTTAGGCTTCCTGCCCGCGGGCTGCAAACGGTGCTGGACGTACCCAAGTCTCGCTGCGCCCCGGCGGAACGGGAACCCGTTGCCGTTGCTTACGCGCCAAGCGCCGCAGGACCTTCATCGAGTTTTCGAACTCGCTCATCGAGCGCGTTTCCACCAAGCCCTCGCGCTCCAACGTGGAGAACATCTCCTCGCCCAAGGCGCTGCGGATGATCGTAATGGTCCAGCCGGAGGCGCCGACACCGCCACACGAAATGTCCGCCAACTCGGCGGAAAAATCGGCGCAGTGATGGCACTCTGGTCGAGCTGTTTCTTGCGCGGCACGGAGCGGGTATTCCACCAGCTCCCCGTTCTTTTTGAACACTTGAATTTTGCCTTTCACATTGAACTGCCGAACCTCGGCCAGGGGAATGCCGAGTTTGCCCTCGATCGTCTCGAGCATGAGTTCGCGAAAATCGAACACTTCGCTGCACAACAAGCCCACCACCGCTGCCACTCGCTCACCGAAGCCCTTCAAGAAGTGCCGCTGTTTTTCGATGATTTTGTCTTTCTTGCGACCATTGTCGAGAAAGCTCGGATCGACCAGTTGCATTTTGCGAATCGGCGTCACCTGACAAGGCACGCCGACAAACGCAACCCGCTCGAGCCCTTGCTTTTCCGCGTCGGCCAAAGCGAGGTTGTTCGGACAATAGGTGTACCAAGAACTGGCTGCTGCCACCGCTTCCTCGGGCGTGGTGATGGCTTTCGGGTACGGCGCACACGGTTTCGTCGCATCGGTGGCAGAAACAACAGCTCCGTCGAACCGGCCTGACCGCAAGCCCCACACGAGGATCGTGGTCACGACACCGCCGTCCTCGCAGCGCTCGAGCACCTCGGGCAGTGTACTGCGGGCGGCAACGATGCGCCGGTACGGACCAAACACATCGTGCTGGAGCGAGGCATCATCGCCGTACCACTTGGGCACCAAGTGATGTTCGCGTTCTCCAAGGCGGGGGCACACCTGTGCACAGCAGTCGCACCCAATGCCCTCGCTAATCCCGCAATAGTCGAACGGCAGTGTTGCCTTCGCAACTTGCTTCGGTTTGCCGTCGACGTAGTCGATCACATTGTGGGGGCAAACGAGAACGCAACTGCCGCACTCGCAGCAGCTCCCGTAGGCCACCACCTCGTTCATCATTTGTTTGAACGTGGGATGCATTCGTGTGACCCCTTCGCTTATCCCCCGGCACACATCGAGTCAACGAATTTCGGCCACGCCGGTGGCCTCGATAACGCTTCGACCTGCCATTGGCTCCACGGCGGCCTGGCAGTGCGCCAGCGCAAGGTACCATCCCGCTCGATGACCACCTCGATGGCACCGTCCAAATCAGTTCGCAGCAACCAGCTTCCCGCCGCCGCGTACCGACGTCGGACCTCCGCATGCGGGAACCCAAACCGATTTTGCCAGCCCAAAGAGACAATGGCCAATCGCGGCCGCAACGTGGCGACGAAGGGCTCCGTACTCGATGTGCGGCTACCATGGTGGGGAACATTCAAAACGTCGATGCCGCTCCAGTCGGCAGAGGCCAACAAGGCTCTCTCCGCCCGAGATTCGATGTCGCCTGGCAGCAGCACAGCCCGCCCGCCGTACTGAAACAACAATACCAGGGAGTCTTCGTTCGGATTGCGCTCGCGCGGCGAGCCCTGCGGGTTCCACACCGATACGTGCACCCCGCCAATGCAACGTTCAGCACCAGCCAACAATGCCACGGGGAATACGGCCTGCGCGTTCAGGGTTTTGCGCAGCCGGCGATAGTGGAACGCATCGGACTCTTCACCGTTGTGAAAAAACCACGCCGGCCGGAACAGCCGCACGACCGCAGGCAAGCTCCCGTAGTGATCGAATTGCGGATGGGTCAACGCAACGGCATCCAGGTGCAAAATGCCCCGAGCCCATAACGCTGGTGCAATCACTCGCCCGCCAACGTCGAAGCTTCCGTCCCCGAGCCCGCCCGCATCGACGAGCCAGCGGATTCCCCCGGGGAATTCGACCAACGTGGCACTGGCTTGGCCGACACTTAGAAATGTCAAGGCCAATGCCTGCTGCCTGTTTTCGTGCAGCCAGCGCAACGCCCCGCTGGCAGTCATGGCCACCAACGCCGCAGCCATCGCGACTCTTCGCCCCCACCGCTCACCGTGCGCCACGCTCAACAGGACCGCAAACCATGCTGCCACTTCCCAGCTCTTCGGGGTGGCGACCCGGGTACTGGCAAATGGAACTCGATCCAGCACGCGCATCAGCACGGCTCCCCAGTCCACCACCACGCTTCCCGCGTACGCAAACGCCGCCGCGAGAGTGCTGGAGCAAGGCTCGGCAAACGCGGCCAGCAAGCCAAGAAGCACTGCCAGCGAACCTAAGATCGGCACGACACAAAGGTTTGCTAGCGGGGCCAACAAGGCGACATGGTTGAAGTGCCAAGCAGTCAGCGGCGCCGTCGCCATCGTTGCTGCCGACGAGAGCCATAGCGACGCGGCAACGTAGTACGTGGCGTATGAGTAGACGCGCCGCCATTTCGATGGTTGTGGCCCTCCGGGCGGCACGAGCTGCGACTGGGGCCACCAGCGCCGAAACGCACGCCCCGCAACAGCAAGCGACCACACAGCCACAAAACTCAACTGGAACGAAACGTCCCCTGTGGCCCCGGGCGAATGGAGAACGACCACCAGAGCGGCAACCGCAAGCACCGTGAATAAATGAGCTTCACGGTTGTACAGCAGCGCACCGATCACCGCTCCCAACATGAAGATCGCTCTCCGGGTCGCGACGTTGTCGCCCGCGATGGTGCCGTACAACAACACCGGCGCGAACGAAGCGCAGGCAGCAAGCTTCGGAACGCTGGTGTACAGCAACACAAACTCGCTCCGCGATAGGATCCAACGGGCCGCTGCGTATCCCGCACCCGCCACCAGCGCCACGTGCAACCCGGAAATGGACAACACGTGTCCGACGCCCAAGCGGCTAAAGATCTCGCGCAGTTCGGGCGCGATCGTGCTCTGGTCGCCCAGGACCAGCGCCCGCAACACGGCTGCCCCTTGGGGAGAGGCAACGCGTTCGAACACGGCTGCCACCCGCAGCCGCCACCGCACGAGCGACCCGAACGGCCCCGTGCTCTCCGCTAGACGTTCCCAACCACCGTCGGAATCCACCCACGCGGTTACGTGAATGCCCTGACGTGTCAAATAGGCTGTGTACGCGAACTCCCCTCGGTTGCCGAAGTCGCGAGGCTTGCGCAATTTTAAAAACGCGCGCAGCCTCGTCCCTTCTGCCCAAGTTGCTCGCGCGCTTCTCAGCGTAACCCGCACTCGCCCCTGCGCCTCGTGCCACGCTCCGCCACGCCGAACACGCAGCGCCTCCAATACCACCGTGGCTTTTCGCCCTGTCATGAAGTTGCCCGAGACGATTTCCGCTTCCAACTCGTAACTGCCCGGCAAAGGGAGGTGGACGATGTGGTCCCCCGGCAACGCCTGCGGGCCGTACACCGCGCTGGCGCGCATGAACCCAAGAAGAAATGCAGCGCTTCCCAAGCCGAGACTCCGAAGCGAACGGGAACCGGCAACCACGACGGCAGCACCCGTCGCATGCACGACGACTGCCCAAAGAGGTAGAAAGCAAGGGGCCGCATAGGCAACAACGTCGCCTGCCAGCAAACCCACAGCCACCACAATCGCCGGCGGCACGCCTGCCAGAAACACACGCATCCCCACAGCAAACCCCTGGCCAGCCCGAAACCACGCGGCACCACACTCCTCTCGCCTTCATCCCGTTTCCCTCCGATAACTGCAGGTTTTGCGTACGAGAACTGCAGAGGGAGAATGCGCACTTCCAGCGAGGCATCAGCGGATCGATCGAACAGCACAGAGGATCGACACCGCCGCCCGAGGGGCACGACAGTGGAGTCGCTCGGCTCGAGTGTCAGCGACCGTGGCCACCGCGCCAGAATGCCGGCAACGTCGCCCACTGCAGTGCAACTTGTGGTGGTGGAAGGTCCCGATCCCTTCGAGCGTGCTGCGTGGGCACACTACACGACCTGGTATCTGCTTTCATCCGTTGTGTTCTAGAGATTGTCGAGGCGACCACAGCGTAGCTCGTGCGGCCGAGGGCAGCAGCTGCGGTCCGCCAGCCGCCCAAGTGCTGCGTTCTGGTCTTCATCTGCCGCCCGGCGGGCGAAGAAGTTCTCCGGCGCGGGGAGACGGGCGGAACGGGCGACTCGGTACCTTGCCTCACCCCATCAAGCGGCCGCGAATGCTGCGCCGGCAGAACCACAACAAGGCGGCAGACGAAGCAAGAATGTAGGCAACGTCCCACAACATCACTGGGCTCCACCGGCCAGCGAAACCCAGACGCGCAAGCCGAACCGGGTGGAGCAAGGGCAAAGCCTCCGCCACCCACAACCAGAACCCCGCGAGGCGCTCCGCCAGGGGAAAGAACACGTCGGAAAAGAGAAAGAGCGGCGTGAGGAACAACGTGAAGTAAAAGCTGAACAAATCGATCGTGAGGATTTGCAACGAAAACGCGAGGCCGATGGCAGCAAACAGGAGCCCGGTGAGGAGAATCACCACCAGCGCCCACGGAGCACCCTGCCACGGCACGAGTCCCCACGCTGCCGTGACCAGGTAAAAACACCCGCCGTAAATGCCCGCTCGGGTAACTGCCCACAACACTTCGCCCGCCAGGATATCGTCAGGTTCCACGGGTGTGGTGAGCATCGCGTCGTACGTTTTTTCGTAGTGCATCCGGACGAAGATGTTGTACGTGACCTCGAAGCTTGCCCCGTTCATCGCTGCCACGCACACCAACCCCGGGGCGAGAAAGGCCGCATAGGGCAAGCCACCCATTTGTTGCACGTAGGCACCCAACCCGACCCCAATGGCAACCAGGTAAAAGACCGGTTCGAAAAAGTTGGGCAGGATATTCCACTTCCAGGTGCGGCGGTACATCGCCAAGTTGCGGTGCCACACCGAGAGCGCGTGAGGGACCGACAAGCTCATGCCTCGCCCTCCAAGGTCGAACCCGTCAGGGCCAAGAACACGTCCTCTAAATTCGTGGGACGCAGCACCAGCGTACGCCGCTCGCCTCCGTCGCGGGCGCGAATGACGTCGGCGATGGCGGAAACATCGTCCGCATAGACAGTCAAACGGTCGCCGGTGCGCAGCACCTGCGCCACCGGCAAGCCGTCGAGGAGCACTGGCACTTCTCGTTCTTCGCACTCGCATTCCAACGCTTCGCGAGCCAAGTGTGTGGCAATGAGCGCCTCCGGCGCGCCTTCGCTCAGCACTTTGCCTTGCGACACGATCGCGACGCGGTCGCAAAGCCGTTGGGCTTCGTCCATGTAATGCGTCGTCAGCAACACGGTTTTCCCCGCCGCACGTAAGGCACGCACTCGTGCCCACAACGCCAAGCGCACGGCAGGATCCAGTCCGGTGGTCGGCTCGTCGAGGATCAGCAGCTCTGGGTCGTTCACCAGCGAAAGGGCAATCGCAAGGCGGCGCTGAAATCCGCCGGACAGGTGCTTCACGGGCACATGTGCATGCGAGCGCAACTCCAAGAAGTCGAGCAGTTCCTCCACACGTCGCTCCAACACGCTGCGCTCGAGCAAGTGGTATCTGCCGAACACGCGTAGGTTTTCCACCGGCGACAACGCCTCGATGAGCACATTTTGCTGCAAGGTCACCCCGAGTCGCGAGCGCACCGCCCGGGGGTGTTTCGCGACGTCGATGCCAAACACGTGCACGGTTCCGGAGGTGGGGCGAATGACCCCGTACACCATCCGCAACGTGGTGGTTTTTCCGGCGCCGTTCGGACCAAGCAAACCGAAACACACGCCTGGAGGTACGCTCAAATCGATCCCGGCCACGGCTTCGCGAGCGCCAAAGCGCTTCACTACGTTGTGGGCTTCGACAACCATCATGCGACCGGATGCTAAAAGCACAGCCTCTCCGGCTTGCAATGTCGTGCCGGGCAGCGCAAAAGGGGGTCATGACTGTACACGAGTTTTCCGCCCGTACGATCGATGGGGAAGAAAAGCCGCTTAGCGATTTTGCCGGCAGGGTGCTGTTGATCGTCAACGTGGCCTCGCAATGCGGCCTCACCCCGCAATACCGCGGCTTGCAGGAGCTTTACGAACACTACGGCCCCCGCGGGTTGGTGGTGTTGGGGTTTCCGTGCAACCAGTTTGGCAATCAAGAACCCGGCAGCGAGCAGGAAATTCGGACATTTTGTGAAACCCGCTACCAAGTCACGTTCCCGCTGTTCGCGAAGATCGAAGTGAACGGGCCGAATCGACATCCGCTGTACGCGTATCTGACCCAACAACCCACGACGCCCGATGGCCCTGGAGACATCCAGTGGAACTTCGCCAAGTTTCTCGTCGGGCGGGACGGTCGCGTGATTGCACGCTTTGCACCGGCCACTGCGCCGGTGTCGGACGAAGTCGTCGAGGCAATCGAGCAGGCGCTCGGGTGAGCGACGCACGAGGGCGCGGAACGCAACCGACATTCCGGCTGCGAGCTGCTGCGACCGGGCACCCTTGGCGCGCGCCCGGGGGACCGTGTGTACGGGCAGTCCGTTTCCACTGAACGAGCGGAGGCAAATCCAGCCAAGCGAAGATCCAGGGCATGCCACTCTTGGCCTGGTAGGGAATAGCGCACGCCTCCAACCCATGAGTGCAGACTGCCCGGCCGATACGTGGCTCCTTGCAAGCAACGATCAGGAGCAGCGCTGTTTTACCCGACCGCGGTCTTCAAAAAATGTGTTGTTTTCGCCCTCTCCCGCCGCGACGTACGGCCTGCAGCGCGAACGAACTTCGGTGACAGCGCAGCGAATCACCCTGGAACGAACGGCTGCAGCCAGACCGGGTTGTTCCGGGTGGAAAACGTCACCTCGATCACCCGGCGTTGAATGCGCCATCCTTCCGGCGTGCGCACCAAACGGTCGTAGTAGTATCCACCTTCGAGGAACACCACCACACCTCCCTCCCCGTCGCTCATGCCCATCGGGTTGAACAAGCTCGAGCGGCATTCCGCCACGTCGCCATCGAGCCGAATATGAAAGTTGGTGACGAGATGCTGGGTCATGACAAAGCCCGCGAGCACCTCCGCTAACCAGGCACGGACCACGGGCAGGGTTCCTTCGATTCCACCTGCCGCCGTGTAATCGATCGTGGCGTCGGCGGTGAAACACTGCGTGAACAAATCCCAGTCGCGCGTGTCCACTGCGGTCGCGTAGCGGGTCAACAACTCCTGGATTTCCAACTTGTCGGCTAGTTCCTGCATGTCGGCCATGGCTGCCCTTTTTGGCACAACGAGGCGCAATTGGTCGAGACCAACCTCGCACGAACTTGCGCTTCGCTTTGCGTTTTGCGCGTCCCGTTGTTCGGTTTTGGTGGTGGCTGTTTTGACGCTCCCGTGCCGTCCGGCGCTTTTGCACCGCATCTGCTTTGTCGGGCGATGCTGGCTCGATTGCCGGAGCAGCGTCAGGCGGTTGGTACAACCTTCGCTTTTGCGCGCCGCGCTGGGAGCTCGGAATGAGCCGACGGTGTGCATGTTGCGTGGCGATCTGGGTGGCCTTATGCGTAGTGGCCTCTTCGATACCGGGAGCGGCCACTACGCTCGTTTATGACAACGACCAAGAACTCGCGCGGCAATCGGAGGCGGTCTTGGTGGGGCGCGTCGTGAGCGTCACGCCAGAGTACGTTTCCGACGTGCACGGAGTGCAAACAAAGGTGCGACTCGCAGTCGACGCCACCGTTGCCGGCAAGGCCCAAGGCAAGGTCGTCGAAGTGGTCGAACGAGGCGGACAGCTCCCTGGTTTGGAAGAGAAGGTTTTCGGCGTTCCGGAGTATCGCGTGGGCGAGCGCGTGCTTTTGTTTGTGCAGCGCGATCGAAAAAGAAACTTGCGCACCACCGCTCTCGCTTTGGGCAAGTATCGTGTGGAAGCAACAAGCTCGGGAAACTGGGTGGCGCGCCGCGAGTTTCATGGGGCAGCGGTGCTGCACCCTCGTAGTCGCCAGTTCGATGCCGATCCGCGGCCAACCGAACGGCCTCTCGCCGAGGTCATCGCGGAAGCTCAAGCCGTGTTCGCTGCCCGCGGCGAGCCCACCAGTGAACTCACGTTGCCCGCACCCGGGGACGATGGAGAAGTGGAGTTTTCGGCCCCCTTCTCGTTGCTCGGGCAATCGCGCTGGTTCGCGGCAGACTCCGGACTTCCCGTGGGTTTTTGGGTCGACCAGCGGGGGTTGGCGGCTCTCGGGCCCGCCGCCTCGGAAACCGCGATCGCCAACGCGATGGCCGCATGGAACAACGTGCCCGGATCGATGCTGCGCTTGGAACCAAGTGGTTCCATCGAACCGCAACGTTTCGATGGCTGCAATGGCCCGAACCGGATTATCTTCGACGATCCGTACGGGGAGATCTCCAATCCCACGAACTGCAGCGGCGTGCTGGCCCTGGGCGGATACTGTGCAGGCACAGCAACGATGGTGCGGAACGGTACCCGCTTTTCAGAAATCACCGTGGGGAAAATTGTGTTCGCCGACGGTTGGGACGCGTGCGGCCTTTGGACCCAGTGCAACGTCGAGGAAGTTGCCACTCACGAATTGGGTCATACCATTGGCCTCGGTCACTCGGCCGACCGCACAGCGACGATGGCAGCCGTTGCCCACTTCGATGGGCGCTGTGCTGCGTTGACCTCCGATGACGTAAGCGGCGCTGCGTTCTTGTACGGCACCCAAGTCCCCGATGTGGTCCTGTTGCCCAGAGCCCCGGTGTCGCTGCGCCTTCGCGCCGGAACGACTTCCACTGCACGCGAGTTCCCGCTGCAGGTACGGAATGCCGACCAGTATGCTTGGTCGAGCACCCCGGTGCGGATCGTCGTGCGCGATGGCACGTGCCCGTCGGGAACGGTCGTGGGAGTCGATACGGACCCAGCAACGCCTGGTTTGCAGGACACCCTCCTTTTGGGCGCAAAGCAAACGGTTGCCGCACGCGTGCGCGTGGAGGTTTCGGCGGATGCCGTCGAAACGCCCACAAGTGGAAGCGTTTACCGCTGTACCCTCGCAGCCGAGGCCGTCGTGCTCACGGAGCAAGGGCTCGACCGGAACACCGCCAACAACAGCAGCGCGATCGTTCTCGACGTGCGCGACGATAACGACTCCGCTGCTGCGCAGCGCGGACAAATCATTCGCGACACGGTGCTCGACAGCCTCTCTCCCGTACGCATCGTGCTGCCGAAAACCATGCCTGTGCAAACGCGCGCGGTCCGGTTCCGCTTGCGCAACGTCGATCAAGGCACCACTGCGACGAGAGACGTCGCCGTCGATGTCGACCTTGGAGACTGCCCTGCAGGAACCGTGGAGAGCTGGGACCTGGTAGCGAAGAATGTCGGAGACCAACACTCCGTCGTGCTTGGTCCGGGTCAGTTGGTCACGGGCACGTTGGTCCTCGCTCCGCCCAATGCGGGTTTCTTCACCCCGAGCCGCCGCTCTCCGGCTCGTTGCACGTTGTGGATCCGTGCAAGCAGCATCGACGGGGAAGCGAACCTAACGAACAATGCGACCCCGCTGGTGCTCGACGTCATCGATGGCTTGGACTTCTGATCGCGCCACCCCCAGAGTAGCCTAGGGCACTGGCGCTCTGCGGACCGTGCGGGTCCTCAGGGCAAGGCGCTTGCGCTCGTGGTATAAGAGTGCGCATCAGGGACGGGCGACGGCAAAGGCCCACGAGCCTGTCCTCGATGGAGGATACGTGTGACGTCTCGCGAGATCAGCTTTCTCGAAATGATGCGACTCGAATCTCACGGCCCCGATACCTACGTCGGTGCGGGCCCGAGTTACCCATGGGGCGGGCTTTACGGCGGCCAGATTGTCGCGCAAGCGCTCCGTGCGGCAGCCCTCACAGTGGATCCCCGTTTTCTCGTTCACTCCTTGCACGCGTACTTCATTCGCCGCGGCGATGCTGCGGAACCCATTCGTCTCGAAGTGCAGCGCATCCGCGACGGCCGCACGTTCGTTACGCGACACGTCGTGGCGCGACAGGCGGCTGGGGCAATTCTGAACCTCGCGGCCTCGTTCCACATCCCGGAGCAGGGTGTGGACGTTCAAGTCGAGCATATGCCCGCTGTTCCAGCTCCGGAAGGACTGCCACGCGACACCTGGAGTCCGTTGATCGACCGGGCGTTTGTCGACAGCGACCGTCCGCGAGGCACGGTGAGCGCCTGGATGCGCCTGACCGAACAGCTTCCCGAGGACCCGGGCCTGCACGCGTGCGCGCTAGCGTATCTTTCCGACGACTTGCCCACCGATGCGGTGATCAGTGTCCACCCAGAGTACCGTGGCCGTGGTACTGGCTACCGGACATTTTGGTCCGCCAGTCTCGACCATGCCATTTGGTTCCATCGGCCTGTACAAGCGGATGCCTGGCATTTGCACGACTTTACCTGCCGGGGATTGATGGGCACGCGAGGTCTGTCCACCGGCGCGATTTTCGACCGGCACGGGCGGCAAGTGGCCACAGTGTCGCAGGAAGTTCTGGTCCGACTCCACCGCGAACGCGACCAGTAACGCATCCACGCTGTGCCCACTTGGCGCGGAAGGCGCTGCCCTCTCCGGCGAGAAACCGGCTCCGAACAAACAGGGCGTTGGCTTTCTTCCGCGAAGGCCAACGCCCCCGATGAGAGCGGGCGACCGGGTTCGAACCGGCGACGTCCAGCTTGGGAAGCTGGCATTCTACCGCTGAATTACGCCCGCACAGTTCCGTTCTGTCACGACTTCAATCGGTTATGGAAATTCTCGCAGCGTGTCAACGTACCCGCAGCCAGTTTCGTCGCACCGACCTCCGGCCCTCGGAGGCGCCCGGCCCGGAGGCACACCGCGAGCAACAGCTCCACCGAGACTCCCGCTACGGCGTCGTCGGATCGCTGTGCACCGTGCCGCACTCGAGGGCGTGCCTGCATCGCGCTCGCCCCACGCTGGGGGCCATCCCTCAGCTCGTGGAGCGAACGAAATCCACTACGACTCGCGCCAGTTCCTCCCCCTTGTCTTCCTGCAGGAAATGCCCTGCTCCTTGAATCGTCGTGTGCGGTTGACCCGCCGCACCCGGGATGAGGGATTGCAACAACAGGTCGGCGCCTCGAGTGATCGGGTCTTGGTCGCTGAACGCCGTCAAAAAGGGCTTTTTCCACCGCTGCAAGGCTTGCCATGCTTTCCGGTTCGGCTCGGAGGCTGGATCGTCTGGACGAGTCGGAACCAACAATGGAAACTGCCGCGCCCCTGCTTTGTAGCGCTCGTCAGGAAATGGGGCTTCGTAGGCCGCGATGACCTCAGGCGGTAAGGTGGTCACGCATCCCATCTGGATGATCTGCCCGATCGGCAGCTCGGACACTTCTTGAGAAAACTTCTGCCAGGCAAGAAACGCCGGGGGCACAGGCTGGTCACCCGTAGGCAGGAACGTATTTGCGGCCACGACTCTAGCGAATCGGTGCCCGTGCTCAGCGACCAGCCTGAGGCCAATGAGACCACCCCAGTCTTGGCACACAAGCGTGATGTCTTCGAGGTCCAAGGTGCAAACGAACCCCAACATCCAGTCGACGTGGCGCTGGTAGGTGTAGTCCTCTCTTCGTGCAGGTTTGTCCGAGCGCCCGAAGCCAACCAAGTCTGGGGCAACAACGCGCAATCCAGCCTGCAACAGCACGGGAATCATCTTGCGGTACAAGTACGACCAGGAAGGCTCGCCGTGGAGCAACAACACCGGCGCGGCCGTTCGGGGCCCCTCGTGCACGTAGTGAATCCGTACTCCGTCCACCTCCACGTAATGCGGTTCGAAAGGGTAGCCGGGTAGATTTGCAAAGCGTTCGTCCGGGGTACGCAAGATTTCCATGGTTCTCCTCTTGTTGCACGACCTTTCTTGCCCGCGGGGCACAGGATAAAACAAGTCCATCAGCTAGATTTCGATCGTAACCGCGCCATGGAAGAGCACGAGCGCAAGCGAACCCGAGAAGCCCAGCGCCGCAAACACCGCCGCAAGCCACGCATGTTCGAGCCGCAGGACTGGGGCGCGCTTGCCGAAGCAGCGTTTTTCCCCGCTCCCAGTATGGACGACATCCGGCGTGAGCGCGCGAAAGCCCGAGAACTCCGTTCCTCGCAGTGGTGGAAGCGCAAGCGAGCAAGCGGCATTTGCCATTACTGTGGGCGTAAATTCCCACCTGCAGAGCTGACCATGGATCATCTGGTGCCCCTTGCTCGAGGCGGCCGTTCGACAAAGGGGAACCTCGTGCCGGCCTGCAAAGAGTGCAACACGCGGAAAAAGTACTTGCTGGCCTTCGAATTCGACCCGAATTCCACGCCCGAAGACTGAGTCACCACACCCCTCTTCCTTGCCACACGCGCACGCTCGCGAAGCTGGAGCTTGGCTCGCGTCCGGCCGTTTCCGTGAATCCAGCGGACCCCTCTCGGGTTTACCGGCAGACCGCGAATCTACGCCGCCGCATGGCGGTTGAGTTTTCTCGTGCGTTCCAGTAACCGCGAGGCGGCGAGGTGAGCATGGCGCGCTATCGAGTCATTCAGTGGGCGACCGGTCACGTGGGCAAACATGCGCTGCGGGCGATTGCGCAGCACCCGGAAATGGAACTTGTTGGAGTTTGGGTTTCGAGTCCGAACAAAGCAGGGCGCGACGCTGGAGAGCTTTGTGGCGTTGGGCACCTCGGGGTCATTGCCACGAACGATGCCGAGTCGCTCATGGCTCTCGAAGCCGACTGTGTTTGCTACACCGCCGCCACGGACTATCGTCCGACCGAGGCCATCGACGATATGTGCCGCCTGCTTGCGTCGGGCAAAAATGTCGTCACCAGTTCTTTCGTCCCCTTGATTTACCCGTGGCAAGTCGTGCCAGCCTTTGCCGAACAACTCGAGCGCGCCTGCCAACAAGGAAAAAGCAGTTTTTATTGTTCGGGTATCGATCCTGGGTTTTCGCCCGACGCGCTGCCAATCACGCTCTCGAGTTTGTGCGAGCGCATCGATTCCATCCGTGCGCAAGAAATTTTCAATTACGCGACGTACGACCAGCCGCAAACCCTTTTCGAAGTCATGGGTTTCGGAAAACCGCCAGGCACCCCGGTTCCCTTGCTTCTGCCCGGAGCGCTGTCCATGGCTTGGGGCGCATCGGTCAGAATGGTCGCCGACGCTTTGGGTGTCCAGCTCGACGGCATCGAGCAGCGCCACGAGGTGGAAGTTGCGCCGGAAGATTTCCAGATCTCGTGCGGCACCATTGCGAAGGGGACGGTCGCGGCATTGCGTTTCGAAGTTCTCGGAATGGTGCGAGGCGAACCACGGATCGCCGTGGAGCACGTGACCCGCTTGCGCGACGACCTCGCGCCACACTGGCCCCAAGGTGTAGGGCCGGGAACTTACCGCGTTACCATCGAAGGCATGCCCTCGCTGCGGTGCGACCTCCAGGTGGGATTTCACAGCGCCGACCACAACATCGACGGCTGTGTCGCGACAGCGATGCGCTTGGTGAATGCGATCCCCGCAGTGTGTGACGCAAGCCCTGGAGTGAAGAGTTTCCTCGATCTACCCCTCACTCCCGGTCGCGGTGCACTACGGTAAGGAATCCAACGCCAAGATGGCGGCGGCACCCCAAAGGCGATTGTTTTCTGGGCACTCGTTTCGCTCGCTTGAGTTGGATATAACGGCGCCGTGCCGCAACAACCCACAGAACACATTCATTGCCGCAGGTGCCAGCCGTGGCATCTGTGGCGGACCATCACGCACCCAGGAGTGGTGTGGCGGAGCGGTGTGGAGGCGGATTTCTCCAGTGCAAACGCTTAAGGAGACACGCAATGACCACAACCGTTCATCGTTTTGCCCCTCGCCACCTGGTGTGTGGCTTTGTCTCGCCGTATCAGGTGATGCAGGCGGGCACACTCCGGCTGGTGAAGGGGCGCGGAATTTACGTTTGGGATCAACACGGCCGCCGGTACATCGACGGTCTGGCCTCGCTCTGGAACGTGGCGATCGGCCACGGGCAGCCGAGCATTCCCCGAGCAGTCGCCCGCCAAATGCAAACCATTGCGTACGCCCCCACACTGTTGGGCTTCTCCTCGCAACCGGCGGAAGAGCTTGCCCGACGTTTGGTGCGACTGGCACCCCGAGGCCTCACGCGCGTGCTGTTCACTTCTGGAGGTTCGGAAGCCAACGAGTCGATCATCCGCCTCGTGCGCTTGTACTGGCGGCTCAAAGGGCATCCTGAAAAGTACCGAATCGTCACCCTCAATCGCGGCTACCACGGCTCCTCTACAGGCGCCGCAAGCCTCACTGGCTTGCCGTACTTTCACGAGTACTACGAACCTCTCCTGGATGGCGTGCTCCGGCTACCACGCCCGCACTGCAACCGCTGCGAACTGCGCTTGGAGTTTCCCCAGTGCGGTCTCGCGTGCGCAGACGAGCTGGAGCGGCTGATCGAACGCGAAGGCGCGCACTCGATTGGCGCCGTGTTGGCCGAGCCGGTGCAGGGCGTCGGTGGAGTCATCGTGCCTCCAGACGGGTACCACCAGCGGCTGCGCGAAATTTGCTCGCGCCACGATATTCTGCTGGCGTACGACGAGGTCATCACCGGTTTTGGGCGCCTTGGCTATCCGTTCGGGATCCAGCGCTGGCGGGTGGTTCCCGACTTGATTTCCTTCGCAAAAGGGGTGACCAGCGGGTACTTGCCGCTTGGCGGTGTGCTTTTGCGCGAAGAGATCTACCGCACCCTCGTGGAAGCGGGCCCGGAGTTTTCCCTCCATCACGGGTTTACGTACTCGGGCCACCCCACGGTGTGTGCTGCCGCGCTCGCCAACTTGAATTTGATGCGCCGCCGGCGCTTGATGTCGCGCGCGCGCCGGTTGGAGCCGTACTTCAACGAACTGTTGCAACGGTTGCGGCGGCACCCGGTGGTCCGCGAGGTGCGCGCAGTCGGCCTCATGGCTGCAGTGGAGTTCCACGAACACGCAACCCATCTCGGTGCCGGCCAGTGGCCGTTTGCCGTGCGCGTGCGGCAAGCTTGCTTAGATCGCGGTTTGATCGTCCGTGCAAGCGGTGAGGTGATCGCGTTGTGCCCTCCGCTGATCATCAAACCAGCGGAGTTGCGTACCTTGGTGGAACTCCTCGACCAAGCCATTGCCGCCGTCTCTGCCGAAGCATCCCGGACCGCTTCGAACGCGAGTCGGGTCAACGGTTGAGCAGCGCGCCGTTCGCTCCTACACGTAGGCTCCATGCAACCCAGGGTGTACGTCGACGGCCAGGAGGGAACCACTGCTCTGCGCATTCGCGACTGGCTCGCGTGGCGTAGCGATCTCGAGCTGATCGTTTTGCCCCACGCGCGCCGCAAAGACCCGGAGGCCCGGCGCGAAGCCATGGCTGCGGCAGACGTCGTGGTGCTTTGTTTACCGGACGACGCTGCTCGAGAGGCAGCCACCTGGGCGATGAAGATCAGCACGCGCGTGATCGATGCCAGCACCGCTCACCGCGTTCACCCAGACTGGGTTTACGGCCTCCCGGAACTCGGCCCCGAGCAAGAAGCCGCCATCCGGGGCGCGCAGCGTGTGGCCAACCCGGGGTGTTACGCAACTGGATTTGTGTTGCTGCTCCGACCGCTGATCGACGCGGGCCTCGTGGACGCCGAGGCGCCGGTCGTGTGCCACGCCCTCTCCGGGTATTCGGGTGGCGGCAGGGCGTTGATCGAGCGCTGGGAAGACCCTGAACGGGGCCTTGCTTCCTTGCCTTTCGAGGCACCGTACGCGCTGCAACGAGTACACAAACACGTCCCCGAGATGATGCGCTACACGGGCTTGCGCGTCGAACCGTATTTCGAACCCGCCGTGGGCCCGTTTCGCTGCGGCATGCGCGTACAAATTCCACTGCACGCCCGCCTCCTTCGTGGATCGCCTCGCGATGTGTGGGAGGCGCTGGCCACGCGTTACGAAGGGCAGCGGTTTGTGCGGTTGGAGCCGTACAGCGAAAACGGCGATCTCGACGAGCATGCACTTAGCCCTCTGGCATGCAACGACACCAATCGCGTGTGGCTCCACGCGATCCCCCACCCCTCCGGCCACGTTCTCCTCGTCGCGATCCTCGATAACCTGGGCAAAGGCGCCGGTGGCGCCGCCATCCAAAACCTCAACTTGATGCTGGGCTTGCCCGGCGACACGGGTTTGCCGGCCTGAGGAACAGCGGCAGCGCTTGCGCGTGCGGATTCACGGCCGCAGGACGCCCGTGCCCTGCAAGCCGTCGACCTTCAACCGGCGCAACACCTCGTTCGCGTCTTCGAGGGGAAACACCTCGGTGTGCGGCCGAATCGGAATTTCCGCAGCAATGGCGAGAAGCTCTTCACCGTCGCTGCGCGTGTTCGCCGTGACACTGCGAAGATTTTTCTCGTAAAAGAGGTGCCGTTCGTAGTTCAGCGTGGGCACGTCGGTCAGATAAATGCCGGCAATCGCCAAGGTCCCACCGCGATCGAGCGCCTCCAGTGCCGGTGGCACGAGTTCCCCAGCCGGGGCGAACAAGATCGCAGAGTCCAGCGGCACAGGAGGCTTTTCGCTCGCGCTGCCGACCCACACCGCCCCTAGCTGTCGCGCCAGTTCGCGGTGTTTTTCGTCGCGCGTCATCACATACACCTCGCACCGCCAATGACGAGCTACCTGGATGGCAATGTGGGCCGACGAGCCAAAGCCGTACAAGCCAAGCCGGCAACCAGGCCTGACCTCCGCACGGCGCAACGCACGATAACCGATGATTCCCGCACACAAGAGCGGCGTGGCTTCGGCATCGCCTACGGGCTCGGGAATGCGATAGGCGAAACGCTCCGGAACCACAGCAAACTCGGCATACCCACCGTCGGCGTGATAACCCGTAAAGCGCGCCTCAGGACACAAGTTCTCCCGCCCGCTCGCACAGTACGCGCAAGTGCCACAGGTCTGACGCAACCATGCAATGCCCACTCGCTCGCCCAGCCGAAACCGCGTCGCGCCGCCCCCGCACGCCTCTACGCGGCCCACCACTTGATGTCCGGGTACGACTCGAGGGCGCACCGGAGGCAGGTCGCCCTCGACCACGTGCAAGTCGGTGCGGCACACACCGCAAGCGGTAATCCGCACCAGAATTTCTCCAGGCCCGGGGGGCGGAATTGGCAATTCGACCAGCTCCAGTGGCTTTTGCTCGATTGGCGCCGGGGCGGTGACCACCATCGCCTTCATGCGCTCGCCCTTCATGGGTTCACAAGCTGGTGCAAAACCCGCACCCCCGCAAGATCCGAACTTGCCTAGGAGCCTGTCGGAGTGACGGCGCGGGAGCGGCGCCTGCTTCGCTGCTTGCCCGCCTACCCTGCGCGGCGGTGGCGACGCCTACTGGACGCCTACTGTTTGAACGCGTTCCGAGGCCCGCAAAAACCAGGGCTGCGAAAAGCTGGTTTCGACGCGGCGTTCGGCCACGCACGCTGCCTAACACCAGCTACTTACTTTCTTTTCTGGTGTCGCTCCCACAGGTGCCACGCCTTCAGGAGAATCGATGAGCGGCCTAGCCGTTCGAGTGCGTCGGTGGTCACGAGCCGTCGTTCCGCCCCGGCGGGCGCTCGAGCCAACAGGGTGCGGAGCGTTCGTTGCGAGGCCCGCGCCGCGAACACGCGCACGCGAAAGCGGCGCCGCACGATTGCGTGGCGGAACTCGCCAACGCACACGCGCGCTGGCAAGTGGCTCCGAGCCGCGCCCGTGCCC
>CAZHQG010000039.1:0-23139 GCA_964534275.1 uncultured Binatia bacterium (SeqCode) | reverse complement strand
CCTCTGCGGCCGCTCATCCCGCGCGACGCGCCTGCGGCACGGCACCGCCGTGCCCCTCCACCACGCGGAAACGCGCGTGGTTCGGACGATCCTGCACCCTACCGCCGGGCAATGTCGGGGCGACCGGATTACACCGGCCAGTAGCGCTGGAACGCTTCGCGAAAGCGCCGAAGAAGCGCAGCCGCAGTACTGGTCGTCGGCGGTTGGGGCAGTTCTGGTCGCTGGCCACTGAGTTCCCGCACCACCGCGTCGGTGCACTGCACTAGTGCAGTGAGGTCGTAACCACCTTCGAGGACCAAGGCCATGCGCCCGCCGGCGGTCTCCTCCGCCACCTCGAGCAGCGTGCGCGCAAGCCAGCGGTACCCGAGGTCTGTAAACGCCAAGTCGGCAAGCGGGTCGCGCTCGTGCCCATCGAACCCGGCTGACACCAACACAAAGTCCGGACGAAACGCCAACGCAATTGGGCGAACCAGCTCGCGTGCCAGGTGATACAGCTCTGCGTCCCCGGTGCGCGGCGGCAACGGAAGGTTCACCGTGTATCCTTCGCCCGCCCCGGTGCCGACCTCCGCCAAGCTACCGGTGCCGGGATACAACGGCCACTGATGCAACGAGAGATAGAGGACGTTGGGGTCGTGCTCGTACATGTGCTGCGTGCCGTTACCGTGGTGGACATCCCAGTCCACGATGAGCACGCGTTCCACGCCAAACCGCTGCCGCAAGTGCTCCGCTCCCACGGCGACGTTGTTGAAAAAACAAAAACCCATGGCGCGATCGACTTCGGCGTGGTGGCCCGGCGGACGCACCAGCGCAAAGCCGTTTTCTACCGCTCCGCTCACGATCGCCTCGAGCAGGGCAAGAAATCCGCCGGCAGCCAAGCGAGCTGTGTCGTAAGTCTCCGGGCACGCCACCGTGTCGGGATCGAAGTGCACGACTGGTTGCTGGGCCGACGCGGCGATGCGCTCGACGTAGGCCCGGGAATGGACCCGGCAGATTTCTTCCACCGTGGCATACCGCGGCGGTAGCCGCTCGACGAAGTCCGCCGCGTCCTCTGCCCAAGCAACCAATGCCGCAAGCCGGTCGGGACGCTCGGGGTGGTAGCGACCTGGCTCGTGGCGCGTATAGGCGCGGTCGATCACAATTGCCGTTGGCTCCATGCCAATTCTCCTGCGAACGCTTTGCACGAATTGCAACGGCCGCACAACCTCGGAGTTTCGCGTAGCCCTTGCCCCTAGAAGTGCGCTCCGCTTGCTTTGTCGAGGCTGATGAACCGCAAGAATCAGGAGCGCATCGGAGTGAGCTGGTGGAGGAGCCTTCAACTCTTCGTGTTCACCCTCGGAGCGCTGCTGCTGGCAGCGGCCGTAGTAGCGGGAGTGTTGGTGTACCGAGAACTCACAGAAGCCCTGCCACCGCTCGACCAAGTGGTGCAGTATCGCGCCCCGACCACGACACAAATTCTGGCCCGCGACGGCACGGTGGTCGGCGAGTTCTACTACGAAAAACGAACTGTCGTTCCGTTGGAGCGAATCCCCGCCGTGGTGCGCCATGCGTTTATCGCGGCGGAAGATGACCAGTTTTATCAGCATCGGGGGATCGACCCGGCGGGCATCGTGCGGGCGATTCTGCACAACGTGTCTGCCGGGGGCCGTACCGTACAAGGAGGCAGCACGATCACGCAGCAAGTCGTGAAACAAATCCTCCTTTCTCCGCGGAAGAGCTACGAGCGGAAGCTCAAGGAAATCTTGTTGGCCATCCGCCTCGAAAATGCCCTGAGTAAAGACGACATCCTGTATCTCTATCTCAACCACATTTACCTGGGCGCCGGGGCCTACGGCGTCGCGGCCGCCGCGGAGGTATACTTTGGGAAGACCGTCGACCAACTGAGCTTGGCTGAGGCTGCGCTGCTTGCTGGGCTTCCGCAAGCTCCGAGCCGGTACTCGCCGTTTCGGCACTGGGCGCGTGCCAAGGCCCGGCAACGGTATGTCCTCGAGCGCATGGCCGCGGTTGGGTTCATCACTCCGGCGGAGGCTGTTCTGGCTGAGCAAGAGCCCATTGCTTTACGGCCACGGCAGGGGAACTTTCTCCATGCTCCGTACTACGTGGAGCATGTCCGCCGGATGCTGGAGCGCCGCTACGGAGAGCAAGGCTTGTATCAACTGGGGCTGCGAGTCTTCACACCGCTCGACCTGCGGCTGCAAGCGCTTGCGGAAGAAGCGCTGCGCAACGGCATCGCAGCGCTCGAAGAGCGCCAGCGTTACTCGCCAGCGCTTCGGCGTCTCGAACCTCGGGAGCAAGAGTCGTTTCTTGCCGAACAAACGCGCCAGCTCGCTGGGCGCCCGTTGGATGCAACCCAAGCTTACGAAGCACTGGTGGTGTCGACCCGAGATGCAGTACGGGTGAAGGTGGGACCCTACGCTGGCGTCGTCGATACGCCCCTCAAGGGCCGCCTGAAACCCGGCGACGTGGTGCGCGTGCGCCTACGCACCATGCCGCCAGCCGATGGCAACCCGGTGCACGACTTTGTCATCGACACCGATTCCCTCGTTCAAGGTGCGGCCGTGGTGCTGGATCCGACGAACGGGGACGTCCTGGCTCTCGTGGGCGGAACGAACTTCCAAGCCAGTCAATTCAACCGGGCCACGCAGGCACGCCGGCAACCCGGCTCGGCTTTCAAGCCGTTCGTGTACGCTGCCGCGTTCGACGACCGCTACACACCCGCCAGTATCATCGTCGATGCGCCCATTGCCTTCCCCGACCATTCCGGCGTGTGGGCACCGCAAAATTACGAAAATCGCTTTTTCGGACCCACCACTTTGCGCGACGCTCTCACCTTCTCGCGCAATGTTCCGACGGTCAAGCTAGCGCAACAAATCGGAGTGCGACGCTTGGTCACGTTCGTCCGCAGCCTCGGCATCCAAAGTGCCCTACCTCCCAACCTCTCGATCGCGTTAGGAGCGGCAGAGGTCACTCCCCTTGAGCTCGTGGCCGCATACTCCGTGTTCGCCAATCAAGGCACGCTCGTAGAACCTCGGTTCGTGCTCCGGCTGGCCAACGAACAAGGCGAAGTGATCGATGAACCACCCCCGAAACTCCGAGCCGTGCTGTCGCCGGAAACTGCATACATCGTGACCAGCGTCCTCCAAGACGTGATCCAACGCGGGACAGGCCGAAGGGCAAAAGAGCTGGGCCGACCGGCCGCCGGAAAAACCGGAACCACGAACGACATGAACGATGCTTGGTTCATCGGCTACACACCGCAGTTGCTTGCTGGCTTTTGGGTGGGCTTCGATACCAAACGGTCTCTCGGCCACGGGGAGACCGGTGGCCGCATCGCCGCACCAATTTGGCTGCAGTTCATGCAAGGCGCACTCGAGGGAGCACCGATCCTCGACTTCCCTGTGCCTAACGGTATCCGCTTCGTGGCGATCGATCCGCGAACCGGCCAACGCACAAGCCCCACGGCGCCGGGCGCCGTGCTGGAGTGCTTCCGCGCGGGCACCGAACCCAAGTGGGAACAGGTGCATGTGGCTTCCTCCGATCCAGACTCGGGCGCGCCACCGTTGCCCGCGAACGGCCGAACGCCTGACGTGACCTCGGACTTTTGAGGCTCGCCCGCGGTGCGTTCTGCCTTAGCGGGCCAGGGCGACGCACCGCGTCGCCCCTACAAGGGCGGAACCACACCAGCCGAATGTCGGGCGTGTGCGTGGTTGTTACGGGAGAACATTTGGACAGGGAACATTTGGGAACATTGGGAACATTTGTGGAACATTTGGATGGAACATTTGGACACACACGAATTTTTGGGAGTGGCCGATCTTTCGTGCGTGTCCAGAAATTCGCCCGCGCTCTGTTTCTCCCAGCGGCGGACGAATGCTGGCCTTGCGACGAGTTGACTTGGCCGCCAGGAAAAGGCAAAGGCGCGAGCAGTTGAGAAGTGGACCGGACGAAACGCGTGCACCTTCCTCCGGCACGGTCCACCAGCCACCGCTTCCAACAAGAGCACGCAAGGAGAGAACGATGAAGGGAAGGCCGTTGGTTCTAGCTTTCGCTCTCGGCACCGCGACTGCGTTTGCCAGCGCGAGCGCAGAAACGCCGCAGCCACAGCAAACCGGGCCTGCACCCAAACGGGTGTTGTTCGGGATCCAGACCACCCCGCAGGACTTCTCTTACCCGGAACTCGTGCATATTTGGCAGGACGCGGAGTCGCTTGGCTTCGACAGCGCTTGGGTGTTCGATCACTTCATTCCGATCATGGGCGCGAACGTCGATGGACCTTGCCTCGAAGGCTGGACGCTGCTGAGCGCGCTAGCGGCAAAAACCTCGAAGATCCGCATCGGGGTACTTGTCACGGGCAACACGTACCGGAATCCGGCGCTCCTGGCCAAAATGGCCACCACGGTCGACCACATCAGCAATGGACGCCTCTACCTCGGCATCGGTGCAGGTTGGTTCGAACTCGAGCACCGTGCCTATGGGTTTTTGTTTTACGACGAGAAAGAACGTGCCCGGCGCTTGGAGGAAGCGCTACAAGTGATCAAAAAGCTCTGGACGGAGGACCACCCCTCCTTCGAGGGCAAATACTACCGCCTCGAGAACGCACCGTTCGCCCCGAAGAATATCCAAAAGCCTCACCCACCCATCATGATTGGCGGCCAAGGCAAAAAGTGGATCGTTCCCTTGGTGGGTCGCTACGGCGACGCGTGGAACGCGCCGATCGGGCTCAGCCCAGAGGACATTCAAGAGCGTATGAAGATCATTCAGCGCGAGTGCGACCGCGTCGGGCGCAAGCCATGCGACATCGAGGTGTCGGCGTTCCTCGTCCTGTACTCGATCAGCGATGTACCGCTCGCAGGGCCGGTGCTTCGCTTGGGCGCCCGGATGATCGCCGGCGAACGCGTTCAACGTTCCCTTCTCGCGGGCACACCCGACGAAATTGCTAAGAGGATCCAAAGCTTCGTCGATGTGGGCGTGCACCACATCATCATGAACATCCAGCCAAAGTACGATCCCGCGCTGTTGCGTCGATTCGCCACGGAAGTCATGCCTCGGTTTCGAGGCGGCACGTAACCGCGCGCCCAGCTTCAGGTAGGGTTCAGCGTGCACCCACACGCGAGCGCCCCACCCTGTCGCCCGTGCCTGCGCCGCGTCAAGCCGGGCCCGGGCTAGGTTGCAACGACGCAGCTCGACGCGGGATGCGTTAACCCTGGTAGGGGCGAAAAATTTTTCGCCCCTACCAGGCGCAGGATGTTAACGGCGAGTAGGGCATTTAATCGCAGCGAAAATCTGCAAGCGAAGATCTGGACACGCACCCATTTTCCGAGCCGTCCAGTTTGGTGCGTGTCCAGAAATTGCCGAATTTTTGGGGAGTGGCCGATCTTTCGTGCGTGTCCAGAAATTCTCTGTCCAGAAATTCTCGTGCGTGTCCGGAAATTGCGTGTCCGGAAACTGTCCGGAACTTGCGCGGACTCTATCCACACGGAAATCCGCGAAGTTCTTGGGCCTCTGGGTTTGCTACCCTGTCTGCGGTATAGGCCGTGGACGAGCTACGCTCCGGAGCAAACAAACGATGCGCGAGGGCGGTAAGTCAGCATCTGCGATGCGCTGTTCACACTGCGGCCGCGCCGTGCGCGACACGGTCCACTATCGCGATGGGTATTCGGTCGACTACCACTTTCTGTACACCGGCGAGGTGCAAACCGACGAGACCTGGGACGAAACCGAGGCGGTGACCCGCGTGGTGGTTCACGTGCGCAACCCTCGCTTTCTGTTCACGTGCGCCGATTGCTACGCACGTGCGGACGTGCAAGAGGAGCGCAGTCGCTGGTTTGCCCCTGAGCTGGAGAGCCGAGAATGAAACGCATTCACGACGCCCACTTGGCAGGACGCTGGTACACGGCCGATCCAGCCACCCTGCGGCGCGAGATCGATGCTTTCCTGGAGCGCGCAACCTTGCCAACCGGCGTGCATCCAGCAGCATGCGTCGTCCCCCATGCCGGCTACATGTACTCGGGCCGTGCGGCGGCGCACGCGTACGCACTGGTCTCCCGGCTGAGCATCGCGCGCGTCGTGCTGCTCGCACCCAGCCACTACGCCTATTTTCGCGGAGCGGTGACCCTCGGCTGGGACGCATTCCGCACGCCGTTCGGCCTCGTGCCCATCGACCGTGCCGCAGTACGGCAGTGCTTGGAACTTTCCTGGGTACGCGAAGATCCGGCGCCGTTCGGACCCGAACACGCTCTGGAAATCCAGCTCCCGTTCCTGCAAGTGGTGCAGCCCGACGTCGCGGTGGTGCCACTCCTCGTTGGCGAAGTTTCGCTCGACCAGGCGCACGCGTGGGGAAGCGAACTCGCAGCGATGTGGGACACCGAGACCTTGCTCCTGGTCAGTTCCGACCTCACGCACTACGGCGAGCGCTTTCAGTACCTTCCCTTTCCACCGCGCAACGCGGAGTTCGTTCGGGCACAGCTCAAAGCTCTCGACAGCGAAGCGATTGCGCGCATTTGCGTGGGCGATCCGTCGGGCTTCTACGAATTCGTTGAAGCGACCGGAGCGACCATTTGCGGGCGCAACCCAATTCTCCTTTTCTTGGGAGCCCACGCGCAACGCACCCCAGGTGTTTTGCTGAGCTACTACACCTCCCTCGATGTCACTGGAGACTACGAGCACGTCGTGAGTTACGCTGCGATCGCGTTCCCCACGCCGCCGCCTCCACAAGCTTGAAACTTCTACACGCCAAACACGCTCGTACTGCGATACTCCTCGGGGCATTCGCCCGAACCGCGGCAAGTCCCTCCGAGAGGCCGAGCTTGGCGGGCGCAGTCGGGATCGCGTGCATCTTCCGCGTGCTCTTTTGCAGGCGCGACGCCCCGACTCCAAGGAAGAAGCGCAGTGGCCCTCTTGAGGCGCACGCATTTTATTTGTCGCCAATGCAGCGAGACGCCTGCGCTCCCGGCTCTGGAGCACCTCGTACCCCTTTCGAGCCCAACTCTCTAAGATGCTGGCTGTCCCGGACCTTCCAACCAGTAGGCAGCCACTGCGTCCAGCGCCGTAGCTTCAGGCGCGTACCGTACGCACAAGGTGACCGCGCGCTCCGAATAAAAGTGGAGCGGATGTTCCACCACGTAGCCTGCCCCCCCGTGCAGGTGATGCGCAGTCTGTGTCACTCGCTTGCACGCTTGGGCTACGAACGCGGCGGCAACAGCGAGCTCCCACCCCTCTGCGGTTCCGGCTGCCAGTCGAGTGACTGCTTGCCAAGCGAGGTGTCGGCTCGCGGTATACGCAATGCCCATGTCCGCCACCTGGTGTTGCACCGCCTGGAACACGCCGATTTTTTGCCCGAATTGTTCCCGTTCCTTGACGTAGGCGACGGTCCGCTCGATCACCGCATCCATGATGCCGGCCATCTCCACCAAGGCAAACGCCTGTTGCTCGCGCGCCCAACGCTGGGTGCGTTCGTCCGCCAAACGACCAGCCACGAGGACGCGGCGCACAGGCACGTTGTCGTACACCGCACGCGCTTGCCGCTCGCCATCGAACGTTCGCAGGGGCTCCACGCGAACATTGCGGGCGTCCACGAGACACCAAGCCAAGCCCTCGTCCGACCACGCTGCGAGCAAATGATCGGTCGCCAGGGTTCCGTTGCCGACATACCATTTCTCGCCGGACACCACCCAGTCGGTTCCACGCCGCTCGAGGCGCGTGCGCCCGAGCTTCGGCCACCTGTCGTGCTCTTCGGCCACGGCCACGGCAACGACCGCTTCACCCTTGGCAACCGCGGACAGCTCCTCTGCCTCGGGGTCGATCACCGCTAACGCATGGGCTCCCCGCACAGCGTTGGTGACACTCAAGGGGACGAGCCCGCGCGCAGCCTCGGAAAACCACATCGCCACCTCGGGAAGCGCGAGGCCAGCGCCGCCCCGCTCCGGCGGCACACACAATGCGAACCAGCCGAGATTGGCGCATTGCTCCCACGACCGATCGTCGATTCCGCGAGGCAAACGTTCCCAACGCAGCAATGCCTCCGGTGTGGCGTGCTCGCGCGCCCAGCGGCGCACGCTCTCCGCAATGGCTTGCTGCTCCGGCGTCGGGTTCAAGTCCATCGCCAGCTCTCCTCGGGTCACTTGCGCGGCAGCCCGTAGCCCAACATGGCAACGATGTTCCGCTGCACCTCGTTCGTACCGCCGCCAAAGGCGAGCAGGGGCGCCGTTCGGTACAGCCACTGGAGTCGCCCGTGAAGCGGTGCCAAGCGCTCCTCCGGATGCAACTGACCGGCAAGCCCCAAAATCTCGATGCCCGTATCCGCCAAGCGTTGCGTGAGTTCACTGACAAAGATTTTCGCCATGGACGACTCGGCTGCAGGCACCCGCCCCTGCTCCAGCGCCCAAGCCGTCTCCAAACCGAGCATCCGCGCAGCCTCGATGTCCACCGCCAAACGCGCGATGCGTTCGCGCACCCACGGCACCGCAACCAGCGGCTGCCCGTCCACCACCGCGCTACGCACGAACGCCACAAGCTCGCGAAAGTATCGGCGCACCATCCCCACCGATCCGATGCTCAAGCGCTCGAAGTTGAGGGCCATCGCCGCGTAGTAAAACCCCATCCCGCGCTCGCCGATGAGATAGTCGCGCGGCACCCGGACGTGATCGAGAAACACCGCGTTCGTACGCAGCCCCGGCCACACGTAAATGGGCTGCACCGTCACTCCAGGCGCGTCCATCGGCACGATGATGATCGAGATGCCTTTATGCTTCGGGGCCTCCGGCTCGGTGCGCACAGCCAACCAGTTGTGCGTCGCCATGTGGGCCATCGTGTTCCACATTTTCTGACCGGTGACGACCCACGTGTCGCCGTCCAGGACAGCACGTGTGCGCAACGACGCCAGATCGGTTCCTGCCTCTGGCTCCGAATACCCGAGCGCAAATTCCACTTCGGCGTTTTGAATTTTCGGCAGCCAGTATTTCTTTTGTTCTTCCGTGCCCACCCGCATGATCGTGGGCGCGACCGAAGTCACGGTCAGCGGCAACATCGGTGCGCCGGCACTTTCCATCTCGTCGACAAAGATCCACTGCTCGATGGCCGACCGGCCAAGCCCACCGTACTCAGGCGGCCACGCCAAGCCCCACCAACCGCGATCGCGTAGCGCGAGGATGAACTGCCGCGCCAAAGGGCCCTGCCCCTCGTTCCCCGACTCCCGCAACTCCTCCAGCAGGGCCGGAGTCAAGTGCTCACGCAAAAACGACCTCACTTCGTCGCGCCAAGCAAGCTGTTCGGGCGTGAAGTCGTAACGCATACCTTGCCCTTGTTCCCCCCGCAGAGACCATGTTTCCAACCTTGAAGCAACCGGCACGGCCCGAGCCTGGCGTTACAGTACGCTAGTGCTCGTGCCGCTTGCTGGACGGGCCACAAATGCTCCGGACAAATCCTCTCAGGGCGCTCGATTTGTCCGCTTGCCTTCGCTGTGGCGAAGAATTTTTCACCGCTAGCGGTCGTTTTGCACGTGTGCCGGCGCTGGACGTAGAAACGTGCCGCGCGTTTCCGCGGGAGCGAGGGATGAGAGAAGGTGCAGAAGTTTCGCTGGCTCGAGGTGGGGGGCAGGTTTTCGATTTCCTCGGTTCGTCTTCGAAGGTCTCCAGATTTCCAGTTGCGCCCATTGAACGTTCCTGTGTTTCCGCAGTAGAGAGGGCGGCCATGGTTCAGCGCCGGAGAAAATTTTGGGGCTGGGGCTGGGAAGAGGAAGGACTCGACCCTGCTGAGCAGCAACGCCTGGCAGCGCTGTTGGCTGCCCGGTTCCAACTGGCCGATCTCCGCCCTTCCCCGCCGCCGCGCGTCGAGGAGATTCCCTTGCGTGCGCCCCGCGTCCATGTGCCCACCCGGCTCGCCAGCTTTTGCACCACCGACGCGCACGAGCGCTTGGGCCACAGCTACGGAAAGTCGTTCCGCGACTTGGTACGCGCTTGGCGCCGCCAGTACGACAATCCGGTGGATTTTGTCGCTTACCCGGAAAACGAAGACCAGCTCGAGGCCATCCTTGCTTGGTGCACCGACCAACGTGTCGCCGCCATTCCGTATGGCGGAGGCTCGAGCGTGGTCGGAGGCGTGGAGCCACCTCGGGAAAGCCACTGTCGGGGGGCTGTCTCGATCGATTTGAGCCGCCTCGACCGGGTTCTCGAGGTCGATCGCGAGTCGCGTGCTGCGCGCATCCAAGCAGGCGTGTACGGGCCGTCGCTCGAAGAACAACTTCGCCCTTATCACCTCACGCTGCGGCACTTCCCGCAATCGTTCGAGTTCTCCACGCTGGGCGGATGGATTGCCACGCGTTCGGGCGGCCACTACGCAACCTTGTACACCCACATCGACGAGTTCGTCGAATCCCTACGTGTCCTTACGCCCAGCGGATGGATGGAAACCCGACGCCTCCCTGGGTCGGGCGCCGGACCGAGCCCCGATCGCCTCTTCATTGGCTCCGAAGGCACGCTGGGAATCATCACCGCTGCATGGATGCGGCTGCAAGATCGCCCGCGGTATCGAGCAACGGCTTCGGTGCGCTTTGCGGACTTCCTCACCGGCGCGAAAGCCGTGCGTGCCATCGCTCAGGCGGGCCTGTATCCGTCGAACTTGCGCTTGCTCGACCCGACGGAAGCCCTGACTGCAGGCGCGGGAGACGGGTCGGCAGCGATTCTCGTCCTGGGCTTCGAATCGGCCGACCACCCGCTCGATCCGTGGATGCAGCGCGCATTGGAATGCTGTCGCGACTACGGCGGGAGCTACGACGACACGACCTGGCGTACTCGTGAGGATGCAGAGGCAGCCCGCAGCGGTGCGGCGGGCGCTTGGCGCAGTGCCTTTTTGCGCGGCCCGTATTTACGCGACACGTTAGTGAGCCTTGGAATGGTCAGCGAAACGTTCGAAACTGCGGTCACGTGGGATCGCTTTCCCGAACTCCACGCCGGGGTTCTGGCCGCCGTGCAACGCACTTTGAACGAGCTTTGTGGCGGCGGGCAAGTGAGCTGCCGCTTTACACACGTGTATCC
Source organism: uncultured Binatia bacterium (SeqCode) (assembly GCA_964534275.1). Classification (GTDB taxonomy): domain Bacteria; phylum Desulfobacterota; class Binatia; order HRBIN30; family HRBIN30; genus HRBIN30. Next base: position 12,112 of record CAZHQG010000039.1, on the reverse strand, counting down.
GGACGGTCCAGCTCCGTACTACACAGTGATTGCGCCTGGACGCGGCGGGGACCTAGTGGCGCTGTGGGATGCCATCAAAGCAGCGGCTTCGGAGGCCATTCTGGTTCATGGTGGCACCATTACCCACCACCACGCAGTCGGCCGCGACCACCGGCCGTGGTACGACCGCGAGCGACCTGAACTTTTCGCCCGCGCGCTCGTCGCTGCAAAAGCCGCTCTGGACCCCGCCGGCATTCTGAACCCCGGGGTGCTGATCGACGCAGTGACCGCACAAGGAAAGGAACGTGCATGAGCCCTCAACGCACTCGAAAAGCAAAACGGAAAGGAAGCCCTGCTGTACGGTCCGCCGCCGCTCCCGTGTTGGAACGCGCAGACCTCGAACGCATCGTGACCGACTTGGCCTGCACGGTGGCTCCGGCGGACGTCGCCACCTTGATGCAACGAGAGGCCGAGCTGCGCGAGCGCGTCGCCGGGCTCGACCGCCGCTTTGCCCTCCTCAAGCGCCAACTCACTCTGCTGCTCGACTGTCTGCGGGATCACCTCGAGGGCCGGATCGATCAAATCCCTTACGCCACGATCGCCCACGCGGCCGCAGCCGTGCTGTACTTTGGCAATGAGATGGATCTCCTGCCGGATTTCTTGCCCCGCATCGGCCGCCTCGACGATGCGGCCATTGTGGCGATTGCTTGCGAGCGCGTGGCCGAAGGGTTGCGCCGTTATGCCCGAGCGACTGGACGCTCGTGGCGCGGCATCCTTCCACCCGCAAAGGCCAACGCTGCATCCGGCCCGTGTTGAGGACTCACGAGTGAGCCCACCGGCTTCCCCCAACTCCTGTGGGCCGCACGCAGTGCCTTTACGACTGGTCCGTGCGGCCTCTGAATGACGATCGAGGGTGCGTGGAATCCTTGGGGCTGCCGCCGAGAACGCCGCCCCCTGCAACGCGCACCTCGTCACGTGCAGCCGCTTCGGCGCAGCCCCACAGGGCGGAGCGGACTGCTTGCAAAATTTCTTCGATCGTCACCAAGCCATCGCGGTTGCGATCGCCAGCCATGCAGCGTGGAAGTTCTGCCAAGTCCAACGCAATTCGGACCATCAGCACAAGCTCGTCGATGTTCACCACGCCGTCGCTGTTGCAGTCGCCCGCGCAAGTGGGCGGAGGAGGTGTTGGCGTAGGGACCAACTCCGTAGGGGTCGCCGTGCCTGGAGAAAGGCTGGGCGCAGGAGTGTCCGGCGGAGTGGAAGTAGGGCTTTCCCCGGGCCCGTTCGTGGGAGTGGGCGACGCGCCGGGTGGCGGAGTTGCAGATAAGGCGGGCGTGGGTGTTGCTTCACCGCTGTTTGCCGTGGGTGTAGGCGTAGGGTCCCAGCGGCATTCCTCCGGTTCGTAGTTCGCGCACGACTCAGGCTCCTCGATCGTGAGCCGTTGGTTGGCCCGCACATCCGGCACTCGCTGTACGATCCCGCTCGGCCAGTGCACTTCGATCCAGTCGACTGCGCTTGCAGACCCGAGGCCAAAGTGGATCCACCCAGAACCGTTTTGGGCAAAGTACGTGCTGCTGCCAGAGACCTCCTGGACCTGTACGCGACCTCCCTCGGTGGCGATCGAAACCAGGCTGCCAATTCCGAAGCTGTTCGAATGCCGGCCACGGAGCGCGAGTTGTAGCCAGTGGCCGTGATTGCCTCCGTCGTTCCGGAACAGAAGCGGGAACACACCGTGATCGTGAACGAGCAGCATGTCCATGTCGCCGTCGCCGTCGTAGTCGAAAGCAATCAAACCTTGGCCAACTCCCGAATCGAAAAAGCCAACGTGCGCAGCGATTTCCGCAAAGGAACCGTTCCCTTGGTTTTCCCAAAAACGGGCCGGGTCGGTAAAAAAGGGACTCAAGTCGATGGCCCCGAACTCTCGCTCCGCGTACAAATCCGCATCGCCTGGGGCGATGCCGTTGGTCATTGCCAGGTCCTGGTCGCCGTCGTTGTCGTAATCCAAGGCTACGGTGCCCCAGCCCCACATTCCATCGCGCACGCCCGCCGCGTCGGTCCGATCTTCGAAGCGGCGCCCTCCGGCGTACCGGTACAAGCGATTGCCCGTACCGCGTTCCCTGCCAGCGAGGTAAATCGAAGTTACGAACCAGTCGAGCCAACCGTCGCCGTCGAAGTCTGCGGTCACTGCACCCATGCCGTATTCGTCCGTCCCTACGCCGGCTGCGTGCGTACCGTCCGTAAACGTGCCGTCGCCGTTGTTCCAAAACAGGCGGCTTTGCCCGAAGTCCGACGCGACCGCGAGATCCGGGAACCCGTCACGGTCGAAGTCGGTAAACCGCGGCGTGAACGGGAAAATCCCCGGTTGGGTGCCGGGCACGTGATCGAGAGCCACTCCAGCCGCGATCGTTACGTCGTCGAAGTAGCCCGGGGCTGCCGCACCCCGATTGCGAAACAAGTGGCTCACCGGTGGCGGCACTGGTGGAGCGAACGACGGCGACCAAACTTCAGCAACGAACACGTCCAGGTAACCGTCGCGATCGTAATCGCCAAACGACACGCTCCGACCAAGCGAAGCGCTGTCCACACGCACACCCCGAGACTCTGCCTCTTCGGCAAACCGACACCCACCTTGATTCACGAACAACCAGTGACGCGCTTGCGCGTAGCCGGTGACGAACAAGTCCAGGTCGCCATCGTTGTCGATGTCGCCAAACGCCGCGCCCCGACCGGTGAAGAAATCGTTCTGGGCCAGTGCGGTGAGATTCGATGTCGCGGTAAAGTCTTCGAACGTGCCGTCGCCTCGATTGCGGAACAAGAAGTGCTCCGCATACGCCGGGAAGTACACATCGAGCCAACCGTCGCCATCACAGTCGCCCACAGCGGCTCCGCCTGTCAGCAGCGGCTGGTCGGTGCGCTGGTACAGCGGCAAGGTGCTCGAACCGACTTCGGTAAAGACAGCGCTGGCCGGCCGTACCTCGGCTGCGGATGTGCCCTGGGAGTCCGCGTTCGCAGGCACCCGTGTCCGCGTTGGGGGCGTAGGCGTCTCGCCCGCACTGGACGAAACAACACACAACGTCGCCACCACGACCCAAACCACAACAGCGGCTGGTGCGACCATCAGGCGTTTCCACTACTCCCCCACGCCCCCCTTTGGCAACCAACTCCAACTCCAACTCCACCCCACTCCCACCCTCCCAGCCCGAACCCTCCCACACCCCCACTCCCCCACTCCCCAACTCCTCAATCCCCCAATCACTCAATCCCTCAATCTCTCAATCTCTCAATCTCTCAATCCCCTCTCCCCGCAAGCATTGCAACACGCTCCCAAGTCGTGGAATACTCCCGCCACCCATGGCCGAGCGACCGTTTCCGCAACGGGTTCATGTCGAACTAACCAACTACTGCAACCAGCGGTGTCGTTACTGCCCGAGGCAGGAGTTTACACGGCCGCTCGGATTCATGGAGCGAGCCCTCTTCGAGCGAGTAGCCAACGAGTGTGCTGCTCACGGGGCGCGCATGTGGCTCCACTTCCTCGGGGAACCGCTGCTCCACCGCCAAGTGACCGATTTTTGCCGTTACGCCAAAAGCGCCGGCATCGTCGAAGTGGGGCTTTCCACCAACGCAGTGTCGCTGCACGGCGCGCTGGCGGAACGGGTGCTCGACTCGGGGTTGGACCGCTTGGAGTGCTCCTTGGATGCGAACGATGCCCGCACGTATCTCGCAATGCGAGGTCGGGACCACTTCGAACGAGTCTGCGCAAACGTAGCCGAGTTTTTATCCTTGAAGCGCGCGCGCGGCGCGCGGCGGCCCATCGTTTCGCTGCAGGTGCTTTTGACACCGGAAACCCGGTCGGCTCTTCCGGGCATCCTGGAGCGTTGGCGACCGTTGCTCGACGAGCCGGACTTCGTGATGGCCATCGAGCCGATCACGTTCGGTGGCCACGTGCCGATTGCCACGGAGCTGCCGGGCGAGCGGCCTCCTTGTCGCTGGCTGTTCGAAGCCTTGATCGTGTTGCAGGACGGAACGGTCGTGGCATGCGGGACGGACTGGGACGCCCACGCTCCCCTCGGCAACGCTCGCGACGAGTCGCTTGCCGCCATCTGGACCAGCCCCGAAATGCACCGGCGCCGTGCGGCGCATCTGGCCGGTAGGTTTTCCGACGCCCCGCTATGCGGAGCGTGCACGGACTGGCCTCTGGCTGATGGCCATGGCTACCGCAACGTTTTGCGCCCGGAAGCCGATGCAACACGCTCACGTTGGAAAACAGCGCGCCCTGCAGCGGTGCTTGCACAGGGATGACCAACAGTAGGGAGGAACGAACGATGGAAGGTTTTGCGTTCACGCGGCGCTTGCAAGAGGTCAGCGACCGAGAAGTCGACCGCCTCCGGGAGCATTTCCAGGACTTGGCGGAGTCGTTCGACCCGAGCACGCTCGGGGAACACACGTTGTTTCCCTTGCAAATGACGTGGTTTTACGGCGAGCCGGTGTGGCACGAACTCCAGCCCGAAGACCGACTCCTGCTCAATCGCTTGTGCTTTTGTCAGAGCTACTTGAGCACGGCAGTGGCCGAAATTGCCACCAACGTGCTGAACATGGAGTCTGCGTTACGCACGATCCTCCGCGGCACACCCGAGGTGGCGCTGTACATGGCACGCGAAGTTGTCGAGGAAATGGCGCACCTCCAAGCTTTCTTCACGATCATCCAACGTGTGTTGGCGTACTACAGCATTCCCTTCGACCTCCTGCGCGAACGCAACCCGTCGCTAGTGTTGGCGGAGCGTTTCGTGCGCGGTCATACCCTGCTGGGCTGGGCGGTCGGCCATTTACATCTGTACTACTTCACGCGGTTTGCGCTGAACGTGAACCAAAAAACGGTCGAGCGCTGCACGATCGACGAGCCAAACATCCACCCCGTTGTACGCCAACTCTTGAAGAATCACGCCATCGACGAAGCCCGGCACATGCAAATGTCTCGGGCCACTGGCATCGCGGCTCTCCAGCAAATGCGCAATCCTGTGTTCCGCGTGCTTGCTTGCCTCGCGTATGCGCGGTTTGCTGCCAGCATCTTTATCGGTCGGCACAGCCGCGACTCCCGCCTGACCCGCGAGACCCGCATTGGCACCCTGGAGATTGTCGGCGTGGAGCGTGACTACGCCGTTCAAGCGTACCGCGAGTGGCGAGATCGCGTGAATCAACGCGAGGACCCACCCCTCGTGAAAGCGGCGCGCAAGTACTTTTTGCGTTGCAACCACGACTACATCGACGACCTTCCGGTTGCGCCGTGGGTCAAGCGGCGGATGAAAAAAATCATCGATGCTGCTTACCCGGATCTCACCGATCCGTCTTCCACAGATTCGGTCCAGCCGCTGCAGTTCGGGGAGCTTTCTCGCAATCACTGAACGCATCGGGTCGAGCAGTTGCCTTCGCCAGCCTGTTCCGAAGTGCGGCACCATGCGCGTTGCCGGCATTCAGCCTGGCTATCTTCCTTGGCTTGGCTACTTCGACCAAATGCGGCGGGTGGATGCATTCGTCGTGGCCGATGAGATGCAGTTTACCACCAGCGGCTGGGCCCATCGGAACCGGGTGCGGGGGCCGCACGGAGCTCACTGGCTGACGGTACCGGTGCACTTTTCGCTGGGCGAGCCCATTTGTCAGGTGCGTCTCAGCCCCCACGTGCCTTGGGCTGATCACCACCTAGAACTTCTCGATCATTTCTATCGGCGAAGCCCTTACCGCCAACTCGTTCTCGACACGTTAGAACGGTTTCTCCGCAAGCCAGCCGTGAAGCTCGTCGAAATCACCGTGCCGCTGCTGCACCAGTTGCGCGACTGGTTGGGAATCCAGACCCCGCTCTTGGTATCTTCCGAACTCGGCCTCGAACGCATTTACGAAGCAATGTTTCCCGACAAGCCCAGCCCGACCCACCGCATCATCGCATTCCTGCGCCACTTGGGGGCAACTTCCCTGCTGCAAGGGGCCACAGCCCGCGAGTATCTCGATGTCGCTCTTTGCCAACGGTACGGGATCGAGGTGACCTTTCACGACTACCAGCACCCGGAGTATCCGCAACTGTTCTCGCCGTTCATCTCCCACCTTTCGGTGGTGGATTTACTCCTGTCGTGCGGCATCGAAAGAGCACGCGAGGTGCTGTCTTCCGTGCCATGACCGGCCAAGAGCCCATGGTGCCGGACGTCTCGGTCGTCGTTCCGGTGTACAACGAAGGCGCAACGTTGGCCGAGCTCATCGAACGAACCACCGCAGTGCTTGCGCGGGCAGCACGCTCGTACGAAATCGTCGTCGTGGACGACGGCAGCGAGGATGCAACTCCGCACTTGCTTGTGGAGCTGACGCAAAAGTATCCGCATCTGCGGACCATCCGCCTCGTGCGCAACTTTGGCCAAAATGCCGCCCTCACCTGCGGGTTGTTTGCTGCGCGCGGAGCTTTCGTCGTGAGCATGGACGGCGACCTGCAAAACCCGCCTGAAGAGATCCCGACGCTGCTCCGCGCGTTCGGTCCGGGCGTGGACCTTGTCAGCGGTTTACGCGCCCAGCGGCACGAGCCATGGTGGCGATGGCTTGGCTCGCGTGCAGTGCACTGGATCGCGCGCGCACTCGTTGGCGGCAAGCTAGGTGACTATGGCGGGCAGTTCAAAGCCTACCGGCGCGAAACCATCGAAGCCACGCGCCCCTTTTGGGCACCCGGGAAGCCTTTCTTTGCGCTCGCTGTATGGCTTGGATTTCGGGTTCGCGAGGTGCCCGTACGCCACGAGCCCCGACGTCATGGAGGGACCCGCTACGGATTCGTTGCGCTGGCCCGTTTGAACTTGGAAATCATCACGAGTTTCACCACAGCACCCCTTCTTGGACTCTGGCTGCTGCCTCCAGGCTGCCTCGCGTTGAGTGTCGTCGCCGCCTTTGTTGGCTGGTGGCGCGCGGCAGAGGGGTGGTGGCTTGTATCCTTCGGAGCCGCAGCCCTAGCACTGGCCACTGCGGGCTTGGCAGCGTTGGGGCTTTACATTGCACGACTGTACCACCTGGCTGCTGGCGGCAGAACCGCCTGGGTCGAGCGCCCCCATCAGGTCACCCCAGAGTCGTTTCCCTGGCGATCACCTTTTGCTGGAACCGACCACCAGGCCGATGCGAGCACAAAACAACTCCCTGCGTGACCTTTCGCGCCGGCAAGCCGCAGCGGTGCTCTTGACGATTGCCGGTGCAGCAGTGGCGTTGCGCGCCCGTTTCTTGTCGGTTCCGCTCGAACGAGACGAGGGCGAGTACGCTTACTTTGGCCAACTGATCTTACAGGGAGGGATACCGTACCGCGACGCCTACAACATGAAACCGCCGGGGGTGTACTTTGCACACGCGGCAGTCCTGTGGTTCCTTGGGGAAAACCCTGTGGCAGTGCGGGCCGGAGCCACGATCGCCGCACTGGTTGCCGTGTATGGGCTCTATCGCCTCGCCCGGCGGTGGTATTCCCGCAGAGCATCGCTCGCGGCTTCAGCCACGCTTGCGGTGCTGTCGGCAAGCACCAGCGTGCTGGGGTTCGCCTCCAAGGCGGAACATTTCGTCCTCGCCTTCGCACTGCCAGCACTGTGGCTCGTTCAGCCGTGGGAGCGCGCGACAAGCGTCCTGGGCGCTTGTATTGCCGGCATCCTCCTCGGCATGTCGGCGACGATGAAACCATCTGGAGCTGCGTTTGCGCTCGCCCTTGTGGGAGCGTGGTGGCGTGCAGTGTCCACGCCTCACCTGCCGGCGCACTTGGGCAGGCTCGCTGCGTTCGTGCTCGGGTGCGCCCTGCCTTGGTTCGTGGTGGGAGCCGGATTTTGGTGGGCGGGGGCGGCAGAGAAGATGTGGTTCTGGACCATCACGTACGCGCGCCACTACGCGACGGACATCCCTTTTGCACAAGGGCTCGTGTTGGCAGGTACCAGTCTCGGACGGGCGATTGTCTCCGCACCGCTCGTGTGGCTGGCGGCAACCGGAGGATGGCTATGGATCGTTCGGCACGACCGAGCCGACCGACGAAGCGCGCTGCTCTGGTTTCTCGCCAGCAGTGTGGTCGCCGTGGCCCTCGGTTGGCGGTTCAGCGAACACTACTTCCTCCTGTTGTTGCCGGCGGTGGCGCTTGGCGTCGCGAAGCTCGCAGATACGGTGCAGTGGTCGTGGAAGTGGTTCTGGCTAGTTCTCGTCCTGTTGATCGGTTCCGCCGCTCTGTTCGAGCAGTGGAGGTTGTACGGCCGGTCGCCCACCGAAGTGGCGCGATTGGTGTATGGGCGCAACCCGTTTCCCGAGGCTGTGGAAATCGGGCGGTATCTACTGGAACACAGCAAGCCTGAGGACCGTGTGGCCGTCATTGGCTCGGAACCCGAGATATACTTTTACGCGCGACGGCGCGCCGCCACCGGCTTTGTGTACACCTACCCATTGATGGAGCTGCATCCCTTTGCGCGGGCCATGCAGCAGCAAATGCAGCGCGAAATCGAGTCGGCCCGGCCGCGATTTCTCGTACTCGTGCACGTGCCGACTTCGTGGTCGCGCCGTTCGGAGTCGGTAGTAGACATCCTCGAGTGGTCTGCTCGCTATGCCAACACGCACTATCGGCCGGTTGGCTTGGTGGAGATCCCCGAGGTCGGCGAAAGCCGCTACACGTGGAACGAAGCCGCTCTTTTCCGCTATCCGGAAACGGACTGTTTCCTCTCGGTGTTCGAGCGCAAAGAATGACGCCGCCGCACCCTCTCCGCCGCGTGCTTCTTCACGTCGCAGTCCTCTGCGTCGTCCTGGTGGCTGTCACCGTGTGGGCCTATCGCGACATTGTCACGCACGAGTTCCTGCTGTTCGACGACAACGAGTACGTCACCGAGCACCCAATGATCCGCCGGGGTCTTGGGTGGGAGGCGGTGGTTTATGTGTTCACCCAGCCACACCACGCCACCTGGCATCCGCTTACCGGGCTCTCCCATCTGCTCGACGTCACCCTGTTCGGGTTGTCGGCGCCCGCACATCTCGCCGTCAACCTTGCCTGGCACTGCGCCAATGCGGTGCTGCTGTTTACGTTATGGTGGCGACTGCTCGGGACATGGACGGTGGCGTTTTGGATCGCAGCAGCCTTCGCCCTGCATCCGCTTCATGTCGAGTCGGTCGCCTGGGTTTCGGAACGCAAGGACGTCCTCAGCACCTTCTTCGCGCTTGCTGCGATCCACACCTACGTCACGTGGGTTCGCCAGCCGCAAGAACTATGGTGGGTGGCGACCGCTGTTTTTTTCGCATTGGGCTTGCTTGCGAAACCCATGGTCGTGACCCTGCCTTTGTTATTGCTGCTGATGGATTTCTGGCCGTTGGGGCGCGTCCCGCAGACGGGTTCCGCGTGGGCACGTTGGTGGCCCCTGGCACGCGAAAAGACGTTGCTTTGGGTCTTTGCCCTTGGGGCCGCGGTGGTCACGCTTGCGGTGCAATCTGCAAGGGGAGCTGTCGAGCCCCTTGCGGCCAGCCCCGTTTCCTACCGCTTGGCCAATGCCCTGGTCGCGTACGCTCTGTACCTGCGCGATACGGTTTGGCCTCTTGGCCTGGCAGTGTTTTACCCGCGCCGTCCACTCGGCTGGGCAGAAAGTTTGGCTGCGGCAGGGTTGCTCGCAGGGATCTCGACGGTTGCGTGGAAAATCCGCCGCCAGGCTCCGTGGGCGCTCGTCGGCTGGCTGTGGTACCTCGTGTGTATCGCTCCGGTTTCCGGTTTGTTGCAGGCGGGCGACCAAGCCCGGGCGGATCGCTTCACGTATCTCGCGCTCACAGGAATTTTCTTGTGGGCCGGCGGCGAGGCCAGACGGTGGGCTGCACAGCGGCCTCTCCGAGTTGCCATCGCAGGATTTGCCGCCGTTGCGACGGTGGCTGGTTGGACGGTGCTGACGGATGTTCAAGTCCGTCACTGGGAAAACACGGAAACACTCTTTCGCCATGCCCTTGCCGTAACTCGAGAGAACCACGTAGCCCACGCCAACCTCGGCGCGTACTTGCTTCGCCAAGGGCGTACGGCCGACGCGCTCGTGCACTTGCACGAAGCGGTGCGGCTTCGCCCGTTCGACGCGTTGGCGCGGTTGAACCTCGGGGTCGCAGCGGCAAGTCAGGGCAAGTGGGAGGAAGCCATCCAGCATTACCGTAGCCTGTTGGCGGTGCGTCCCGACCACGTAAGCGGGAACTTCAATCTCGCACTCGCGCTCTTGCAGGTGGGTCAACGATCCGAAGCACGCGCTCGCTTGGAAGCGGCCCTGCGGGTCGACCCGCAGCATGCAAAAGCGCGTGTCGTGCTGGGCGATCTTCTGCAGGAGAACGGAGAGTTGGAGCAAGCCGTACACTCCTACCGCCAGGCACTGGCCGCGGATCCAGATCTGCTGCCAGCGCATGTGCAACTCGCACGCGCGCTGGAGCGTGAAGGTAAAATCGACGAGGCGCTCGCGCACTACCGCGAGGCAACGCGGTTAGCGCCTTCCGACCCGCGCACCTGGTTCAACCTGGCAGCCGCGCTTCACGATGCCGGGCGCACTGGCCCCGCACGAGAAGCGTTTCTGCAGGCTCGAGCCGTCGCCGAGCGAATCGGCGACCGTGAAGTCGCGGAGCGTGCGCGCCAGGCTTTGGGCGAACCGTAGTGGAGGGGTTGTCCCCCCGGAGCTTGCGTTGGTCCTCCCGCTCCGGCATCACGGCAGCGGAGGTTCCGCCCATGTTCCGCGCCTCGATCATGCTTTTCGCTGGGGCTTGCGCCAGCGCGCTGGCAAACTCCGGGTTCGGTCTCCCGCTGCGACACCGCTGCCCACCGGATCAAGTGGCGGTGGGAAACCTGTGTGTCGACAAGTACGAGGCGAGCGTCTGGCGGCTGCCCGAGGATGCGATCATCGTGCGAAAAGCGGTGCTCGGGCTCTTGACCGCAGAACAACTCCGAGCGCTAGGAGCCGAACAGGTTGGCACCATCCCCACCGGCACATGTTCGGGCGAGGAGTATGGTCCGGCGTTCCCGCGGAACGGTCACTGGACCGAACGTCTCTATGCCCTTTCTCTTCCCGGCGTGTTACCGAGCACGTGCATCACGTGGTTTCAGGCCGAGCAGGCCTGTCGCTTGTCGGGCAAGCGGTTGCTCACCAACGAGGAGTGGCAAGCCGCGGTTGCGGGGACTCCCGATCCCAATGACGACGACGATCAACGCACGACCTGCGTGACCAATTCCGACTTCGCGCAACCAGCCGGATCGCGCCCCCGATGCGTGTCGAACTGGGGAGCGTACGATCTCATTGGTAACGTGTGGGAGTGGGTGGCAACTTGGACCGATGCGGCGCAAGCGTGCCGGTTCTGGCCGGAAGAGTACGGCAGCGATCTGAGCTGCATGGGTGCAAACGTGCCGACCGAAGGAAGCGCAATGTCCGTCCTGAGGCGCTGGTTCACCCGCGAGCTGGTGGAACCCAAGCCAGAGTATCCCGGCGCGATCATCCGGGGTGGAAATTTCGCAACGGGTTCGCGCAACGGCGCCTTCGCCATTTATGCCGGTGCCACACCCCACAACGTGAGCCGAAGCACAGGGTTTCGCTGCGCACGTTGAACATCCACGCGCCAATGTGGCAGTAACCGTAGGGGCACAGCACCGGCGTGCCCCTACGCCACACGGAACCGCGCGTGGTTCACACGATCCCGCACCCGACCGCCGGGCCATGTAGGGGCGGCCCACCGGCTCGCCCGCGGGGTGCGGCGCACACAGCGCAGCGGGGTCGCGTTGTGTGGGACCATCGTGCGCGACGGTGGCAGGGCGATCTACCGCGATGGAATCGCCGCTGCCAGGCACGGGGCGGGATGACAGACGACGTGGACCCTCGGAGGTCGCACGACGACAGGATCGACCCTCACCCGGCGCTGCGCGCCGGCCTCTCCCTGCCAGGGAGAGGCGTCTCTTTGTTGCTTCGTTGGGAACAGACGGCAGCTTTCTGTGCGCTTCCTCAACGGAGCAAACCCTACCAGCAGGCAAGGTAGGGGCGACCCGGTGGGTCGCCCGGCAGGGCCGTGGCGGGCGGGCACATTGGGATGATGCGGTCGCACGACGACAGCATCCACCCTCACCCGGCGCTGCGCGCCGGCCTCTCCCTGCCAGGGAGAGGCGTCT
>CAZHQG010000038.1:0-23543 GCA_964534275.1 uncultured Binatia bacterium (SeqCode) | reverse complement strand
GTCAAAAAGAAGTACCAGCCGTAAATGACCAAGAAGTACATGGCGCACAGGGCCACGACCTGCGGGTGCCGTAGGGCGCGCCAGGCCAGCGAGTGCGACGTTCCGGCGTCGTCGCCGGCGCCGATCCAGGCCAACTCAGCTGCGTTGATCCGGGGATGCAGCCGCGGCTCCTCGTAAAACGAGCGTAGCCAAACCCCTACCCAAACAAGCCCCACAGCGCCAAACGCCACGAACGAGCCGCGCCAACCCACGAGTTGCACCAAACCTGCGGCGAGCGGTTGGGTGAGGGCGCCGGCCACCGCGCCCGCCATGACCGTGAGCCCAAAGGCACGGCCCGCTTCCACTGGAGGGAGCCAGCGTCGAAACGCTCGGGCGAGTGTCGGCAAAAGCCCTGCTTCGCCCATCCCGAACAAAAAACGCACAGCCACCATCGAGGCCAAGCCGTTCGCAGCCCCCGTGAGCATGGTCATCGCCGACCACCACACCACGATTCGGGTCAACATCAACCGGGCACCAAATCGATCCGCAAGCCATCCCCCGGGGATTTCGAACAGCGCGTAGGCGACCGTAAACGCACTGAAGACATAGCCGAGCTCGGTGTCGCTAAAACCGAGGTCCGCGCGGATGTGCGGCGCAGCAACCGCGATACACACACGGTCGAGGTACGCTACCGCCATTACCGCAAGCGCAAGCGCCACCACGATGTAGCGGACACGCGTTGGCCCCGGGCCATCCGTCTGTCGAGTTGGCATTTCCGCGGCCCTTATCAAGGCAATTCAACCAAGCAAGCAGGACCTGCTGCCAATGAGGATGTAAGGGCGACCCGGTGGGTCGCCTGAAGGTCCGCCCCACGCGGCGCAAGCGCGTCGAGTTCCGTGGGAACGTCGTGCGCGACGGCACCACGGCACGGCACCGCCGTGCGTCGCCGCTTAGTTCTTGGCACCCTCCTTCTGGGTGTCTGCGGCCGCCAAAACTTTTCGTAGCTCGCGTTTCGTGCGCTCGTTCAGGATGCCGTCGTCGCGTAGTCCGCGAGAGCGCTGGAACGCTTGGATGGCGTTCACCGTAACTGCGTCGAGCTTCCCGTTCACTTCGCCCATGTATTCTTTCACCACCTGCAAGGCTTGCTGTGCTTCCCGCACCTCTTCCTCGGAAACTTTCTGCGCCAGGGCCAAGGCCTGGACGTCAGGAATCGATGCCTTGATTTTCTCCGCCGCCTCTCGGGCGCGCGCTTCGGTGTCTCCTTGACATCCGGGAGCGCCAACGGACAGCACGCAAGCCACAGTCAGGCAGCGAAGCAAGGTCGCATATCGACGCGGTCGCGGCAGCATGGGTCTCACCCCACGATTTTGTTCAACGGATACTCGATGATGCCCGTGGCTCCCTCGGCAATCAAGCGAGGGATCAATTCCCGCACCTCTGCTTCCGGGATCACGCTTTCCACTGCGAACCATTCCTTGCCAGCCAGCTTGCCGCTCTGGAACAAGGGCGAAATGGTGGGCGCGGTGAGGCTGGGAATCAGGGCGACAACGGCGTCCAGCCGCTCCTTCGGCACGTTCATTTTGATTCCCACCTTGCCCTCGGCTTCCAACGCTCCTTGCAGGAGCATGGCAATTTGTTCGATCTTGCTGCGCTTCCACGGGTCGGACCACGCACGCTCGTTGGCAATCAGTTGGGGGTTGGACTGGAAGAGCTCGCACACAATCCGCAGCCGGTTCGCGCGAATGGTGCTGCCCGTTTCCGTGACCTCGACAATCGCGTCTACGAGGCCATCCGCAGCTTTCGCTTCGGTCGCTCCCCAGGAAAACTCCACCTCCACCGGGATGTTCCGCTCCGCAAAATACCGGCGCGTGAAGTTCACCAACTCCGTGGCCACCCGTTTGCCTTTGAGATCCTCCGGCCGCTGTACCGGCGAGTCTTCCGGCACCACTAACACCCAGCGCGTCGGCCGAAAACTCGACTTCGAGTACACCAGGTCGCACACCGTGCGTACGCGCGCGTCGTTCTCGCGGATCCAATCTACCCCAGTGATCCCGGCATCCAGGGTGCCGTCTTCGACATATCGCGCCATTTCTTGCGCTCGCACGAGGGAGCAGCGGATCGTGGCATCATCGATCGTGGGAAAGTAACTGCGCTCCGACACGGTGATCTTCCAGCCCGCTCGGCGAAACAGTTCCACGGTGGCGTCTTGCAAGCTGCCCTTTGGGATTCCCAGTTTCAGTCGAGGTGTTTGTGCTTCGCTCACGGTCGCTCGCTCCTACAGGACCTCATTTTGGTTGCGGGCCATACACCGCTTTGGGATCCACAACCCGTTCTTGAACGATCTCCCAGTGATCGTTCACCCGCTTGCGAAAGAAGCAACTCGGGTAGCCCTCGTGACAGGCTGCGCCCCCGCGCTGGTGGACCTTGAGAAGGACTGCGTCCGCATCGCAATCGATGCGGATTTCCTTGACCTCTTGTACGTGTCCGGAGGACTCCCCCTTCACCCACAGTTGGTTTCGGGACGTACTCCAATAACACGCCTTACCTGTGGCCAAAGTGGTCTCCCACGCCGTGCGGTTCATGTACGCGACCATGAGTACTTCGCCGCTCTCCGCATCTTGCGCGATGGCAACCACCAAACCGCCCCGCTTGTCGAAGTCCGGTTCGAGTTTCATGAGGCAGCGCGTGTTAACACACTGATCCTAGGGCGGCAACGCAAACAACCGTTCCAGCCATGCGCGGGGAGTGGCCAGCCCGGGTTCGAACGATTTTGCCGGGGCGGTTCGCGGACCGCCCCAGAACTGCACACGGCGGCATGTACCGGCACAGCGGTTCCGTGCCTTAATGCCGTTGCACACCGCGGCCCCAGATCACCCAACGTACGCGCCCCGCGCTCGCCGCCAACGGGCGACCCACCGGGCCGCCCCTACATCCCCTGCCGGTAGCGTGCGCGTTGTGCTGATGACGTGTCGCCGGCGCACGTTCGTATGCACCACGCGCGTTTCCGGTGGTGTACGGGCACGGCAGTGCCGTGCCCCGACCCTTCCCTCGTGTAGCCGCGCGTCCCGCCAACAGTGCCAGGCGAGGTTCGGCAGTCGCCGATGTCATCCCTCCGCGCCTACGTTGCGTCGTGGTGCGGTCGGGCTATGGTGCCGTGCCACCGCGAGGAAAGCCACGATGAAGCTCGAAGAGATTGCGCGCCGCTTGGGTTGCGAACTCCGCGGCCCGGGCGACATCGAGATTTCGCGGATCATGCCGATTCAAGAAGCCGGACCCGGCGACTTGACCTTTCTCGCGAATCCGAAATACCGGCGCTTCCTCGCAACCACGAAAGCATCGGCCATCATCTTGGGGAACCAGGAGCCGGACATCGCGTTGCCCTCGTTGCGAAGCCCGGACCCCTACGAGACCTTCGCGCGGGCGATCGACCTGTTTTTCACCCCGCCACCGGGTTGGGAAGGCGTGCATCCAACGGCAGTGATCCACCCGAGCGCCCAGATCGGGCCCGACGCGAACATCGGGCCTTACTGTGTCATCGGTCCGGGCGTCGTGCTTGGTGCCCGCGCGCGTTTGGAGGCGCACGTCGTGCTGTACCCAGAGGTGCGTGTGGGCGACGACTTCCATGCACACAGCCACGTGGTGGTGCGCGAGCGGGTGCTCATCGGGCATCGCGTGATCCTGCAACCTGGGTGTGTCATCGGTGGCGACGGCTTTGGCTTCGTGTTGCGAGCCGACGGCACTGTGCGCCGCATTACCCAAGCAGGCACGGTCATCTTGGAAGACGACGTCGAGGTCGGAGCCAATACCACCATCGATCGCGCAGCGATCGGCGCCACCCGCTTGGAGCGAGGGGTGAAACTCGACAACTTGGTGATGGTGGCTCACGGCTGCACGATTGGCGAAGGTTCGGCCATCGCCGCGCAAACTGGGCTCTCCGGCAGCACGCGAGTGGGGCGTTTCGTGCGCTTGGGTGGGCAAGTCGGCAGCGCCGGTCACCTCTCCATCGGCGATGGAGCGCAAGTGGCGGCACAGTCGGGCGTGCACAACGACGTTCCCGCGGGGGCCGTCTACGGGGGAACACCCGCTGTGGAGATTCACCGCTGGCGCCGCGAGTTTGCCGCCTTGCGCCACTTGCCGGAAGCCTTGCAGCGACTGCGCAAGCTGGAGCGGCAACTCGCCAGCCGCACTGCGGGAAGCGGCAACCAAGGGGCGGAGGAGGACACATGAAACCAATCGAGGTCGTGCCCATCCCACAACTGCGCGATAACTATGCTTACCTGGTGATCGATCCGGCCACGCGAAAGGCGGCCGTGATCGACTGCGCCGAGGCCGCACCCGTGCTGGAAGAAATCGCGCGGCGCAACGTGGAGGTCGTCGCGCTGCTGCCGACGCACCACCATTACGACCACGTGGGCGGGCACGAGGACTTCCTCCGTGTCCACAAGGTGGCGGTTTACGCATACGCGGGGCAGCGCGACCGCATCCCGGGCGCCACCCACGAAGTGCGCGAAGGCGACGAAATTCCCGTGGGGAATCTGCGGGCCCGTGTGCTGTACATCCCGGCCCATACCACCGGGCACGTCGCGTACTACTTTCCTGACGCCGGCGTGGTGTTTACCGGCGACACCTTGTTCGTGGCCGGCTGTGGCCGATTGTTCGAAGGCGATGCGGCAACGATGATGGCGTCGCTCGGTAAGCTGGCGCGACTGCCGGAAAACACGCTGGTGTACTGCGGCCACGAATACAGCCAGAAAAATCTTGAATTTGCTTTGCAGCTCGAACCGGGCAATCCAGCATTGCGGGCAAAATACGAGCGGGTTCTCGACTTGCGACGGCGCGGCCTGCCGACGGTCCCCAGCACGATTGGCGAGGAAAAGGCCACCAATCCTTTTCTCCGGCCCGAGAGCCCGGAAATCTTGGCGGCGGTGCGGCGGGTCGATCCCGCCATCCCACCGGATCCGGTTGCCGTGTTCGCCAAGGTCCGGGCCCTCAAAGACGCTTACTGATCACGCCCGAACGACGCGACCAGGAGCCAGCCGTCCACTCCCGCGTGCGCGGGGGGATCGAGACGCCACTGCACGGCGCCTGCTCGCGACGGCGGCTGTCCGCCGGTGGCACGACGTCCAAACGGAACGGTGGCCAATGTTCCAGCTTCGGGCGCAAGTGCGGTTGCATTGACTCGCTCCCGGTTTTCGCTAGTCGGGCTCATCGAACGATGAGTCAATCGCGGACGTTTCCAACGACCCGGCCTACGCAGTACGAGCAACTCGAACGGATCATCGATGCCGTGGCAGCCAGCTACGATGGCAGCCACGAAATCGACAGCTTGGAAACTGCCGCTTTACCGAACCGGCGCGCGGTGATCGACGCGCTGAACCACCTCAAGCACGCCATTTACATCGGCTTCTACAGCACCCGTCCGCTGAACCAAGGCAACCTGCGCTACGCCATCAGCGAGCACTTGCATCCCGCGTACGAAATTCTCGTCGAGCAAATTGGCCGCGCCCAAACGTGGGAACAAATGTGCTCTCGGGAAACCGTGCCGCGCGACCCGAACTGGGCAGAACAGGTCGTGCTGCGCCTGTTCGCCAAGCTTCCGGAGTTGCGCGAACTCCTGAACCTCGACGTCCTTGCCGCCTTCTCCGGGGATCCAGCGGCGAAAAGTGTGGAAGAGGTGGTGTTCAGTTATCCGGCAATCCAGGCCATCACGACGCACCGGATCGCCCACGAACTTTACCGCGAACAGGTGCCGATGATTCCTCGCATTCTCTCCGAGTACGCCCACAGCGAAACTGGCATCGACATTCATCCCGGGGCCACCATTGGGCGCAGCTTTTTTATCGACCATGGCACGGGTGTGGTGATCGGGGAAACTTGCGTGATCGGCAACAACGTGAAGATCTACCAGGGAGTCACTCTCGGAGCGCTAAGCGTTCCTCGCGATGCCGATGGCGTGTTACTGCGCAATCGCAAGCGGCATCCCACGATCGAGGACAACGTCACCATTTACTCCGGCGCCACGATCCTCGGCGGCGATACGGTCATTGGCGAGGGCTCCGTGATTGGCGGCAACTTGTGGATCGTCGAATCGGTGCCGCCTCACAGCCGCCTGACGCGCGAAACCCATCCCCAGCATCGCTAGCCCTTAGGACCTGCTCCAAAAAGCGGGCCTTGCCAGTGGGTCTTTGACGCGGAAAGCGTGTGCCTTGAAGCGTCGAACGGGCAGTCGAGGCGGGGGACCTCCACGAAGACCTCCACGAAGCGGTAGGGGCGAAAAAGTTTTCGCCCCTACCGCGCAACTACGCGCGCATCTGGCAGCCGCTTCTTCAACAGGCTGTCAGGAGCCTGGCACAATGCAAGAACAAATGCTGCTAGCTCCTGGAACCTCTCCGCCCAAAACGCGCAACGCCCGCTCTGCTTCCTCCAACGGAAAACTGTGGGTGTGCAGCAACTCCACCTCGGCGCGACGGCTCTCGATCAACCGAATCGCACTCCGATAGGCTTTCGAAGTCACGCCGAGTACGCCGTACAGGGTCAGTTCCTTGGCCACGACCCAATCACTCACGAAGTCGGGCACCGGCTTGAAGCCCTTGACCCCAGCAAGCACCACGCGCCCACCCACGGCGGCATAGCGCAGCGCTTCGGCAACGGGCGCCGTGGAAAACGCGGTGACTTCGACGACCACATCGGCGCCGCGCCCTCCGGTGTACTCGAACACCTTCGATGCCGCGTCCTCTTGTTCCACATCGATCACGTGGTCGGCGCCCAAGCGCAATGCCAAATCGAGCTTGTGGCGATCGCGCGACAAGCCCGTCACGATAATCCGATCCGCGCCCGCCGCGCGCGCTGCAAGCACACTGGCGAGGCCCCGTTGACCTGGTCCGAGGATCAGCACCGTGTCGCCAGGTCCCGTGTGCGGCACTTCCACCGCCCAACGGAATCCTGCCCCCAGAGGGTTGAACAGCACCGCGACATGCGCGGGCAGATCAGGCGAAATTTTGTGTACGATGGCATCTGGGTGCAGGTACAAATACTCCGCATACCCGCCCCACAACCCGGGCGGGTGATCGATGGGAATGTAGGAGTAGCCATACAGTCCGCCGTTGCGTCCGCGACACAGCGAGTAGCGCCCCGAGCGGCAGAGCCAGCAATGGCCGCAGGGAATGATCACCTCCACCGCAACGCGGTCTCCCTCGCGCACTCCCCACCGCTTCGCGGCTCGGGCACCAAGCCGCTCGATCACTCCCACAGGCTCGTGGCCGGGAATCACCGGGTAGCGCACCGGCAAAGTGCCCGTGTACTGCTCGTAATCGCTTCCGCAAATGCCGCACGCCTCGACGCGCAAGAGGCCACTGTCTTCGTCGATCTCCGGCAGCGGGAAGGTCCGCAGCTCCAATGCTCGCGGACCCGTTTGCACCATCGCACGCACCTGCATGACTCTGCTCCAAGGACGGAGCCTTACTCTGCATCTGCTCGACAAGCTAGGTCCCTCCCCCAATTGGTCCACCGACACGCCTCGGCGCAAATCCGAGCTACGGATTTCTTGCCCACGCCGGCCCATCACCGTCGCCACGGAATCCGCTGGACGCGCCCCGTGCGGCTTCCGCGCGCTGTGCGGCAGGGGGGCACAACGATGCCGGTGAGGCGCACAAAAACCCGGCCGAACGAAATCGCCCCTGCGTGGGCAGCTGCAATCGAAATCCTTGCGGCGCGGTAGCGGAGAAAAATTTTTCGCCCCTACGTATGGGTAGATGGATGCACCGGGGTACAGAACACCGGGACGCGGGCCGTCGCTGGTTGACCGGTAGGTTGGCCTCAGGTAAGTACGCCGCATGGTTCGGGTCGCCTGCATCGTGCAGGATTTTTTTGCCAACGAGGTTGACCAGCAGGTCAACGCGCGGGGAACCTCATGACTTCGTGGCTCGCACTTGGACTGGACATCGTCATTGCGGCAGGGCTGCTTGTTTCCTGCTGGTACTATCTGGCCTCGTACTTTGGGGCGCGGCGTTTTTTTTCTCTGCGGGGCCGAGTAACGCCCTTGGCGGGCGAAGACTTACCGGGCGTAACCATCCTCAAACCGCTGAAGGGCCTGGAGCCGAACTTAGCGGAGAATCTCGCGAGCTTTTGTCGGCAGGACTACCCGAAGTTCCAAATTGTCTTTGGCGTGGCCGATCCTGAAGACCCTGCGATCGGCATTGTCCGGAAACTCCGCTCTGCTTTCCCCCAAGTCGACATCGAACTTGTTGTCGACCCAAGGATCCACGGCACCAATTATAAGGTCAGCAACCTCATCAACGCCTATCGCGTTGCCCGGTACGACTACCTCGTCATTGCCGACAGCGACATCCGAGTCCCGCGGCACTACCTGCGCACGTTGATGGCCGACCTCGTGCGCCCCGAGGTCGGGGTGGTCACCTGCCTGTACCGCGCGCAAGCATGCGGCGGCTGGCCCACGCGAATCGAGGCGTTGTTCGTAAACACCGACTTCGCACCGAGCGTATTTGTCGCCCGGATGGTGGAAACCACTCGGTACGCCTTTGGAGCGACGATGGCCATTCGCCGCGAGGTGTTAGAGAAGATCGGAGGGTTCGCGGCTCTGTCTCGCTACCTGGCAGACGACTTTTTCCTCGGCAACCTCGTTACCCGCCACGGCTACCGTGTGGAAATCTCGCCGCTCATTGTGGATACGGTGTTGGCTGTTCCCACTTGGCGCCGGCTCGTGGAGCACCAACTGCGCTGGTCGCGCACGTACCGCAGCGTGCGGGGTGGGAGCTACTTTGCCTTGGTGCTCACTCACGGCTCGTTCTGGGCTCTCGCCAATGTCTTCGTGCACGCGTCCGACCCCCGTGCCTGGGCAGTTGCCGCAGCTTTGTTGGCACTCCGGCTCGGCGTTGCCCGCTTGCTCGCACAGCGATACTTGGATGTCCATCTGAGCGGCGCTGACCTGGCGCTGGTACCGCTGAAGGATCTCTTTCTCACAGCCATGTGGGCAACAGCATTTCTGGGCAACACTGTCTGGTGGAGTGGTCGGCGCTTCCGTGTGGTGGCTCACGGGGAAATGATCCCTGTAGAACCCGAAGCTTCGGTGGAGGCTCGCGCGACGGAACCCGTTCGCTCTCGCATTCGTTCTTGAGCCAACTGTGCAGACGGCACCTGCGACCAGCTTTGACAAGCAAGCCGAAAGTGTGGTTTGCATGCTCGCATGTGGTCGAGGAGCTTGTTCGCCAGTTGGCTCGCTGTGGTGTTCGTCCTGGGAGTTGCTGGCTGCGGAAGCGACGACGAAGCGCTGAGCCAGCCTGACTCCGTCCAGCCTGACTCCGTGATCGTCTTCGCGCCCGAGGAGAACCGCTTACGCGCGTACGCGCCGTTGCGCGGAGCGGCGCAAGTGGTGATCCCAAGCCACGCGGACAACCCCACACAGGGTCGCGACATCAACGGCCAGGTGTGCTTTTTACCTGACGGGTCGGGACGGTTTATTGCCGGCGAAGACACCAACCAACCGAACCCGCCGCCAGGGTGGGGACTCTTTCAGCTACATGGCCGGCGTGTGGGCGAGCTGTCGGCCAACCAGATCACCCGCTACGTGCCCACGTACCAGCCTTCACCAGACACACCCGACAATTATGGCTGCGGATTCCTAAAGGACGGGCGGCTCTTGACCACCGACATTGGCAACAAAGCCGACGGACCACCGAACGGACAGTTGATCGTTTGGTTTCCACCGCTCGACGTACCCAACCCGCGCTACTGCAAGATCGACATTGCGATTGGCACCGCAGGAGGAATTTTCGTCGATGCCGAAGACCGTGTATACGTTGCCAGCGCGCGAGAGAATCCTGGAGTGTACGTGTACGAGGGACCGTTCCCGACGAGTCCCGACGCGAGCGGCGGTTGCGGGCAGAAGGACGCAACCGGCGCGCCGCTGGCGAACACTGTGAACAAACGCCTCTTCATTGCGGCAGATGGACACATCCGCACTCCCAATGCCGTTGTCGGCAGCGGGCGCGGCACGTTTTACGTCACCAGCGTGCTCAACGGTGTGATCGCCGAGTACGACGCACAAGGACGTTTTGTACGGCGGATCGTGCAGCCCGTCAGTGGGGAGCGCCTGCCCTTTCCTTCGACCGGCACACCCCTCGGCATTGGCGTCGATTCGCTTGGCAATGTGTATTATGCCGACTTGGGCTTGGTCCAAAATGGGTTGGATATCGGGCCGGGCCGCAACTTAGGCTCGGTTCGTCGCGTGCGGTTCGACGGGAATCAACCTGCCCCGCCGGAACTCCTCGACCAACGCCTGAACTTCCCGGACGGAATTGGCGTGTGGGAGCCGCGCTCCTGAAAACGGCCTTCAGGCACCGCGGGCCAAGAGCTGGTCGACCATTTCCTCCAGTAAGGCGGCCTCGGAACTCCCTGATAAGCACGCCAGCGCCTCCTTCGCTCGCGCACCAAACGTCGCAGCAAGCGCCCGAGCTTCGCGTACCGCGCCGGTGGCTCGAACCCGCCGCAAGGCTTCGTGGACCTCTTGTTCCGTAGGCCGGCGAAGCGCAAAGAACCCACGCAACTCTGGATCGCGCATCATTCCTAGAACGATCGGCAACGAAGGGTTGCCGTCGCGCAAGTCGATCCCGACCGGCTTGCCGAGGTTCCCCGGCTCTCCTTCGATGTCCAGCACATCGTCCACGATCTGAAACGTCATGCCCACGTGAAAGCCACAGTCTGCCATCGCCTCCACGATCGCCGGCGAGGCCCCCGCAAGGTACGCAGCAGCGCGCGCCCCTTGCTGAAACAAGCTCGCCGTTTTGCGCTGGATAATCTCGAAGTAGTCCTCGAGCGTCACGTCAGGATTGTGCCGAAAGCGTCCCTGCATCATTTCGCCTTCGGTTAACCGAATGCACGCTTCTGCCGCCCAGCGAATGAGCCGCTCCTCGAATCCTGCACAAAGTTCGAACGCGCGGCTGAACACAAAGTCCCCGGTGACCAAAGTGCGCGCGAGCCCGTAACGGTACAGCGCCGACGGGCGCCCCCGACGGGTTTCCGCATCGTCGATAATGTCGTCGTGCAGCAGAGTCGCCGAATGAATCAGCTCGAGTGCCGCCGCCACATCGACAATGGAATCGAGCGTCCGCCCACCGCACGCGCGGTAAATGAGCAAGGTTACCGCGGGTCGGACACGTTTTCCGCCCGACCCTACGAGATAAGTCGAGATTTCCGTCAGCAACGGTTCGCGCGACTCGAGCTGACCCTGAATGCGTCGCTCGACACACGCGAGCGCGTCCGACAAGGTCCACTCGGGTTCTTCGTTGGCGGTGTTGCGCGGCTTGGGTTCCGGGCTCGACACACAAGCGTCCTTTCCAAACAGGCCACGCCAGATAAAGACAAAGCCCAAAGCGAGTCAAGGCAACCAGCGTCCAAGTTGCGCGCCTACCGTCGCAGCGATAGCTTCGGTCGCGTGAACCGCACCGTTCCTGAGAACGTCGTTCCTCGAGCCGTTCGCCGCCACGGGCGGGAGAGCATCGAGGTACTGTGGGACGATGGCCACCGCAGTGTCTTCCCCAACGGGTACCTGCGAGCAAGCTGTCCGTGCGCCCTGTGCCGTCGTTTGCGCGGGGAACAGATGGCATTGCCCGTCACGAACGGCGCACAGATTTACCCGCTCGCCATCCGGCCGGTGGGCCAGTACGCTCTCGGCATCGTGTGGAGCGACGGTCACGACGAAGGCATTTATCGATACGAGACCCTGCGTCGCCTTTGTTTGTGTTCGGATTGCAACCAGGGCTCAGGGAGGACGCCGTGTTGACCATCGCGGACATCCGCGAACGACTAAGCGAAATTCGCGCACCTGGCAGTCATGCCGACATCGTGCAGGCCGGTGTGGTGCAACGGATCGCCTGGGACGGCTCGGACATCGAAGTGGAACTGGCGTTGCCCCCCATGCCTGAGCAGGCGCGACGCGTCCTGGAAACCGACATCCGCCGCGCACTCGGAGCGCTTCCCGGCGTACAGCAGGTGCGACTGCGCGTGGCCCAGCCGCAGGGACCGACGCCCGGCCCTGGGCCCGTGCCGGGCGTGCGGCAGGTGATCGCGGTAGCAAGCGCCAAAGGAGGCGTGGGCAAATCGACGGTGGCAGCCAACCTGGCGCTGGCACTCTCGCTCGAGGGACTGCGCGTCGGGCTGCTCGATGCCGATGTATACGGACCAAGCCTTCCTTTGCTGTTCGGCACGCACGGGCCTGTCGAGGTCACCCACGATCAGCGCTTGGCGCCGGTGGAAAAGTTCGGACTGCAATTGATGTCTGTCGGATTTTTTGTCGAGGAACGTGCGCCGGTGATTTGGCGCGGGCCGGTGGTGATGAGCCTCGTCCGCCAGTTTCTACGCGACGTTGCCTGGAACGATCTGGATTTCCTCGTAGTAGACCTGCCTCCGGGCACGGGAGACGCGCCGCTGAGTCTCCTGCAACTCGTACCAATTGCTGGCGGAGTGATCGTGACCACTCCGCAAACCGTCGCCGTGGCCGATGTGGAACGCGGCATCGCCATGTTCCAGCGGGTACGTGCTCCGGTGCTTGGCATCGTGGAAAACATGGCGACCTACGTGTGCCCGCACTGCGGCGCGGAGGAACATGTGTTTGGCGAAGGCGGTGGTGATTGGCTGCAAGAAAAGTTCGGTGTGCCTGTGCTTGCTCGTCTGCCGCTAGTACCGGAGCTGCGCGAAGCCAGCGACACGGGCGAGCCGCTGCCTCTGCGGGCACCGGATCACCCGGCTGGAAAGGCGTTCCGAGCACTCGCACGGGCGGTCCTGGAACAAGTTTCCGCCGGGGCCGACGCTCCGCCTGTGCCCAACATCGTCAACTGAGGCGCGGGGCAAGTCGCCCTTTCTGCGTGTCGCAGGCTCAGGTATAACCGCGCGCAGTCGCGTTCGAACGGGAGGGCTGATTCGGTGGCTTGGAGCGAGGTGGTCTTAGCGTGGGCGGTCGTAGGCTTCATTTTAGGCACCGCCATTTGGAGTTTCGGAAGGTTTCGGCAGCCAGAACATGCGGCAGCGCAAGCAGGCCACTCGCCGTTGCTCGGGGCGCGCGTGCGCAGTTGGTACATCTCTTACTTGGAAACAGTAGAGCGGCGCTGCGCGGCGTGGGGTGTTCTGCCTACCCACTTGTCGTTCGCGCAGTTGGGGTTGAGCGTGGTCGTCGCGCTTGCGATCGCGCGCGGGATGCTCTTCACCGGCGGCTGGTTGTTGTTGGTCACCGGTACTCTCGACATCATCGACGGGCGCCTCGCACGCCGCACCAATGGGGCGAGCTTGCGGGGCGCGTTTCTCGACTCCGTGATCGACCGCTACGCCGACGCCTTCGGGTACTTCGGCCTGGCCGTGTACTTCCGCGACTCGTGGCTTCTGTGGGTCGCGCTGCTCGCCATGCTCGGGAGCTTGATGGTCAGCTACACCCGCGCGCGCGCCGAGGGCTTAGGGGAAAGCTGCAAAGTGGGCCTGCTGCAACGCCCCGAACGGTACGTCATCTTGGGTTTCGGGTGCATGTTCAGCGTGCTGCTTGCACGCATGCTCGCCCCAGTTTGGAATCTTGCCGACCACGCGTTGCTCGCGGTGGTTCTCGTCGTGCTTGCGGTGTTGGTGAACTTCACCGCCTTACAGCGTGCGGTCCATGTTTGGCGCGTTCTTGGAGGTCCCCGTGCGTAACCCTCAGGAGCCCGTTGGCCGGCGCGAGTTTCAGGTCGTAGGGACTTTTTTCCTTCTCTTGGGTGCTGGGCTCGTGCTCGATCGAGCAGCACCAGCGCTGGGCTGGATTTTGGTCGTTGGCGCCACCGTGCTTCTCGCTGCCGCCCACCGAGGTTCGGCTCGTGGGCTTCCACCCACTGCGGAAGCCGAGCCCACCAGCAACCAACCGGGGACGTCGCCCCCGAGCACCCCGTCATGAGCCGCAGCCTCCGGATCGCGCTGACCCTGGCGATTTCCGCCGTGTTTTTGTTCCTTGCCGCGCGCGGCGTGGAGTGGGAACGAGCGTGGGCGACTGCCTTGCAAATTCGAGCAGGTTGGCTCGTTCTCGTCGTGGCCTTCACTGTGTGGACCCTGTACATCCGCGCCCAGCGTTGGCAGGTGCTGCTGCGGCCCCTCGGAATGGTCGAACGCGCTCCGGCGGTCCACGCAACCAACATTGGCTTTTTCGCCAACATGGTGCTGCCGCTCCGAGCCGGGGAAATCGTGCGGCCTGTGCTGCTGGCAAGGCGCACCAAGCGTCCGCTGGGCGGCGTGCTTGCGAGCATCGTGCTCGAACGCGTGTTCGACCTGCTTGCTGTCATTTTGCTCTTCGGAGCCGCTACCCTGCTCGTGCCCGTCTCCGAGCAAGTACGGCAGTTGGGTGTTCTTTTGGTTTCCTTTGGAGTCCTGCTTGGTGGCGCCGTGGGTATTGCTCGCTGGCAAGAGCAGAGAGTGATTTCGTTGTGGGAGCATGTCGCCAAGTGGCTCCCCCAGATCGTGGCGGAACCGCTCGATCACTTTGTTCGCGGTTTTCTCCGCGCACTCGAGGTGCTCGACCGGCCAAGCCGCTTCTTCGAAGTCGTGGTGTGGACCGCGTACCTCTGGCTCATCATTGGCGCGGTGAACACATTCGGTCTCGTGGCCTTCGGCTTTGCCGTACCCTTGCTCCGCTGCGGCGTGGCACTCACGGCCATCGTAGCCCTGGCGGTGTCCGTCCCGTCCGCGCCCGGTTACATTGGCTCCTTTCAATTCGGCTGCAAGCTCGCGCTCGAAGTGTTTCGGATCGACGCCAGCGATGCCCTTGCCTTTTCCGTCGTTTTGCACGTCACCCAATTCTTTGCCATTTTGGCGGCTGGCTTGTACTCCTTGCTGCGCGAAGGCGTGAGCCTGCGCCAAATCGAAGAAGTGAGCAAGTCGGATGTCTCGGTGTCTCCAGGGTAAACACATCTTGCTCGGACTCACGGGCGGGATTGCGTGCTACAAAAGCGCCGAGCTGGTGCGCTTGCTCGTGCGAGAAGGCGCAGATGTCCACGTGCTCATGACTCCGGCTGCGCAGCAGTTTCTCACTCCACTCACCTTGCAGTCTCTCAGCGGCAACTCGGTCGCCACCGATTTGTTCTCCCTCAGCGAAGAACTCCACGTGGGGCACATTCGGCTGGCCGACTTGGCCGATGCGTACTTGATTGCACCAGCCACCGCCGATGTCGTGGCCAAGCTCGCGCACGGCAACGCCGACGACGTGGTCACCACCGTCGCTCTCGCCACACGCGCTCCGCTGCTCGTGGCGCCCTCGATGAACGTGAACATGTACGAGCACCCTGCGGTTCAGGAAAACCTCGAACGGCTGGCCCGTCGAGGCGTGCGCGTCATCCCCGCAGCCGAGGGGGAGTTAGCTTGCGGGTGGCATGGCAAAGGCCGGCTTGCAGAGCCGCCGGTGTTGCTTGCAGAAGTAGAGCGGGCCGTCACCCCGCCGGTGTTTGCAGGGGAACGCATCGTGGTCACCGCTGGGCCGACTCGAGAATTTCTGGACCCGGTGCGGTTTCTCACGAACCGATCGAGCGGGAAGATGGGATTCGCGCTCGCGGCCGCTGCCTGGCGCCGAGGGGCAGAGGTGATGCTCGTAAGCGGCCCGGTAAGCTTGCCCACGCCGCACGGCGTCGCTCGCCGCAACGTGGTGTCCGCCGCGGAAATGTACGAGGCCGTGGCCGACGAGTTCTCGCGCGCCACGATGCTCGTCATGTGTGCCGCGGTGGCCGACTACCGTCCGGCCGTTTGCCAACCCACGAAGGTGAAAAAGCAAAGCAAGGGCTGGACTCTGGAACTGCAGCCGACCATCGACATTCTCGCCTCCCTCAAGCCGCAAAAGGGGAACCGCTTCGTCGTGGGCTTCGCTGCCGAGACCGATCAGGTCGAAGAGTTCGGCCGCGAAAAGCTGGAACGCAAAGGCCTCGACCTGGTGGTAGCAAACGACGTCAGTCGCCCCGAGGCCGGGATGGAAGCCGACATGAATGCTGCCATTTTGCTCGATCGCTTTGGCGGCCGCATCGAACTACCGCTGATGAACAAGGCGGACTTGGCCGAAGCGATTCTCGACCGGATCGCAGAGCTGCGGCAGCGAACTGCTTGATCGGACCGCGGTCATGGGCACGCCCCGCGATCCCGCGCTGGTGAAACCGATCTGTGGGCTGCTCCTGGCCGACCCGAGCTTGCTCGAACAAGTGCAGCCAGCACTACAGTCGATTTTCGGCAAGCTCGACTGCCGCTCCGAAGTCCGCCCGTGGCACTGGTCGACCTATTACGCTCGGGAGATGGGCGAGCAGCTTTGGCGTTGTTGGATGAGTTTTGCCACGCTGGCTCCGCCGGACGAACTCGTGCACTGGAAGCTCGCAACCAACGAGCTCGAACACCAGCTCGCGCGGGAGGGTCGGCGCGTGGTCAATGCCGACCCGGGCTACATCGCCGCCCTGAAACTCGTTCTGGCAAGCACGAAAGACGCCCCTCACCGCATTTACCTCGCCAAGGGCATTTACGCCGAGGTGACCTTGGTGTTCGAGCGCGGCAACTTCGTCCCCCTGCCCTACACCTACCGCGACTATGCCGAGGATACGACACGCAACTTTTTCGCCGGCGTGCGCAGCCGCTATCTCGTGCAGCAACGGCTCGCCCGACCGTGACGGGCACCGCACCTGCTTGTCGGAGTCTTACGTTCCTTCGCCAAGCGCGCTGGCCAGTTCGGCTAGGTCGTGGCGGTGCTGCAGTTCGGCCAAGCTGCGCTCGATCCGTGGCGGCAGGCCTTTTTTGCGGTCGAGCGCGCGCAACATGCGGCGGATGTCGCTTGCAAGCTGCAGGGCAAGCAGTCCCGTAGGATCGGTAGATTGATTTGCCGCGCTCGTGCCGTGCTCCAACATGTCCACGATGGCAAACCAGCAGGCTCGGTTGTACTGCGGAACCAACTCTGGGGGCAGCACGTAACGCGAACGCGCGGTAAGCCGCTTCAAGATCGCGTGCCATTGGTCGAGGTCGTGCACCGCGATGAACGAATTAAAAATGCGCTTGTCCGTGTCGAAGGAAAACAGCGTGCGCGAGACCACCGTTCGCACCAGTTCGTCGCACTCGGGAAATTCCCGCTGGCGCAACTCGCGCACGAGTTGGCGCACTTCCTGCGCCTGCAGAGTGTCGAAGCGCGCTTCCCAGTACACGTGCCCCATGGTGCGCGAGCGGTAACTCAACACGAGTTGCACGGGTACGTAGTGGTTATGGGAGAACACGTCGCCTGCCAGATGCGTGAGATACCCGTAGGCAAACGCCCGTTGCGCATCGGTCCGAGCGTGCGCCAACACATTCCAGCCCACACGCCACGAGTGGCAATGGGCTTGCTCGCTGCGCGTGTATTTTTTCGCTTGCGTGATGTCCGCCCCTACACAGCCATACAGAAACTCCCACCGATGGCGGCGGAGCAATCGTTGCAGCCCAGCAGCCAGGATGGTAACTTCGCCGAGCACCGTTGCGCCGTGCGTCAGGTGCGTCATCGGGCCCCAGGCCCAAACGGTGTTGGGGAGCGCAAAGGCAAACAGCACGACCAACAAGGCTAGACTCATGTCACGCGAACCTAACCCCAACCCCACCTTGCCTCAACCGAACGTCGAGCGGCTAGCGGAATTGTTGGCCGAGCATGTGCGTTACTGGCAGGAACTGGGTGAAAAGGAGATCCGCAGGCTGCGCCCGGCGCCCAAGGGTCGCCGCATCGACACCGCTGCGCCCCGAGCAGAAGCTCCGCCCATCGAGCCGTCCGTCGCCACCTCGCCTGCTGCACCTGCCACTGCTTCGCTACCGCTTTCCTCGACCGAACTTGCTTCCGCCCGCAGCCTCGAGGACGTCCGCCGCGTGATCGGCGACTGCCAGCGCTGCAAGCTCTGTAACTCTCGAACGCAAATTGTGTTCGGCGTTGGCAATCCCCAGGCAGCGTTGATGTTCGTGGGGGAAGGACCTGGCCGCGACGAAGACTTGCAAGGTGAACCGTTCGTGGGGCGTGCGGGCCAACTGCTCACGGAAATCATCACCAAAGGTATGAAGATGCGCCGGGAGGACGTGTACATCGCCAACGTGGTGAAGTGTCGGCCGCCCGACAACCGCACGCCGGAGCCCGACGAAATCGCGCGTTGCCTGCCTTTTCTCGCGAAACAAATCGAGCTTGTACGCCCGAAGGTGCTGGTGGCGTTAGGCAAGGTGGCAGCGCAAGCGCTTCTCGAGACCAACGCGCCCATTACGCGCCTGCGCGGTCAGTGGCACCGCTACCGTGGCATCCCGTTGATGCCCACGTTGCATCCGGCCTATCTGCTTCGCAATCCGGCGGACAAGCGCTTGGTGTGGGAAGACATCAAGCAAGTCATTCGCGCATTGGAGTCGTAATCGTGCACACTGCGCTTCGATCCTGGCTGGTCCGCCACCGTTTCCTCCGCATCGCCATCTGGTGCGCGTTCCTCGCCTGGTCGGCCTGGGCCGCGCCTTCACCGAAAAGCCCCGCCGCGCCCACGCCAACGACAACGCCAGACACGGTCGCCGAAGCTTCCACCGGGGCCGTGATTTACCTCATTCGCATCGATGGCGGGATCAATCCGGCAGTGGCCGACTTTATCCACGAATCCATCCGTGCGGCACATCGAGCCGAGGCGGCTGCTCTGCTGATCGAGCTGGACACGCCGGGAGGTTTGCTCGAGTCCACGAAGGACATCGTTAAAGATTTGCTCGGCGCCCCGCTGCCCGTGATCGTGTACGTCGCGCCCAGCGGAGCGGGCGCTGCGTCCGCAGGCGTGTTTGTCACCATGGCGGCGAACATCGCCGCCATGGCCCCCGGCACCAACATCGGCGCGGCTCACCCCGTCGGCGGTGGTGGCGAAGACATCGGCGGCGATATGCGCACCAAGGTCGAAAACTTCGTCGCCTCGATGAGCAAATCGATCGCACAGGAACGCGGCCGCAACGTGGAGTGGGCGGAAAAAGCGGTGCGCGAAAGCGTGTCGATCACGGAGCAAGAAGCACTGGCGTTGAACGTCATCGACCTCATTGCCACGAGTCGCGAAGACCTCTTGCGCCAAATTCACGGCCGGGAAGTGCGAGTGCAACAACGGCCGGTGAAGCTGCAGGTCGCAAACGCCACGTTCGTCGAGCGGGAAATGCGCCTCAAACAAAAGGTGATCAACGTCCTGGCCAACCCCAACGTGGCGTACTTGCTCATGATGGCGGGCATCCTTGGACTGTACGTGGAATTCACGCACCCGGGCTTGTTCTTTCCCGGCGTCGCCGGAGCCATTTGCCTCCTCCTTGGGTTCGCCGCGTTGCAAGTGCTGCCGATCAATTACAGCGGACTCGCCCTGATTGTGCTCGGCTTGGCCTTGCTCATCGCCGAGCTCTTCTTGCCGAGCTTTGGAACTCTCGGAGTGGGTGGCATCATTGCCTTTGTGCTCGGCTCCCTGCTCCTGTTCGACACCGCGGAATCGGATCTCACGCTCGACCCGAGCATCGTATATGCCGCCGCCGGCACCTTGGCGGCGTTCACTTTCCTGGTGGGCTTCTTGGTCATGCGCTCCCAGCGCCGCAAGGCGTTTTTAGGCCAGGAAGGAATGATCGGCGAAGTGGGAGAAGTGCGCGAGCCGATCGAGCCCGGGAAACCTGGGCGCGTGCTCGTGCGTGGGGAGTACTGGACCGCTTTCGCTGACGAACCTCTCGGTGTCGGCACTGCTGTGGAGGTCACCGACGTGCAGGGCTTGCGTTTGCGTGTTCGGCGGGTGTCCGGCAAATAGAGTCCGGAAGGAGGAGCCAATGTTCGGATCGCTTGCGACCATCGTGTTGATCGGTGTGGTCCTTCTGATCAGCGGGGTGAAAATCCTCAAAGAGTTCGAGCGCGGCGTCATTTTCCGCCTGGGTCGCTTGGTTGGCGCCCGTGGGCCCGGCCTGATTTACGTCATTCCCCTGATCGAGCGCATGCTGCGGGTGGACATGCGCACCATCACGTTGGACGTTCCCCCGCAGGACGTCATCACGCGCGACAACGTTTCGGTCAAAGTCAGCGCCGTGCTGTACTTTCGCGTAATGGATCCCAACCGCGCTGTGGTCGAGGTCGTGGATTACCTGTACGCAACCTCTCAGCTGGCGCAAACCACGCTGCGCAGCGTGTGCGGACAAGCGGAACTGGACGAACTGCTGGCAGAGCGGGAAAAAATCAACGCGAAGTTGCAGGACATTCTCGACACGCAAACCGATCCGTGGGGAATCAAGGTCATCACGGTGGAGGTGAAGCACATCGACCTGCCGCAAGAAATGCAGCGCGCCATGGCCCGCCAGGCCGAGGCCGAGCGCGAACGTCGGGCCAAAGTCATCAATGCGGAAGGAGAATTTCAGGCAGCTCAGCGCCTTGCCGAAGCTTCGGCCATGATTGGCCGGCATCCGGTCGCACTGCAGTTGCGCTTCCTGCAAACCCTCACGGAGATGGCTGCGGAAAACAATTCGACCACGATCTTTCCGTTGCCGGTCGACCTCCTCACCCCTTTCTTTTTGAAAAAAGAGCCAGGCCAAACCGACGAACAATCCTCCAGCAAGGCGTAGGGATTTGGACGTGCTTCTCTCGTGGCCCATCGAGGCAGGGTCGTGAGTACTCCGATTTTCCCGGTAACGCCGCAAAAAGCCGAAGCGCTGCGTGCGCGAATGGAGGCGTTGGGAATCCGCGAGGAAGACCTGGAAGAAACCTTCGTTCGCGCCCGCGGCAAGGGAGGCCAGTCGGTCAACAAAGTGTCCACCGCGGTGCAACTCGTCCACCGCCCGACCGGCCTTCGCGTCCGCTGCGAGCAGGAGCGTTCGCAAGGGCTGAACCGTTACCGGGCACGGCAAATTTTGTGCGACAAGCTCGAGCGCCAGATCCGCGGCGCAGCGAGCGCCGAGGCGCAGCGCATCGCCAAAATTCGGCGGCAAAAACGCCGCCGCTCTCGCCGCGCGAAGGAAAAAATTTTAGCCGAAAAACGCGCGCGTGCGGAAATCAAAGCACAACGCGCTCCGGTACGGTTGCCCGACGAGTCGTGATGCGACCCCGCACCCGTACAATTCCGACGCCGACAGGGTCATCTCCCCCAAACCGCACGGGCCTGTCGCCCTTCGTGACTTCGCTCTCGCAGTGAGACTCGCCCTTGCCCGCGCTCTCATGGTAGAGGGCGACCATGTTCTCGAGGCCCTTTGCTTGCGCGGCACTTTCCATGCTGGTCGCTTCTTCGTTGTGCGGCGGCTGCAGCCCCTGTGCACCAAGAACCCGCACCTCTGCCCGGCTCCTCGTCGGTACCCTGGAGGCCACGCGCGTCCAATCCTTTGCGGAAGCCATCGCAGGCGCACGATTTAGCGGCCAGCAGCCCATCGAGGCCCGCGTGCTCAGCGAACTGGAGGCTGCCACCGTGCAACTGGTGCGCATTCAGGGCGCCGAACAACCCCACCGCCACGCCGACCACGAGCTGGTCGTCATGCTCGTGGAGGGTCGTGGAACGATGCGACTGGGCGAGCACGAGGTGGATATGACCCGCGGCGATGCGGTGGTGATTGCGCGCAACGTCGTCCACGCCTTTCGCAATGCGGATCCCGCAGGATCCGTCGCTCTCGTCGTCCGCGCACCCGCAGCAGCAAGCCACTAGCTGTTCGTTGAAAAAGCACGCCCGTCAACGCTGCGACCTGCCTCGTCGTCCGCCAACGGTCGGCCTGGAGTGGCCTGCGGCCGAGCCCGGTGACGAGGGCATGCGGGCACGCTTCGCTGCGTTGATGCTCTGCTTTGTTGCGCTAGTGTGCGCCGCTAGAGAGGAATTCCGTATGGCTATTCGCATTACCCGCGTGTACACCCGCACGGGCGACCAAGGCGAAACCGCACTGGTTGGCGGTAAGCGTGTCGCCAAGGACACCGCGCGGATCGAAGCGTACGGCACGCTCGATGAGCTGAACTCCGTGCTCGGAATTGCTCGGGCGTTCAACCTCGACGCAAAAGCCTCGCCCGCGCGCGACAAGGTCGACGCGATCTTGCGACGGCTGCAAAATGAACTGTTCGACCTCGGCAGCGAACTTGCGACGCCGCCGGAAGCGGCGCACGAGCACATGTTCCGTGTCGGCGAGTGCGAAGTGACTGCTCTCGAGCATCAACTGGACGAACTCCAACAGGACTTGGAACCGCTCAGTTCGTTCGTTTTGCCTGGCGGCGGAAAGGTGAGCGCCTTTTTGCACCAAGCACGCACCGTGTGCCGCCGCGCGGAGCGGCTTGTTCTGCGCTTGGGCCGCGAGGAGGACATTGGCCCTTGGCCCTTGCGTTACCTCAATCGCCTGAGCGACCTGCTCTTCGTGCTGGCCCGTTGGGTTGCGAAGCAACACGGCGAGCCCGAGTTCCTCTGGCAGCGTGGACTCGAGGGGCACCGCCGGCGCAGACCGTCAGCGGAGAAAAAAGGAGACTGACCAATGGCATCCGAACGGTTGTACCTGCGGCAACTCCAACTTGGGCCGATGGAAAATTTCGTGTACCTCGTGGGCGATGCGGCGTCACGCAAGGTCGTGCTGGTCGATCCCGCCTGGGAAATCGACACGATCGAGCGGGTGCTCCAAGAGGAAGACCTCGAGCCTGTCGCCGTTCTGGTCACGCATTTTCATCCCGATCATCTCGGCGGCAATTTGTTCGGGCACCACATTGCTGGCGCGGCGGAGCTCCTCGCCCGGAACTACCCGGTGAAAGTGTACCTGCACAAATCGGAGGTGGAGTACGCCGGACGCATCGCGGGATTGTCGCGCAGCGACATGGTGCCGACCGAGAGTGGCGACACGGTCCGAGCGGGTGACGTAGAAATTCGCATCTTGCACACTCCCGGGCACACCCCTGGATCCCAGTGTTTCCTGGTGGAGAACCGCCTCATCTCCGGGGACACCTTGTTCATCGGCAGTTGCGGGCGTGTGGATCTGCCTGGCAGCGATCCTGCACAAATGTACGACAGCCTCGTCAACAAACTCGCCACGTTGCCGGACGATACCGTGCTTTACCCTGGGCATAACTACGCCAGCGAACCGACGTCGACCATCGGACGCGAAAAGCGCACGAACCTCTATCTCCGCTTTCACCGACTGGAAGACTTTTTGCGTTTCATGGGATACGCGTGAGCCAAACCTGCTCCTTGTTTGTTTACGGCACGCTCCGCGACCCCGATCTCGTCGAGCAACTGACCGGGAAGCGCTTTCCTACCGAACCTGCCACCCTCCTCGACTACGAACGTCACGAACCCCCAGGGAGTTACGCGTACGTGCTGCCTGCCCCTGGCAAACGCGTTGCCGGCGTGTTGATTCGCGATCTCGATGCCGCCTCCCTTGCCGCGATCGACGAGTACGAGTGCCTGGGCACACTGTACGACCGGCAGGAAGTAGTCGTGGAAACCGAACGCGGGTACGAACGCGCCTTCGTCTACGTCGGCCGGCCCGACAAAGGAGCCGTTCGGGACGTCGTTCCGCGGTAGCGCCACGGCACACGGGCCGTGGTGCACACGACCCTGCGCGCCGCCGGCAGCCAATGTAGGGGC
>CAZHQG010000037.1:0-23979 GCA_964534275.1 uncultured Binatia bacterium (SeqCode) | reverse complement strand
GGACGACGAATCCCGGGGAATGGCAGCGCCTCGCGGCAACGCTTGCTGTTGCTTAAGTGTGCAAGTTTGTTGTAGACACGCAGGCCAACGCGGAGGGAAGAGGAAGTGAAAATCACGAGGGTCGCCGTCGGGGTCGTATTGTCGTGGTGTGCACTGCTGCACTTGGGAGGCCAGCCTAGTTGGGCAGGTCCGTACACCTTATTCGAGAGCGGGCCGGTGCGTCCGCTAGCCAAGTCGCCGGACGGCACCAAGCTCTTTGCCGCGAACATCCCCGATAGCCGCTTGGAGGTGTTCTCGATCGGCGCCAACGGAAGCCTCACCCACCTAGAATCCATTCCGGTGGGACTCGAACCCGTGGCGGTTGCGGCACGCACCAACACCGAGGTCTGGGTCGTGAACCACCTCTCCGACAGCGTGAGCATCGTCGATCTGTCCAGCTCGCCGGGTCGCGTCGTGCGCACGCTCCTAGTGGGCGACGAACCCCGCGACATCGTGTTTGCCGGTCCGGGGAACAACCGCGCGTTCATCACTTGCGCACATCGGGGTCAAAACAATCCCAACGACCCGCAACTCACCACTCCCGGAGTAGGGCGCGCCGACGTTTGGGTATTCGATGCGACCAACCTCGGCAACACACTCGGCGGCACACCACTGACCATTCTCACCTTGTTCGGAGACACCCCGCGGGCTTTGGCAGCATCGCCCGACGGCACGCGCGTGTATGCTGCGGTCTTCCACAGTGGCAACCAAACCACCGTGGTGAACGAGGGTCTCGTGTGCGACGACTCCAACAAGACCGACACTGTGGTGGCCGGGCCGTGCAGCACCGGCCCGGGTGGATTGCCGCTCCCGACCACGGATCACACCGGGGCAGCAGCTCCGGAAGTCGGTCTCATCGTAAAATGGAACGGCTCGTACTGGGCAGACAAAGCTTGTGCTGGCGGATCGAAGTACGGGTGGAGTTGCAGTACCGATGCCGACTGCCCGGGCAGTGTGTGCGGGCGCAACTGGAACAACGCTGTCAAGTTCAACCTGCCAGACAAGGACGTCTTCGTGATCGACGCCACGGCGAATCCGCCGGCACAACTCGCGGGCAGTGCCGGCTTCTACACCGGAGTGGGAACGATTTTGTTCAACATGCTGGTGAACCCCGTGAACGGGAAGGTGTATGTGACGAACTTCGAGTCGCGCAACGAAGTTCGCTTCGAAGGTCCAGGGATCTACGCAGCGCAATTCGGGGGCACTACGGTGCAAGGGCACTTGGCAGAGTCGCGCATCACGGTGCTGTCTGGCAGCAGCGTGCTTCCCCGGCACTTGAACAAACACATCGACTACAGTCAGCGGCCCGCCCCTGCAGGGGTCAAAGACCACAGCCTCGCCACGCCACTGGACATGGCCATCTCCAGCGACGGGCAAACGCTGTATGTCGCTGCGTTCGGCTCGAGCAAAGTGGGTGTTTTCAACACTACAGCATTGGAAAACGACACCTTCGTGCCGAACAACGCGAACTACATCAGCGTGAGCGGGGGTGGTCCAGCCGGCTTGGTTTTGCACGAGGGAGTGCAGCGGCTGTACGTGCTCACCCGTTTCGACAACGGCATTGCAGTGGTGGACACGCAAACGCGCACTGAAGTCGACCACGTCTCGCTGTACAATCCGGAGCCGGCAAGCGTGGTGAACGGTCGGCGGTTTCTGTACGACGCCTTTTACACCTCGAGCAACGGCGAGGCTGCCTGTGCGAGCTGTCACATCTTTGCCGACCTCGACAGCTTAGCCTGGGACCTCGGAAACCCCGACGACGAAACCCAAACCAACCCGCTTCCAGTGAAACTTGCTTTCGCCATCGGAAACAACACCTTCCGGGATTTTCACCCGATGAAGGGACCGATGACCACGCAAACATTGCGCGGACTGGTCAACCACGGGGCCATGCACTGGCGCGGCGACCGCAACGGCGGAAGCTCGCAACCCTTCAGCGCCGATCTGGCGTTCAAGGCCTTCAACGTGGCGTTTCCGGGCTTGTTGGGTCGATCGAGCCAACTCACCGCTGCAGAGATGCAGGCGTTCACCGACTTTATTCTGCAAGTGAAACTTCCGCCGAACCCGATTCGGAACCTCGACAACTCGCTCACCGCCTCCCAGCAAAACGGGCGGAACTTTTTCTTTGGACCACGGCGGGCTGACGGACTCAACTTCGGCACCGACGGTTCAGACAATGCCCTCGGGCATACCTGCAATGGCTGCCACGTAACCAACCGAGCACAAGGATTCTTCGGCACCGACGGAAAGGCCAGCTTCGAAAACGAGCCGCAGGTGATCAAGATTGCCCACTTGCGCAACCTGTACCAAAAGGTCGGCATGTTCGGCATGGCAGCCGTGCCGTTTTTCAACTCGGGAGACAACGGCCACAAGGGCGATCAAATTCGCGGCTTCGGGTTCCTCCACGATGGCAGCGTCGACACGCTGTTTCGTTTCCTCAACGCCACTGTGTTCAACGACCAAAATGGTGTCGGGTTCAACGGTGGCGATAGCCAGCGACGCGATGTGGAGCAGTTCCTCTTGGCGTTCGACACCGATCTGTTCCCAATCGTCGGCCAACAAGTGACCTTGACGAGCACGAACGCTGCACAGGTCAGCAGCCGGATCGATTTGCTGATCCAGCGGGCGGCGGCGGGCGAGACCGATTTGGTGGTCAAGGGGCGATACAATGGCCAGATGCGAGGTTGGTACCGGACGGCGACGGGGACCTTCCAACCCGATCGCGCCAGCGAGCCAGCGTGGACCGACACCGCGTTGCGAGCCGTTGCAGCGACACCGGGACAGGAGCTGACCTACACGGCTGTCCCTCTGGGCTCGGCCGTGCGCCTCGGGGTGGATCGCGACGAGGACACGTTCTTCGACCGGGACGAACTAGATGCAGGGTCGGACCCGGCCGATCCCAACAGCACGCCGGCCGCGCAGCCTACTCCGACACCGACCGCAACTCCGACACCAACACAGACCCTCACACCCACAGCCACGCGCACCCCAACTCCAACGCAAACACCGCCGCCCACTGCAACCCGAACACCGACTCCCTCATTCACCGTTCCGCCAACACACACGTTCACCTTCACCCCGAGCCTGACTCCCACGCCAACGCACACCCCGACCCTGACCCTGACACCGACCCACACCATTACGCCCGGGGGCCCGACGCTCACCCCAACGCACACACTGCCACCCACAGCAACCTTCACGGAAACCCCGACCCAGACGCCCACCTGGACACCAACCCACACTGCGACACCAACGGAAACCCACACCGCTACCCCGATTCCAACCGACACCCCGACTCTGGCGCCCACAGACACGCCGACGCCGATGCCCGACGTGTTCTGCAGTGGCAGTAGTCAACTGACCTCGCCCCGACTGAAAGTAACCAAACTGCTCACGCCTTCCGGAGATGAGAACTTCACCTTGAAGGGTTCGTGGATGTTGGATCCAGCAAGCCCTCCACCCAACCCAGTTGCCGAAGGAATCCGGTTCGCCGTCTACGACCCGTTCGGCAACGTGATCTTCCAGCGGATCGTGCCGGGCGGCGCTGCGGTCTCCCGCACATCCCCCGGATGGACATTGAGCCTCGACGGCCACGTAGCAAAGTACCGCGATCCTGATGGAATCCAAGGCGACATTACCAAGGTGGTGGTAGCGAGCTCGAAACGCGTGCCGGGGCTGTTCACGGTTTCGATCGCCGGGAAGCTGGGAGACTTTACCGTGAGCAGCGCCCAAGCGCCTGTGACCGTTCGGGTGGTGCTCGGGAACCAGAGCCGGGCACTCTCGGGGCAGTGTGCCTCCTACACGTTCAATGCCAGCGGTGGCACGCGGCCGCGGTGCGATTTCTCGTCCACCGGCAACACATTCGTGTGTCGCTAAGCGACACGGTTGCGGGAGCGCGCGATTCGCGGCGCGCTCCCGCAAAGCTCCAGGCTGCGAATTGCTTTAGTTGCGCACCGCTTCCGGGGGCTTGAACCGTAAGCGAACTGGCATGCGCTTTGGGCCACCGACAAAGCTCGCGTAAAGCCTGGTCACGGGCCCAGCCAGTTCCACAGCATCGATCCGCTTCGCGAATTCGCGGAAGAACACCTTGATATCCAAGCGAGCCAGGTGAGCCCCGAGGCAAAAATGCTCGCCGACTCCGAAGCCCAAGTGAGGGTTCGGCTCCCGGTCGAGCCGAAACACGAAGGGATCGGGAAACACCTCTTCGTCGCGATTCGCGGAAGGGTAAAACAGCGCCACCGAATCTCCCTTGCGGATGCGCTGGCCGCGAAGCTCGTAATCCACGGTGGCCGTACGGGAGAAATGGATCACCGGGGTGGTCCAACGCACGATTTCGTCCGCGCCTGTTTCGATCAACGACGGGTTTTCCTTGAGCTTCGCCAGTTCTTGCGGGTGCTCGAGGAGCGCGAGCAGGCCCCCGGAAATCGAGTTCCGCGTGGTGTCGTGACCCGCAACCATGATGAGAAAGTACAGGGAGAAGAGCTCGAATTGCGGTACCGGCTTGCCATCGATGGTGGCGTGCGCAAGCACCGTCGACAAATCCTCCCGCGGATGGCGGCGGCGTTCTTCCGTAACCTGTTCGAGGTACGCGAACGCTTCCTGCAAAAAGCCAAGGCGCTCTTCGCGGGTTTCCCCGGAACGCTGAAAGTCGGGGTCTTCGATGCCAAAGTTCTCGTTGGTAACGCGCAAAACGAATTGCTCGCGCTCTCGCGGGATGCCCAAAATTTCCGTGATCATCCGCAGCGGCTGCAGTGCTGCTACGTCGCGTACGAAGTCGCACTCGATCCATTCTCCCGGAGGGCCTAGCGACGAGAAAATCTCGTTCGTCAGCTCCGTCAACCGATGTTCCAAGCGGGCAATGGCCCGGGGCGTGAACCAGCCACTCAC
The DNA here is from genome assembly GCA_964534275.1 of uncultured Binatia bacterium (SeqCode). Classification (GTDB taxonomy): domain Bacteria; phylum Desulfobacterota; class Binatia; order HRBIN30; family HRBIN30; genus HRBIN30. The sequence continues at coordinate 19,053 of CAZHQG010000037.1, read as the reverse complement.
AAGCTTGCGGTAGACCCGATGTTCCGGAGGGTCCATGTTCACCAGCATTCGCAGTGGCGGGTCTTCCTCCAGTTTCGGGCCCGGCATGTCCGCGTCAGGAAAGAGAATAAATCGGCCGGCGCTGCGGAATTTCTCCGGCTGGGTGGACACCTCGATAATGTCGGCGTGCTTGGTCACGGCCCAAAACGGCCGGTACCCTGGCGGTTGCATCCAGCACACAGGCGCCTCGCGCCGAAGCCGTGTCCACGCCGCGTGGGGGTACCCGTGCTCCCCGTACGTGCGAGCACTGATAATGTCGAGCTGCTCGACCGGGAGTGATTCTACGTCCTGCATACAGTCTCCTTCACCTGGCAAGCGTTCACTGGATATGCCGGAGCACAGCGTCGAGGAACATTCCGGCTAGGTACAGTGTGCCAAAACGCCGAGTATGCTGGAACGCGAACGCTGAGTACCACAACGGCCACACATTCGCGGGGTATTCCGGCGGTGGAGAGGCTGGCCGGGGTTGGCGAAAAACGTGGAACGCCAGTCGGTACCACGAAAACGCGCCCAACACGACCAGCAGGGGCCAGCCAAGCTCTCCCGTCGCAATGAGCGCAAACGTTACGGCGTACGCTGCCGTACACAAACCCAATGCAACCAATCGTGCTCTGGACTCGCCCAACAGCACCGGCAGCGTGCGGATTTGTTTGGCACGGTCTGCCTCGATCTTGTCGATGTGTTTCCCGAACAACACGGCGGTCGCCGTCAAAGCAACCGGTAAGCTCGCCCACAGGACCCCCGGGCGCCAACCGCCGGTAATCACGTAGTACCCGCCGCCAACCATCAACGGCCCCCAGACCAGCAACACCGCCACTTCTCCCAGACCGACGTACTTGAGGGGCCACGTGTAAAACAGCACGAAAAACGCCCCGACGAGCGTCAACCACAACACCACCTCGCCACGCCAAAAGATCAGCGTGAGTCCGGCAACCGAAGCCAGCGCACCGGTAACCGCAATGTACTGGAGCATTTGCCTCTGGCTCAGGAGACCATGTTCCAAGGGCTGCGGCCCGTACTGAGCACGAAAGTAGTTGTCCCGATCGACTCCTTTCCAGTGATCCGTGAAGTCGTTGACCAAGTTGTTCGTCGCGTGTGCCAACAGCAAGCCCACAGTGAGCACGGCCCACGACCCGAACTGAAAGGCACCGTCGCGCCACGCCAGCAAGCCCGCCAACGCGGAGGAAACGAATGTCATGACCAGCACCGCTGAACGCGAGGCAATCAGCCACCGCGAGATGACGTCCAACGCGTCCCATTCCTCGCGACTGATGCGGGGGATCGCCCGCATCGCTCGTGCCCACATACCCACGTTGACCATTGTTGTCGCTCCTTTCGCCAGCCTACCCGAGTAACCGCACAGAGCAAGACCATCAAAGGTGTTCCAATCCGAGGGCTCGATCTTCACGTCCAGTACGCTGCCCTCCGACAGGCGACCAGGGCGATTCTACACCAGTGGCTCCAGGGCAGCGACCGGCGTTCGTGCCATCGCCACGGCACACCGTGCATGCACCCCGAGAACCCTGCGTTGCGACCATCGCACCCGGCGCGGCAACCGCACCGGCACACAGCGAGAGCGGCGTCTATCGCCTCACGATGCGATCATGTGGAGGATGCGTCTCCGACCAGGTGCCCGATCCGGCAGCGAGAGCTGGCGGGGCGCCAAGGCTTGCCTTGCAGCCGGCCCGTGCCTGTGTTAGCGCGAGCGTTCCGCGATGGTCGCATAGCTCAGCTGGTTAGAGCGCCTGCCTCACATGCAGGAGGTCCGTGGTTCGAGTCCACGTGCGACCACTCTGACGTTCGCACCGCACGTGTTCCAGTTCGCGATGCCCGGGCCCAGTCCCGGGTATTTTTTTTCACCATCTTGACGCAGCGCATTGACAATTGTGACGCAGGGCGTTATACGACGTGCCACAGGAGGACGGGACGATGGCAGCAAAAGCAACGACGAAACGGGCAGCACGGAGCGCGCAACCGGTGGAAACCTGGGTAAGCCGCCTGGCCGAGTTGGTCCCGGCGCCCAAGGCGATCGAGCACTTCCGGGCGCGTGCCCTGAAAGCGGCTGAGACGATGGAACAGCGTCTGACGAGTTTGAGCCGCAACTTGCGCCGCGAGGGAACGCAGGTCGTTCGGGACCTCGAGAAGCGCCTGCGCAAGGAAATCGTGCGGCTGCAACATCGCGGAACGGCGCTTGCCAGTCCGGTGCAAACGCAACTGCGCAAGGCTGCCGAGTCCGTCCGTTCGCGCACGCGGGCACTTCAGCGCACCGCTCGGCACGAAGCGCAACGAATTTTGGTCCAGCAGCTCGAGGTGGCGCCGCGCCGTGAAGTGGATCAACTGAAGCGCCGCATCGACGCGCTGGAGAAGACCTTGGCGCGGTTGAGCAAAGAGAAGCCTGCGCGCACGGTTCCACCCCAAGCCGCCCAAGCAGCGTAAAGTTTTCCTGACCCTCCCTTCCCTCCCGACCCCGCACGGGGGAGGTAGCTCCGGTCGACCCCCCGGACTACTTCCTCCGTGCCCCCTGTACGCTTCCCCATCCGCCGCCGCCTGGCGTTTCCACGCGAATGCGATCGCCGGGTTCGAGGATCGTTGTCGTCTTGCCGGGCAATGGAATCCGCTGCTCGCGCTTGCGCGGACGAACGAGCCAATTGTGCCCGGCCGCGCCGGCTTCTCCGCCCCACAATCCGTAGGGCTGCCGCGTGCGCCGCTCGCTCAACAGGGTCACCCGCATGGGAGCGAGCGCTTCGAGTTCGCGCACGATCCCATCGCCGCCAGGGTGCTTGCCCGCGCCACCGGAGCCACGGCGAATCCGGTAGCACGTCACCCTCAGAGGGAACTGCGCTTCCAGGGCTTCCACCGGGGTATTCCACGTGTTCGTCATGTGGGTTTGCACGGCCGAAGCACCCGGCCTGGCAGGTCCTCCCCCTGCTCCTCCGGCAATCGTCTCGTAGTACGAGAACTGCTCGCCGCTCCCGGGCACGTAGCCGCCTAGGGCGAGATTGTTCATCGAGCCGCAACTTGCCGCGGGAATCACCTCGGGCGCAGCGTCGGCAAGCGCGCGCAAAACCGTATCGACGATTCGCTGGGAAGTCTCCACATTTCCCGCTGCGACCGCGGCGGGAAAGCGCGGATTCACCAGCGTCCCTTCGGGCGCATGGACGGTCACCGGACGCATCAAGCCGGCATTGGCAGGGATCTCTCCGCGAGCGAGCAACTGCAAGCAATACAGGACCGCCGCCCAAGTCACGGCCAAGGTGGCGTTCACGCCGCCACGTGCCTGGGGAGCCGTTCCGCTAAAGTCGAACGTTGCCGTGTCCCCGCGAACGACCACCGCGACGGAAATTGGCAAGTCTACCGCGCCGAAGCCATCGTCGTCCAACCAGTCCGTGGCGCGAAACACCCCGTCAGGCAACCCGGCCAACACGCGCCGCAATCGGTGTTCGGAGTACACCTGCAGTCCCTCCATTGCGGCAACCACAGCGTTCTCTCCCACCGTTTTACAAAGTTCCTGTAGCCGCCGGATTCCGCAACGAAGCGCCGCTAACTGCGCGAGCAAATCCCCGCGCCGCTCGGCTGCCACACGGGTATTCGCCTCGAACAAGGCGAGCACGTCGTGGCGCAACCGGCCCCGCTGGACCAAATGCACTGGCGGAATCCGCAATCCTTCCTGATACACCTCCTCTGCGAGTGCCATGGACCCGGGAGCCGCGCCGCCGATGTCGGCGTGGTGCGCTCGTGCGGCCACGAAGGCCACTGGCCTCGAGCGCCCCGGTAGATACACCGGCGCCACCAGGGTCAGGTCCGGCAAATGCGTGCCGCCAGCAAACGGGTCGTTAAGGGCAACCACGTCGCCCGGAGCGAGGTTGCCGCTTGCCGTCGCTGCACCCACCGCAAGCTGCAACGACCCTAAATGCACCGGGATGTGGGCCGCTTGCGCCACGAGTTGGGCCTCGGAATCGAATACTGCACAAGAGTAATCTTGCCGCTCCTTAATGTTGGCTGAAAAGCTACTGCGCCGAAGCACCACGCCCATTTCTTCGGCAATGGCGCTCAGGCGGTGCCGAAACACTTCCAACGCAATGGCATCGAGGGGGCGTCGCTTCGTACCCAGCGTCCGGCCGCGCATGCGCTCGCTTCTACCCTTGCGCACAAAAACCTGCAAAGAAGAGGGCCCACCGTTTCGACTGCGAGCGCGGAGAACATCGATATGTTTCGATTACGGCAAGTTCGTATCGACACGTTGAGCGAGCACGTCGTGTTCATTCACGAAGACGCCGTGGTGGCGGGAAACCTCGGCTTTCGCCCGCTCGACCGCGTCCGTGTGTGGGGACGCGATCCTCGCAACGGAGGCACGCGAGAGATCATTGGCGTGTTGAACTTTTGCCGAGATACTTTGGTGCGGCCCGACGAAGTCGGCCTTTCCGAAGTGGCGTTTCGAGACCTGGGCCTGGAGGACGGCAGCATCGTGCAAGCCGCCCACGCTCCCGCCCCTCGCAGCGTGGACCTGGTGCGCAGCAAGCTCTGGGGCCAGCAACTCAACGAGGCCGCGTTTACCGAAATTTTACGCGACGTCGTGGCGCACCGATATTCCAAGGTCGAGCTGTCGATGTTCGTCTTGGCATGTGCGCTTCGTCCGATGCAGCTGGAGGAACTCGTGGCGCTGACCAAGGCCATGATTCACACAGGCACGATGCTGCGCTTTCCCCACGCACCGATTGCCGACAAGCACTGCATCGGAGGGGTGCCAGGCAACCGCACCACCATGGTCGTGGTGCCAATTTTGGCTGCCTTGGGGGTCACGGTTCCAAAAACTTCGTCCCGCGCCATCACGAGTCCGGCAGGCACAGCCGACACGATGGGCGTGCTTGCCGACGTCGCCTTGGAACCAGAGCGACTCTACCAAGTCATCGAGCGCGCGGGTGCCTGCATTGCCTGGGGCGGTGCGCTCGGACTGGCGCCGGCCGATGACATTCTCATCACGGTGGAACGGCCCATGGAGATCGACACGGAGGCGCAAATGGTTGCCTCCATCCTCTCCAAGAAAAAAACCGCGGGCGCAACGCACGCGCTCCTCGATATCCCCGTGGGACCTACCGCCAAAGTGCGCAGCCTCGAACACGCCCAGCGCTTGGCAGCGCTCTTTCAAGCCGTAGCGCGACACATCGATCTCCACCTCGAGGTCGCCATCACGGAAGCGCGTGGACCCATCGGCTGGGGCATTGGGCCGCGTCTCGAAGCTCTCGACGTTCTAGCCGTGCTCGATCGCGCTCCCGGAGCACCGACCGACCTCCGCGAAAAATCGCTTTACTTAGCCGCGCGCATCCTGGAGATGATCGGGGCTGTTCCGGCCGGGGGCGGCTATCGGAAAGCGATGGAGGCACTGGATTCCGGAGCCGCGCGTGCAGCGTTCCAACGCATCATCGAGGCCCAAGGCCCGCAGCCGCTTCCGCCGCCGGCTCCCTTTTGCGCGACGGTCCCCGCCCCCACCGATGGCCGGATCCGCTCGATCCACTGCTGGCACATGGCACGAGTTGCCAAACAAGCAGGCGCGCCAGCAAACGTCTCCGCCGGCGTACGTCTGCTCCGAACTGTGGGCGACATCGTCCGCCAAGGGGAACCCTTGTTCGAGATTCACGCCCTCAGCCAAGCGCAACTCGACCTTGCGCTGGAGTACGCTCGTTCGCAACCGGAACTGGTGAGCTTCGGATTTTGAGCGTCGTTCGCCCCTGCGCGAAGCTCGTTACTTCTGCTGGATCGAGGCGAGGTACTCGGTAATCAGCAACACCTTTCCCCGGATCCGGGCTTCCTTGTTCATGGCCCCCGGGACTTCCGCGGCGAAAATTTCGCCCCATACGGGCATGTCCGGATCGCCGTGGGCACGCAAGGTTTCGCGTCCGTCGATAATCCGGATTACGCGCATGAACGGAAACTCGCCGTTGTTTTTCTTCGCTAACTGCGTGAGATCGGCAGGCCGCGGGTTCATCAAGTGCGAAACCACGCCATCCCCTTTGCCGCTCTCCCCGTGACAAGCGGAGCAGTACCGCAAATACGCCTGCTTCGCTGGCGGTATCGGTTCCTTGGCGGAAACCAGCGCCGGAACCACAAGCGCACCACCGATTGCCATCACAGCAAAAGCCTTCTTCCACAACCGTGTCATCACAATCCTCCTTACCCCTGCGGCATGCCTGCGACGCCGCTCCCGAAGTAGGTTTCGCTTACTCCAAGCCGCGCCCGTTGCCAAGAGCACGCAGGAGAGCCGCATCGGGTTCCATGGGACCCGGGTGCGCAACGGCACCAGGGCAACGGCACCGCCGTGCCCCTACAACCTGCAATCAGAAGGCGACGGGACAAGCTCTGCGGAAGCAGCTTGCTTTGGAAGCGGGTCCGGTCACTACTCTGGTGGCTTTGTGCGGACGGCCCCTCGCATGGGAACGAACGCCACAGCCCCAAAGCGCTCCATCGAGGTTGTACCATTGCCGAGTTTGCGCACCCGCACCAACGTCTCACTCCACCCTTCCTCGAGGGGCATGACGATCACCCCGTTTGGTTTGAGCTGTTCGAGCAGCGGTTCCGGCACTCGGGGAGCGACTGCTGTGATGATTACAGCGTCGAACGGTGCAGCTTCTGGCCAGCCAAAAAACCCGTCTCCAGCCCGCACCTGCACGTTGTCGTACCCGAGCTGCTGAAGGCGCGTACGCGCCTGCTCGGCCAGCTCAGGATCGATCTCGATCGAGTACACCTCCTTGCACAGGAGGCTCAACACTGCGGCTTGATATCCGGATCCCGTGCCCACTTCGAGCACACGCTCGTCCCCTTTCAGGCCGAGGAGTTGGGTCATGAGCCCGACGATCAGCGGTTGCGAAATCGTTTGGCCTTTCCCGATCGGAAGCGCCCGATTGTCGTAAGCGGCGTGGCGATCGTGGGGGCGAACGAACTCTTCGCGGGGCACAGCTTGAAGAGCCGCGAGCACCCGCGCGTCCGTCACTCCTTCCATCTTGAGCTCTTCGATGAGCCCGTCTTTTGCCTGGGCGAGTGGGTCGTCTGACGAACCGGAATTCTGTGGCATTGCTTTACACCCGGGGGTGAAACAAACTGCAGAAAGGAACCAAAGACCAAAGGGGCGCAGCCAAGAGCGGACCCGACACCGTCGACGCCTGTGTACCATGAGCGGAACGATTCGCCAAAATCTGGTGGAGCTTTTGCGCAGCGGTCCGCGAACCGCAAGGGACTTGTCCCGCTTGCTGCACGTGCCCGAGCGCGAAGTGCACCTGCACTTGCAGCACGTGGAGCGGTCGCTCCCGCACACTGGGGAACGGCTCGTGGTGGAACCCGCCGTGTGCCTGGGATGCGGTTACAGTTTTCGCGGTCGCACGAAATTCACACGGCCAAGTCGTTGCCCGCGCTGTTCCGCGACGCACATTGCCTCACCGCGTTACTCGATCGTTTCCGGCGCCCGATCAAAAACGCGGGGCAGCCAGGCTTGACTCCCGGCTGCCCCGGCGTTGCGTACCGACGGGAAATGCCTCTGCAGCGTCCCGCTTATTGCAGGTAATCCTGCAACCCTTGCTCCGCGCAAATGGCGCGCAGCATCTTCAGTCCCCGAGCTTCGAGCTGGCGAATCCGCTCGCGACTGACACCGAATTCCTTACCGAGCTGTTCCAGGGTTTCGGTTTCGTCATCGTCCAACCCAAAGCGCCGCCGCAAGATCTTGCCCTCGCGTGGCGGGAGCTTCTTCAAGGCTTCCTCGAGCCGTTCTCGCAACGAGGAGTGCTCGGCAAGCTCCCCTGGCTCCGGAGTCTCCGCCGCCAAGGTGCTTTCCAAGGTTCGGTCGTCGTCATCCCCGATGGGGGCATCCGTAGACACGAACTGGAAGCTTTGTGCCATTGCCTCGAAACGCTCCCGGTCGAGTCCGTGCGAGGCGGCAATCTCCTCGCGCGACACCGGACCTTCGTTCTCCATGGCCAGCTCGCGAGCATCCCGGCCAATGCGGCGTCGGAACTGGTTCCAGTGTACCGGCAGGCGGATCAGCGACCCTTGCATGTCCGCCGCGCGGCTGAGCTGTTGCCAGATCCACCACGTCGCATACGTGCTGAACTTGATGTTGCGGTGCGGGTCGTACTTTTCGATGGCCCGCAACAACCCGATGGCCCCTTCCTGGAACAAGTCCAGTGAAGTCAGCACCGGGTGCCGATACCGGCGCGCAAACAAGTTCACGAGGCGCAAGTTCGCCCGCATCATCTCGTCCCGCAGCACCCGGTAGTCTTCTAGCGCGCGGGTGAGGTCCTTGATGAACGCCCGCAAACTTGCCTTTTTCTTCAAGCCGGTCCGCTTGAAGGCCTCGCGATCTCGCAGCGCCTGCTCCGCAAACCGCAAGATCGTCACCGTCTCCCGTTCGCGGAAGTCTTCCTCCGGGAGGATGACGCCACGGCCCGCATCTTCCAGTGCCGCGCGGCACAGTTTCTTGGCCCGCCGCAACACGGCCAAGATCCTGGACCGAGCACGGGCGATTTTGCGAGCCAACACCTCTTCTTCTGCGCGGCTCAACACCGAGGTTGTCGCCAAGTCGGCAGAAAACAAAGCCTCGACGTCCCGCGCTTCCCACTCGGTAAGTTCCTCGGTCGAGCTTTCGCTCAACTCGGTGGGCTCCTCCGCGCGAGTTTCCTCTTCGCGGTCCAAAATGTTGTTGTCGTTGGTGAAATCAGTGTCGAACATGTCGCTTCTCGACGCGCATCATCGGCGAAAATTCACCGAAGGTCCAGCGCGATTTTGCAGCTTTATTTTTACTTCCGTGGAAGGGTTCCGGCCCCCGAACAAGATGTACAATCCCACGAAACGTGACCCCAATTTGCGTCGATTTGGTGCCCTAGTCAAGCGCGAAATTACGGTGCTGCACTCTCCCCGACGAGCACCCAACCTCCCCCAATGCCACCGGAAACCCCGGCACCGCACGCTTGCTGCCCACGGTTGACTCTGCCCACCCGTCGCCGTACCCTCGCTGGCCACAGGGGAACTGCCAATGACCCGAACCCAGGCTCTTTGGCTTTTGGCTGCCGTCCTTCCAACCATTAGCGGGCTGGCTTGTGCACGCCTAAAACCTGCGCCCATGAGCAGCCCGACCATCGAGCCGCGCCGCCTCGTCGATTTGACGTACGATTTCGGTCCGGAAACCATTTACTGGCCCACCGGGGAGTCGTTCCACCTCGAGCGCACGGCCTACGGCCGAACGCCGGAGGGCTATTGGTATGCTGCACACAACCTTTGCATGGCCGAACATGGCGGCACCCACATGGATGCGCCCCTGCATTTCGCCGAACATGGGTGGTCCACCGAGCAAGTGCCCCTCGCCTCGCTGGTCGGCCCGGCTGCGGTCATCGACATCCGCTCCAAGGCCGAGCGCAACCCGGACTACGAACTGACCGTGGCCGACATTCTCGATTGGGAGCGACAGTGGGGCCGACTCCCAAAGGGTGCCATCGTTGTTCTGTACAGTGGGTGGGGTCGGTACTGGGGCGATAAGAAGGCCTACCTCGGCAGCGACCGGCCCGGAGATGTCCTCAACCTGCACTTTCCCGGGTTTTCGGTGGAAGCTGCGGAGTTTCTCGTTCGCCAGCGCGACATTACCGCCGTGGCCGTCGACACGGCCAGCATCGATCACGGCCCGTCGCGTGACTTTCCCGTGCACCGAATCGTGAACGGGGCCAACAAGCCAGCCTTCGAGAACGTCGCCAACGTCCACCTGCTCCCGCCTAGTGGCGCGACCATGATCGCGCTGCCCATGAAAATCAAAGGCGGCAGTGGCGGCCCGACACGAATCATCGCCCTCCTGCCCGCACCATGAGCAGGATGGCATCCGTGCGCCCGAAACGGCGGCGCCAAAGAAAGCGCCGCCGTTTCGAGGTTCCAGGGTGGCATGTCCCCCTCATCGCCCTTGCTCTCAGCCTGAGCCTCGTACTGGTGCTGGGGCTTCGCCCGCAAAGCCTAACGAACCCGCAGCTCGTTGTGTCCACAGTCCAGCCGCCCGACCTGCCCGCGGGTGCCCCTCACGGATCCGTGGCGTTCCGCATCCAAAACGCAGGCTCGGGGCCCCTGCGGATCTACGAAGCCCGGTCTCATTGCGGGCTAACACTTCGTTGGCATGGTACCCCATGCGCCGACTGCCCGCCCGCCCTCGCGCAGGGAGAAAGCGCGCTCTTGCTCGTGAGTGTTCCCGCCGATCGCTCTGATGACCCCGACCGCCCGACGGTAACCCTTTACTCCAACGACCCAGCCCGGCCTTCGTTAACCCTCACGGTGCCCCGGTGATTCGACCCATTCAATGCGTTGGCTGCAGGACGCCGGTGGCCTCCTCGAGTGCAGCCCGCACCCGGCGGCAGAGCCCCTCGCCAGCAAACACGGCCATGCGCTGAGTTGTCGAACGGCGCAACATTGTGTAGGCGTGCGGACACACGTGGCGTTTGCGGCAGGAGCGGAGGCGGATGGTTGCATCCAACGAGCAACACCCAAACGAGGCAAGGCAAGCGGTGGTCGTCGGTCTGGGAACGAGTAGCGTCGACCACCTCTGCGTCGTAGCGCGCCACCCGCGGCTCGACGGCAAGCAGCCGCTGGTGCATTACGAGGTTCAGCCCGGAGGGCAAGTGCCCACGGCTTTGGTCGCTTTGCAGCGCTGGGGAGTGCCCACCGCGTATATCGGCGCGTTTGCCGACGACCCTGGAGGCGTGCTCGTCCGAGGCTCTCTGGCACGCGAGGGGGTGGACATCGAGGCGACTTGCAGTGTCTCGAACACCACGCAGCCGGTCTCGGTGATCCTGATCGATCAAGTCACCGGAGAGCGTTCGGTCCTTCACCAAGAAAACCGCGGTCTTGCCGAGTTCGAATTGGGTCCGGCGACAAGACGCAAGCTCGCCGCGGCCCGCGTCGCTTTGTTCGATGCTGTCGACTTGCCGCGCACGATCGAAGCGGCCGCGCTGGTCCGGCAAGCTGGCGGGCTCGTCGTACTGGATGTCGACCGCCCACAGCCGAGAATCGAAGAGCTCCTGCGAATGACCGACGTGTTGATCACGGCGACGGAATTCCCCTTGCGCCTCACCGGGCTCGACAATCTCCCCAAGGCACTCAAATCTGCATCTGCACTTGGCCCATGGTTCGTGGCCGCCACGCTCGGTCCCGGAGGCGCTCTGGCCTATGTGCGCGGCAAAGAACACTTTGTTCGCGGCTACCCCGTGCGCGCAGTGGATTCCACCGGTGCGGGAGACGTGTTTCACGCGGGTTGCATCTTCGGGTTGCTGCACGATTGGCCGGTGGAGCGAACGCTGCGCTTTGCAGCCGCGGCAGCGGCGCTCAAATGCCGGAAAATCGGCGGCCGTCCGGGAATCCCATCTGCCGAAGAAGCGTTGCAGCTCGCTGGAGAACCCTTGGCATGACGCCGCCATCCGACCGAGAATTTTCTTCCTGTTCGCCGCCCATGCCGATCAGCGGCTGGGGCCGATTCCCTGTGCAACAAGCACGCTTGTGCGCCTCGGAAGATTTGCGCGCAGTCACCACGCACACGGTGCTGTCCCGCGGGCTCGGCCGTTCGTACGGCGACGCTTCCTTGCCCGCCCGCTCCGGAGAGGCGCTAACCAGCACCTTGTTTGCCGACCGCATGCTGGCCTTCGACCCCGACACGGGCGTCCTGCGTGCCGAAGCTGGCTGCCCTCTTTGGCGAATTATCGACGTGTTCCTGCCACGCGGCTGGTTCCCTCCGGTCACTCCCGGCACGAAATACGTCACCCTCGGAGGCATGGTTGCGGCCGATGTGCACGGCAAGATGCACCACTGCGAAGGCACGTTCGGAAACCACGTCGTCTCGCTTCTGATGCGGCTTGCCAGCGGGGAGATTGTCGAGTGCTCTCCCGAACGGAATCCCGAGTTGTTCGACGCCACGCTCGGGGGAATGGGCCTCACCGGCCATATCCTCGAGGTTGCCTTCCGCATGAAGCGCATCCCCTCGCCTTGGATTTTGGAAGAGGTGGAAACGTTCGACAGCATCGCAGCTTTGCTGCCCGCGCTGCGAGCCGCGGGACAAGACTGGCCCTTCACGGTCGCGTGGGCAGACCTTCTCGGTGCACCGCCGCACTTTGGCCGCTGTGCCATCATGAAAGGTCGCTGGGCCGAGCCGTCCGAGGCACCAGCGGCGCCCCCACCAAAGAAGCGGACCTTCACGGTGCCGCCGGTGTTTCCGGATTGGTTCCTCCAGCCGTGGATGGTGCGCTGGTTCAACCGCCTGTACTTTTACCGCGCCCAACAGCGACGCGGGCGACATGTGGTACACCCGGAAACGTTTTTCTACCCGCTCGATTCGATCCTCGAATGGCACCGCGTGTACGGTCCGCGCGGCTTCACCCAGTACCAGTGCGTGCTGCCCACCGATCACGGATACGAAACCCACCTTGCCTTTGTCGACCGTTTGCGCTCGCTGCAAGCGCCCGTGTTCTTGGCGGTGATCAAAGACTGCGGCGCCGAGGGGCGTGGGATTCTTTCCTTCCCCCGACCAGGGATCTCCTACGCCCTAGACATGCCCGTTTCCGCACGTACGCAAGAAATTGTCGACGCTTTGAACGAGTTCGTCATTGCCGCCGGCGGGCGGGTGTACCTTGCCAAAGACGCCTTCACGCGGCCAGAGCACTTTCGCGCGATGGAGCCTCGCTTGCCCCGATTCGAAGCCGCACGCCAGCAATGGGACCCGCACCGCCGCTTGCGCAGCGCGCTGTCGGTGCGTTTGTTAGGGGACCAGCCGTGAACGTCGCCTTTCTCGGTGCCACCAAAGGAATTGGCCGCGCCTTGGCCCGCGAACTCGTGTTGCGAGGGCACCGGCTCTTCTTGCTTGGCCGCGACCCAAACGAACTCGAGCGAAGCGCACGCGATCTGGAAATCCATGGCGGCGCGGGACCGGTTGCGCACGTGCACTGCGACTTGCTCGATCCCGCCACGTTCGCTCCCGCCCTCGATGCCGCAAGCAACCATCTCGGAAGCCTCGAAGCAGTTGTCGTCACCGCCGGACAATTCGCCACGCAAGAAGAGCTGGAAGCAAATCCAGAACTGCTGCATCGGTTGCTCACCGTAAACTTCACCAACACAGTGTTGTTTTGCGAGGCGGCCCGCGTGCGACTGCTTGCCCGTGGCGGCGGCACGCTGTGCGTGTTCAGCTCCGTTGCCGGCGAGCGCGGACGGAAGCCAGTGGTTCTTTACGGAGCCACGAAAGCCGGGCTCACGCGTTACCTGGAGGGGCTCGACCACCGGTACTACAACCAAGGGCTACGCGTGGTCACTGTAAAGCCAGGCTTTGTCCGCACGAGCATGACCATTGGCTTGAAGCCGCCGCCGTTTGCCGCCGATCCAGAGCACGTTGCCAAGATTGCAGCCGACGCTATCGAACGCGGGCGGCCGGTCGTGTACGCTCCGTTCGTATGGGCGCTGGTGATGGGCATCATTCGTTGGCTACCGCGGGCGATCATGCGTCGGGTCCAATTCTGATCGAGCTGCGGATGCCAAAGGTGCGCAGGCTGGTCTTTTTGCGGCACGGGGAAACCACCGGGCAGTCGAGCATCCGCTACTACGGCGCCACCGATGTGCCCTTGAGTGCAGTCGGCCGCGAGCAAATGCTGCGCGCCGCGCCGGTGATTGCCGCTTACGGCGTGCAAAAGGTTTACACCAGCGCACTCTGCCGCACGCGCGAAGCGGCAACGCTGGTGGCTCCGGGCCTACCGGCTACCCCGCTCGCGGAGCTCAACGAAGTGCACTTTGGCGACTGGGAAGGACTCACCCGCGACGAAATCGAGCGGCGCCATCCGGAGGCGTATGCGCAGTGGACCGCACGCACGGCGGACTTTTGCTACCCGAACGGCGAATCTCTACGAGCGTTTCGTGCGCGGGTCGAAGCTGCCGTGGCCAAGATCCTCGACGACGAGGCTCTGAGCGTTCTCGTCATCGCCCACCGCGGCGTGATCGTCCGCGCGCTCGCGTACTTGTTAGACTCGCAACACGAGGCAAGTGCACTGCAAGTTGCCCTCGGGTCCGTGCACGTCGTCGAGCGGAGCACACAGGGCGGACCCTGGACGCCGCTCGTGCTCGACTGGAGCGGCGATGCTGAACAGGCCGTGCCTGCAGTCGAGTCCGTGCCTGCCGATCGCACGATGGAGGGCTGATGGTGCGGGAAGGGTTTGCGGCCAAAGCAGACATTGCCGAGCCGTGGAAACAATTGGAACTCTCCGCCATCAAGGCCATCGAACTGCGGGCGGCCAGCATGCCCGACGTGGTCTCCCTCGCACAGGGGATCCCGAGCTTCGACACTCCCGCCGTTATCAAGCAATACGTGAAGCAAAAACTCGACGAAGGAGCGTGCGCGAAGTACAGCCTCTCGCCTGGCCTGCCCGCACTGCGCGAGTTGATCAGCGAGCATTTGCGCCAAGAAGGCATGGCGTACGACCCGGACGGGGAAATCCTCGTGACCTGCGGCTCGATCGAAGCCATTGCCGCAACGTTGCTTGCGCTGGTCCCACCGGGTTCCGAAGTTTTGCTTCCCTCACCTTCGTACACCTCGTACCTGAGCGCCATCCACCTGGCCGGAGCGACGCCGCGGTTCGTCCCGCTGGAGGAAGACTCTGGATTCGACCTCGACCCCGACGTGCTGTCCAAGGCGATGAGCCGCCGCACCAAGGCCATATTGCTCGCCCAGCCAAACAACCCGACAGGAACCATCTTTCCCCGTGCCACCATCGCCGCACTTTTGCGCGCCGCCGAGCGAGTGGGGGCCGTGGTGATTGCTGACGAAGTCTACAAGGACTTCGTGTACAGCGCAGAACCGGTCACGAGCCCCGCGCACTTTGCCGCGCACCGGCAGCATGTCGTTCGCGTGTGCTCGTTTTCGAAAGCGTATGCGATGACCGGCTGGCGGGTCGGTTTTTTACAAGCGGAGCGCAATCTTGCGGCGCGCATCTTGCGTGTACACGACGCGCTCGTGACCTGCGCCCCGGTGGTTTCCCAATACGCTGCCATGGCTGCGCTCGAGCACTCGGAGGAGATCGTAGCGCCTTTCCGCGAAGAGTTTCGCCGGCGGCGAGAGCGCATGATCCAGCACCTCGACTCCATGCCCGACGTGTTCGACTACCAAAAACCCGAAGCCTCGTACTTCGTGTTCCCGCGTCTCAAAGACACGGTGCCCTCTGCGCGCGATTCGCGTACGCTCGCACTGCGACTTCTGGAAGAGGCACGGGTCGCAGTGGTCCCCGGTGTCGCCTTCGGCCCCACGGGCGAGGGCCACTTGCGCTTTTGCTTCGCCCGGCCGGCGGAAGACATCGATGTCGCCTTCGATCGTTTGCGCACGTTCTTTCGCGGGAGCAAACCTGCGCCGGCACCATCGTTGCCTCGCCCGACTCCGCAGCCAAACGAAACGATGCGGCCTGGAGTCCGTCGGCGGCGACAGCTCGCCCGGGTCGTGTTGTCCACCTTGGCGCGGGCGAGTTTGCGGCGACACCGCCCGCTCATCGTAGGCATTGCTGGCGGGCGAGGGAAAACGGTGACCAAGCGACTGCTCACGGAACTTTTGTCGGAGCACTTCGATACGCGCGCGAACCCACTCTCGTACAACACGGAGATCGGCTTGCCGCTGGCGATTCTCGGAGTGGTGCTCGACACCTCGAGCACGCTTGCGCTTGGTCGCGCCTTGCTGCTCGCTGCGTATCGCGCCGTGCGCCCACCGCGCACAGCCGTTTTGGTGCTGGAATACGGCGTGCGGCAACCGGGCGATGCCGCGCGGCTCGTGCGCGTGGCCAGCCCCGACATCCTCGTGCTGACCCCCACCGCAGGCGCGGGGGCTTACGACGAACACAGTGCGCAAACGCTTCGGGACGAGCTGGCCTATCTGGTGGCTGCTGCGGCCAGCAAAGGGGCACCAGTGGTTGCGTGCGAAGACGATCCGTTTTGTCGCGCGCTAGGGCTTCCAGACTCGACCCACTTCCTACGCGCTTCGCTGCCGTCGGAAAGCGATCCTCGAACCGTGCTCACAGTTGGCGGACACGAAATTCCGCTCACCCGCGAATTCGTCGGAACGAGCGAGTACTTCGCCATTCAAGCAGCACTGGTCGTGGGAAGCGTACTGGGCGTTCCGGTGGAAGGGCTGAGGAAGTGGGGGGATTGAGAGATTGAGAGATTGAGTGATTGAGAGATTGAGTGATTGAGTGATTGAGTGATTGAGGGATTGAGGGATTGAGAGATTGAGAGATTGAGTGATTGAGAGATTGAGTGATTGGGGGATTGAGAGATTTATTGATTGGGGAGTGAGAGTTGGGGGTTATTTTTGGTGGGTGCGGGCGGTTCGGTGGGAGGCGGACAAGATAGCCAAGAGCTCGTTGGCTTCCACAAGCAGCGGTTTCATCCTGGCCTCCGGAATCACCTTGGACTCGATGAGTAGCTCGAGCCAGAAGATCGTTTCGTCGGCTTCTTCCACTGCAACCCCGAGTTTTGCCGCAAACTCGGCTTTGGACCGTGCACGGCACGCGGCCCGGTAGTTCGCCGCTACTGACGTGCCGGAGCGAAGAACTTGCCTGCCCAGGACTCGCGCTTCGTCTGTTCGCGGCAATGCGCGGAACATGTTCACAACGCGTAAGGCGAACTGTCTCGTGCGCTCTTGCAGCTCCCTCGCTCGATCCAGCGCCGTGCTTCCCACTCCCACCCACATGCCCCCCGACAACCCACCCTGTCAACCCCCCAAAATTCCCCAATCCCTCAATGGATAAATCACTCAATCAATAAATCACTCAATCTCTCAATCAATAAATCACTCAATCCCCCACCGAGCCTCCCAACCCGCGCCCCGAGTTGGCGGGGCTGTGCGAGCCACGCGCGCAACACTGGAGCGAAGCCCACGAGGTCCACCCCGCGCTGCAATGCTTCGCGCTCCACTGCAGCCACGACCTGCCAAAACAGCGCGCGTTCGATGCGCCGATTGCTCCCGTGGAACGGCGCCAAGCGCCGGAACGATGTTCGCTCCGCTAGCAACAGGGCGGCAGCGCCAGGACTCGTGCTGTGCGCAAGCGCGCGCAGGCGTTGGAACGCCTCCCCGATTTCTTCCCACCGCTGCCGGAGATCCGCTGGAGCACTGCGCTTTCGTGCCACATAGGTCGCGCGATCGATCATGCTGGTTTCGAAAAATGGAAACGTCGTGGCCTGCGCGCTGGCCACGCCATCGTCTTCATCTGCAAGCCCGAGGAGTCCGAGCAGCAACCACCGCACCCACGGATGCACCACGTACAGCCAACGGCCCTTAGCCACGTAGGTCAGCTCGCTCCCTGCGAGCGCCTCCGCTAACGCTGCCGCTCGATCGGCGCTGTCCGCCACCACGACCGCGCGAGTGGCGCCCTCCGTCGAAATTGCCACGGGCTCCGCCAGCAAGCGCCTTTGCAAGTCGGCAACCCACTCGGCGAGATCTCCGCTCGGAACAGAAAGGCGATCCATGCAGCTACCCGTCCTCCAAGGGCGCTTCGAACTCGAGGGCTTCCCGAGTGCGCCAACGAAGAAAGTCGGCTAGCGCTGGGTTCGAAGTTGCCGCGAGCGCCTGCGCCGAGCGCGCGGCAGCGTCTTCGCCGCAGTGAGCGAGAAACGGGCACCGTGCGCAGTCGCTTGCCGCAGACGTGCGCGGGAACAATCCTGAATCGATCAAGTTCCGGGCGACCTCCAGCGCACGCCCGGTGCGCTGCCGCAGCTCGCAAAGCGATCCCTGAACCAGACACGCGCGCCGGACTCCACCTGGGCCAACCAAGACCAGTTCGGCTCGGGCTACCGGAGCATCCACGACTCGCGCGGATTCCAGTGCGAGCACGTACGCGCCAAGCTGCAACAGTTGTCGCGCTGGCACGCGGCCGCGCGCGGCGAGTCCGCCGGTTGCGGTTTTGAGTTCTCGCACCACCACACCGTCATCGTGCGCCTGCACCACCCAGTCGATGGCGCCCCGCACAAACACCGCCGTTGTCGCAAGCGTCACTTCCACCCCTTGCGGCTCGCCAAACCTCCACTCCACGGCCACGAACTTGCTCGGTGGTTGCCGCCACTCGCTGGCAAGAAGCTGCTGCACCATGTTCCGCACCTGAGCGAGGGCCGCCTCTTGGACCGCTTCGCCCCAAAGCGGCAACTCCACCAGCACCTCGGCAACCGTGGCCGCCACGAGCTGCTCCGCAGCTTCGAGCCAGTCTTCCAAACGGCCCTCGCGCTGGGCGAATGCGTTGCCGAATTGCGCCAAGCAGCGAGCGGCGGCGGTATGTACCAGAATGCCTGCCGCAACTGCATCCAGGCTGCCCGTACTGGTTGGCGTGGGCACCGGATGCACGTGCGCCACGCGCTCCAACAGAAAACGGTAGGGACAGGCAAGCAACATGGGCAACGCCGTGGCCGAGAGCGGGCGCTCTGCGCAAGCACCAAGGCCGCGCAAGCTGTCTGGCGTTACCACCGCGGTGCCGGCAGGAGCGAGCGGGGCACTCGCTTGGCTGCACGTCGTGCTCTTACGCGCAGTGTCGTCGCCATCGAACAGCAGATCCCCAGCGCGCGAATGCGATTCGCCTCTTTCGATGGGCCGATCGACGCGAACGCCCGCTGCATAGGCATCTTCGTCGCTGGCGCGTTGCATCGAAAAGACCGGGCCCGAGGAAGCCGGTGGAACGGCTGTCGTGACGATCACGTCGGGGGCTTCCACGGGTTCCGGTTCGACAGCGAGTTGGCCAAGCACGTCGTGCACCGCGGTCACGAAGCCTCGGCCACGAACGGCGCCCGACGATTCCTGGGCCCAAGCGCGAAGCTTCCGCTCGAGGTCTTGCCATTCGCTCGGACGCAACGGCGCTGCCAGCCACCGACGAGCAAACGCTAGATACGGCTCGATCAATTCGTCCGCCGTGCGCGACTCACCCAGCAGGTCGGCGAGCGTGTCGAGTTCGCGCAAGGCAGGCACGATCGGGCGGAGCTCGCGCGCGACCCGCTCCCAGCGCTGCC
>CAZHQG010000036.1:0-24947 GCA_964534275.1 uncultured Binatia bacterium (SeqCode) | reverse complement strand
ACCCACCGGGTCGCCCTAAATTGCGTACCGGTACGGTTTGTGTCGTTCCGGCAGGGTGCCGGCGGCATACAGCTTCGTGTGCAGCACGCGCGTTTCCGTGCGGCGCGGTGGCGCGGCGGTGCCGTGCCGCAAGGGGTGGGTCCCTCATACACCATGCGGCCGGGGCGCCGCATCGTACTGTTGCCAGCGAAGCGACACTTGACTTCGCGCCCCGAATGCGGCAAGCGCGGGCCGGTTTGCTAGCAGACCGGGGTCGAAATTTTACGAAGAAAGGAGTTCGGGAGGGAAGATGGTCAAGGATTTGCGCACTTGGTTAGGGGTCGTGGTCGCAGGCGCACTGCTCGGGGTTGCCTCGGCTGGGCAGGCGCAGCCGTGCATGATTTTCGTGCACGGGAAGCAAACGGACACGAATACGTACACCAACTGGTCTTACGCGCGGAACTATTGGAAAACGAGCACGTCGGACTTCGTGAAGACAGCGACCAAGAACTTTGCCGCCAGCTATTACGTGGTGGGCTACAAAGGGAACGACCCGTGGTGGGGAGCTGGGGCAGCGGACGAAGTCGCCAATGAGATTATCAATGCCACCAATGGTGGTGCCGATGGGGGCGGAAATCGCTGTGCGCGTACCTATGCGAACGGGGGAACGTTTTGGGTCATTGCACACAGCATGGGCGGCACGATCATGGACTACATCCTGGGCAACAGCCGCACGACCGACCCGAACTACAAGAGCATCTACGGCACCGTGGGCCAACGGATCAGCCGCGTCATTGCCGTGAGCGGTGCGCACCGCGGTTCCCAGGGCGCCGACGCTGTTTGCGGTCAAAGCAACATCCTTTGCAACTTCATCGCCTTTTTTATCCAAAGCTGTGACACCGCGACCTACTGGTTACGCAGCGCGGACGACGTGCAAGTGCGCACGTACTCCAATTCGCCGGCGAAAAACGTCTACCTGGTGGGCGGATACCAAGCGATTTTCGGCGCCAGCGCGTGCTTGAGCGGGGAGGACGACGGAATTGTCCAATACGCTTCCATCTATGCTTGCAATGGCAGCGCCACTGCAGGGTACGACAACAGCAACGTGTGCGGGAACTCGTACAAGCAAGAGTCCTCAGGCTTCCGCAACCTCGACGCAGGCCACGAGAACCACGACAACATCCGCAACGACTCTCGTTATGCGAACCGCAAGCAAATTCCGGACGGCGTTTGGTACTGTAATGGTTCGCCCTGCGCGCCAAACACCACAGTGCAAAGCTCGATGTCGACCGCGAAGTTTATCACGCTGCTGTACTAACGAACGCGCGGTTTCCCACTAGGACCTCAGTGAGCGCGCCCCGCGGCTTTTCGCAGCATGGCCGCGGGGCGCGTCTTTTTTTATAGAGCCCCACCGATGGCGAAGCCTGAAAACCGGAACGGTCACCAACCCCAGAGCCACGGCTCCTTCCGAAGATCACGGCTGATCTTGCTCGCATTGGGGCTCGGAGTCGCGCTGGTGGCCGTGGTGTTGTCGCTTGGTCGGCGCCGCGCCCACGAAACCGATCTCGAGCCGAGACCGGCCGCTCCTTTACCACTCGCCGCGCGCAGCGGGGCTGACGCCACAGTGCCCGCAGCACCCGCAACGCAAGAGTCTCGACCAGGCGCGGCCACGCCAGACATGGCGGCAACGCCCACGGCGGCGGGTGGGGACGAAGGCTTGCTCGACCGCTCCACAGCCATCGCCATGACGAAACAACTCATCGAGGACTACCGCCGGCGAGCCGCATACCCGCCGGATTCGAAACCCATCACACAAGAGCAGGACCCTCTGCTCAGCGACCGCGAAGTTTCGCCCATTTCCGCTGGAGGACCGGACGGGGAGGATCCGATTCTCACCGTGTTCCCGGAGCAGATTTCCTTCGAGGCGCAAGAACTCCCGAAGCTGTACGCCCACCTGACTGTCGGTGGAGTGAAA
Organism: uncultured Binatia bacterium (SeqCode); assembly: GCA_964534275.1. Classification (GTDB taxonomy): domain Bacteria; phylum Desulfobacterota; class Binatia; order HRBIN30; family HRBIN30; genus HRBIN30. The sequence goes on along the minus strand of CAZHQG010000036.1, from coordinate 22,993 downwards.
GTTGCTGCGCGAGAGATTACTGGCACCGTGTTTACCCAGGAGATGGTGCCCGCAGGCGAGATTGTCTTCCATGACGACGGGCGCGAAGGCGACGCTGTCGCCGGGGACAACGTGTACACGGCCACGTGGACGCCTCCGGAAACGGACACTGCACTGGCCACTTCGTACTTCGTGCGTGTCATTGCCTTTTCTCTCGAAGGCATCGAGCGCCGCGCAGGGACCAGCTTCCAGGTGAGCCGACCCCACGCCATTCTCACCGGCCGCTTCCGCGACCGGCTGCAGGATGGCAGCCTCGTCATCGAGGCCGAGGTCGAAGTGGAGAAGGCCGGCAGATTTCATTTGGCAGCCACGCTGTACTCTACGACCAACCGCCCGCTGGGACTGGGACAAACTTCGGTCGAACTGGAACCAGGTGTGCACTGGGTACCGCTCAGGTTTTACGGCCGCATTTTTCACGGAGCAGAGACGGGGACGGGTCCGGTAGATGGTCCCTACGTGCTGCGGTTCGTTTCCCTTATGACTACGACGAGCATGCCGAACGCGCTCAGCCGGCTCGCCGAACCGCAATTCGTGACCCGGCCGTACCGGGCTGCGGATTTCACGAGCGAACCGTTCAACGACCCCTTTTATCTCGAGGCGATTGCACGCGAAACTGAAGAGCTGCGGCGCCTAGAGGCGGGCACGGTGGAGGCGGGAGAATGACCGCCCAGGAGCAGCAGCCGCAACCGGCGGGCCTCGAGTGGCGGCAGCGTCGGGCGGTCCTTGTGATCGTGCTGTTGGGGGCGCAGCCCGTGCTATCGCTCGCGTACTTGCTCGGCATGCGGTGGTACTGGCTTCCGCCCAGCTTCGTGGCGCCGGTTTTGCTTGGCGTCTTGCCGCTTGTCGCTGGAGCGGTTGCCGTGGGACTGTTGCGGCAGGGTGGCCAGCGCATGCGTATCGCGGCCACGGCTGTGTTCCTGGTTTGCGCTGCAGAGCTCGGCTGGAGCGTGCTTGTCGCAGCGATGGTGGGTTTTGCGATGGCGCTCCGCAGCGGTTGAGAGGGCACTTGTGAAAAAGCTGAATCGCCCGATCGTTCTGGGAGCCACCGTTCTATACTGGGCAATGCTGGCGATCGTCGGCAGCGCGTCGGCGTTCGCAGCTTCGGGTGCCGAGGTGCGGATGCCGGACGATCCTGGCAGTCTCAGCCAGCCGGGAGGCCCAGAGGAACCAGCGGTTCCGCTTCCGCAAGAAATGACCATTTGCCGCAACGATCGAGCCTGTTGGTCGGAACGTGGCCGCACGAATTGCCGATCGGACGCTCACCCCGCTGGCCAAGTGGTTCGCGTGCTGCCAGTGGACGAGTCGTCGCGCCTACCCGACGCTTTGCAAGCCTGCTGGCAAGAGCTCGAGAAGCGGTAACCACTCCACGGGCAACTCTGCCTACAGCCAGATCGCGGCACGCCTCCGCGCCGGGACGGACAGTTGTTGCCCCCAAGGAGAACGATCCGGATCCCTCGGCGTTTCGAGGCGCAGGCACCGGACTCATGCCCCGTCTGGCCTACAGCATGGGTGTAAATCTCCAGTGCGGTAGCGATGTGCAGTAACAGCACAAGCCGGGCTGGTCTCGCCGCCCTCGGTCGGCGCGAAGCTAGCCGTAACCCACAACAGCGTTCCCCCCGCAGCGCGGTGCCTTGCGGGATGGTGCTTGGCGTTAGTCCGAAAGGACCCAGTGCAGGTCTCTGGGCTGTCGTGGGCACAGGAACGCTGCTGGCGTTGCAAATCGCGGAGATTCCTGCTGGCTGAGTCAGGACCGCGTGGTTTCGCTCCGGAGCGTGTGGCGCTAGCATCGTTCGCTCAATGGACACACCGTGGCCAGAGCGACGCCTTGCATGGGGCCTGTTGGCCTCGTTGCTCCTTCATTGGATGGCGTTGAGTATGCTGCGCACGCCGGGCCTTACGCCCGCTTTGCCGGCCTCGCTCCGACCGATCGAGGTGGACCTCGCCCCTCTGCCGCCCCCTGCTCGAGCGCGCCCTCCTGCCGCTTTGCCAGCGCCAGCACAACCAGAACAAGCCCCACCGCAGGAGCCGAACCTGGCGCTGCCGGAACGCCAAATCGTGGCGCCTCCGGATGCGGGCGAGGAACAACCACCGGAGCAAACGCGATTGCTGAGCGACCGCGATAATCGGGTGCGCGAAGAGAGGGTGCAGCGCGCGGAGCGGTATCAGGAGAAACGAGCCGCGAAGGCCGAAGGGGCTCCGGCAAAGCGTTCCCATGTGGTCGATCCGAGCGAGACCGCCGGGATGCAGCGCCGGCGCGACAAAGCAGAGACTGCGCCAAGCGCTGCAGGGGAGCAAGTCGCCGCGTTACCAAAACTCGAGCAGTTGTTGCCGAGCTTGGGAGACGTTGCGGTATCCGCTCCTACCCGCCCGACTCCAGCAGGCGGCGCGGAAGCGGAGACAGGGGCGCGTCCCGCGCGGCGCCTCTTGTTGGACAGCGGCGGCCCCGCGTTTTCCGTGCATCCGGGCACGGCAGACTTTCTCCCCGGGATTCGCGAGGGCAACATTACCCTGCTGAATACCAAGGCGGAACGATTCGCCCCGTTCGTACGCCGGGTGGCTGCGCGCGTCTTTCAGCATCTCGACATTCGCTTGCGGCAAACGGCGCGGGCCGGTGTGGCGAGCCCAGGCCGTGAGTACGCCGTGGTCGAAGCGGTCATGGATCGCCAGGGTCGGTTGGTGCGTGCACGCGTGGTCGAACGACAGAGTACCAGCACCTTTGGCGCGGATCGTGTCCTCCTCGCCGTCACGACGCCAGAGACCTTTTTCGACGCCAACCCGCCACCCGGCGCCGAGGCGAGCGACGGTCACATCCACTTTCTCCTGTTGATCGATTTGGACGTCGTCGCCGTTCCCGACCCCCGAACCGGGCGCGTAGCAGTCGGATACCGCGGCATTGCGGGTGTCGGACTGGATGCCCTCGCGGATCGCCGCCAGTAGGCGGCACCCGGCCGTTCACATTCCCAACATGGCTGCTGTGCTTGGCGCTTCTGCGTGCCGCTGGAGCAGCGTCAACCGAGGCGCGCGGAACTGTGTGCAGGCGGTGCTACCGCTTACGCAGACTTACCAGGCGCCTCCGACCGTGGTTGCCAGCGAAGGATCGGCCGTCGCGCCGCACGTGCTTCGTCGAGCCGGCCGACGGGAGTATGGACGGGCGCTTGTTTGAGGCGCTCGGGCGCCTCGCGCGCCTCGCGAGCGATTTGCAACATGGCCTCGATAAACGCGTCGAGGGTGTCCTTGCTCTCCGTTTCGGTTGGCTCGATCATCAGTGCGCCGGGGACGACCAAAGGGAAGTAAATGGTAGGGGCGTAAAATCCGAGGTCCAAAAGTCGCTTGGCGATATCCAGCGTTTTGACCCCATAAGCGTCGAATCCCTTGTCGCTGAAGACGCACTCGTGCATGCAAGTTCCTGGAAACGCCAAGTGGTATGTGCCGCTCAAGCGCACCCGCACGTAGTTTGCTGCAAGCACTGCGAGGCGGCTTGCTTGGGCAAGCCCATCGCCTCCGAGCGCGAGCATGTAGGCGAGTGCACGAACGTGCATGCCGAAGTTGCCGTAAAACGTGCGCATCCGGCCGATGGTGCGCGGGAAGTCCTCGCTCCAGCGTAGCCCCTCGTCGGTGCGCACCACGCGGGGAACGGGCAAGTACGGCTCCAACGCGGCACCGACCGCTACCGGCCCAGCGCCAGGTCCTCCGCCACCGTGCGGAGTCGAAAAGGTCTTGTGGAGGTTGATTTGCATGACGTCTGCGCCCATGTGGCCTGGCTTGGCCACGCCGAGCAAGGCGTTCAGATTCGCGCCGTCGAGGTACACGAGACCACCCTGTGCGTGCACGATCTCCGAGATCTGGAGGATTTCGCGTTCGAACAAGCCCAGGGTGTTCGGGTTCGTGATCATCAGCGCGGCAACTTCGCCGTTCATTGCTTTGCGCACGGCATCGGGTTCGATCAATCCAATTTGGTTGCCCTCGAGGGTTACCGTCGAGTATCCGCACAAAGCTGCGCTGGCCGGATTTGTTCCGTGGGCGCTAGCCGGAATCAGCACCTTTTGGCGCGGATTGCCGCGGTCGCGGTGAAACGCCCGGATCATTTTCATCCCGGTCAGTTCCCCGTGAGCACCGGCTGCCGGTTGCAACGTCACGGCGACCATGCCGGTGATTTCGCAAAGCCAGCGCTCGAGCTCGGCGGCCAGCTCGAGCGCCCCTTGCGCAAGGGCGTCGGGGGTGAACGGGTGCAGGTGGGCAAAGCCGGGCAGGCGCGCAACGAGCTCGTTGGCCACTGGGTTGTATTTCATGGTGCACGACCCGAGCGGGTAAAAGGTCGTTGCGGCGCCGTAATTCCACTGGGAAAGCCGCAAGTAGTGCCGCACTACCTCGGGCTCGCTGACCTCCGGCAATCCATCCACGGGTGGGCGAACCAACTCGGGTGGCAAGAAGTCCTCCGGACGTTCCGCCGGTGCCGGTACGTCGGCCCCGGAGCGTCCTGGGCAACTGCGCTCGAAAATCAGCGGCTCGTCTAACAAAAGCCCTTCTTGTTTTTGGCGCTCCATGGCCGTTCACGCGTCCTTCGGTGCGAGTGTATCGACGAGTTCGCCCACCGCAGCTTCGCTAGCTGTTTCCGTCACGCACAGAAGCAAACTCGATCCTAGTTCCGGATACCAACGGCTTAACGGTACACCCGCGAGGAGCCCCCGGTTTAGTGCGCGCTCGTAGCGGGCTAGAGCATCGGGATGCGAGGCGACAAATTCGTTGAAAAACGGCGCCCCAAACGGCAGCTTCCACCCCCGTTCCTCGAGCGTCGTCGCCACCGCGTGGGCGCGCGCCAAGTTATGCGCGGCGAGATTTCTCAAGCCATGCTTGCCGAGCAACGAGAGGTGCACCGCGAAGGCCAGCGCCATGAGCCCATGGTTCGTGCAAATGTTCGACGTGGCGCGCTCGCGGCGGATGTGCTGTTCGCGTGTAGCCAAGGTGAGCACAAAACCGCGACGACCGTCGCGGTCGACCGATTCTCCCACCAGGCGGCCCGGCATGCTGCGCACGAAGGCGAGGCGCGTACCGAAGAGCCCGACTCCGGGCCCGCCGTACGAGAGCGGCATTCCCAGACTTTGTCCCTCGCCCACGGCGATGTCCACATCGAACTCGCCGGGAGGACGGAGAATGCCGAGTGCCAGCACTTCCGCGGTTGCGGTGATGGCCAGAGCCCCGCAATGGTGAATGGGAGGAACCAGCGCGGCCAAGTCCTCGACAATGCCGAAGAAGTTCGGGTAGCCGACCACCGCGGCGGCGACACGATCATCCAGCGCGGCTGCCAAAGCGGCGAGGTCGGTTCGCCCACTGTTGTCGTACGGAACTTCGACGATTTCGTGGCCGCTGCCCTCGAGGTAGGTGCGAATGACGTCTCGATATTGCGGATGAAGTGCGCGGGAAAGGACGACCCGCTGGCGCGACGAGCGTAGGCGCAACGCCATCAACACGGCTTCTGCGGCGGCCGAGGCGCCATCGTACATGCTCGCATTGGCAATGTCGGTGGCGAACAGCAGCGCCACCATGGTTTGGAATTCGTACGTTGCTTGCAGGGTGCCCTGGCTGACTTCAGGCTGGTAGGGAGTGTACGCCGAGTAAAACTCTGCCCGCTGCAGGAGGTGGTCCACCACTGCTGGCACAAAATGCGGGTAAGCGCCGGCACCGACAAAGCAACGCTCGAGTGACGGAACGTTGCGACTGGCAAGGCTTTCCAGCCGGGAGCGCACGGCGTGTTCCGGGAGCCCTGGAGGCAAGTCGAGGCCTGCCCGGGCGCGCAGTTCGGCCGGGATGTCGCGGAAAAGCTCGTCGACGGAGGCCACGCCAATTGCGTCGAGCATGGCGCGAATGTCGGCCTCTGTATGAGGAAAAAACCGCACGGTTTCAGAGTTCCTCAGCCGCGCGCAACCCTGGGGAATCGGAGCGGGCCGGCGCGACCGTGCCAGGGGCGGAACAGCGGCGTTGCCTCACTCTTTCAGCTCAGCGACGTAGCGCTCGTATTCTTCGGCGGTCATCAGTTCTTCCAGCTCGTCCGGGTCGCTCATCTCGATCTTCAACATCCACCCATCACCGTACGGATCTTCGTTGATGAGCTCTGGATTGTCCGGGAGGTCGTCGTTCACCTCGATCACGCTGCCACTGACTGGCGCGTACACGTCGGAGACGGTCTTCACCGACTCGACCACGCCAAACGCGTCTTCCTTACTCACCTTTTCTCCGACTTCCGGTAACTCTACGTGGACAATTTCACCGAGCTGTTCCTGCGCGTAGTCGGTAATGCCTACGGTTGCCACGTTCCCTTCGACGAGCACCCACTCGTGCTCTTTCGAGTATCGCAGGTCTTCGGGGAACTCCATCGTCAAACCTCCTTCAGACATCCGGTCGCACCAACGGTCGTGCCACGATGTTTGCCGAAATCAAGTGCTGGCGAATTTGGACTTGCACTGTGTTGCCCACCCAGGCTTCGGCGCTGGCGACATAGCCAAGGCCGATTCCTGTGCCAAGCACCGGAGATTTGCAACCACTGGTCACGACTCCAATGTGTTTGCCATTCTTCATGATGTCATATCCCTGCCGCGGAATACCCGGCTCGGTCAATACCAGTCCTACGAGCTTTCGTTCTACCCCGTGCTGCTTTTGCCTGCACAACACCTCGGAACCCAGGAATGCGCCCTTTGAGCATCGCACGGCCCAGCCGAGTCCTGCTTCCACCGGGGTGGTATGTTCGTCGAGTTCGTGCCCGTAAAGCGGAAGACCCGCCTCGATCCGCAGCGTATCGCGCGCTCCGAGACCGGCCGGGACCAGTCCTGCTGGCGCGCCCGCGGCGAGAAGGGTGTTCCACACAGCTGGCGCGTCGTTCCAAGGGCAAAAGAGTTCCCACCCGTCTTCTCCGGTGTACCCGCTACGAGAACACAACGCGCGGGTTCCGCCGATCGAAACGGTACAGCAGCCATATCGCGGCACGCTGCGGACGTTTTCGCCAACGAGGGATGCAAAAATGTCCGTTGCTTTTGGCCCTTGCAGCGCCAGCAAGGCGTAATCACGGCTCGCGTCGCGAACCACGGTGTCCGAGTACGCATGCCGTCGTGTCCAGTCGAGATCCTTGGCCGTGTTGGCCGCGTTGACGCACAAAAGGAACCGCTCGTCTTCCAAGCGGTACACGAGGAGATCATCGACCACCCCACCGGTGGGCAGGCAGAGAAGCGAGTACTGTGCCTCCAAGTTCCGGAGGCGCTGTGCGTCGTTGGTGGTGAGCGACTGCACGGTCGCGAACGCACTCGGCCCGCACAATTCGATTTCGCCCATGTGGCTGACGTCGAACAGCCCGGCCGCACGCCGCACTGCCAGGTGCTCCTGGCTGATTTTCGTGTACTGGAGAGGCATCTCCCAGCCGGCAAATTCCACGAACCGAGCGCCAGCGGCACGGTGGAGTTCGTACAATGGAGAGCGAGCAAGTTCGGCCATTCGTGTTGTCCAAGCTTGTGGCAGGCGAACGCTACGAGCCCAGCTCAGGCTTGTCCCTCCACGATCCAGCGCGCGGCCTGCACGGTGTTGCGCAAAAGCATCGCGACGGTCATTGGCCCGACCCCTCCGGGTACAGGCGTGATCCATGCGGCCCGGGCCGACGCCGTGTGGAAATCCACGTCTCCGATCAACTCGCCGCTGGGCAAACGGTTGATGCCTACATCGATGACCACCGCGCCTGTTCGAACCCAGTCCCCGCGCACGAGACCTGGCCGTCCGGCTGCAACGACGAGCACCTCGGCGCTGCGCACGACGCTGGCGAGGTCGCGCGTGCGTGAGTGGCAGAGAGTGACTGTCGCGTGGCATTCCAACAGCAAGAGCGCCGTGGGCTTACCCACCAGGGTGCTCCGCCCGACCACGACGGCGGGAGCTCCCGCCAGCGGCACGCCTGTTCGTGCAAGCAGCTCCATGACCCCCAAAGGCGTGCACGGCCGCAATCCCGGAACACCTTGGAGAAGCTTTCCTTGGTTCACGGGGTGTAACCCATCCACGTCTTTTCGTGGGTCGAGCGCTGCAATCACAGTTTGCGCAGACAGGTGGCTTGGTAGTGGCAGTTGCACGAGAATTCCATGGACATCGTCTCGGCGATTCAGTTCGTCGACAAGCCCAAGCAACTCGCGCATCGTCGTCTCTTCGGGAAGTTCGAAGGGGAAGGAAACGATTCCAACCTCCGCGCAAGCACGGCGCTTGCTTCGCACGTACGTTGCCGAGGCCGGATCGTTACCCACGAGTACGGTGGCCAAACCTGGCGCACGTCCGTGCCGGGCATGGAACTCGGCTGCCTCGTTCCGTACTTGCTCGCGGATTTCGCGGGCTGCGGCTTTTCCGTCGATGAGTTGCGCCATCGCCGCTCGGCCATAATGAAACGCAGCCAGCGAGTAAAGCACACGGGTTGGCTTGCCGCGAAACTGCTCGCGATGGGCGAGTCGTGGCTAGCCCGACAGGCGAATTTGCGATTTAGTGGCGCGCATGATTGTGGGTGTGGTGAAAGAGATCAAGCCGGAAGAAAATCGCGTGGCGCTGACCCCTGCCGGCGCAAGCGTGCTGGTAAGCCATGGGCACGAGGTGTGGGTGGAGCGTGGTGCCGGCGCTGGCAGTGGCATGTCCGATCGGGAATACGAACAAGCCGGGGCGCGTGTCGCGCGCAGCGCGCGCGAAGTGTGGAGTCGCGCGGAAATGATCCTGAAAGTGAAGGAACCGCTGCCTGCTGAATATCGTTACTTGCGTCCGGGGCTCGTGCTGTTCACCTACCTGCACTTGGCCGCAAATCCGGAGTTGGTTCGAGAACTGTGCCGCCGGGGAGTGCGTGCCGTGGGGTATGAAACCGTAGAGCTGGACGACGGCTCGCTCCCGTTGCTTGCCCCGATGAGCGAGGTGGCCGGCCGGCTCTCGATTCAGGTGGGGGCCTGGTGCTTGCAGAAGCAAACAGGGGGCATCGGCATCTTGCTGAGCGGGGCTTCCGGAGTGCGTCCCGGCAAGGTCGTCGTGCTTGGTGCAGGCACGGCGGGAAGCAACGCTGCGCAAATTGCGTTTGGCCTAGGAGCGCATGTGAGCGTGATCGACGCCAATCCAGCGAAGCTCCGTTACCTGCACGATATCTTAGGGGGCCACATCACCACCGTGATGTCGAACCGGGCCAACATCGAAGAGGAAGTCCGCAGTGCCGATTTGCTCATTGGCGCGGTGTTGGTGCCAGGGGCCCGGGCTCCACGGTTGGTGACGCGTAGCATGGTGCGGCGGATGCGGCCGGGATCGGCCATCGTGGATATCTCCATCGACCAAGGTGGCTGCGTGGAAACTTCGCGGCCGACGACGTTGGAATCCCCCACCTTCGTGGCGGAAAACGTCGTCCATTACTGCGTGACGAACATGCCTTCTATCGTGCCGCGTACCTCCACGTACGCCTTGACCAATGCCACGTTTGCCTACGCACTGGAGATTGCTGACAAAGGCCTCCGGCGCGCATTGCTGGAAGATGCGCCGCTGCGCCGGGGGGTCAACGTGTACGACGGACATGTGGTGCATCCCGGCGTCGCTGCCGCGGTCAAGGCGCCGGCTGTGGCACTCGAGGATTTGCTGGAATAAGCTCGCGGTTCGCGATGAACCCAGCGGAACCGCGCGCGGCAACCGATCGCAGCTTGTGGCTGTTCTGCGGAGCGTTGCTGTCGCTCGCCGCGTTGTACCGCGTGCGCGCTCTCTCGTGGGGAGCGCCGTACGTGTACCACGCAGACGAACATTACATTGTTCACGGTGCGCTGCGTTTGGTGCGCGAGCGAACGTTGGACCCAGATTTTTTTCAGTACCCTTCCTTTCTCATTTACGCAGAGGCGGTTCTCGTGGCGGTGCTGCAGTCGTGGTTGCAAGTGGACTTGCGCACCGACGCGGCAGTTCACGGGATTGGTCCCTGGGATGTTGCCCCAGAGCAGTTTCCATTCGTGTTCGCTGGCCGGATCCTGGTTGCGACTATGGGCATCGTGTCGGTCGTTGCCGCGGGCTTGCTCTGGCGCGGGTGGCTTGGCCCGATTGCGGGCTGGGTTGCGGCCCTCCTTTTGGCAGTTTCGCCCTTGCACGTGGAAAGCAGCCATTATCTGACCACCGACGTGCCCGCGACGTTCTGGGTGCTCTGTGCCCTGGCCTTGTCCGCCCGGGTTTCAGAGCCGCGGAACGGCCATCGCTGGTCCATGCTGGCTGGCGCGTCTGCAGGATTGGCGGCGGCAAGCAAATACCCCGCGGGGATTGTTTTGATCCCGGTGCTTGCTGGCGCAGCAAGCAGCGAGCGGTGGGTCCGTCGAATGGTGCTGGTGGGAGCGTGCTTCGTTGCTGCATTCGTGCTGGCGAGTCCGTTTGTCGTACTGCGACCGGTACGGGCGCTGGAAGACCTTGCCATCGTGCGCTCCAACTATGGCAGCGCGCCCTCGCCCTGGGGCAACTTCGAGTTCTTCGTCACGTATTTGTGGCGCACGGGAGTCGGACCGGTCGGCTCGGTGCTGGCCCTGCTGGGATGGATTTACTGCTGGCGAGGCAGCGCACTGGGCAACCTGTGGTGGCGGGCAAGTATCCTGCTGGTTCCGTGGTTGTACCTTGCGTACCTGTCGACTTGGTTGGTGCGCTTCGAGCGCAACCTCCTGCCGATCGTGCCGTTCGTGTTGCTGTGGATCGGTGTTGCATCGCAGCGGCTCCTTGCGGCACTACCCGTGCGATTGCAGCAGATCGCTGCCTTCGGCCTCGCGCTGGCGATCGCGCTTCCCCTGGGGCGGGCTAGCGAGCAGCTTGTTCGTCGCCTGGCGTTGCCCGACACGCGCACTCGCGCACTCGAGTGGATCCACGCGAACGTGCCGCCGGGCGCACACCTTGCCCGGGAGGAGTACACCCCACAAGTGAGCGGGAAGCAGTACCGGGTGACGTATGTACAACTTTTGGGGTTGCGTCCGTACTCCTGGTATGTGGCAAACGGAGTCGAATATCTGGTGGCGAGCAGTTTGATGTACGAGCGCGGGCTGCACGCGCCGGCTTTGGGAGAGTTCTATCGTTTCGTCTTTCAGCAGTTGCCTCTGGAGGCAGAATTTCGGCCCGACGCGATTACGAACGGTCCGACCATTCGCATTTACCGCGTACCGCTGTGGCGCGAGAACGACGGCTGAGCGTAGCCTGCAAGGGCGGATTTGGGTCACCTCGGTACGCCAGCAGCGCGGGCAAGCCAGCGGTTGAGAACTCGAAGCAGCGCAGGGCTCAAGCGTTTGACGTAGTACAAGAACCAGGCTTCGGGGGAAATTGGGGCGACGGCACGGTTACGCTGCACGGCCTTGAGAATATTTTCGGCGACCCGTTCCGGAGGGTAATTGCGCCGCTCGTAAAACGCCACCATTTGCGCACGCGCTTCGGGGGTTGCCGCCGGACCGCGTAGGCGCGCGGTGCGGGTGATCGGGGTGTTGATGATGCCCGGACACACAGCAGTAACGCCGATCCGGTGTCGCTCGAGTTCTTCCCGCAAGGCCTCGCTGAGTCCGAGGACCGCGAACTTCGTCGTTGCATAAGCGCACAGTGGTTCGGTAGCTACGTATCCAGCAGCGGACGACACGTTGACCACATGGCCTCCGTGTCCGCGGGCAATCATCGGTGGGAGAAAAAAGTGGCATCCGTGGACCACGCCCATGAGATTGATGCTCACGATCCAATCCCAGTCTTCGAGCGTTGTGTCGCGGAAGCTTGCACCCAGCCCGACGCCGGCATTGTTGATGAGTAAGTCCACCGCCGGCACACGCTCGTGCACTGCCGCGGCAAATTCCTGCATTTGCGCGCGCGAAGCAACGTCCACGCGGCGGAAAAACACGTTGCGCCCGAGCGCCTCGATGGCCGCGGCAGTGGCTGCAAGTCCCGTTTCGTCTACGTCGCACACCACCAAGTCGGCCCCACGCTTGGCCAAGGCCAACGCTGTAGCCTTCCCGATCCCACTGGCGGCACCGGTAACCAGTGCGGTTTTCCCGTGCAAATCGCGTACATCCATCGATGTGGCCTCGACGCGAGGTGTACGTGCGGGCCGGCGCTGTGGCAAGCGAGGCAGGGAAAAAGCAGGCGTAGGTGCACGCGGAGTTCCCTGGGAGGCACCGCGTCGCCCAATGCAACGTTCTTGCTCGCTAGAACCGAGAAGCGACCGGGTGGTGGCTTGCTGAGGGGAAACGCGGATTGACGGCTCTATTCGGTGCTCGTAGAGCAGGAGTAAAGGAGGGAAACAATGGCGCTTTTCGAGGTCAGTGTCGTACCCATCGGCACCAATACCACGAGCATTGGGGATTATATTGCAGATGCCGTGCAGGTTTTGGCTGATGCAGGTGTGTCGTACGAGGTGTCCGCCATGGGCACGCTGTTCGAAGCGGGCGTGAAAGAAGCCCTTCCGTTGATTCAGAAGATGCATGAGGCTGCGTTCAAGCGGGGCGCACAGCGCGTGCTGAGCACCATCGTGATCGACGACCGGCGCGACAAAACGGTAACGATCAAAAGCAAGGTTGCCAGCGTCAAGCGCCGCCTCCGCCGCGGGCGTTCGAAGTAGCTGGTCCGTTCCGGAGAACGATCCGAATCCTTGTCGGGCAGCGCAGGGGCGAGCGCGAGCGTCGTCGCCCCTTAGCTCCCCGGCACGCGCGGATTTGCGCCGCTCGGAGCGAACCGGCGCTTGAGCCTTGCCGGTCCGAGTTCGCTGGTGGGTAGAGGGGCGATTCTACGAACCGTGTGGCTACCGAGAGCGACAATCGGCCCGCACGTCGTCCGTTACGGCTAGGTTCGGGGGAAATGCGACCGCGTTGCCCACGCCGGGAAGGGGCAATCACTTACCGGCGTCGGAGGCGGCGTACGGTCAAAACCGGACACGTCGCCAGCCGCACAACTCGCTCGGCGACGCTGCCCAGCAGGACGTGTGCGAGTCCCGTGCGGCCGTGCGTAGCCATCACGATCAAGTCTGCCTTGATGCGTTTTGCGGTGTCCGCAATGACTTGCGCCGGGGAACCGCTTTTCAGGAGCGTTTGTACTTTTGCTCCTTGCCCCGAAAGCTTCTGAGCGAGTTGCTCGAGTTGCGCCTGCGCTGCCTTGCGTTGTTCCTCGATCAGCAACGCCAAGTTCGGGCTAGCCGCATACATGTCGGCAGGCGATGCATAGTAAATTGGTTCGATTACGTGCAGGAGCACCAACTGAGCGCCAAACGGCGCGGCGAAGTTTTTGGCATATTCGGCGGCTCGCAAGGAATCCTTGGAAAAGTCCACTGGCACTAACACCTTCTTGATCTGCATCGTCACCTCCAGGGCTTCGCATAGCACAGGTGCAACCAGAGCGGACCTGTCTCCGGGGACGAACTGCGTGCGCTAGGAGCCCGGAAGTCGGGGATCTTCCTTGGCACGCAGACGAGGTCGCTGCGCCTGAGTGCTGGTCTATACCACGGCTGTACGCCCCAAACAGGTGCCTCGTGGTTGCTTCAAACAGCGCTGCGAGTGTGGCAGGGTTGCACGCAGCCGGAGGTGCCTATGCGGAAAATGCTGGACGGCGTACGTCTGATCGAAGTTGCCGAGTGGTTTTTCGTACCCGGCGCGGGGACGGTGCTTGCCGACTGGGGCGTCGATGTCATCAAGATCGAGCATCCTGTGCGCGGCGACCCGCTCCGTGGGCTGATCCATTCGGGCATGGTTCCTGGGGCTGCAGGGCTGAACTTTTTCATCGAGAATGGGAGCCGGAACAAGCGCAGCGTCGGGCTCGATTTGAACACCGAGGAAGGGCGAGCTGTATTGTATCGGTTAGTCGAACGTGCCGATGTGTTCTTGACCAATTTTCTGCCTGCTGCCCGCAAGCGGCTGAAGATCGATGTGGAGGATTTGCGCCAGGTAAACCCGCGCCTGATTTACGCACGTGGCAGCGGGCAAGGGCCCCGCGGCCCAGAGGCGGATCGTGGCGGGTTTGACGCCGGTTCGTTTTGGTGTCGTGGGTCGGTCGCTCATATGCTGACCGAGCCAGGCAAGCCTCCCATTATGCAGCGTGCCGCTTTTGGCGACACGATTGGGGCAACGTTCATCGCCGGGGGCATCGCGGCAGCGCTGTATCATCGGGAGAAAACGGGCGAATCCACCGTGGTCGATGTGTCCTTGCTCGGCACGGCGGTGTGGTTGATGGCGCCGGACATCTTGGCCGCGCGTCTGTTGGGAAAGGAGCTTCCACATGGCGACCGCAGCCGCGCTCCGAATCCGTTGATGAACACCTATTTGTGCCAGGACGGGAAATGGCTCATGCTCATGATGCTGACTCCGGTTCGCCACTGGGAAGAGTTTTGCAAAGCCATCGAGCGGTTGGACTTACTGGAGCGCTACCCGCTGCCGCGTTGGGTCGACGAGACCGTGCGTCAGGCGCTTGTTCAGGAACTCGAACAAGTCTTTGCCACGAGACCGCGGGCCGCTTGGATCGACCGTCTGTTGCAGTTCGATACGTTGCACGCGCCGGTGCAAACGCCGTCGGAAGTGTTGGACGACCCCCAAGTGAAGGCGAACAATTATTTGGTGGACTACGTGCACCCTCAGCACGGGCCCTTTCAAGTTGCCGCCAGCCCGGTGCAATTCGACTTGGAATCTACAGAAGTGCGCCGCGTGGCGCCGGAAATGGGCCAGGACACCGAACAAGTTTTGTTGGAGCACGGCTTCACCTGGGAAGACATCGCTCGCTTGAAAGACAAGCGTGTCATCCCGTGAACCAGTGCGATCGCTCGGGCGCATCCGGGCGGTAACGTTCGATGCTGGCGGGACGCTTTTGGCCCCGCGCGAATCCGTAGGTGAGACTTACGCCCGTTTTGCTGCCCGCTACGGTGTCGTGTTGTCGCCTGCCGATTTGCAGAAGAGGTTCGAAAGGGCATTTCGTCAAGCTCCCCCGCTTTGCTTTCCTGGGCTCCCGGCGGAACAAATCCCGTCCGCTGAACGGTCGTGGTGGCGGGAGTTAGTCGCGGCGGTGTTTGCAAAGGACCAGCCAGCTGCGTTCGAGGCATTGTTCGACGACTTGTTTACTTACTACGCGAGCGCAAACGCGTGGCGTGTGTTCGAGGATGTAAGGCCCGCGCTGGAACGATTGCACGTCCGTGGGTTCGCACTGGGAATCGTATCGAACTTCGATGCGCGTTTGTTCCAGATTTGCGGGGAGCTGGGCTTGGCGCGCTACTTTCGCAGCATCGTCGTTTCCAGCCGTGCCGGCGCGGCGAAACCGAGCGCCGAGATCTTTCGCGTTGCGCTGGCGGAACTCGGCGTAGACCCTGCCGAGACCTTGCATGTAGGGGACTCCTGGGAAGAGGATGTCCTTGGAGCTCGGTCGGCAGGTCTGCACACGCTCTGGCTTCATCGTGCGGCGGAGCCGAGCGAAGACCGGATCGCGGATCTGCGCGACCTCGGGATGCGACTGGCCGACGACGCCGATCGTTAACAAGCGATCGCACAAGTGGCCGCTAGATGCTTTTCGGTTCGTGCGGGTGGCTGCGGCCGCAGGCAGCGTCGGGAAGCGTTGCGCTGGCGCGGCGCACGTCCGGGGTTGCCCATGGGTTGACTGAAGATCCTGGGCAACGGAAAAATCCGGCGTCGCACAAAGCGCGTCCATGCCACCGGCGGTGTTTCGACGACCTGTTGCGCTGTAGGCTCGCACGGTACGCATCGCCGCACTTACGCTTCCGCGGTCGTGTCGCGGCGCAGCGGCAGCCTGCCGCCATGAATCTCGATCCCGACCGTGGTCGGGAGCGTGCGGCTGGTACAAGAGGAAGAACTGCTAAAAACACCCGGTATGAAGCTTGAGAATTGCCGCGTAGTGCTGGTGCGACCCGCTGGTGCAGCCAATGTGGGCGCAGTGGCGCGGGCGATGAAGAACATGGGACTCCACCAGTTGGTCTTGGTGCAACCTCGCTTTCGAAATCGTTTTTGGGTTCGCGCGATGGCGGTCCATGCCGGCGACGTGGTGGCGAGAATGCGAGTGGTCGACAATCTGGCGGACGCCGTAGCCGACGCTGGCCTGGTGGTGGGTACGACCAGCCGGGCCGGTTTATACCGCACTCCGTTGGGGAGCGCGCGCGAGCTTGCGCCAAGACTCGTCGCGGCGGCACAAAGCAATGTGGTGGCCTTGGTGTTTGGCCCGGAGGACCACGGCCTCAGCAATGAGGACATCAAATGGTGTCACCAGCTGCTGACCATTCCAGCGTCGCCGGAGTATCCCTCGTTGAACCTGGCTCAGGCGGTCATGGTGGTTTGTTACGAATTGTTTCTTGCGGCGCAGGCGCAGCCGCAAAGCGAGCTGGGTCCGCGCTGGGCTCCTGCACGCGACGTCGAATTTCTCTTTCAGCGTTTGCGGGATGCGTTCTTGCGGATCGGATATTTGCACCCGCAAAACCCGGACCATATTTTGTTTGCGTTTCGGCGGATTCTAGGGCGTGCAGGTTTGGAAGAACGCGATGTCAAAATTCTGTTGGGCTTGGCCCGCCAAATCGAATGGTACGGCGATGGAGGATGGCGCATTCTGCAAGAAAAACAGCGCGAGGCGGGGGTAACCGCTGCACCGGAAAAGCGGTAACGAGAGGAGAGCGACCCGAATGGCGATCGTAATCCCGTTCCAGCAGTTGGTGGAGCGGCGCCGCCGCCAGCAAATGCGGAGCATCCATTTAGAATCCGTGCGGATTTTGGAGTGCAACCACGCGCTCGCCGAGCGGATGTGCGAGGCAGGCTCGGAGGCGGAGCGCCAAGTGTGGCAACGACGGCGGCAAGTGCTGGGTGCGTTGCTCGAGTACACCAAACAGTATCCATGAAGGGCCGGTCAAAAATCCTAGCGGTCGTGCTCGTGTTGGCGGCTTTGTGTGGGGTCCGGAGTCGTGCGCCTGCATGGTCGGTGAGCGAGGAGATCCGGCTCGGTCGCCGGTTCGAATTGCAGGCGCGGGCGCGGCTTCCCCTGGTGTCCGATGTGGAGGTGCTGGAATACGTCAACCGGATTGGTGGCCGGATCGTTTCCACGCTTGGAGCGCAGCCGATTCCGTATCGCTTTTATGTGACACGCGATCCCCGTGTGAACGCGTTTGCCGTCCCTGGTGGTGTGATTTACGTGAACGCCGGGCTCTTACTGCGCGCGAGTTCGGACGACGAGGTGGCCGGCGTGCTCGGACACGAAATTGCCCACATCCACGCCCACCACTTGGCGCGCCAGCAGGAAGCGACCCAGATCCTCAATTACACGTCTCTTCTAGGAATGCTGCTTTCCGCGGTCCAGCCGGCGGTGACTGCCGGTGCCATCGCCCTGCAAGCGGCGGCGCAATTGCAGTACCAGCGGGAGTTCGAGCAGGAGGCGGATTACCAAGGGGCACGGTTCATGCGCGAAGCAGGGTTCGATCCCCGCGGTATGCTGAACTTTTTTCGCAAGCTCCTCGACGACCAGCGTGCCGGTCCGGCCGCAGCCACTCCCTATTTGCTCTCGCACCCGCTGACCGAAGTGCGTTTGAGCAATTTGGAGGCGCTTTTGCGCGACCACGGTTGGGAACGCGAGACCCCGCACAATGCGAGTTTGCCGCTTGCCCGGGTGCAGGTACGCCTGGCCACGCTGCTTGAACCTGCAAGCGACGTGGTCGAACGCTATCGCCGGCGCGCCATGGAGAAGCCAGAGGATGCCACGCAACAATATCTGCTTGGCCTTGCCTTGCTGTTTACGGGGCAACCAGATTTAGCCGACCGTGCGTTCGAGCGAGCGCGCACCCTGGGCTTGCAAGGGACGGAGCGAGAGATTGGGCGTGCGTGGCTTGCGCGGCGCGATCCGGCAAAGGCAGCGGAGTGGTTGCGGCAGGCTGTTCAACGCGATGCAAATGATGCAGTGGCTCGATACGTGCTCGCACAGGCGTTGCGGGCGCTTGGAGACGAAGCCGCTGCGGAGGAGGAACTCGACCGGGCAATTGCCCTGGTGCCAAACTTCGAGGAGGCTGTGCAAACCTTGGGCACGCTCGCGGGGCGCCGTGGAGAGGAAGCCAAGGGGCTTTACTTCTTAGGGAAAGCCGCCTACCTGCGTGGCGACCTCGACCAGGCCTTGAGCTACTGGGAACGCGCCTTGCCGTTGTTGCCAGACGGAAGCGATCGACACGCGGAAGTGCGCGAATCGCTGGCCGAGCTGAGAGCCTTGCGACGGTAGACGCCGGCGACGGTGGCGCCCCTTCCTTGACTGAACAGCGGCCCACTGGCACCTCGTGCTGAAGGCTACACCTTTTGGAGGAAACTGTTTTCATGAGAGAAGCATTGATTATCGACGCAGTTCGTACGCCACGCGGCCGCCGCAAGGGAAGTTTGGCCGAAGTGCACCCCATCGATTTGCTCTGTGTTCCGTTGCGTGCCCTTGTCGAGCGGAACCAACTGGATCCAGCACACATCGAAGACGTTGTCATCGGTTGTGTGACGGAGACGGGAGAGCAAGGCACCAACATAGCGCGCGGCGCCGTGTTGGCGGCCGGCTGGCCGGTGGAGATTCCCGCAGTGACGCTGAATCGCTTTTGCGGCTCCGGTCAGCAAGCCGTGAATTTTGCTGCCATGTCGGTGCGCTCCGGTGCGCAAGACTTGGTGGTGGCCGGCGGTGTGGAAAGCATGACTCGTGTGCCCATGGGTTCGGATATGGGACCGCTCCCGCCGTCGCTGCTGGACAAGTACAACCTGATTCCGCAAGGGCTCTCGGCCGAACTTGTTGCGGAACAGTGGAACTTGAGTCGCGAGGAACTCGACGAGTTTGCCTTGGGGAGCCAGCAAAAGGCGTGGCAGGCAATCCAAGAAGGGCGTTTCAAGAAGAGCATCGTGCCGGTTCCGGTGAGCCAGAACGGCGAGTCGCGCCTGTTCGATACCGACGAGCACGTGCGGCCGCAGTCCACGTTGGAAGGGCTCCTTGCCTTGCAGCCGAGCTTCAAACCCGGCGGCAAAATCACAGCCGGAAATTCTAGTGGCATCGTGGATGGCGCAGCCGCGGTGCTGATTGCGTCGGAAAAGAAGGCGAACGAACTGGGGTTGCGTCCGCGCGCTCGCATCGTTGAGCAGATGATTGTCGGCTCCGACCCGATTCTCATGCTTACGGGTCCGATCCCAGCCACCAAGAAGGTTCTCGCGAAAGCGGGAATGAAAATCGAGGACATCGACCTCATCGAAATCAACGAAGCGTTTGCCTCCGTGCCCTTGTGTGTCATGCGCGAGACCGGAATGGATCCCGAGAAAGTCAACGTCAACGGCGGCGCCATCGCCCTTGGGCACCCGCTGGGAGCCACGGGCGCCATGTTGATTGGAACGGTGCTGGACGAACTAGAGCGCCAAAACAAACGCTTCGGGCTAGTGACCATGTGCATCGGGATGGGCATGGGCATTGCCACCATCATCGAGCGGGTGTAGCGCCGAGTGCTTTGCCGCACGGGGTTTCTTTGCCGACCTTCGGGCGATACCGGCTGAAGAAGGAACGAGCGCCAAGCTTGCCCCGGGGAGAGCGGGCCCTATAGCCTCCTCCACTGGGGCGGCGGCCTTTGCCGCCGTCTCATCTACGGCAGCCGCTTGCCATGCGGCTCTCCGACCTTGGTCGTTCCCTAAACTGCACTCCTAAGGCGCGGATGCTTGCCGGGTGCCCCCGGGATCGCGGGAGAAGAATCGAAGCCCCTCTGTCGGAGGGCTCCAGAAGCCCGCGAAACGGGTTCCACGGGCGTTGCGTTCACGCCACGTGGAGCTGGCGGCGGGGGGACTCTTCGGTAAGCACCTCCGAGGCTTCTTCTTCTCCAGCCTCGCGAATGCGCTCGACTCCGGCGCGGACCTGTTTTCGGGTCATTAGGATTCCGTAGCTCGACAGGATTTGCTTGATGAGGTCGTAGTTTTGTTCGATCGACTGGCTCACGGAAATGTACCCGTGGTTTGCCGCCGCCACGCGCTGCCAAAACGCGAGAGCGCTGAGCTCGAAAAACTGCAAGTCGCTTTCGTGGGGTTCGATGACCACAATGTCGCCGCGAAAGTTCGGATCGTCTTGATACTGGCGTAAGCCGTACTGGAGCCGCGAGTGCAGCAAGGTGCGGAAGACTTGATTCACGACAGTCAGCAAGCCCATGTCGGCAAGCGGCTTGCCCTCGATGCGGTAGGTCCCATTCTCGCGAATGCGGCGCACGCGGTTGTTGAACGGTCTAAAGGGGTTGTAGCAAATAACCAGGTCGGCGCCGTGTTCGATGGCTACGTCGATGTTGGCCGTGCGCCGGACGCCGCCATCCACGTAATCCACCCCCCGGATGCGTGCCGGTTTGTAAAAGCCGGGTAGCGCCGTCGAGGCTTGCACCGCCTCGGAAACGGTTAGCGAGGTGTCCTCGTCGTGGCCAAAGACCACCCGTTCTGCCGTGTCGAGGTTCATGGCGCTGATGTAAAGCTCTTTGCCGGTGTGACGGTACAAACCGGGGAAGTCGTTCGGCATCCCGGCCGCTTCGAAGTTTCGCCGGAGGTAGCGCTCGATCGGGCTGTTGTCGAACAAGCCGGACGGCAAGTAGTCGAGAGGCGAGGGAAGGGCCCGCTGCTTGGCTAGAAGCGTGGCGACAGGCACGAGAACGGCTTCCAAGTTGCGCCGCGACGGGTGCCGCCACGCCTTTTGCGCTGCCTCCTCGATTTCGCCTCGTAGGCGGGGGAGATGGCGGAGGACGTCGGCCAAAAGCCCGGGAAGGTAAAAGAGGACGTCCAACGCAAACTGTGCCGGTTTGCTCAACATCTCCCGCACGTTCGGGTAGTAAAAATCCCACGCCTCGAGCTGGCTAAATTGCTCCGACTCGCCGGTGAGACTCCGCATCATTTCGGCGGGGCTCACCCCGGCGGCGAGCGGTGCTGCTAGTACGGCACCCGCACTCAAGCCCACGTAAGTATCGAAGTCGGTGGTCTTCCGGTTAACGAGAAAGTCGTCCAGCGCTTTGAGGCCGCCCAGTTTGAACCCGCCGCCGGTTACCGCGCCACCGGCTAAGACCAGCGCAATCTTCGATTTCCGCTTACGCTGGTTCAGATCGCTTTTTTGAACAATCGTGATTCCCATGAATCCTCGCTGTTGGTCTAGCAACAGCAATGCAAAACTTCGGCCTTCGTTGTGTTTGTGTCAAGACACGGACAATTTCCGCCTGCGTTCAGCAATTTCGCGGCGGCCAGCCTCGAGGTCGCCAGGAGTATCGAGGACTCGCCAGTACCCTCGGTGTTCGCATGCGAACACCGGCGCCCCGGCTAAGAGAAGCTGGGGCAACACGTGGCGGGTAAGGCTGTAAACTCCGGGCGGTAGAAAGCGGAAAATTTCCGGGGAGCACACCATCACACTGGCGTAAAAATAACGCGGCAGCCGTCGAGCATAGGATAGGTCTCGACCCTGCCCGAGAAGGGCATGCACGCGGCCCGATGGGTCGACGCGCACATCGTCGTGGCGTTCCCCGGAAGGGTCCGGACGTACCCACAAGGTCGCGATCGCGCGGGCTTGTTGGTGGAAATCCATCAGTTCGCGAAGGTTCCCTTCGAGATACACGTCGGCGTTCACCACGACGAACGGTTCCCCGCTGAGCCACGGTTTTGCTGCTGCGATGCCTCCGCCGGTGTCGAGCAACGTAGGCTCCTCGGAATAATGAATTTCGATGCCCCAAGTACTCCCGTCCCCCAGTGCCGCGCGAATCTGGTGCCCCAGGTGGTGGAGATTGATGACCACCTCGCGGATACCGGCAGCCACTACGAGGTCGAGCGCGTAGTGAATCATTGGGCGCCCTGCGACTTCGATGAGCGGCTTGGGCACGGTGAGCGTGAGTGGGCGCAGTCGCGTGCCAAGCCCCGCCGCGAGGATCATGGCGCGCATGGTTTACAAAGGGAAATGGCGCCGGAATACCCGCGCCAGGTAGGCGAACTCCGGAAAGAGAGGGAGCAAGCGGTGCACCTGTCGCACCGTTCCGGGAATGTAGCGGAGGTAGTGCGGCTTTCGTTTCGCGAGCGCAAGGTAATGGAAGCGCCCGACCACCTTGAGAGCTTTTTGCAGGGCGCAGAGGCGGTACGTGCGTTCGAACTCGGTGGTTGCCGTTTGCGGTCCGCCTGCCTCGAGCCAGCGCTGCAGGTAGAAGTCCGTCAGGCGCCGTTCACGGTCGGGGTCGACCACCTGCGGCGTGTCTCGATCGCCAAGCAAAGTAGCCAGGTCGTACGCGGGCGCGGCGAGTAACGCGTCCTGGAAGTCGATGACTCGAATGCGCTCGCCTGGCTCTTGCACGAACAAGTTCCAGGAATGGAAGTCGCGATGGGCGAGAAATCGAGGTGCTCGATCGAGCGTTTCGGCCAAAAGTTCGAACTCGTGCTCCAGCTCCTGACGTTCGCTGGCAGGCATCTGGACCTGCAACTGTCGTTCGATGCCCCATTCAAGAAAGTGGTGGCATTCCCACAAATACAGCTTCGCGTCGAACTGTTGCTGAAAGGCGATGCAGGTGTTGTCGCGCAATTCGGTTCCGCGCACTTGCAAGATCACCAGTTCGTCGATCGCACGCTGAAACAAGCGCTCCACCCGGTTCGGGTCGGCGCGAGAGACGGCGTCCCACAAGCACAAATCGCCCACATCCTCGATGAGCAGGAGCCCCTGCGCCGAGCAGTCGGCATAAGTTTCCGGCACGGCCACGCCCACCCGTTTCAAAAAGCGGTGCACGTTGACGTAGGGCAGTTCGGCGAGATGATCGGGGAGGACAGCAAGCTCGTCGGAAGAGATGGACACGCCTCGGTCGGCCAGCCACATGGCAATTGCCGTGGACGGGGCCGAGCCGCCGGCTAGGTACACACGCTCGTAACTGCGTGTCGACGCATCCCCCGCGAGGGCAACTACGCGGTCGACACGGACGGCACTTCCGAACGTGTTCCGGACCGCGTCTTCCAAAATCGCTGCACGCGAACGTTCC
>CAZHQG010000035.1:0-25290 GCA_964534275.1 uncultured Binatia bacterium (SeqCode) | reverse complement strand
CAGGTAGGTCGCAATCCCCAGCCGCTGCCCGGCACAGCCCCGTGCTCTTCGCGTCAGAGGGACACACAGGGTTCACCCCGTCGCAGTACTCCTCCGGGTCACAGTCGCCACCTGAGGGGCGGCAGAGGGTCGAGGGACCAGCCACGCTATCAGGGGGACAAGTCGGGTTTACCCCATCGCAATAGTCTTCGATGTCACACACGCCTGCCGACGGCCTACAAAGTGTCGACGTGGATGCAATGGGATGCTGGCAAAAGTCACTCGATCCGTTGCAGACGTCGAGCGTGCAGGGAAAGCCATCGTCTGTGCAGGCTGTTCCGTTTGCCTTCTTGGCATCGCCAGGGCAGGTTGCGCTCGACCCTGAGCACGTTTCTGTGAGGTCACACTCGCCTCCAGCGGCACGACAAACTTCGCCAGCGCCACGGAAACTGCACTGCGACGTACAGCAAGAGCTACTCTGGCCGTTTTGGCTGGCCAAGTCACATTGCTCTTTCGTTTCGATAATTCCGTTGCCGCACACGGGGAGCGGAGCAACGGAAAAGCCCATGTTGGGACGATTATCGTCGAGGATCTTCCCATTAAACGTCAGCGGAAACGCCTGTGCACTTGCTCCCCCCGCTCCCTGGAAGCCAATGGTAGCCCCCTGGCCATTAGCTGCCGGATTCAGCGTGCGATACTTCACGTTGATGGCGTTCGATCCCTCGTGAATCTGGATTTGGTACGAGACGGCGTAACTGCCTGTAACCGTTTGCAGTTCGGAGTCGATGATGAACGTGCGGCCGCCCGTGCTACCAACGGTGCCGTAACGAATGTGGTTGCCCGTGGTAACCATGTCGTCCCAGTAGGCAGCGAGGAACGGATTCGAATGATTGCTAGCCGGCAACGCAGCGTTGTTCGGGTCGGCTCCTCCAGCAGTGTTCCCACCGAATTCGATCCAGCCGTTCGTGGAAATCGCCACAGTGTTGTAGGCGACGCCGTTCAGCACCACGGAGAACGGCATCGTCACCGTGACGGTAGACTCGTTGCCCGACAGGCTTTGTAGCCCTGGGATGTTGGTGGTGTTGATGTCGTCTGGACTGTGGGCCATACCGGAGTGCAGCGAGAGCGCACCCAGTGCCTTTGGATGAAGCGACCACCCCTCCTCGTTAATGGCGTTGTCATCGAGGATCTTCCCGTTGCAAGTGAGACTGTACGCGACCGCAGCCGAGCCTCCTGCGCCCTGGAACCCGATGGTCGCACCCTGACCGTCGGCGGTGAATTGGGCAGTCCAGTAGCGCACGGAAATCAAGTTCGACATTTCGTGAACTTGCACCTGGACGTAAACGTCGTTGTCGTTGCCACCGGGCGCAGTTTCCATTTGGTAGTCGACAATGAACGTCCGGTTCGGTGCACTGCCAACCGTCCCATACCGGATCGCACTGGCGACCGTTTGCATGTCGTCCCAGTATACCGCCAAGAACGGATTGGTGTGTTTCCCCGTTGGCAAACACTCGTTGGCAGGGTCTGCTGAACCGGAAGTGTTACCGCCAAACTCGAGCCATCCGTTCGTGGAAATGGCGACCGTGTTGTAGCTGGCGCCTTCAAGCGTGACGGCAAACGGCAGCGACACCGTGGCGACGTTTTCGTTGCCGCTCAGAGTGGTGAAGCCACTGATGTCGTCAGGGCTGTGCGCGTTGAGAGCAGCCAAAGTCACCAACCCTGGTCGTCCGGCGTCGACAGACCAACTTTCGTTCGGCCGGTTGTCGTCAAGGATCTTGCCGTTGCACGTAAGAGGGTGCGCGGTGGCGCTGGCCCCTCCGGCGCCTTGAAAACCAATCGTGGCTCCTTGTCCGTTCGCTAGATTCCCGGAGTCGCGGTATTGCACCGTGATCAGGTTAGAACCTTCATGGAGTTGGATCTGGAAACGGATGTCGTCGGCAGCATTGGCTTCGCTGCCAGGATCGATGTCGACCTCGTAGTCGATCAAAAACGTTCGATTGGGACTTTGACCCACCGTGCCGTACCGAATGTGTGTGCCGAAAGTTTGCGCATCGTCCCAATAGGCCGCGAGGAAGGGGTTCGTGTGCTTGGACGTTGGCAGGCACGTATTGGCTGGGTCGGAATTCCCCGTGCCGCAGCCACTCGTGCAGGTGTTTCCACCGAATTCGATCCAGCCGTTGGTGGAAATCGTAATCGTGCTGTATGCCGTGCCCTCGATGTAAAACGGGAAAGGCAAGCTGGCGTTGGCCGTGGCATCGTTGCCGCTGAGAGTGAGAAGGCCCGGAACGTTCGAGGTGTTGATGTCGTCCGGACTGTGGGCAATCCGTGCGCCAATCGAATAGTCGGCCAGTGCGGGCGCTTCAAACCAAAGCGCCGCGGTTGCCAATAGCACGGCCCCGACAATGGACAGCAACCCGAGCGGTTGCCTAGTCGCCCCAACGATGGTCGTCTTGGTCCCACGAACATTGATCATGTTCCCCTCCCGTGGCCAGGTGGCTGAAACTCCTACCTGAGAAGCACGTTGTGGCTGCCCCCTATACCACGGCTCAGGGTCCGTTTGTCAACACGGGAGATGGATAGTCACGAGGTGGTTCCACCCTATCAGCCCGATCCGAATCCGGCGGGAAGCGCTGCGGCCGTCAAGGTGGACTTGCTTTCTCTTTGGACGCAACGTGTTAGTTAGTAGTTTCGCTATGGCTGCCACCAAGCACACGGCGTTAGCATCGACGATCCTGTCCGGGTTTGGAGCCGTGTTTGGTACCCTGGATGGGTACGAAGCCCCCCTGCACTACGGCGATTGGTTGGAGGAGTACCAAGCTGTCCGGAACGGTGTGGGCCTCTTCGACGCCGGGTTTCGATCCCTTTGGTGTCTCGTCGGGGCTGATCGAGTATCGTTCCTTCAAGGCATGGTGACTGCCGATGTTGCGAAGCTCGACCCTGGCTCCGGCACGTATGCGGCTGCGGTTACGGTGCAAGGGCGTCTCGTGACCGACCTTCGAATTTTCTCCTTGCCCGAGGAGGTTTGGCTCGACGTGCCAGCCACGCACGCGACGAAGCTTCGCGAACATCTAGAAAAGTACATCGTGGCGGATGACGTCGAGTTCCGTGAGCCGGGGGACTCCGGACCAGTGGTGTTGATCGAGGGGCGGAAAGCCGGTGCTACCGTCGCCGAACTATTCGGGCCCGATGTGGCGCGCCTCCCGCTGTTCGGTCACACCGAGGTAACTTTTGAGGGCTGTCCCTTGCGAGTGGTGTTTGCCACCCACACAGGAGAGCCAGGATACCTAGTGTTCGGACCGAGGTCGGTTGGACCAAAACTGTGGCAAGGGTGCGTGGCCGCAGGTGCGAAGCCTGCGGGCATGCAAGCCTTGCAAACGCTGCGGATCGAAGCTGGGATTCCTTGGACAGGTAGCGACCTAGACGAGGAAATTTTGATTGCGGAAGCCGAAATCGAGTCGGCAATCAGCTATGGGAAAGGCTGTTACCTGGGCCAAGAGGTTGTCGAGCGGGTAGCTGCTCGAGGGCAGGTGCAGCGTCGGCGGGTCGGCTTCTTGAGTTCTATGGACGATCTGCCCGTTCACGGGTCGCGCCTTTTTTCGGGAGGTCGCGAGGTCGGATTCGTGACGAGCGCGGCCTGGTCGCCGCTGCTCCAAAAAGGGGTCGGCTTTGCGTACGTTCGCCGCGAGTTCTGGACCCCAGGTACGCGGCTCGAGGTCGACTTGGGCGCGCGACGGGCAGCAGTGGAGGTGGCGCACTTTCCATTTTTGGACATTCCAGTGATTTGCTCGAAATCGCGAGGGTAGGGAGGAAACGCGATGGCTACGCAGTTAGGAAAACGATACGTTTGCAATCAGTGCGGCACGGAGATCCTGTGCACAAAGCCGGGATCGGGTACGGTGGAGTGCTGCGGCAGCGAGGTGCAAGTGAAAGAGGCAAAGCCGGTGCCTTCGAGTGATTGATCTCGCGCGCGAGAGCAAGCGGATGCACCGGAACGACGCCTCTCCTGTGTTGTACGAGAAGCAGCCGCCCCTCGGCTTGATTTGGCTCAATCGGCCGCAGGTGCACAACGCGTACAACACAGCCATGCGAGATGCGCTGTTCGAAGTACTGGGTGCAGTGCGAGACGACCCGGAGGTGCGCGTCGGGGTGCTGCTCGGGAAGGGTCCGTCGTTTTGCTCAGGCGGGGACTTGTCGGAATTTGGCACGGCCCCGAGCCCCGTGTGGGGCCGCGCGGCGCGGTGGAAGCGGGACGTGGCAGGGCTGCTGGCATCGTTGCCGAAACCAACGATTGCCGGAGTGCACGGCTATGCGGTGGGCGGAGGACTCGAGTTCGCCTTGCTGTGCGATCTTTGCGTGTTGAGCGACGACGCCAAGCTCGCGTATCCAGAAACTGGGTTAGGAACCATCCCGGGAGTTGGCGGCACGCAAACCACGCCCAGGCTCGCGGGTCCTACACGCGCTCTGGAAGTGCTCTGGACCGGCCGCTGGCTGCATGCTGAGGAAGCGCTTGCGTGGGGACTGGCTGTGCGCGTCGTCCCGAGAGTTCGCTTGGTTCCAGCAGTAGTTGCCCTGGCCCGGCACATCGCTCGCATCCCGGGTGCATTGCTCTCCTCGTCGAAGCGCGCTGTTTGGGAAGGATTGGATTGCGAACTCTCACGAGGTCTCGCACTCGAACGGCGATTAGCGTTGAGGTCGAGTCGCGGGCACGGACGACAAAACACCAGTTAGGAGGGCGCACACGGTGAATACGGCGAACTTTCTCGGCATCCCTGCCGCCTTGTTTCCCGACCAACAAATTCTTCGGTTCGCGGGCAGGGGAACGTCCTATGGGGAATTGTGGGACGAGGCGCGGCGCTTGGCAGCAGCACTGCAGGGAATCGGAATCGAGAAGGGGCAGTGCGTGGCTGTGCTGGACACGAACTCCGACCGCTATGTGGCCGCCTACTACGGGGCTGCTTGCGCTGGCGCGGTGTTCCTGCCGCTGAACTACCGAGCCAAGCTTCCGGAGTTGGAGTACATGATCGCGAGCGCAGACGTTCGAGCCCTGTTCGTCGGCGAGCGCTATGCGGGAATCTTGGAGCAACTTCGCGGGCGACTGTCAGCGGGAACGGTGGTCGTGAGCTTGAGCGGCCAAATCCAAGGGACCAGGACGTACGCCGAATTGGTTGCGGGACACGCAATCGAGGAGCCCGTAGCCGTAGAGGACGACGACGTGGCCATCTTGATGTACACGAGTGGCACGACTGCCCGACCAAAGGCGGTATTGCTCTCGCACGGGGACTTTACCCACTACGTGACCTCGAATGTGGAGCTTGCCGATGGCAGCCCCCGCGGCAAAGCGCTGGTCTGTGTGCCCCTGTATCACATCGCCGGGGCGACGAACATTATGACGAATGTCTGGACAGGTCGGACCATGATCCTTCTTCCACAGTTCGATGCTGGCCAGTGGTTGCGCACGGTGGAGGAAGAACAGGTGACCCACGCATTTGTGGTTCCGACGATGTTGAAGCAAATCATCGATCATCCGGACTTTGGACGCCATGATCTCTCGAGTCTGGAGCTGATCTCTTACGGCGGTGCACCGATGCCTTTTCCTGTGATCCGCCGCGCCCTCGAAGTGTTTCCCTCTTCGGTCGGCTTTGTGAACGCGTTTGGTCAAACCGAGACAACGTCTACGCTTACCGTGCTGGGTCCAGAGGACCACCGCCTGGAAGGCTCCGAAGACCAAGTGGAGGCACGACTGCGCCGATTGCGGTCGATTGGTCGGCCACTGCCTGACGTGGAACTCATCGTCGTGGATGAGCAGGGTCGCGAGCTGCCTCCAGGAGAAGTTGGAGAGATTTGGGTGCGTACCCCGCGCGTGATGAAGGGATACCGGACGGAATCCGGAATCGAATCGCCGGTGCAGCGCGATGGTTGGCTGCCTACGCGCGACCTCGGATGGATCGACGAAGAGGGCTACGTGTTCCTTGCCGGCCGTAAAGATGACATGATCATCCGCGGCGGCGAAAACATCGCTCCGGCGGAGGTCGAGAGCACGCTGTTTTCCCATCCTGCGGTGGAAGACGTTGCCGTGATTGGCGTACCCGACGTCGAGTGGGGCCAACGTGTGGCCGCCTTTGTGGTTCGCCGCCCCGGCCAATCGGCGACTGCAGAAGAACTGATCGAGTTTTGCCGCCAACGCCTGGCAAGTTTCAAGAAGCCAGACATGATTTACTTCGTGTCCGAGCTGCCCAAAAATCCGCTAGGCAAAGTGCTGCGGAAGGAATTGCGTCAGCGTTGGGAGCAAGGGGAGTTCGGATCGTCGGCGGGGTAGCGTGGTGTCCGACCGTGCGATGTACGCCGTCAGGGAACAGCCGTGCCGAAACCAAACAAGCGTCGTGTGGTAGATGTCGAGCAGCGGCAAGGCATGGTGTTCTTGTGGCTTCGAAGCGGCTTGGCCGGAAACCGAATGGACGATGCGACCGACTCCGCACTCTGCCGAACTCTCGAGGATCTTGCGTTCGACGATGGGGTGCGAGTCGTGGTGGTTGCCGCGCGGGAGGGGGATTTTTGTTTGGGTGCGGCCCAGGCTCTGACGCCGGGAACAGCGCTGCAGTCGATCCAGGCACTTGCACGGTTGGAGTGCCCGACCTTAGCCGTGATTCAAGGGGGCGCAGTGGCCGAGGGCTGCGAGTTGGCGCTCGCGTGCGACCTTCGCCTGGCTGCCACCCGCTCGTACTTTGCGTTGCCGCAACTGCGTGCAGGCCAGTTCCCGTGCCACGGCGCGACCCAGCGCCTCCCGCGGCTGATCGGAAGGATGCGAGCGCTGGACATGCTTTGGACAGGCCGGCGCGTGAGCGCCCGCGAGGCATGGCGGTGGGGATTGGTGAACGCAGTGGTACCGTCCCGGCAATTGTACCCGGAAGCGGAACGTCTTGCGCGAACCCTGGCTGAACGTGCCCCCCTCGGGTTGCGTTTCATCAAGGAAGCGGTAGGCAAGGGACTGGACGGCACATTGGAACAAGGAATGCGGTTGGAGGAGGACCTTTACGCTTTGTTGCAGACCACCACCGACTGGCGCCGCGGAATCGCTGCGTTTCGCCGGAAAACGCGGGCGCGGTTCCTCGGTCGCTAGGTGGCAAGAAGGGGTGCACACGATGGCAAATCAAATTGGCAAAATTTACCAGTGTCTAAAGTGTGGGGCGCAGGTCATCGTTACCAAAGGCGGCAGCGGAACGTTGAAGTGCTGCGGCACCGAAATGCAAATCAAGCAGTGAAGACGAAGGCGGGGCCAGCTCCTGCTGGCTTGGGAGGACAGCGTCATGCTGAGCGAAGCAGAACTACGTGCCCACACCGCTCGCATCCAGGACGAAGGGTACACGATCTTGGAGCGGGTGATCGAACCGGAGCTGGTCGACGCTTTGGTGGAAGACTTGTACCGCATCGAGCGGCGGTACGGCATTCAGCCTGCCAAGAATTTGTTCGAGGGCCGGAAGACCGTTCGCATCTATAACTTGCTCGTGCACGGAAAGCTCTACGAACGCATCCCCGTGCATGAAAACGTCCTGCCGCTGGTCGAGCGCGTACTCGATCCGGGGTGCTTGGTCTCCTCGCTTTCCTCGATCGCGATTTGCCCCGGCGAGCGCGCCCAGCCAATTCATTCCGACGACCAGCTCATTCCCATTCCGCGTCCGCATCCGCCGTTAGTCTGCAACACCATGTGGGCACTCACGGACTTTACCGCGGAGAACGGTGCGACCCGGCTCGTGCCCGGATCGCACCGATTCGACAGCCATCCTGTCATTGGCGAGCAGTACGACACCATTGCTGCGGAAATGCCCAAGGGAAGTGTGCTCGTTTGGAACGGTAGCTTGTGGCATGGCGGGGGCGCCAATCGCACGAACGAACGGCGCATTGGCATTGCCATGAACTACTGTGCCGGATTTATTCGGCAGCAAGAAAATCAGCAGCTGGGAATCCCCCGGGAGATCGCAAAGGGCTTTTCGCAAAGATTGCGGGAACTCGTAGGCTACAGCGTGTACAACGGGCTCATTGGGCACATCGACAAAAGGAGCCCGATGTTCCTGTTGGAGGAAGATAGTCCGGATGCCCGCCTTGTGTGGGATTCGCACTGATCGTTCTTGCTAGAAGCTTGAACATGGCAACGCTCCACGTGGATTTGTGCGTGATTGGTAGCGGCCCTGGAGGCGAAGGGGCTGCGATGCGGGCAGCGAAAGCGGGCAAGCGTGTCGCCGTGGTGGAGCGCTACCCGGCTGTGGGCGGAAGTTGCACTCACTGGAGCACGATTCCCAGCAAGGCCCTTCGTTACGCCGTGAGGCAATGGATCGAGGCCAACACGAGCCCGCTGTGGCGCGACCTCGGATTCAAGCCGCCGCGCGTGACGTTTCCCCAGTTGTTGCGGTCGGCTCAAGAGGTCATTCAAAAACAAGTTGCCCTGCGCGAGTCGTTTTACGAGCGGAATCACGTGACGTTGGTTCCGGGCCGCGCACGGTTTCTCGATCCGCACACGTTGGAGGTGGAAGACGAGCGCGGTGTGCGCGAGCGGGTCGTGGCCGAAGCCTTTGTCATTGCAGTGGGCTCTCGACCCTACCGGCCGCCCGACGTGGATTTTGGACACCCGCGCATATTCGACGCGCAAACGATTCTCAGCCTCCAGGACACGCCGCAGTCGATCACCATTTACGGAGCCGGGGTGGTGGGATGCGAGTACGCGTCGATTTTCCGCAATCTCGGGGTGAAGCTGAACCTGGTCAACACGCGCAGCAAATTGCTCGAGTTTCTCGACGATGAAATTATCGATGCACTCGCGTACCACCTGCGCGAGCAGGGCGCCCTGATTCGCCACAATGAAGAGTATGAAAAGGTAGAAGGGCGCGACGACGGAGTCGTTTTGCATCTGAAGTCGGGCAAGAAGCTCAAAACGGACGTGCTGCTATGGGCAAACGGGCGAACGGGGAATACTGATGGGCTCGGACTGGAGTCCATTGGTATTCAAGTGGACTCTCGTGGCAACATCCCGGTGAACCCGAATTATCAGACTACGGTACCCCATATTTACGCTGTGGGTGACGTGGTTGGTTTTCCTGCGCTAGCGAGTGCTGCCTACGATCAGGGGCGCTTCGCCGTGGCCCACTGGTTGTACGGGCGCTGCGAGCATCTGATCGAGTTCATTCCGACCGGCATTTATACAATTCCCGAAATCAGTTCGGTCGGGAAAACCGAGCGCGAACTGACCGCGGCAAAGGTTCCTTACGAGGTTGGACACGCGTTTTTTCGTAGCTTGGCGCGCGCCCAAATTACTGGCCAAACCGTCGGCATGCTGAAACTGCTGTTTCATCGAGAAACCTTGGAGATCCTCGGCATTCATTGTTTTGGCGACCAAGCCGCGGAGATCGTGCACATCGGCCAAGCAATCTTGTCGCAAAAAGGGCCGGCAAATTCGCTGCGATACTTCGTGAACACGACGTTCAACTATCCAACGATGGCTGAGGCGTACCGCGTCGCGGCACTCAATGGTTTGAACCGCGTGTTCGACGTTCCCGGCGTGCAGCCCTAGCCCTCTCAGCTCTCGG
Organism: uncultured Binatia bacterium (SeqCode); assembly: GCA_964534275.1. Taxonomy (GTDB): domain Bacteria; phylum Desulfobacterota; class Binatia; order HRBIN30; family HRBIN30; genus HRBIN30. Next base: position 15,736 of record CAZHQG010000035.1, on the reverse strand, counting down.
TCGTGGGTCCACAAGCCCAGGAAAGCGACGTTCGTTTTGTGGTGGATCCATCGGAGCTGGCCTGTCCGGCGTGCCAGGGGGCACTTGCCCAAGACGATGGTCGACTCCAATGCCAAGGCTGTGGGGCACGCTATCCGATCGTCGAGGGGATCCCTTCGCTCCTTCCCGGCGACCAGCGAGATTGGCGTGAAACAGTGGCACGACTGGATCGTGAGTTACGACGACATCCTTGGGTGATGGCGAAAATGAGCTTCGCTGCTTGCACTTGGTTGCCACGAGCTCGGCGCCAAATTTTGGAGTCGATCGCGATCCAGCCGGGCGACGTAGTGCTGGATCACTGCACTGGGTGCGGAGAGAATCTACCCATTTTGCAACGTGCTGTGGGCGCCAAAGGTCGGATGTGTGCGTTCGATCTATCCTTGTACGGTTTACAGCGCGCCGCGCGACGGCTGGAAGAGTTAGACATCGGGAACGTGCGGTTGCAGCAGGCAGACGCTCACGCGTTACCGTATCCGTCAAGGCAATTCGACGCGGTGGTCCACTTTGGTGCGTGGAACCAACTGCCCGGGCAAAAGCGCGCACTCGAGGAAATCATTCGCGTAACGCGGCCGGGCGGATGGGTGGTCATTTTGGACGAGGGGCTGCATCCCCAACGTCGGGATTCCTGGTGGGGGCGGCTGCTGCGATGGGGCAATCCACTGTTCGGTTCGAGCCCACCGATGGAATTGTTCGCGTGCTATGCCGAGCCCAGTGTCCGGTGGGTAGTGCGCGGAATGTTTTACGAGGTGCGGTTCCGGGTTCCAAATTGAGGCACCCGACGTGGGGGAGGCCTGCCTTTTGTTCGCGCCGCGTGTGGCGTAAAAGCGGGCACCGGTCTGTCGGAGGAAACATGCCAGTTGTCGGGAACGGAGCGGACTTGGAAAAAGGGAGTTCGAGAAGGTGGTCGGAGCCGCCGTACTTCCGTGTATTCGGCGATTACACCACGAGGGGACCGCGGTTTTACCCGGAAGAGGAGCTACCGTGGACCCGTCTCCTGCAACAAGAGTGGAGAACCATCCGCAGGGAGTTCGAGCAGTTCGTTCAGAACGGCGGGGAGTTCGAGAGGCATTTCGTTCCGGATCGCGTGGAAATTCGCGGCTGGCAGGGGGTGAAGCTACTCACCGCACGCCGCCCGTACCGTCGAGCGCTCGCAGCGTTTCCGCACACTGCGGCCGTGCTGGCTAGCATTCCGAACCTTGTTTCAGCCTCGTTTAGTATCCTCGAGCCGGGCGCCGTGTTGCCACCCCATCACGGCGATACGAATCTCTTTTACCGTGCCCACCTCGGGCTGATCGTTCCGGGGGACGTAGAGGATTGTGGGATCGAGGTTGGCGGCGAGCGGCGCGGTTGGCGCGAAGGAGAAGTTCTCGTGTTCAACGATGCCCAGCGCCACCGCGTATGGAATCTCAGCGATCGGCCACGGGTGATCTTGTTGTGTGATGTCCTCAAAAGCGAGTACGGCGGAGCGAGCTGGAAAAACTGTGCACGGATCCTGGGTACGGTGGCGCTGTTGTACGCACAGTTTCGTGTGCCGCTGCTTGGCCGCCTGCCGCGCCCGGTCGTGCGCTGTTTGCATCAGGCGATCAGCGCACCATTTTACGCGTACCTTGTGCTGTGTGGTTGGCCCCGATGGCATGCCCCATCCGTCGAGCAGAATTCGTTGGCGCCCGTGATGGGGCACGGCTCCGAACCCTGAAGGGCTTGTGAGCCCCGCCTCGAGGACTCCACACGCGTGAGCGATTGCGAGCGGAAGCCTCTGCAGTGCGGGGTGCTCGCCCGCGACCGCACGGCTCTCGCTCCGAGTGGACACAGGTGCTAGGAGGGGCCGCCGCACCGCATGGAGATCAAGGATCGAACCGCCATCGTTGGGATCGGGCAAACGCAATTTGGCAAGGGGCTGCCTGATACGGAACTTTCGCTCGCTTGTCAGGCCATCGCCGCGGCGCTGGATGACGCGGGAATCGCTCCACGAGATGTAGATGGCCTGGTGATGTTCTCGATGGAGAACGGTCGCGAGGTGGAAGTTGCGCGGAATCTGGGCTTGGGCGCCATCACGTTCTTCGGCGAGGTTGGCTACGGTGGCGGGGCAGGTTGTGCCGTTGTTGGTCACGCTGCAATGGCGGTGGCAACAGGCCAGTGCCGCGTGGCGGTTGCCTGGCGGGCGCGCAAGCGTGCAGCAAAAAGCAGCCGCCCATGGGCAAACGTTGCGCAACGCGTGGGGGGTGCCGCACAGTGGAGCCGCCCCTTTGGTTTGCTTCGTCCAGTCGATGAAATCGCCATGTTGACGAGGCGGTACATGTTCGAGTACGGCGCCACTCGCGAGCACTTGGCAAATGTGGCCTTGGCTTGCCGCAAACATGCTAACCGCAATCCGCAGGCAACCTTTTACGACCGGCCCCTGACGCGCGAACAATACATGCAGGCACGGTGGATCAGCGAACCTTTGTGTCTGTTCGACAACTGCCTGGAAACCGACGGTGCGCTGGCTGTGGTCGTGACGAGTGCGGAGCGGGCACGCGACACGAGGCAACCTCCCGTGTACATTCACGCCTTCGCACAAAGTATCCCGCCCCAGTGTCAACCAATGACCAATTATTTTTGTGAAGATCCCCTCCGGGGGCCAGCATGGGATTGTGCCCAGCTTCTTTGGTCGAAAAGCGATTTTCAACCGAAGGATGTACGGGTGGCTCAAATTTACGACGCATTCACGCCGCTGATTTTGCTTTCTCTCGAGGGGTACGGATTCTGCGGTCGTGGGGAGGGAGGGCCCTTCACAGAAAACGGCGCCCTCGAATGGCCAGATGGGCGGTTGCCCATCAATACTTCGGGTGGGGGACTGTCAGAGGCGTATGTGCACGGCTTCAACTTGATCCTCGAGGGGGTGCGCCAAATGCGAGGAACGTCGACCTGCCAGGTGCCTGATGCGCCTTGCTGCCTGGTGACGAGCGGTGAAGGAGTGCCGACCAGCGCCTTGCTATTGCGGAGGGCGACGTGAGCACATCGTGGTTGGTTCCGGACGTCGACGACCCCGATAGCGCCGGATTCTGGCAGCACGCTGCGCGAGGACAGCTTGCCGTCCAGGCCTGTGCAGAGTGTGGCCAGCGCCGCATGCCACCTCGGCCCATGTGCTTTCGCTGCCATTCGCTCGCACACCGATGGGAGGTCTTGTCCGGACGCGGCACCATTTGGTCGTTTGTGGTTGTCCATCCTCCGTTGTTGCCGGCGTACGAGGCCGTTGCCCCATACAATGTGATCGTCGTATCCGCACGCGAAGATCCCCAAATCCGTTTTGTCGGGAACCTTGTCGATGGGCCCGACAAACCGTTCTTCCAGACCGATTTGCAGCAGCTCCGCATCGGCGCGCCGGTGCGCGTGGTGTTCCAGGAGCAAGATGGCGTGTATCTGCCCCGCTGGATGCTCGAGTCCGCAGAAACCTGAAGTGTCGCCTTGCTCGCGTGGCCGGGGGGAAGGATGTGACTCCTTGCTGAGAACGCGAACACGATCCTGCTTGGGGATCTGGCGTACCCGGTAGCATCGAGGGTACTCGCGAGCTGAAGAGCTGCGTCCAGTGCTCGGCCCCATACGTACCGGGGCGTGTTCGGCGCCGCGATCGGAACCAAGCGGAGGCAAGGACGTCATTGGCCAGGAGCGTTGCTCGACAGTGGCACTTTCTGGTGGCGTGCGAAGACGAAGTCGCCGAGAGCGGACCCAACGATCTTGTACGGTGCGGAAATTTAGTGCGAGTCCGCGCGCTCAGTCGCGGCATCTTTCAGGGCGTGCATGCGTTTCAAGAACTCTTTCCCAAAGCTTTCCAGGGCGAGCGACTTTGCGGAGTCGATCGCGTCCGAGTCGCGGATCCGGAATGTGGGTCCCTTCATGCGGGCTTCCCCCTCGGCGTCGACACTCAAATAGAGGAACTCGTTCGCGACGTCCCACATCGCAGCTCGCATCATGAACAATGCGTCGCGGTGCGATGCCGGCACAAAATATCCGGGGAGGACGAGCAGGTTTAGGATCACACTTGGATTCACATAGCTATCGACTTCTGCCACGCCCTTGATGACCAGGACAGCGTCCGCACCGTGCTTCGCTCCCGCAAGACGCACGCTTCTGGGATCGTTCCCTGCCGACACGAGTTGGGACATGACAAACATGTTCGACACGATCCCCGCTTGCCGTAGTGACTGCGCCCACTGTTCGATCCGTTCTACATCCACTTGCGACCAGCGCCAGCCAGCAGTTGGGCCCCATAGACGTACGTCGTTGCCTGAGGGCACTGTGTCCGCGATCAGGTGAACGGCAAGGTTGATCGGGAAGCGAATCTGCGGCTTTTTTTCGAGAGCCGCTCGAATCTCCTCATCGGAAACCTCAAGAGGCTGTCCCTCGAGCCGCTGTTGCAAAGCTTGCCGGTGAAATCCGGTTGCGCATCCCGCAACGACGAGAGCCAAAGCGAATCTCAAGACGAACATACACCGCATTTTGTTCCTCCCCGTAAGCTAGTCGCAAGCGCTCACCTGAAGGCGGGCGCATGCTGCGGACCAGGAAGCTGCCAGCAAGGTGGCAGCGTTGTCAATGGCTCTTGCCTCGGGTGCCGAAGAAGGGATATGGCGGCTTTCGAGGAGCGGCGAGCGATGGCGGCACCATTGGTGTTCGATCCGTACAGCTACGAGATCCACGAAAACCCATATCCTACTTATGCGCGCCTAAGGTCGGAGGCTCCTGTCTACCACAACGCCGAGCGCGGATTTTACGCGCTTTCGCGCTACCAGGACGTGCGCGACGCGATGCAAGATTGGCAAACGTTTTCTTCTCAAGGGGGTGTTGCACTCGAAGGAAGCGGAAAAGCCCCACCGATGATTATTGCCATGGACCCGCCTCGGCAAACCAAGCTTCGACGGATCATCAGTACCGCATTCACCCCGCGTCGCGTCGCCGAGATGGAGCCGCGGGTTCGGCAGCTCACCCTCCATTATCTTCTGCCCTTGTTGGAGCGTCCGGAGTTCGACTTTATCCGCGACTTTTCCGCCAAGCTTCCGATGGCAGTGATCGCGGCCATGTTGGGGGTTCCGGAAGAAGACCACGACATGCTTCGCAATTGGTCGGACACGTTGCTCCACCGGGAGCCAGATAACCCCCACGTCACTCCAGCGGGCGTGGAGGCAGCCGGTAACATCGTTCAATACTTTGCACGGGCCATCGAAGAGAGAAAGCGACGAGGGGGAGTGGACTTGCTGAGCGCGCTGCTCGCGGCCGAGGTCGACGGCGAGAAATTGTCCCGCGAAGAGGTTCTCGGGTTTTGTTTTTTGTTGATCATTGCGGGTAACGAGACCACCACCAAGATGCTCGGGAACGCCGTGGATCTGTTGTACCGCCACCCGGAGCAGCGAGCGCGGTTGGTGCGGGAGCCGCAGCGCATTGCGGACGCCGTGGAGGAAGTCGTGCGGTTCGACAATTCCACGCAAATGCTCGCGAGGCTCGTCACGCGTGACGTGTCTCTCCACGGGGTCACCATCCCAGCGGGCGCGCGTGTGTTGCTCCTGATCGGTTCGGCGAATCGCGACGAGCGTGCAATCGAACGCGCCGACGAGTTCGACGTGTTTCGCCCGCCCGTAGCGCACCTTTCGTTCGGCATCGGGACGCACTTCTGCTTGGGCGCATCCTTGGCACGGTTGGAGGGGCGCGTTGCGCTGGAAGAAATCCTGCGGAGAATTCCACAGTACGAGATCGACGAATCGCGGCGAGAACGGGTGCACTCGACGAACGTCCGCGGCTATGCACGCTTGCCCGTGATCCCGCGGCTGGGAGGGGAGGCAAAGGCATATGCGACTTCTTGACAAGGTGGCCATCATTACCGGCGCGGGCCAAGGAATTGGCCGGGCGTATGCACAGCGATTTGCGGCCGAAGGCGCAAAGGTCGTGATCGCCGAAATCAACCCCGAGTGGGGCAAGCGCACCGAGGACGAGCTTCGCGGCACGGGTGCGGACGCGTGGTTTGTTCACACCGACGTGTCGCAGGAAGACAGCGTGCGGAACACGGCAAAGAGCGTGCACGAGCGCTACGGGCGCATCGACATCCTCGTGAACAACGCAGCAATTTTTTACGGGCTGAATCGCGAGGATACCTCCCTCGCATACTTCAACCGCATTTTGTCCGTGAACCTCACTGGTGTTTGGCTGATGACGCGAGCGGTGGAACCCTACATGAAACGCCAGCGAAAAGGCAAAATTATCAATCAGGCATCCACAGCTGCCTACATGGGAAACGTTGGCTTGGTCGATACGACCGATCCGGACAAGCCCTCGCCACCGTTTCATTACAGCGTCTCGAAAATGGGCGTCATCGGGCTTACGAAGTACTTTGCCGGATCTCTCGGTCCCTGGGGCATCAACGTCAATGCGATTGCCCCCGGCGTGACCCTGACGGAGGCCACCAAGTCCGTCGTGCCGCCAGAAATGATCGATATGTTGGTCATGTACACCGCGCTCAAAAAGCCCCTCCAGCCGGAGGATCTGACCGGTACAGCCGTCTTCCTTGCGTCGTCGGACAGCGACTTGATGACCGGGCAGGTGCTGGTGGTCGACGGCGGCATGTTCATGCTTGGCTGAACGAAGGAGTCTTCATGCTGGAGAATTTTCGCCGCATTTTGGTGACGACGGATTTTTCGGAGGCTGGCGACCGGGCAATTCCGCACGCCTTCCGCATGGCTGCCGACCACGGGGCCGAAGTGATCTTGTGCCATGTGATCGAACCGGTCATCGTGCCGAATCCGCTGTACGCCCAGTACTACCCGGGCGAACTGTTGAGTGCCGACGTGCTTGCTCGAGCGCAAGAAGACGCGCGGGCAGCGCTGGAAGAGCGGGTGCCCCGCAGCGAGGAATTTGCCGCTGTGCGCTATCGCATCGTCATTGGGCAGGGAGCACCGGTGGACGAGATCATCCGGATTGCAGAAGAGGAAGGCGCCGATCTCATCGTCATTGCAACGCACGGGCATACGGGACTGAAGCACCTTCTTCTCGGAAGCGTTGCCGAGCGGGTCATCCGCCATGCACGCTCCGCGGTGTTGGTGGTGCGGTAAGCTTAGAGGGGCGCGGCGAACGTGCCCTCAGTGCTGGCAACGGGGACAGTAAAAGCTCGACCGGCCTGCGTGCACCGCGCGGCGAATGGTTCCGCCACATTGTAGGCACGGTTCCCCGCAGCGATCGTAGACCCGAAACTGCAGCTGGAAGTAGCCGGTACGTCCCCGACCGTCGCGAAAATCCGCAATCGAGCTTCCGCCCGCAGCAATGGCCTCGCGGAGCGTAGCACGTAAGGCTTCGTGGAGTCGCGCAACTGCCGGTCGGCTCAATCGATGTGCGGGTCGACTGGGGCGGATGCCGGCGAGAAAGAGCGCTTCGTTGGCGTAAATGTTCCCGACACCAGCAACCACCCGTTGGTCGAGAAGGACATTTTTCACCGCGCGCTTGGATCTGCGCGTGGCGCCGAACAACATGGGCGCCGTAAACTCCGCACTGAGTGCATCGGGACCCAAACGGGAGAGTTCTGGAGCCTCGCTTTCCGACCCGACCCAGAGGAGTCCGAACCGACGCGGGTCGTTCAGGACCCAGCGTAGGTCGCCATCCAGCACAAGCTGTACGTGATCGTGTCGATCCCAGGCCCAAGCGCCCTTCACCAAGCGCACTGTTCCGCTCATCCCAAAGTGCAGGACGAGGATGCGGTGGTCGGAGAGCCTGGCAATCAAGTACTTGCCTTTCCGGTCGAGACCCACGATCTGCTGGCCGATCGATGAACGAAGGCGCATCGCGTCGACAGGTTTGCGTAGCCGGGATTCGCGAACCTCTATATCTACGATGTGGCGGCCGACGGAATCGGCCAGGCTCTGGCGAATAACCTCGACCTCAGGAAGTTCGGGCATACTCGACGATCACGTTGGCCAATTGACAGAATTCATCGACGCCGAGTTCTTCCGGACGACACGTTGGTTCCACGCCAGCTAGACGCAAGATCTCCGCAGGGTCGGTAACGACTTGCGTTAGGCTGTTCCGCAGTTGCTTCCGCCGTTGCCGGAACACTGTGCGTACGAGTCGGCGAAATACGTTCCAGTCGGCAATTTGGGCAGCACGTTCAGGCGCGGGCTCGAGCACCACCACTTGCGAGTGTACTTTCGGTGGGGGCACGAAGGCGCCCGGAGCGACAACGAACGCCTTGCGCACAGTTGCTACAGCTTGGGTGAGCACCGAGAGGGCAGAGTAACTAGCTGTCCTTGGTTCTGCGTGGAGCCGTTCGGCGACCTCGTGTTGCACCATCGCGACCACGCGTTCGAGACAATCGGGTACCTCCAGCAAGGAGCTGAGCAAAGGTGTGGCGACGTTGTACGGCAGGTTGCCAACGACCGTCACGGGCGCCTTGTCCCGTAAGAACTTCCGCCAATCGATTGCCAACGCATCTGCTTGCACGATGGCGACGTGCCGGAAGTCGCGGAGGAGTCGCTGCAGCCGGTTCGCAAGCACGTGGTCGAGTTCAATTAGCCACAGGCCCTGCGCATCGAGAAGAAACTGCGTGAGTGCTCCTAACCCGGGCCCGATTTCGACCGTGTGCTTTCCGGTGACATTGGCGACGGAAGCAATTTTCCTTGCGATTGCCGGCTGGGCCAAGAAGTGTTGGCCGAGTGCTTTGTTCGGCTCACGGCCCACTTCTGCCAGAGCCGCACGCACCGAGCCGCAAAGCTCAACTTTTGCGGGTGCCTCTGTCGGAGCGGCGCTTGGGCTCGTGTTTTCGCTGGAACGAGCCGGGGTGCGATTAAAGCGTGAGGTCCGCGTAAGCATTCAGGTCGAGATCGTGCTGCTCGCCACGAGCAAGCCGCTGCCACCCAGCGTAGCCAATCATTGCCGCATTGTCCGTGCAGTAACGCATGGGCGGAATGATCAGGCGTACCCCGCACTCGGCTGCCAAGGCGGCAGCACGTGCTCGCAAACGGGAGTTAGCCGAAACACCACCGGCGATGGCAAACTGGTTGCAGCCAACTGCTCGCAGCGCTGCGAAGCTCGTTTCTAGGAGCATGTCGACCACGGCTTCTTGAAAACTTGCGGCAACATCTGCCCGGGCCGTATCGCTGTCTGCCGGGTGTTCCTCGAGCCATAACGCGACGGCGGTCTTGATGCCGCTGAAGCTGAAGTCGAACTCCGCCCCGTTTCCCCGCGACTTCAGCCGAGCGCGCGGAAACGAGATTGCGTAGGGGTCTCCTTTGCGTGCCAAGTCGTCGATCGCTTTCCCTCCGGGGAACCCCAGGCCCAGAAGCTTGGCCACCTTGTCGAAGGCCTCACCCGCAGCATCGTCGCGCGTGCTTCCAAGGTGGCGGTAAACGCCCAAGTCCTCCGCGAAATACAAGCTTGTGTGCCCGCCGCTCACCAGCAAGCCGACGTACGGGAAAGGCAGCTCCTCTTCGATCTGCGGCGACAGCAAGTGGCCCTCGAGATGATTGACGCCAAGGAACGGAAGACCGCGCGCAAATGCGAGGGCTTTCCCTGCGTTCAGGCCCACGAGGAGACTCCCCACGAGCCCGGGACCGTAGGTCGCGACCACGGCGTCGATGTCTTCGAGGGTCAGTCCGGAACGGTCTAAAGCCGCTTCGATCAGTGGCAAAATGGCGCGCATGTGCGAGCGCGACGCCAGTTCGGGCACGACTCCCCCGTACGGCCGGTGAACCTCGTCTTGCGACAGGACGATGTTCGACCGCACACGTCCGTCTTCCACCACAGCCGTGGATGTGTCGTCACAAGAACTCTCGATCGCCAAAATCCGCATCTTGGAGCCTCCCAACCTAGTTCGGGGTGCTCAGGCGCGCTAGGCCTGCTCGCGCCCCGGCGTTGTTCGGGTCGAGGGCAGCGGCATCGCGGTACGCTTGTCGTGCTTCGGGAAAGCGCCCCACCGCTTCGAGGACTTCCCCGCGGAGCGACAAAATACGACTGCGCCACGTATTGGGCGCCCGGGAGGCCAGAGTTGCCGCACGCTCGAGAAACGCATCGGCTTGATCCTCGCGGCCAGAACGTCGCGCCAGTTGCGCTAGGAAGAAATATGCGTAGGGGTTGTTGCCGTCGAGTGTGAGGGCACGCTCGAACCATTCTCTAGCCGCCTGCAGTTGGCCTTTTTGCAGAAAGGTCCGCCCTTGCTCCACACAGCGCAGCGCTGCAGCAACTTGCGGGGGCGTGTCGGCGCGAATGAGGCTGGCAACCGATTCTTCCATCGCAAAACCTGTTTGCGAGGCCACCGCCGCGCCCTGCAGCTCTTGCTCCTCTCCTGGCTGTGTTGCTTCCCCTTGCGAGGATGTGGGCGTGGGTGACGGTTGGTTCGGCTCCAGCGCTAGCTCGGCGGTTGGGGGAGGGGTCCCTATGGAAACCGGCTCCTCTTGCAAGGAGGCTTGCGAGGTCGCCGGCTCGGGCCAGTCTTCGGCTGCAACGCTCAACCGATTCCGTTCTTCTAGAACCGCGCGGCGGCGCGATTGCACCTCGGGCTCCGCGGGGCTTTGCAGTCCCGCGCAACCTGCAACAAATACGATCAAAAGTGCACACACTTGGCTCGTAGTCGGGGCACTGGCGCGCATCGTCAGGTCCATCGATGGAGTCACCAAGCTAGCCAAAGGGGTACCCGCTCACCAGCAAGCGTACCAGGCTGATCGGGGGTGCCTTGATCGAGGGATCCACTTCCTGCCGCGGCCTGTCCCTGGAACTCTTCGCTCGGACGTGCGCGTGGTTGCTTGCGGTGCGAGACGGGACCGACCTCAGTAGTTCAGAGGGAGAAGTTCCCGGCCCACGGCCCGGCTGAGCTCGGCTACCGCGACATTGAAATCGTGTACGGCACGGAAATAGTCCGTGCTGGCTTCCGTGTAAATTCCCAGCGACTTGAAGAGTTCCTCTGCTTCGCCAATGCCCAGATCGAAGTTGCTCACGGTGGCCACAAGCAAAGTCCGGCCAGCCTTGCGGCCGTCGGCCGTTGCCTCCATCGCCTCGCGAGCTTGCACAACTTGGCCGTATGCACGGTGGACCTCGAGCTCGAGGCCAGTGAGAGCGCTGCGCTGCTGGGCTTGGAGGCGTGCCAAGTCGGCTTGCGCCTCTGCCAATTTCGCTTGTTTGCGCCAAATGTCGAGTTCCCAACGGAGACCGAGAAGCCCGACCGGGCGCGAATAGTTAAAATCTTCTGCGGCAAACGGATTCTTTTGCGTCGTTCGGTTGGGAGCCACTGCGTATTGGAACCCTGTGCTGAGAAACAGCGTGGGGAACATTTCGGCGCGTTCCATTTCTACCTTGGCAGCCTGGGCCGCAATGCCGTGGGCAATTTGGGCTGCTTCTGGTCGGCTGCGCCGCGCCTCTTCGACATACGACTCCACGGGCTCGAGCTTCACGGGCGCCGGATCCAGTCGGCGGTCGGCGAGTCGCAGGTCGGATTGCAGGTTCTGGCCGATGGCCCGTGCGAGCGCCTTGCGTGTGAGTGCCGCCGAGGCCCGAACTTCGGCAACCCCCCGCGCAAGCTTGGCCCTTCCAGTGCGAAGTTTCAGCAGATCGATCTCGGTGACTGTTGTCGATCCACTTGCGAGGCGCTCTTGAACCTTGCGGATTGCCTTATCCATGTTGTCGAGCATCTCGTCGAGAATGCCGGCCAACTGATCGGTGAGCAAAACACTGTAGTACAAACGTTTGACGTTCAGTACGACCTCCGCACGTCGCGAAGCGTCTTGGGCATGCTGTGCGCTGAGTCCTTCTTGTGCCGCTTGCAGCGCCGCTTGCAACTTGCCGAACGTCCAAAGGGGAATGTGGACCATGACCTCGAGCTGTGTGAAAGGCCCGAGGTTTTGCAGCACTGCCTGTCGGTTTTGTTTCGGCGGGTCGAGGATATCTCCCTTGGCTTCGGGCACGAAGCCTAACACTTGACGGTATTCGGCTTCCCCGAAGCGTCCTGCTGCCGCTTGGTCTAGCCGTGCGCGCGCGGCTGCCACTTCTGCAGAGGCCGCTTGCAAGTCGGGATCGTGCTCCAACGCGGAGCGGATGCAGTCCGCAAGGGATAAGGGGGGTGGTTCTTGGGCAGCGGCAACATGAGTGCCGATCCCGAAAACGAAACAGAAAAGAACTGCACGGCAGCATTGCCGGCCGAAGGTGCCGATTCGTCGGACGGCAAACATCCTCGGTCGTTGCGGTTGGATTTGTCGTGCTCCGGCACGGTTCGCAGCGCTCTTGGCTGTGTTCCTCTCTTTCCGCATAGGCCTTTTCTCCACCGAAGGATTCTGCTTGAACCATGCACCGCTCGTGGAAACAATGGCTTTGCCGACTCGCGTTGGAACGGCTCCGGTACGCGGAACCACCTGCGCTCCTGGAACCACTATGGAGACGACGACTGCCGCAACGCCAGAAACCGCCGCCGTCGCGTTGCAAGCGCGGCAGTTGCGCAAGGTGTACGGAAGCTTGGTTGCTGTGGAGGATCTGAGCTTTGCCATCCACACGGGAGAGGTGTTTGGGCTGTTGGGACCGAACGGCGCCGGGAAAACAACCACGATCTCGATGATTGCGACGCAATTGCGCCCGACAGCAGGCGATGCCTTCGTCTTCGGACACTCCGTGTGCAAGGAAACCCGAAGGGTTCGGGAGCTAATCGGTTTGGTGCCCCAAGAAGTGTCGGTGTACCCGCAGTTGACTGCGCGCGAAAACATCAAATTTTTCGGCCGCATGTACGGTGTGCCGCGAGACACACTCGAGCGGCGCGCCACGGAGCTACTGGAGTTGGTTGGCCTCGAGAATCGCCAAAGCGAGCCAGTGGCGGAGTTCTCCGGGGGAATGAAGCGCCGCCTGAATCTGGCTGTCAGCCTCGTTCACGACCCTAAATTGGTTCTGCTCGACGAGCCGACGGTAGGGGTCGATCCGCACTCCCGCGAAAAAATTTTTTCCATCGTGCGCGCACTGCGGGATGCGGGAAAGGCCATTTTGTACACGACGCATTACATGGAAGAGGCGGAGAAACTGTGCGATCGCATCGGGATCATGGACGAAGGTCGGATCATTGCCCTCGGCCCCCTGATGGAGTTGCTTACCGAGGCCGGTTGCTCGGAAGTGATCGACATCCGCGGTTTGCCGGAAAGTTTCGATTGCTCTGGTTTGCAAGCAGTTCCCGGGGTGTGCCGCATGGAGCAATTGGACGGGGGCATTCGGTTGTTTGTCAGCAAAGCAGTGTTGGCGTTGGGACCGTTGCATCAGTGCTTGTATCGGTTTGCCGATCGGGTCACCGTCGAGATTGCTCCGCTGAGCTTGGAGAACTTGTTCCTGCAGCTCACTGGCAAGGAGTTGCGAGACTGATGCGAAGCTGGCTCCGGGTAAGCTGGGTATTGCTCGGGCTGCTAGCGCCACTCGGCAACGTAATGGGTGCGCCCTCCCCCATGGAGCGTACACGCGCGGTGCTGGAAGAAGCTCGGCGCATCGTCGACAGTCCGAAGACCCATAACGAAAAATTGGCGGACCTATCGGCCTTACTGAAAACCTTTCTCGACACGGACACGATGGGGCGGGAAGCGTTGGGCGAGCACTGGGAGAAGTTTTCCCCAGCGCAGCGACAGGAGTTCTTGCAACTCTTTCGGGAACTGTTTCAGCGAACCTACGTGCAAAAGCTCCTGCTCTTCGAAAAGCCGGATTTCGGGTACGTCGGGGAGGAAGTGCAAGGCACTCAAGCGCGAGTGGAAACGAAGATTATCACCCCGCGCGACGAATTCGCGGTAACTTACCGTATGCGCCGAGATGGCGACGACTGGAAGGCGACCGACATCCAGATCGAAGACTTGAGTCTCACGACGAACTTCCGCCGGCAGTTGAGTCGGCTGCTGGCGAAGGAAAGTCCAGCGGAACTTCTCGCCCGGATGCGGCGAAAGTATGGTCCGGGCGGTACCGGCGCAGAGGACGAGCTGTGAAACTGCTCCGTGTGATGTTGAAAGACTTGCGCCTGATCGCGCGCGACCGCTCTGCCTTGGTGTCGCTGCTCGTCGTGCCAATCATCATCATCTTGGTCGTGGCCGAGACGCAGTCGGAAATCGGTACCCAAAGTATTCTGTTTCCGATCGTGAACGAAGACCAAGGCCCTGTAGCGAACGCGTTGATCAAGGTATTCCGGGAGCATCTCGACGTGCGCGAAGTGGATCGCGCCACCGCGGAGCGGCTCGTTGCCGTGGAGAACAAAGCGCCGGCCATGTTGGTACTGCCGGCCGGACTCAGCAAGCGTTACTTGACGAACAAGCCAAGCAAAATCGAGCTGCTCACCGATCCGGCTCAGTGGGCCGAGCTGCAAGCGATCAAAGTGATCTTTTTGCTGGCCGACCGCGAAGCGGCCTCTTTGGGGGACCCGTTCGAAGAAGAGCTGCTGACGCTCGAAGAGCGGAGCCTCACGGGGAAACGTTTGAAGTTCACCTCGCTCGAACAGAACATTCCGGGGTTTAGCGTGATGTTCGTCCTGCTGAGTCTGGTGTTCAGCGTGGCGTTTGGCTTGCGCGACGAAGAAGTGTGGGGCACGACACGACGATTAGCCGTGGCTCCAGTTTCTCCGTTCACCGTGCTCGGTGGGAAACTTGCTGCCCGCTTGGTGGTCGGCACGACGCAGTTGCTCATTCTGCTTGGCTTTGGGCACGTCGTGTATGGGTTGAGTCTGGGCCGCTCGCCGATCGCGATGGTCGTGGTGGCGATGTGCATCGTGTTTTCCATGGCTTGTTTCAGCATGATCGTCGCGGCACTGGCGCGCACGCGCGAGCAAATCATTCCGGTGGGATTGTCCGCGGTATTTATCCTGGCAGCACTCGGAGGTTGTTGGTGGCCGTTTTACGAGCAACCAAAGTGGATGCAAACCTTGGCGCACGGACTGATGACAACCTGGTCCATGTTTGCCATCCATGACGTGATGCTCCGGGATCGCACCTTGCTCGAAGTGGCCCCAAAGTTGGCCTTCCTAGTGGCCTACGGGGCCGTGTCGTTTGCGGTTGGTATGCGGCTGTTTCGGTATAGCGAGTTGTGAACCGGGAGGAACTCAGGCAGGGAAGATGCAGTACAAGAGGAGTGACCGATGAGCGCACGAAGATGGATCGTAGCCGTGGTGGTGGGAGCGGCATGGTTCGCTAGTGAGTCAGCGATGGGGTTGACGGTGCAAGTGCAAGGAGCAAGTGCCTCGCCGGGAGACACGCCCGACGTATGCGTGTACTTGCCGGATAACGATGGCACCGTAGCTGGGGTTCAACTCGACTTGTTTTGGGACTCTTCGTGCTTGAGTGTCGATCGAAGCTCTGGCGATCAGGCCGCATGCGTGATGAACTCCGAGACCAAGCGCAGCACGTTCCAGACGCGCGTGCTGAGCGAGGGTCGCCTGCGTGCCCTTTTGGTAAGTTTAAACGACGTCTCTCCGATTCCAGCCAACGTGCGGCAACTCTTTTGCTGCCAGTTTCGCGTGTCGCCGAATGCCGGCGGGCGAACGTGTGGTGTCAACTTGTCCAACGTGATCGCCTCCAACTCGAACGGGCAGCGCCTGAGCGTAACGGGCGTGCCAGGCAGTATCGCGGTTGCAGGTGGTGCGCAGGCTGGAGGCGTGCGCCCCGGCGGGGTGGGGCCAGGGAAAGTGATGGCACCAGCCGTGATCGAGGGTGGAAGTGCGCCGCAAGCTCCCGTGGCGGCAGGCGCTGGAGGCGGA